>NZ_JAEMUX010000320.1 GCF_016598475.1 Streptomyces adelaidensis
GGCCTGCACGACCAGGTCCACATCGGGCAGCACGTTCTCGTACGTCGCCGAGTCGCCGTCGATCACCGGCTTCGGCAGGTCTCCGCCCGGCCAGGACAGGGCGAGTTCGCGCCCGGCGACACGTATCCGGGCGAACGGCCCTTCGCCGCCGGCTGAGAAGGTGACATCGGCCGTGGTGGCCTTCGGTGCCCAGGTGCCGTCGGTGCGCCGGACGAGGGACTCGTCGATGTCCGCCCACTGGCCGCCCTGCCAGGTGCGCACCGGCTCGGCGAACTCCTGGGCAGTGAAAGTGCCGTCGCTGTTCGCCACGACGGTACGACGCTCCTGCCGGAGACCCGTCACCTCGACACTCTGCCCCGACTTCTGGGCGGCTGCCCGCGCCTCCC
>NZ_JAEMUX010000321.1 GCF_016598475.1 Streptomyces adelaidensis
CCACGACGTGGGTCTCCACGTTCCGCACGTGCCCCGCGTTCAGGCGCATGATCGACGGCGGGCTGATCAGGTCGCCGTCCCCGGTGATGAGCTGGACGGGGAGCGTCAGCGTCTCCAGCCCGGCCCAGGTGATCACGTTCGCGAGGGACGGCGTGAAGGCGTTTGCCGTCTTCGCGCGGGCGTTTATCTCCAGCCAGGCCGCCACGCCGTCCCGGTCCCCGCCCCGGTAGGACGGGCCCAACTCCGCGAAGTCGGTGGGCATGCCGCGAAGCCCAGCAGGCTGAACGATCTGGCTCAGCTCCAGGTACTCGGCGTCCTGAATGCCCATGACACTGCCGGAGACCGTGAGACTGCGCAGCCGGTCCTGGCGGTAGAGGGCGTAGTCC
>NZ_JAEMUX010000322.1 GCF_016598475.1 Streptomyces adelaidensis
CCAGGTGCGCTACCGGACCGTCGGCGACATGTCCTGCACCGGCGCCGTCGACTCCGACGCGGTGACCCTGGAAGCCGTGATCACCGAGATCGCGGCCTCCCGGCTGACCGAACGGGGCGCGACCCGCGCCGACGACAAGATGTCCGAGGCCGCGATGGAAGACCGTAAGCGCGAGGGGTACTTCTAAGCATGACCACCACCACGGAACTCTCCGAGACGACCCTCCTGCGGTTCGCCACCGCCGGTTCCGTCGACGACGGCAAGTCCACACTCGTCGGACGGCTGCTGCACGACTCCAAGTCCGTCCTCACCGACCAGCTGGAGGCGGTGGAACGCGCCTCCGCCGCCCGCGGCCAGGAAGGCCCCGACCTCGCG
>NZ_JAEMUX010000323.1 GCF_016598475.1 Streptomyces adelaidensis
TGAGCCCCCGCCAACCTGGTTTCCGCTGGTCAACGGGGCTGGTGTGCTGTCTCGGTGAGGTGCTCGCGCTGGTCCGGCCGGAGATCGTTAGCACGTGATCGTCCGCCATGGGCGGTTTCTGGCGTTCGCGGACCAGGACGGCGGACCGCTGCGTAGCCTCCCGGCGGAGGGATATGTATGACGGACGTGCTGACATGGACGGTCCAGCAACGGCTTGAGCTGGAAGAACGGGCTGAGCTGCTCCGCAAGGAACTGGCCGGAATCGAGTCGCAGTTGACCCGGTTGGAGGCGGCCGAGGTGGTGTTCGGGCAGTGGGCCGAGGCGACGGACGGGGGACGGCGGTCGCCGGGCATCGTGG
>NZ_JAEMUX010000324.1 GCF_016598475.1 Streptomyces adelaidensis
CGTCCAGGACGTACGGCTGGTGGTCTTCTCGATCGGATCGATTACCACCGGAAAGCTGGTCTCGGGGTCGGTCAGCAGGTCCTGGGACGGGATCAGCGTCAACTTGCCCTGCCCGACCTCCATCTCGACCGGCGCGGTCGCGGCGTCCGGAGGCGGTTCGAGGCCACCGGCGGCACTCACGGACGCGGTACCGAAAGCCGCGGTCCGGGCGGTCGTGGAGGGGTCGCCCCCGCCGCCCGCGTCCCACATGACAGGGGAACCAGCCTCCAGGACCACACCCTGGGAACTGCTGTCCAGCGCACGCAGCGCACCGGAGGAAGTCTCCTGGAGGGTCAG
>NZ_JAEMUX010000325.1 GCF_016598475.1 Streptomyces adelaidensis
GCAACCGATCATGAAATCCCACGGGCTTGAACATCGACGATACCGGGATCAACGAGGCGGCAACGCGACTTCTTGGGCTGGAGGGGGTGAGTGTGATCAAGGTAAAGGACGACGAGGCGGGTGGTTCGACGGTGTACGTCGTCACGGCCGAGGACTCCGCTCGGGCCTGCCCCTCGTGCGGCATCTTCGCCACCCGGCTGAAGGACTACCGCACCACCCGGCCCAGGCACCTGCTCTGTGGCGGGCGTCCGGTGGGTATCCGGTGGCGCAAGGCGCGCTGGCACTGCGCCGAACCCGCCTGCCTACGCGGCTCGTTCACCGAGGCGAT
>NZ_JAEMUX010000326.1 GCF_016598475.1 Streptomyces adelaidensis
CGCCCGCCAGCACCGGCTGCTGGTACGGCCAGCTCTCGCCGCTGCCGGATCCGGGGTGCAGCAGCACGACCGGCTCACCGTCACCGCCGGTGTCCCAGCACCACAGGCTGCCGCCTCCGGAGACGGGGACCTGGTACTCGGTCACGGGCACCTGATCGGGCACGGGAACAGGCTGCCACGCCCCCTGGGGGGACGCAGCCCGGGCCGTACCCGACGCAGCCCGGGCCGTACCCGGGGCGGCGGCCCCGACCGTGAGCGCGGCCAGGGCGGCGCCGCCGACCACGGCTCGTCTGCTGAGGGCGGGGGTCTTGGAGTCCTTGTTCATCA
>NZ_JAEMUX010000327.1 GCF_016598475.1 Streptomyces adelaidensis
CCTTGCGGCGCCGCTTCTTCAGCCGGCGCTTGGCGGAGGGGGTGTTCTTCTTCTGCAGTTTCTGGCGCAACGCGCGTTCGCGCAGGCGTCCCCGGTTGAGCTGGCGTCCGGCCATGACCTGACCATCGCTGGTGGTGGCGATGTTCACGATGCCCAGGTCGATCCCGAGGAACCCCTCGGTACCGGTGTCGGGTTCGGCCTCGGGGATCTCGCAGGTGGCGTTCAGGAACCACATGCCGTCCCGGTGCAGCAGATCCGACTCGCCCTTGCGGTACAGGGCGAGACGGGCCAGATGCTCGGGGGAGGCGGTGAACA
>NZ_JAEMUX010000328.1 GCF_016598475.1 Streptomyces adelaidensis
TTTCTTAGGCCAGTTGGGCTCGTTGATGAGATATGGGGCGCTTCGATGAGCTGATCGACTCGTTGCGGGAGAAGCTGGAGGCGGTGACGCCGCATCTGAACGAGCGGCAGCGCCGGATCCTGTACGCCGCGGAGTCCCGGCACCTCGGTCACGGCGGGATCGCCGCGGTGGCACGCGCCGCGGGCGTCTCGAAGGGCTGTGTCAGCCGTGGTCTGGCCGAACTCGACGAGGGTCGGGCACCCGACGGGCGGATACGCAGGCCGGGGGCCGGTCGCCTGGCGCTGGCGACCAAGGATCCGGGGCTGGTGGGGGC
>NZ_JAEMUX010000329.1 GCF_016598475.1 Streptomyces adelaidensis
GGCCGCCCACCACGGTCGTCCCCGCGCCGGTCGTCACGACCGCGATCGTCACGCCCACGGAACCCACCGCGATCGCCAGCACCACGGTTGTCGTCCCTGCGGAACCCACCGCGATCGCCACCGCCACGGTTGTCGTCCCTGCGGAACCCACCACGGTCGTCATCACGCCGGAACGCGGGACGGTCACCACGGTCGTCGTCCCTACGGAACGCGGGACGGTCGCCCTCACGACGGTCGCCACGGTCGTCACGCCGGTCATCGCGGCGGAAGGCCGGCCGGTCCCCGTCCCGGCGGTCGTCGCGCCGGAAGGGC
>NZ_JAEMUX010000033.1 GCF_016598475.1 Streptomyces adelaidensis
TCCTAGGGCAGCTCGGGCTTCTCGCTGGGAAACGGGCTTCCCGTGATCACCGCGGCGATCGTCGTCCCGCGCGGGAAGGCGCCTTCCGAGGCCAGGGTGACAAGTCCGTAGAGCAACTTGGCGACATAGAGACGCTCCACCGGGAGGGCGTGGCGGCTCTCGAAGTCGGCCGCGAAGGCGTCCAGTTCGGGGGTCGTGCGGGCGTATCCGCCGAAGTGGAAGCGGTCGTCGAGGTGCCAGTCGCCGCGCGGGCCGCCGAAGGCCCGGTGCTGGAGCCGGCGTATCTCCTCTTCGAGGAAGCCGCCCTTGAGGACGGGGACGCCGAGAGCACGCCGGCCGGGGGCCAGGCCGGCGGCCAGACCGGCGAGGGTGCCGCCGGTGCCGCAGGCGACGGCCACCACGTCGGCCCGGCCGCGCAGCTCCGCGCCGAGCTCCTCGCAGCCGCGTACGGCCAGGCTGTTACTGCCGCCCTCGGGGACGACGTACGCGTCCCCGGCGTCGGCGGCGCGACGGACGGCGGCCAGGGTGGCCGGGTCGGTCTTGTGGCGATACGTCGATCTGTCGACGAAGTGCAGCCGCATGCCGTCCGCCGTGCAGCGGGCCAGGGACGGATTGAGGGGGCGGTCGGCCAGCTCCTGGCCGCGGACCACGCCGATGGTGGGCAGCCCCAGGAGGCGGCCCGCGGCGGCGGTGGCGCGCAGGTGGTTCGAGTACGCGCCGCCGAAGGTGAGCAGCGGGCGGCCGGCCGCCGCGCGCAGGTTGGGGGCGAGCTTGCGCCACTTGTTGCCGATGAGCTGCGGATGGATCAGGTCGTCGCGCTTGAGGAGCAGCCGGACGCCGTGGCGGGCGAAGCGGTCGTCGACGACCTCCTGAAGGGGGGACGGCAGCCGGGGGCGCAGCGCGGTGGTGGCGTCGGGGGTGGGGTCAGGGGTGGAGGGCTGGCCGGTCACATGGCCATTGTCGGACACATGACCGGTCGGCGTCCGGTGGCCTACGGCCGGGCCCTCACCGCAGGCGGGCCCGTATTCGGTCTCTCATGTGGGCCATCGTGAAGCCTCGGGGGTCGATCTTGCCGGGCTGCCATTCGAGGTGGCCGATGACGGACCGCTGGGTCCAGCCGTGGTGGCGGCAGACGGCGGCGGAGACCCGTTCGACGGCGTCGAGCTGGGGCGCGGGCCAGGGGTCCTCGCCGTCGCCGAGGTTCTCGCACTCGAAGCCGTAGAAGTGGCGGTTGCCGTCGGTGTTGGCCTCGTTGTCCCGCGGGAGGGCCGTCTCGGCGATCACGGCCCGCAGGACGTCGTCGTCACCGAGGCCGGCGTGGTTGGCGCGGCCGTAGCCGACGAGATGGACACGGCCGTCCTTGGTGATGACGCCGTGGCACAAGGGGCCGGGCAGGCCCGCGTAGCCGTCGCGGCAGATGCGGACGGTGCGGGCGCTGCCGGAGGTGACGGTGTGGTGGATCATCACGCCGTGGACGGGTCCCCAGGGGCCCTTGTGGTTGCGGTTGTGATGCTCCCAGTCGCCGACCTCCACGACTGTGACGCCCTCGTTCCTGAGGACGGTGAGAAATCTGCCCGCGGACATGGGTGGGGCCATGGCCGCCTCCTTCGCGCGTGCGGTGCGACGGCCGCCGGTCGTGGCCGCCTCGTACGCACGCTTGTACCCCCGACTTCCGATGGGAGCCAGGGGTACGTGGGACGTGCGAGTCGATCCGGTCAGATTCGGTCAGGAGTACGGGTGGTCGACAAAGTCCCCTGATATGCCCAGGGTTCGTAAGATCCATTCCCGCTCTTTCGGGTAATAGCACCGGCACGCTCCGTGGTGCGAGGCTTGATCGCGAGATCGGTGACCGCGATATCAGTGCATACCCGGAGGGGAATCCGTATGTCGGTAGGCGAAGAGGTTCGCTCGCAGCAGGACAAGCCGCAGCAGAGTCTCGGCACGGCCGCTGCCCGGAACCTGGCCACCACCACGAAGTCCGCGCCCCAGATGCAGGAGATCAGCTCGCGCTGGCTGCTGCGCAACCTGCCCTGGGTGAATGTGCAGGGCGGCACGTACCGGGTGAACCGGCGGCTCACCTACGCGGTCGGCGACGGCCGCGTCACTTTTGTGAAGACCGGCGACCGGGTCGCCGTGATCCCCGCGGAGCTGGGCGAACTGCCGGCCCTGCGGACCTACGAGGACATCGAGGTGCTGGGCGAGCTGGCCCAGCGGTGCGAGCAGCGGGAGTTCGCACCCGGCGATGTGCTGGGCGAGTTCGGCAGCCGGGCCGAGGAGGTGTTCCTGCTCGCGCACGGCAAGGTCGAGAAGATCGGCACCGGACCTTATGGAGACGACGCGGTCCTCGGAGTTCTGGCCGACGGGGCCTACTTCGGCGACCAGGCGCTGCTGGACGACGACGCGATCTGGGAGTACACGGCCCGCGCGGTCACCGCGTGCACGGTGCTCGTCCTGCCACGTCGGGCCGTCGAACAGCTCGCGGAGCGCGCCGAGACCCTGAGCGCGCACCTTCAGGAGCAGCGTGCCATCCCGTCGCAGCGCACCAACACCTACGGCGAGAAGGAGATCGACCTCGCCGCCGGCCACAGCGGTGAGCCGGACATCCCGCACACCTTCGTCGACTACGAGGCGGCGCCGCGCGAGTACGAACTGAGCGTCGCCCAGACCGTCCTGCGCATCCACACGCGCGTGGCCGACCTCTACAACCAGCCGATGAACCAGACCGAGCAGCAGGTCCGGCTCACCGTCGAGGCGTTGAAGGAACGCCAGGAGCACGAGCTCATCAACAACCGCGAGTTCGGCCTCCTCCACAACTGCGAGTACGACCAGCGGCTCCAGCCGCACGACGGCGTGCCCAGCCCGGACGACCTGGACGAACTGCTCACCCGCCGCCGGGGCACCAAGCTGCTGCTCGCCCACCCGCGCGCGATCTCCGCGTTCGGCCGCGAACTCAACAAGCGCGGACTGGTCCCGGAGACCATCGACATCGCCGGCAACCGCATCCCGACCTGGCGCGGGGTGCCGATCTACCCGTGCAACAAGATCCCGGTGACCGAGGCCAGGACCACCTCGATCATCGCCATGCGTACCGGCGAGGACGACCAGGGCGTCATCGGGCTGCGGGCCGCGAACATCCCGGACGAGATCGAGCCCAGCCTGTCCGTCCGCTACATGGGCATCAACGAACAGGCGATCATCAAGTACCTCGTGACGGCCTACTACTCGGCCGCGGTCCTGGTCCCCGACGCGCTCGGCGTTCTGGAGAACGTCGAGATCGGCCGCTGGCGGTGACCTTGGCCGACCGGACGCCGTGTCCCCGCCCGTCAGGGCGGGTGCACCCAGGGAGCACACCGGAAAGGCGGAGCCCCATCACGATTCCCTCGGACCCGACGGGTGGTGCGGAGCCGGCGGGAGGCGGGGAACCGACCGGAGCCGTGGCTCCGGCGCGGGTGGTGGCTCCGGGCGCGGTGACTCCCGCCGGCGAGCGGGGACCGGGCGGCGGGCCGGGTGCGCCGGGGCGGCTCGACGGGCCGGGCACACGCGGGTCGTCGGACGGGCCGGGCACACCGGGTTCGTTGGACGGGCAGGAGGCTGCGGTCATCCTGGAGCAGGCGCGGATCTCCGTCGATCCCGAACTGCGCCGTGCCATCGAGTCGTTGCCCGGCTCGATGCGCCGGGTCGCGCGCTACCACTTCGGCTGGGAGCACGCGGACGGCACCCCGGCCACGGGCAACGCGGGCAAGGCGATACGCCCCGCGCTGGTCCTGGCCGCGGTCGCCGCGCTCGGCGGCCGTGAGTCCGTCGCCGTACGGGCCGCCGCCGCGGTGGAGCTGATCCACAACTTCACGCTGCTGCACGACGACGTGATGGACCGGGACGCCACCCGCAGACACCGGGCCACCGCGTGGACCGTGTTCGGCATCCCCGACGCGATCCTCGCAGGGGACGCGTTACAGGCCCTGGCGCAGCAGTTGCTCGCCGAGGACCCGCATCCGGCGTCGGCCGCGGCTTCCGCGCGGCTCGCTTCCTGTGTCGTCGAGCTGTGCGCCGGACAGCACACGGACACGGAGATGGAGGGGCGCGGTCCGCAGGAGGTCACTCTCGACGAGGTGCTGGCGATGGCCGAGGCGAAGACGGGCGCGTTGCTCGGCTGCGCCTGTGCGCTGGGCGCGTTGTACGCGGGCGCCGACGAGGAGGACGTCGAGGCCCTGGACGCGTTCGGTCGGGAGGCCGGGCTGGCCTTCCAGCTCATCGACGACGTCATCGGCATCTGGGGGGACCCGAGCCGCACGGGCAAGCCGGCCGGGGCGGACCTCATGGTCCGCAAGAAGTCCCTCCCGGTGGTCGCCGCGCTGGCTTCCGGCACCCCGGAGGCGGCCGAACTGGCCGAGCTGTACGGACTGCCGTACGAGGAGGGGGATCTGGAGCGCACGGCGTTGGTGGTGGAGCGGGCGGGCGGTCGCGACTGGGCACAGATCCAGGCCGCCGATCGCATGGCCCGGGCCATGCACGAACTGTCCCGCGCGGTACCGGATCCGGCGGCGGCCGGAGGGCTTCTCGCGCTGGCCGAGTTCGTGACGCGACGAAGTAGTTGAGGAGACGCGGTAGCTGAGGCGGCACTGTGCGTCGCGGGTTCCGGTGAAGCCCCGGAGGTACCGGTGCCGTGCGACCTGACACCGCACGGTCCCGGAGCCTTCGGCCAGGGGCGGGTCCCGCACATCCCCACGGTGTGCGGGGCCCGTCGGGACGAGAAAAGAGACCGGTTTGCGTAAGCTCACATACTTGGTCGCCTGTTCGATCGACGGCTTCATCGGGGACTCGGACGGCGACGCGTCGTTCATGTACCCCTTCGTGGTGGGGGATTTCGCCGAGTACCTCAACACGGAGCATCCGGACACCAATCCCACCCATGTGCGTCGGCTAGTCGGCACCGACGGCCTGGAGAACAAGGATTACGACACGGTCGTGCAGGGCCGCGCCAGCTACGACGTGGCGCTGAAGGAGGGCATCACCAGCCCCTACGCCCGTCTGCGCGAGTACGTCGCCTCGCGCACGCTCACGGAGTCGCCCGACCCGAACGTCGAGATCATCTCGGACGATCTGGTCGGCAAGATCCGCGAGCTCAAGGCGGAGGACGGCCGACTCGGTATCTACCTGTGCGGCATCTACCTGTGCGGCGGCTCGGCCGTCGCGGGCGCGCTGGTCGACGAGATCGACGAGCTGATCATCAAGACGTATCCGATCGTGTTGGGCACCGGCATGCCGATGTTCGGCTCCGGCTTCGCCCTCTCCGAGTTCACGCTCGACGGGGTGCGGACCTTCGACAACGGGGTTCTGGTGCGGACGTACGGCAGGAAGCGCTGACGGTCGGCGGCGGTGGGGGAGGGGCTGACGGCTGGTCGGTGGCCGGCCGTCGGTCGACGGGTTGATGTCGGTGTACAGCGGCAAGCGCCCCGGGGGTGTCGGCAATATCCTGGAAACATGGGCATCGACGAGGAGGTCTGCCCGGTCTGCGGACAGCCGGTGACCACGGTCGTACGGCGGCACAAGACGCTGGGCGCGTGGGTACCCGTGTGGGGTCCGGGCCCGTGCAGGAACGTGAAGTGTGAGGCGTATGTCGACGCGGCTGTCGAGGCCGAGGAGAGCGCCGAGGAGAAGCCGCGGGCTGTGGCTCGGCGGACGCATGGCACGCATGGCACACACGGGGGGCATGGCCAGCATGGGGTGGATGAGCCGTGACGAGTGAGCCGTGGGCTTCGATGGGCTCAGGGAAACAAGTCGAGTGAGCCGTGGGCTTCGATGGGCTCAGGGAAACAAGTCGCTCGGGTGTGTCGAGGAGCGCGGGCGGCTCCGGCGTCTTCCGCGAGAGCCGCCCACCGCGGGTGGTTCGAACCGAGGAAGGCGAAGGAGTGGGCTCATGAAGTACCTGGTGATGGTCCTCGGCACACAGGCGGACTACGAGGGCATGCGAGGCAAGGCCTCCGAGGGGTCACCGGCCTGGACGCGGGAGCAGGTGCGGGCCATGCACGCCCACATGAGCGCGATCAACGACGACCTCGCCGAGAGCGGGGAGATGGTCGACGGGCAGGGGCTGGCCGAGCCGGCGCGGGCTCGGTTCGTCACGGCCGGCGCCGGCGGCGAGCCCGTGGTCACGGACGGGCTGTACTCGGAGACCAAGGAGTCGCTTGCCGGCTACTGGCTGCTGGACTGCGCGAGCCTGGACCGTGTCACGGAGATCGCGGTCCGTGTCGCTCAGTGCCCTGGCCCCGCGGGGCTTACGGAGTATCCGGTGGTGATTCGGCCGGTGCTGGATGGGGCGGGGGACATCTGAGCAGGTGAGTGGGTGAGGGTCTTTTCTCGCCCCCGCCGCCCCTACCCGTCCCATCCCCAGGGGCTGCCGCCCCTGCGACCCTGCCTGCGCGCCCGTTGCGCACGCCCTCACGGGGCTCCGCCCCGGACCCCGCCAGGGGCGCTGCGCCCCCTGGACCCCCGCTGGGTTCTGCGGACCTGCGGCTTCTGGGTCCTGCCAGGCTCCCCCGACCCGCCAGGGGCGCTGCGCCCCCTGGACCCCCGCTGGGTTCTGCGGACCTGCGGCTTTCTGGGCGCCGCCGCCAGGCTCCCCGGATTCCAGCAGGGGTGATCCTCCCGGCCCCCGTTCCGCAGGGGTGATGCGCCCCCGGCCCCCGCGAGATTCCTGGGCTTCCGCCAGGTGTACTGCGAATCCCGGACCCTGCTGGGTTTCGGGCTGGGTGAGGGCTGGTGCCCTCGCTGGACCCCGCTGGTTGCTTCCGGTTCGGTCAAAGGCTGGGGCACGTTCGCTGGGCTTCCGCCCAGGTTTTCGGGCGTCGCCAGAGTGGTGTGCTCGTGAGCCCCGCTTTATTTCTCGGGTGCCGTCAAGGCCGCTGTGCCCCGTGGCGCCGCTGGATTCCTTGGGCCCCGTCAGGGGCGCAGCGCTCCGCCGGGTTCGTGATCCTTCAGTTCGGTGTCGGCAATCCGCCTGTTTCCGGGGCTCGGGCCGTCAGGCAGTACGTGCCGCCTGTCGGGTCGCGCATCACGGTCCAGTGGGGGTGGCGGGTCACTGGCGTGGCGCCGAGGTGTTCGTGGTGGGCCTGGGTGGTGTCGATGTCGGTGCAGGCCAGGTCGAGGTGGGCGGAGGCGGGGCCGGGGGTCTCCAGGCGTTGGAGGAGGATGCGGGTGGTGAGGCCGGTCGGGGGGCGTAGTACGTGGAACTCCGGGCGGGAGCCCGGGTAGGAGTCCCAGCCGGACAGGGCGGTCCAGAAGGCGACCTCGCTGTCGAAGTCGGCCGGTGGCACGTCCAGGCAGACCTGGTCCAGGCGGGTGCCGTCGACCACCGGGGGCCGCGCCGACTCGCCGTGCCAGGGCACCGCGCAGAAGAGCTGCCCGGCTGGTGAGCGGAGCACCGCCCAGCCCTTGTTCGGGGCGACGACCTCGGCGCCGAGCCGGACGGCACTGTTGACGAGCGCGGGTACGTCCTCCACGGCGAGACCCAGGTGGGCGCCGCCGTCGCCGGACGTGATGGCCTGCGCCTTCACACACGCGTCGCCCACCTCGGGCAGCAGGGTCACGAACTCGCCCCGCTCACCCCGCGGTGCGGACAGCCTGGTCGCCGTGACCGCCGTCCAGAAAGCACAGGCCCGCTCGAATCCGGCCATCGGCCGGTCGACGAAGGCATACGTCCACCGGATCGCCCCGCCCACTCCGCCCACTCTGCCTACACCGTCCAATCCGTCTACTCCGCCCACACCGTTGTCTCTTCTCGTTTCGAGTCGCGCCTGGCCCCGGCCGCCCTAGGCGGTGTCGTCAATTCCCGTCTGCCTCACGACGCCGTGCACGCTCCCCCATTCTCGGCTTCGCTCCAACGGGAGGGGCCGCCATGACGCCGCGAGGCCGGCCTCCGGGCGACGGCGGGAATTCGATGACACGGCCCAGGCCTACCCCTACCCCCGGCGTTCCATGAAACGGAGCATGTTCCCCGCAGGGTCGCGGAAAGCGCAGTCGCGTACCCCGTACGGCTGGTCCGTCGGCTCCTGGAGGACGTCGGCGCCGGAGGCCTCGACCCGAGCGTAGAGGGCGTCGCAGTCGGTGGTGGTGAAGTTGACGCCGCGTAGGACGCCCTTGGCGAGGAGGGTGGCCATGGCCTCGCGGTCGGCGGCGGAGATGTCGGGGTCGGCGGCGGGGGGCTCCAGGACGATCTCCACGTCCGGCTGGAGGGGGGAGCCGACGGTCACCCAGCGCATGCCCTCGAAGCCAACGTCGCCGCGGACCTCCATGCCCAGCACGTCGCGGTAGAAGGCGAGCGCCTTGTCGTGGTCGTCGACGGCCAGGAAGCACTGGGCGAGCTTCACGTCCGTGCCCAGGACTCTGTTCGTATCCATGCCCTCACGCTAGGCCCTGTTGCCGAGGTCCCACCCGCCGCTGCCGCTACGGCGCCTCGCTCGGTTCCGCCGTACGTATGCGATGGCGGGACGGGCGGGTAAGGCGCTTCGCCACGCATGCGGGGACCGCCGCGCCCTCGTCGTGGGAGCGGGCGCGGTACGCGCTCGGGGTCTCGCCGACCAGTTCGGTGAAGCGGGAGCTGAAGGAGCCGAGGGAGGTGCAGCCCACGGCCAGGCACACCTCGGTCACGCTCAGGTCGCCGCGGCGCAGCAGGGCCTTGGCGCGCTCTGTTCGGCGGGTCATGAGATAGCCGTAGGGGGTCTCGCCGTAGGCCGCGCGGAAGCTGCGCTGGAAGTGGCCGGGGGACATCAGCGCGGTGCGGGCGAGGGCGGCCACGTCCAGCGGCTCGGCGTATTCGCGGTCCATGCGGTCCCGCGCCCGCCGCAGCCGCACCAGATCGTCCCGGTTCATGCTCACAGCATCGCACCGGCCACTGACAACAGGCGGTCCATGGGGCGTCCGGCGGGCGGATCGGCCGGCCTGGCCGGATGACCGCCGAGCCGACCTTCCTCCCACGCGTCGCCCATCGCGACCGGGAAGTCACCGGGCCCTGCTCGCGCTCTTCGCCGACGATCTGCGCACCGGCTGCGGCACCGCCCGGCTCCCCGACGGACTGTGGCCCCGACGGGCGGCCCGAGAACCCCGTCAACCCGCGCCGTCCGTGCCGAGCAGCGAGAAGACCGTTCCCTCGGCCACCGAGATGTCGATCCCGTCCAGCACGGCGTGCTCGCCGTATGCCTTCCGCACGCCGCGCGTCCAGATCGAGGGCTCGGGCCGTGGTGCCGCTGTCGTCGGAGAAGGCGAAGGGGCGGACGTACGGCTGTCCTGCCCGCACCTCGGGGAGAGGGCCGCTGAAGCCGTCCGCTGGAGTGATCCGCCTCACACATGTCACAAACGCCGGCCGCGCGGTGTCTCTAAGGCGAACGCACGCCACGAGCGGGCCCGAGCCACGAACGAGGGAGACACCATGACCGGGAACACGGAGACGAACGGGAACACCGGGAACACCGGGACGAACGGGAACACCGGGAACACCGGGACGAACGGGAACACCGACGTGGTCGTGATCGGCGGCGGGTACGCGGGCGTCATGGCGGCCAACCGCCTGACGCGGCGCGACGACGTGACCGTGACCCTGATCAACCCGCGCCCGACCTTCGTCGAGCGGATCCGGCTGCACCAGCTGGTCGCCGGGTCCGACGACGCGGTCGTCGAGTACCGGGACGTTCTGGCCGAGGGTGTCGCCCTGGTCGTCGACACCGTGACCGGAATCGAGGCCGCCGAGCGCCGGGTACGGCTGGGGACGGGCGGCACGGTCGGCTACGACTACCTGGTCTACGCGGTGGGCAGCGGCAGCGCCGACCCGGGCGTGCCCGGAGCGGCCGAGTTCGCCCACCCGATCGCCACCCTGGAGGACGCGGAGCGGCTGAGGCCGGTCCTCGACGCGGCACCCGCGACGGCCGCGGTGACCGTGGTCGGCGCCGGTCCCACCGGCATCGAGACCGCCGCCGAGCTCGCGGAGGCGGGCCGCGCCGTGACCCTGGTCTGCGGCGGCGTGCTCGGCCCGTACCTGCACCCTCGGGGCCGGCGTTCGGTGGCCGGGCGGCTGGCGGCGCTCGGGGTGAGCGTGCTCGACGGCGCCGACGCGAAGGTGACGGCGGTGACCCGGGACGCCGTACGGCTCGCCGACGGCCGCGAACTGCCGAGCCAGGTGACCGTCTGGACCGCCGGCTTCGGCATACCGGACCTGGCGGCGCGCAGCGGCCTGACCACCGACGCCCTGGGCCGCCTGCTCACGGACGAGACGCTGACCAGCGTCGACGACGTACGTATCGTCGCGGCCGGCGACTCGGCGGCGCCGTCGGGCCTGCCGCTGCGGATGAGCTGCCAGGCCGCGATGCCGCTCGGCGCGCGGGCCGCCGACACGGTACTCAGCAGGATCGAGGGTGAGCGGCCCGACACCCTCAACCAGACGTTCGCCGGTCAGTGCATCAGCCTGGGACGACGCGCCGGCATCTTCCAGTTCGCCCACAGGTACGACGTCGCCGTGTGGTTCCACGTCGCCGGCCGCCCCGGCGCGAAGCTCAAGGAGTTCGTGTGCAAGGGCATCGTCAAGCACCTGGCCGACGAGGCGCACAAGCCGGGTTCGTACAGCTTGCACCGCGTCTCAGGGGGCGCCAAGCGTGAGGAGCTGCTGCGGGCCAAGGGCGGGGAGGCGCCGGCGGCGGCCGAAGCGGCGGTCCAGGTGAATTGATCACGAGCGTTGTTGGGGTGCCGTTGACGAGCGGCGAACCAGGTGACAAGTAACCCGCCAGTAACCTTCGGACCGAAGGTCGGCCCTTTTGCCGGGACGGGCGAGGGGGCCTGGTGCGGCTCGGGCTCGGCGCGTACCTGTGTCACCTCGTGACCATCAGGTGACCGCTGTCCGCCGGACGATTGATCGGATCCCAGGGAACGATGGGAGAGCGCCACCGCGAGCAACCAGCCGCCGATTCACCGCGCGAACACCCGAACCGCGCCGGAAGGAATCTCACGTCATGACCGCCACCGCTCCCAAGGCCCCGACCGCACCAGGGGTGCGGTCCTGGTGGGGAATTTCGTACGCCACCGCCGAGCGATACCGCCGCCCCGTCGTCGCGGACTTCGATCCAGACCGCCCCTATGACCGCAAGGGCGTCGTCTCTGTCCAGCCCGACAGCGGCGACTGGCTCGAAGCGGACAGCGGGATGGGTGAGGACTGTCTGAACCTGAACGTGTGGGCCCCCGAGCAGCCGGCCGGGGAGGCGCTGCCGGTGGCCGTGTACATCCACGGCGGCGGATTCGAGTACGGCGCGAACACGCAGATCACCTCGAACGCCGCCGGTCTCGCCGCGTCGGGGCGCGTGGTGGGCGTGTCGGTCAACTACCGGCTCGGCGCACTGGGCGCGCTCTCGCTCTCGCAGTACGGCGGGCGGCTGGCCGAGGCCAGCAACCTCGGCCTGCAGGACGTCATCGCCGCGCTTGCCTGGGTCAGGCAGAACATCGCTTCCTTCGGCGGCGACCCCGACAACGTCACGGTCTACGGCCACAGCGCCGGCGCCTATTCCACTTTCGGGCTGCTCGGCGCCTCCTCCGCCGACGGCCTGTACCGGCGGCTGGCCGGGTTCTCCGGCGGGCCTTCTCGTATCGTCCCGGCGTGGTGGGCGGAGGAGCTCGCGCACCGGTTCGTCACCGAACTCGGCGTCGCGGACAATCCCGACAAGCTGATCGACCTCGACGCGACCTCCCTGACGGCCGCCCTGCGCAAGGTCTGTCCGACGGATCTCGGAGTCCGTGGCGGGGTGGACAACCAGGCCACCGGCGTCGTCCTGGACACCGGACAGCCCGGCGCGGTGTTGCACGCCCACCCCATGGACGTCCTCGCCTCGGGCGCGCACCGTGACGTCGACGTCCTGCTGAGCATGGCGAGTGACGACATGGGCTGGTGGGTGGCGAACGACCTCGACCGTTTCGACCCGCACACCCTCGACCGTGTCACCGACGAGGTCGCGGGATGGCGCATTCCCCGCTCCCGCGCGAAGGAGATCGTCGATGCCTACGACCAGGGCGGCCGTACCCCGGCCGAGGTCCGCGCCGCGGTCATGGCGGACTACCTCTTCGCGCTCCCCGCGGCCCGCGGCGCCCTGGCGCACGCCGCCGCGGGCGGCAACGCCCATCTCCTGGCGATCGGGCCCGCCGCGGGTGCGCCCGCTGTGCACGGCACCGAGATGTACGCCCTGGTCGGGCAGGAACAGCCGGGCCGCAGCCCCGAACAGGCCGACCGTGACACGCGTATCCGCGACCTCGTGCTCGACTTCGTCACCGGTGAGCAGTCCCGTCTGTGGCCCGCCGTCACCGACAGGCCCACTTCGGGAAGCGTCGGCGACCCGCCCTTCGGGGCCGGCGCCCACTACCAGGCGGCCCTCGGCCTGTGGGAGAGCATCGACCGCCCCTGACGGTCACCGGGCGGTACCGAGATGCAGAGCGGCGCCGGGTCACCACTGACTGACCGCCCGGGTACCTGCGCCCGGAGTCCCGGCTCCGCCTTCACATTCCCCGGGGGACGAACAGAGCAAGGAGCTCGGCATGAGCCAATCGACAGCAGCCGGCGGCGCCGCACCGGCGACGATGCGGGCCGTCGTCGTCACCCGGCCCGGCGACCTCGACGCACTGGAGATCAAGGATGTGCCGGTGCCCGTCCGCAAGCCCGGCCGGGTGCGGATCAGGGTGAAGGCGTTCGGCGTCAACGAGTCCGAGGTCACCACCCGCAAGGGCGAGTCGGACGCGGTGGTCACCTACCCGCGGATTCCCGGCATCGAGGGCGTCGGCGTGGTCGATGAGGCCGACGCGGACAGCGGGCTGCGGCCGGGGCAGCAGGTGGCCACGATGATGGGCGGCATGGGCCGCTCGTACGACGGCGCGTACGCCCAGTACGTGACCGTCCCCGCGGCGCAGGTCATCCCGTTCGAGACCGACCTGCCGTGGGAGGTCGTCGGGGCGCTGCCGGAGATGTTCCAGACCGCCTACGGATCACTGGCCACCGGCCTGGACCTCAAGGCCGGGCAGACGCTGCTGATCCGCGGCGGCACCTCCGCGGTCGGGCTGAGCGCGGCCACGATCGCGAAGGACCTCGGAGCCACCGTGCTGTCCACCACCCGCAGCCCGGAGAGGGCCGGGGAACTGCGGGCCGCGGGCGTCGACCATGCCCTCGTCGACAACGGCACCCTCGCCGACCGGGTGAGCGAGCTGATGCCGGACGGCGTCGACGCCGCACTGGAGCTGGTGGGCTGCTCGGTCCTCGCCGACACCCTGCGCACCGTCCGCCGGCACGGCACCGTCTGCTTCACCGGAGCCCTGGCGGGCCGGTGGACGATCCCCGACTTCACCCCGTTCATGATCCCCAACGGGGTGCGGCTGACCTCCTACGGCGGTCAGGCCACCGACCTCCCGGCCGACGTCTTCGCCCGCCAGCTCCAGGCCATCGCCGCAGGGCGCCTCAAAGTCCCGGTCGCGAAGGTCTACCACGGCCTCGAACAGATCCGTGACGCCCAGGCCGACGTCGAGTCCGGCACCACGCCGGGCAAGCACGTCGTCGTCCTCCAATGAAGCGAGGCGCCGCTTCGAGGGCTCGGGGCACCTGTCAGTTCGCAGTCGCGGGAAACAGGCGCTCGACGGCTGCGACGATGGCGGCTCGGCGTGCCGCCAGGAACGTGGCGCGGCCCTCGTCGTGAGGGGGCAGCAGGTCAGGCTGCGCGGCCCAGGCGGTGGCGATCTGGTGGACGAGGACCAGGATGTCGACCGGGTCCCAGTGGGCGTCCAGCCGACCGGCTTCCTGGGCCTCGCGGAGTTGTTCGATCTTTCCGGCCACCGATTCCCGGAAGGTGTCGTGGGGGAGCGAGTCGCCGGCGTCGAGCTCCAGCTGCCCCCAGCTCATGAGCCGGAAGCGGTCGGGGTGGTCGGTGAAGTAGTCATGGACGCGGCCGGCGTAACCGGGCAGATCGGTGGGGTCCATGCCGGTCGCTTCGGCCACGGCCGCCAGCTCCTGCGCGCAGACGAAACGGTAGAGGGCCACCTTGCTGGAGAAGTAGGCGTAGACGCGTTCCTTGCTCGTCCTGGCGGCCTTGGCGATCCGGTCGATCCGTGCCCCGGCGATCCCGTACTGGGAGAACTCGGCCTTGGCGGCACTCACGATGCGGTCGCGGACCGAGTCTGCGCGGGTTGGGGGGCTCATGCCGCCACGCTACCCGACCAAACCGTTTGGTTTGCCGCTGGGCGGTGGTCGGCGTAGGCTTAAAACCGAACCGTTTGGTTTGATATGAGGAGATCCACATGCAGCACAGGACACTCGGCACCCAGGGCCTGACCGTCTCGGCCATCGGCTACGGCTCGATGGGCCTGACCATGGGCTACGGCCCCGGTGACGAGGAGGCGGGCGTCGCCGCCATCCGCCGCGCCCACGACCTGGGCGTCACCTTCTTCGACACCGCCGAGCTCTACGGTTGGGGCACGGGCAACAACGAGGTCCTGCTCGGCAAGGCGGTGAGCGACTTCCGCGACGAGGTCGTGCTGGCCACCAAGTTCGGCTTCGCGCAGACCGGGCAGGGCCTGGGCCTCAACAGCCGCCCGGACAACATCCGCACAGTCACCGACAACAGTCTGCGCTACCTGGGCGTCGACCAGATCGACGTCCTCTACCAGCACCGCGTCGACCCGGACGTGCCGATCGAGGACGTCGCGGGCACCGTCAAGGAACTGATCGACGCGGGCAAGGTCAAGTACTTCGGCCTCAGCGAGGCCGGCCCGCAGACCATCCGCAAGGCGCACGCCGTCCAGCCGGTCTCGGTCCTGCAGACCGAGTACTCGCTCTTCGAGCGCGGCGTCGAGCAGCTCTTCCCGGTCCTGAAGGAGCTCGGCATCGGCTTCGTCCCCTATTCGCCCCTCGGCCGCGGCTTCATCACCGGTACCGCGAAGCCCGCGGGGCAGTACGACGCCACCGACTTCCGCAACACCAACCCGCGCTGGCAGCCCGGCAACTTCGAGAAGAACGTCGAAGCCGTGGACCGACTTGGCCGGCTGGCCACTGCCAAGGGCATCACCGTCTCCCAGCTCGCCCTGGCCTGGCTGCTCGCCCAGGGCGAGCACATCGTCCCGATCCCGGGCACCCGGAGCGCCGCCCGCGTGGAGGAGAACGCCCACGCGGCTGACGTCGCCCTCACCGAGGGCGATCTCGCCGCGATCCGCGAGATCCTCCCGACCGGCGGATTCGGCGCCCGCTACACCGAAGAGCACACCCCGAACTGGGTCTGATCCCACCCCAAGGGGACCTCCGAAGCGATCGGGAGTCCCGCAGCATGAGCGCCCGTTGCTTTCCCGGACGGTCAGGGTTCCGCGGGCCGCCGCCGCGCTCTGCTCATGGGTGGGGCGTGGCTTGGCGGGCCGCGAAGGCGGCCGGGGTGAGACCGGTGCGGCCGCGGAAGAAGCGGCCGAAGTTCGCGGGATCGGTGAAGCCGAGGTGGACGGCCACCGCGCGGGCGCCCCACCGGGCACCTCCCAGCAGGCGCCGGGCTTCGAGGAGGCGCCGCTCGTCGATGAGCTCACGTACTCCCTTGCCGGTGGCGTCCCGGGCGGCGCGGCTGAGGGTGCGGACCGAGCAGCCGAGCAGCTCGGCGTAGTCCGCGGCTTGGTGCAGTTCGCGGAAGTGCAGCTCCAAGGCGTCCACGAACCGTCCGTAGGTGCCACCACGGCCCGTGCCGACTTTCGCCGCGTCGGTGGAGGTGATGCCGGGGGCGTCGGCAAGACGCAGCAGCAGCGATTCGAGCAGGCTGCGGCGCAGCGCGTGGTGGATGTCGAGGGGGCGGCGCCCCAGTGCGCGGTGTTCGTCCAGGAGCTGGAGTGCCGTTTGCCGGAGCCAGGCGGCGTCGGCGGGGTGCGGGCTCAGCACGGCGGGGGCCTCGTGCGCGGTGAGCGGGGCCAGGAGGCGGGCGGTGCCGGGCGTCAGCACGTCCGGCTCGAACAGGATGAACGGGCCGCGGGCGGCGCCGGGCGGATGCCAGCACTGCGTGTGTCCGGGGCGCACCCACAGCCACTGGCCGGGTTCGACGGTCCGCGTGACGTGGTCGACGTCGTGCCGCAGTTCACCCTCGGTGACCGCGATGAGGTAGTGGAAGGTGGCGCGGCCCGGACGGGGAGGGTTCCACGGCCAGTCGTCGTGCTGGGCGAAGAAGTCCTCGACGGTGCTCACCTCAAGCCCGTAGGGAGTGCCGACCGGGGGCTGGAAACCGTACAGCGGGACCGTGGCCGGTCCGGCCTGTCTCCTCGGGGAGCTGGGGTGTCGCTTGTCGACCATCACGTGTCCGCAGCCTACTGCCCGTTTTCGTCTGTTCCAGGGAAAGGATGGGCTGTGCCGCCGCGACTGCGCGGCGGCATCCTCCGCGTCCTTCGATGCCGCAGCCCGTCACCATCTCAAGGAAGACAACGCCCCCATGAACGGACCGACCGTGCAGAAGACCGCCGCCGACTGCGCGGAGGAACTTCCCGGAGCCCAGCTGGAGCATCCCTTCGGCCCCGACTGGGAGGTCTTCAAGGTGCGCGGCAAGGTGTTCATGCTGATGACCGAGGTCCCCGGGCGTCCCGTCGTGATCCTCAAGGCGGACCCCGGCGAGGCCCACGCCCTGCGCCAGCAGTACAGCCACATCACCCCCGGCTACCACATGAACAAGAAGCACTGGATCACGCTGGAGGGCGGGGAAGGCGTCGACAAGAAGCTGGTCGAGGAACTCGTCACCGAGTCCTACCGGCTCGTCGTCGCTCACCTGCCCAGGGCCGAGCGGCCCGTCGACCCGCGGACCTACGGCAGCGGAACGCGGGCGGCCCGGTGAGCGCGGCCGGTGACCGGCTCCAGGACACCGCCCGCCAGGTGGCCCTGGCCCTCCCCGACGTCAGCCACGGATACCCCTTCACCCCCGGACTCGACGTGTACAAGGTCGCGGGCAAGGTGTTCCTGATCGTCACCGACGACCCGGACGAGCAGATCATCACGGTCAAGTGCGAACCCGAACACGCCCGCGCGCAAGAACACGGCTACGCCACGATCACCCCGGGCCGCTATCTCGACAAACGCCACTGGATCTCGCTGGGGCCGGGCCCCGGCATCACCGAGCGGCTGGTCACCGACGCGGTCGAGGATTCCTACGACCTGGTCGCCGAGCGGCTGCCCCGACGCGACCGCCCCGGTGCCCGATGAGCGCCGCGAGCTTCCCCACGAGCGGCTGAGCCGACGCCTGTCAGTGTTCCGTGCAAGGCTCGCCACGTCCGCACACGTCCGCCTCCGACCCGAGAGACCGATGGAACCGACCGAAGCGACTCTGCCGCTCTTCGGCGAGGAGCCTGCCCGGCCCCTCGCCGACCGCCTGCGCCCCACCCAGCTGAAAGAGGTCGTCGGGCAGGACCACCTCCTGGCCCCGGACGCCCCGCTGGGCCGCATGGTCGCCCAGCAGCGCCTCAGCTCCGCCATCCTGTGGGGCCCGCCCGGCGTCGGGAAGACCACCATCGCCCGGCTCCTCGCGGACGGCAGCAACCTGGCCTTCGAACCGGTGTCGGCCACCTTCTCCGGCGTGGCCGAACTGCGGAAGGTCTTCGCCGCCGCACGAAGCCGGCGCGGCATCGGCCAGGGCACCCTGCTGTTCGTCGACGAGATCCACCGCTTCAACCGCGCCCAGCAGGACAGCTTCCTTCCCTACGTCGAGGACGGCACGATCACCCTGATCGGCGCCACCACGGAGAACCCGAGCTTCGAACTCAACGGCGCCCTCCTCTCCCGCACCCAGGTCCTCGTCCTCAAACGCCTCGACGAAGCCGCCCTGTCCACGCTGCTCGACCGCGCCGAGCAGCTCACCGACCAGCACCTGCCCCTGGACGACGACGCCCGCCGCTCCCTGATCGCCCTGGCCGACGGCGACGGCCGCTACCTCCTCAACATGGCCGAACAACTCCAGGCCCTCCCGGACACCGAGACACCCCTGGACACCACCGCGCTCGCCCACCACATCCAGCAGCGCGCCCCGTTGTACGACAAGGCGCAGGAGGGCCACTACAACCTGATCTCCGCGCTGCACAAGTCGATGCGCGGCTCCGACCCGGACGCGGCCCTGTACTGGCTCGCCCGCATGCTCGACGGCGGCGAGGACCCCCTGTTCGTAGCCCGCCGTCTGGTCCGCTTCGGATGCGAGGACATCGGCATGGCCGACCCGCACGCCATCCAGCAGGCCCTCACCGCCTGGGACGTGTACGAGCGACTCGGCTCCCCCGAGGGCGAGTTGGCGATTGCCCAGGCCGTCGTCTACCTCGCCACCGCACCCAAGTCCATCGCCGTCTACCGCGGCTTCAACGCAGCGCACCGAGCCGCCCGCCGCACCGGCTCACTCATGCCGCCCGCCCACATCCTCAACGCCCCGACCCGGCTGATGAAGGACCTCGGCTACGGCAAGGACTACCAGTACGACCCCGACACCACCGACGGCTTCTCCGGCGCCGACTACCTTCCCAGCGGCATGAACCGCGAGACGTACTACCAGCCCACCCGCAATGGCTACGAAGCCCAGATCACCGAGCGCCTGCGCCACTGGGCCGCTCTGCGTGCCCGCCGGCAACGCGGCTGACCGGACGACTGAGGCGCTGCACGATTCTCACAAATGGACAGTCGGAATGGTTTCTTGAAACCACGTCACTCGTAGCTTCTGAAGCGTGACTGGCGCGGAGTTCGACGCCCCCACCGCCTGGAGGTGGGGATCACGGCGGTCCGGATCGGCCACGCGTGCTGCTCGACGGCCACCCAGGACCCTGCACCCGCACGTCCAGGTCATCCTGGCCGTTCATGAGCCAGCGGTCGACGGCGGGCTCGAGGTACTCCATCAGCTGGGGCAGTTGCGGGACCAGCGTGAGAGAGGCGACGACCCGCAGCATGCCCAGGGCGTTGACGAAGCCCAGGACCTCCTCGTCGAGCGGTCTCGTGCCGTTGCGCCGCGCGCCACGGTTGTAGGCGGATTCGTGCTCGGGTCCGAGAGAGGCCAGGTCCCACTCGACGGGCCCCAGCGTGACCAGTTCGAAGTCGGCGTAGAGGTTGCCGTCCACCCCGGAGAAGATGTTCGCGGGCGGGGAGTCGCCGTGGATGGGCTGGAGGCCGATGCCCGGGAACCGGGTTTCGAAGGCCGTGCGTGAGCGCACGAGGGGTTGCAGGACCTGCCACTCGCGGCGGGCGCGGTCCAGCTCCGCCGCACCGATCAAGGTGGGGTGTCGGTCGAGCCGGGCGAGGCTTTCCGCGATGAACCGCGGATCGGCCGCGGCCAGGAACTCCAGGTGGCCCGGGTAGGCGCGCATGGCCGCGTGCAGGTCGGCGACGCTCTCGGCGTTCGCCACATAGTCGGGTTCCTTGTCCCGGTCCTCCGGGACGAACGGCCAGAACGTCATCGAGAAGCCGTCGCGCCGCACCGGTTCCCGCGGCACGAGCGGGCTGGGCGCGATCACCGGGACCCCCTGGTCGGCGAGCCAACGTGTCACCTCCAGCTCGTCCTGCTGGCGGCGGGCGAGGGCGGCCAGGTCGTCCGGCCGCGGCAGGACGGTGGGAATCCGGGCCACGACCGGCGAGGGCGCCAGATGGACGACGACGGAGAAGAGGTCGTGGAGGACCGTGGGGTCGGTGACGGTCAGGCCGAGCTCGCGCCCCGCCGCGACGGCCGCGTCGACAGCGGCGGACGTGCGGCGGGCGAGCTGTCGCGGTGTCAGGAAGGTGGTCATGGCTCCCTCGTTCGTTGCAGCGGGTTTCCGGCTGTCGGGCAGGTCGGGGCGGAGGCGGGGGCGAGGGCCGTTCGCGGCGGTGGCGGAGGAGGACCCGAAAAGGTCAGCATCTGCGGCCGGCACGCAGTTCCAGCCGCTCCCCGTCGAAGCGTGCGCGGAAGTCGCGGTCGTGCGACACCACGACCACCGCCCCCGGGTACGTCGCGAGCGCCGCCTGAAGGTCCTCCACCAGGTCGAGCGCGATGTGGTTGGTCGGCTCGTCGAGGACGAGGAGGTCCGCGGGCCGGGTCACCAGGCGGGCGATCTGCAGACGCCGCTGCTGGCCCGCGGACAGGGCGGCGACCGGGACGTACAGGTCCTCCTCACGGAACAGGCCCAGTGCCAGGAGCTGTTCGGCGTACCCGTCCGGCAGTCCGGGCCGTCCGGCGGCGAACGCGGCGAGCAGCGGGAGCCGCGTGGAGTGCGCGGGCAGTTCCTGCGCGAGGTAGCCGATCCGGGCGGGGCGGCGTGCCGTGCCCGCGTCCGGTTCCAGGTCGCCCGCCAGGACGCGCAGGAGCGTCGTCTTGCCCGCGCCGTTCTCACCCGTGACCAGCAGCCGCTGTCCGGGCGTGATCGCGAGGAGCCCGTCCAGACGCAGCCGCTCGCCGACCCGTACGCCGTCGAACTCGGCGAGGGGGCCCTGGCCGGGGCTGTCTGCCGCCGACAGCGTCGTCGTGAAGCGGAGCGGTGCCGGCGGCTCCGTCACCGGGTCGCGCCGCAGCTGGGCCAGGCGCTCCCGGGCGGAGCGGACCTGCCCGCCGAGCTTCGCCTCGCTGGACCGGCGGTGCTTGCCGAAACCCTGCTTCGGGTCGCGGCCGGTGGTGGCGAGCCGCCTCCCCGCGGCATCGAGCAGCTCCTCCGTGCGGGCCACCTCCTCGACCCAGTCCGCGTACCGCTGCGCCGCGCCGCGCCGGGCGGCGGCCTTCGCGGCGCGGTAGCCGGCCCAGCCGTCGCCGTACCGGAGCACCGTGCGCGCGTCCCGGTCGACCTCGAGGACCGTGGTGGCGACGCGTTCCAGGAAGCCGCGGTCGTGGGTGACCGCGACGACGGTGCCGCGGTGGGCGCGCAGGTGCTCCTCCAGCCAGCGCGTGGCCGCCGCGTCGAGGTGGTTCGTCGGTTCGTCGAGGAGCAGCAGTTCGGGGGCGGCGGCCAGCACGCAGGCGAGCGCGAGCCGCGACTGTTCGCCGCCGGACAGCGAGCCGAGCCGGCGGTCGCGGGTGATCCGGGCGAGCCCGAGCCCGTGCAGCGCGGCATCCACCCGGGCGTCCGCCTGGTATCCGCCGCGTTCCTCGTACGCGATCAGCAGTTCGCCGTACGCGGAGAGCTCCTCTTCCGCCGCCTCCCCGAGGGACTCCTCCGCCACCCGCAACCGGCGCTCCATGTCACGCAGTTCGGCGAGGGCGAGATCGACGGCGTCCCGCACGGTGCGGTCCGCGTCGAGGGCGAGGGTCTGGGCGAGGTGGCCGGTGCCGCCGGGGAAGCTGACGGTGATCTCCCCGGCGTCCGGCACCTCGACCGCGGCGAGCAGCCGCAGCAGGGTGGACTTGCCGGAGCCGTTCTCGCCGATGACGGCGGCCTTCTCGCCCGGACGGACGGTGAAGTGGACCTGGTCGAGGACGGTCCGGGTGCCATAGGACTTGGTGACGTCCTTGACGGACAGCTGCACCACGGCAGCGGGGGCGACGGCGGGCACGGCGGTATGGGCGCGGTCGCGCATATGACTTTCCCTGGGCATGCGAAGGGTCTACGGGCAGCAGAAACGGCGACATCGGCCGGGCCCGGACTCAGACGAAGAAAAGGAAAGCCATGCCCTCACCATAACAAGACGAATCGTCTCGCCTCAATTCATTTATCTCGTGAGGTCCGAGATCCGCAGCACCCTCACTCGGCCGACTCTTCGCCCGGCCGGCAACCGGAGTTGTCGTCCTCGGGCGGCGCCCGCTCCGTGGCGGTACCGCCCGTACCGCCCGGGCGGTATGGGCCGGTGGCTCGGCTGGCGCAGGCCTGCCGTCGGGGGCGGGCTCGTGGGTCTTCGCCTTCCCGGCCGTCATCACGTCACGTGCCTGGGTGGCATCTCGTCCGCCGTCGCTGAGGGCCGACTCCTCAGCGTCCTCACGCTGCGGATCCACACCCACCCCCGGCCGCCCGAACAAGACCGCACCCGGACCGTCAAGGACGCCGGATTCGGCGACCCGCGGACCGGGTGCGGGGGGTGGACCGGGCGATCGGAGCGAGCGCAGGTCCAGCGGCTTGATCGAGGATCAGGCCTTCTTGGTCTCCCAGAAGATCTTGTCGATCTGGGCGATGTAGTCGAGCGCCTTCTGGCCCGTCGCCGGGTCGGTGGACGCCTTGGCGGCCGAGAGGGCCTTGAGGGCGTCGTTGACCAGCTGGTGCAGCTCCGGGTACTTCTCGAAGTGCGGGGGCTTGAAGTAGTCGCTCCACAGGACCGACACGTGGTGCTTGGCGAGCTCGGCGCGCTGCTCCTTGATGACGGTCGCGCGAGCCTGGAAGTGAGGGTCGTCGTTGGCGGCCATCTTGTCCTGCACGGCCTTCACCGACTCCGCCTCGATGCGGGCCTGGGCCGGGTCGTACACACCGCAGGGCAGGTCGCAGTGCGCGCTGACCTTGACCTTGGGGGCAAACAGGCGGGAAAGCATGGAGCATTCCTTCCTCGTGATCGTCTTCTCAGGTGGGACATTACTCCCTGCGAGAGTGGTTTCGGCGAGTGCCCCCATGGGCTTAGGACAAAAGTCCGGGGCCAGACTGGGACTGGCGGAGGATCGGATCGGGGAGGTGCCGGGTGATGCCGGAGCTGTCGCAGGAGACCGAGGGGCGGGGCCTCCTGCCCTGGGGGGCGGCCGAGGTGACGGGACCCTCGATGGTCCCGACGCTGCGCCACGGGGACCAACTGCTGGTCCACTACGGGGCGCGGCTGCGGATCGGTGACGTGATCGTGCTGCGGCATCCCTTCCAGCAGGACCTGCTCGTCGTCAAACGGATCGCCGAACGGCGCGACGGCGGCTGGTGGGTGCTCGGGGACAACGCGTACGCCGGCGGGGACAGCACGGACTACGGGGCCGTGCCCGGCGAACTCGTCCTCGGCAAAGTCCGGTTCAGGTATCGGCCCAGGGCCGCCGGTCAGCGCTCGCCGTTCGCGCTCGCCCGCTGGGCGTTCTCGGCCGCCCGTCCCGTGCTCTGCGACCGGTCCGCCTCCAGGCGTTTGCGGGCCCGGTAGGCCGCCACGTTGGCGCGGGTCGCGCAGCGGTCCGAGCAGTAGCGCCGGGAGCGGTTGGTCGAGGTGTCCAGGTAGGCGTTGCGGCACGGCGCCGCTTCGCACAGACCGAGCCGGTCCACGCCGTACTCGGTGAGATGGAAGGCCAGGCCCATCGCGGCGATGGCGGCATAGCCGGCCGTCGCGTTCGACGGGTGGTCCGCCAGGTGCATGTGCCACAGCGGGCGGCCGTCGTCGTCCCGGAAGTCGTGCCCGGAGATCTGCGGGCTCACCGGGAACTCCAGCAGGAGCGAGTTCAACAGGTCCACGGCGAGCGTCTCGTCGCCGCCGTCCGCCGCCTCGAAGACCGAGCGCAGCCGGCCCCGCACCGACCGGAACCGGGTGACGTCGGCGTCCGCCGCGCGCCGGGCCGCCGACTGGTTGCCGCCGAAGAGATCGCGGACGGCATCGACCGAGGTGAGCGAGTCCTTGCCCCGGGCCGGCTCCTCGGTGTTGACGAGGCGTACGGCATAGTCCGAGTAATAGGCCAGTTCCACTTGTAGTCCTTACGAGGGCGCTCTATCGTCGTGATGCGGGTCAGGTAACAGCTGCTCGCACTTACAGGGTATTACGGGTGTGACGGGTATGACGGGTATCGCGGTGCTGGGGATTTCGCGCGGTACCGGGCAGAAGCGACACGCGGCGGAAGGGGCTTCCATGACCACCACGACCACCACGACCGGAACCGACTGGCACGCCTGGCAGGAGAGCTGGGACCGGCAGCAGGAGTGGTACATGCCGGACCGTGAGGAGCGGTTCCGGGTGATGCTGGACATGGTCGAGGCCTTCGTCGGCCCCGAACCCCGCGTCCTCGACCTCGCCTGCGGCACGGGTTCCATCACGTCCAGGCTGTTCGCCCGGTTCCCGAAGGCCGTCAGCACCGGCGTCGACCTCGACCCCGCGCTCCTGACCATCGCCGAGGGCACGTTCGAAGGCGACCGGCGGGTCACCTTCGTCACGGCCGACCTCACCGACCCCGACTGGACGACACGGCTGCCGTACGACTCGTACGACGCCGTCCTGACGGCCACCGCCCTGCACTGGCTGCACAGCGAACCCCTCGCCGCCCTCTACGGTCAGGTCGCGGAGCTGGTCCGCGACGGCGGAGTCTTCATGAACGCGGACCACATGATCGACGAGACGACGCCCCGGATCAACGCGGCGGAGCGCGCGCACCGTCACGCCGGTATGGAACAAGCCAAGGCGAACGGCGTCGTCGACTGGGCCGAATGGTGGCAGCTCGCCGCCCAGGACCCCGCCCTCGCCGCGCCGACGGCCCGCCGGTTCGAGATCTACGGCGAGCACGCCGACGGCGACTGCCCCGGCGTCGACTGGCATGCGCGCGTCCTGCGCGACAAGGGCTTCGCCGAGGCCCGCGCGGTGTGGTCCTCGCCCTCCGACGCGCTGGTCCTGGCGGTGAAGTAGACCGCAGGGCGCACGGATGAGGGGCGGTACGGGATTCCGTACCGCCCCTCACTCATGGCTCATGCCGCGCTTACAGCACCTTGGACAGGAAGGACTGCGTCCGTTCCTCCTGTGGGTTCGTCAGTACGTCGCGGGGGTTGCCGGATTCGACCACCACACCGTCGTCCATGAAGACCAGGCTGTCGCCGACCTCGCGGGCGAAGCCCATCTCGTGGGTGACGACGACCATGGTCATGCCGGACTCGGCCAGGTCGCGCATGACGTCGAGGACGTCGCCGACCAGCTCCGGGTCGAGCGCCGAGGTCGGCTCGTCGAAGAGCATCAGCTTCGGCTCCATGGCCAGCGCCCGGGCGATCGCCACCCGCTGCTGCTGGCCGCCGGAGAGCTGGGAGGGGTAGTTGCCCACCTTGTCACCGAGGCCCACCCGGTCGAGCAGCTCACGGGCGCGCTCGCCTGCCTGGGCCCTGCTCACGCCCTTGACCTGGACCGGTGCCTCCATGACGTTCTGCAGGGCCGTCATGTGCGGGTACAGGTTGAAGCGCTGGAAGACCATGCCGATGTCACGGCGCTTGAGCGCGACCTCGCTGTCCTTGAGCTCGTACAGCTTGTCGCCCTTCTGACGGTAGCCGACCAGCTCACCGTCGACGTACAGCCGGCCGGCGTTGATCTTCTCAAGGTGGTTGATGCACCTCAGGAACGTCGACTTGCCGGAGCCGGACGGGCCGATGAGGCAGAACACCTCGCCCGCCCGCACCTCCAGGTCGATGCCCTTGAGGACCTCGACGGGGCCGAACGACTTGTGGATGCCTTCGGCCTTCACCATGGCGGTCATGCCGAGACTCCCTTCGGGCGGCGCGTGGGCAGTACCGCCGCCTTGAAACGCTGGATCGGCGTCGGCGGGAGGGACCGGCTGGAGCCCTTCGCGTAGTGCCTCTCCAGGTAGTACTGCCCGACGCTGAAGATGCTGGTCAGGATCAGATACCAGGCCGCGGCGAGGAACAGCATCTCCACGATGGAGCCCGCGTTCTGGCCGATGTCCTGGGCCGCTTTGAGCAGGTCCACGTACTGCACCGTCGAGACGAGCGACGTGGTCTTCAGCATGTTGATGACCTCGTTGCCCGTCGGCGGCACGATCACACGCATCGCCTGCGGGATGACGATCCGGCGCAGGGTCTTGGCGTGGCTCATACCGAGCGCGTGCGAGGCCTCCGTCTGGCCCTCGTCGACCGAGAGCAGACCGGCCCGGCAGATCTCCGCCATGTACGCGGCCTCGTTGAGACCGAGGCCGAGCAGCGCCGTCAGCAGCGGCGTCATGAAGGACGACCAGTAGTCCTTGTAGACCGGCCCGAGGTTGATGTACTCGAAGACCAGACCCAGGTTGAACCAGACGAAGAGCTGGACCAGGACCGGCGTACCGCGGAAGAACCAGATGTAGAACCACGCGACCGTCGAGGTCACCGGGTTCTTCGACAGCCGCATCACGGCCAGCAGGATGCCGCCGACGATGCCGATCACCATGGACAGCACGGTGAGCAGGAGGGTGTTCAGTACGCCCTCGATGATGCGGTCGTCGAAGAAGTAGTCGGGGACCGCGCCCCAGTTGATCTTCTTCGCCTGCGCGAACGCGTAGACGATCGAGCCGAGGACAGCGAGTGCGATGGCCGCGGACACATAGCGCCCCGGATGCCGGACCGGGATGGCCTTGATGGCCTCCGGACCGGCAGGGGGTGTGTCGGCGGGACCGTCCGTCTTGTTGACGTCAACAGTCAAGGGTGGAGCCTTTCAGAGCCGAGCCGAGAGATACCGCGCGAGAGATCAGGAGCCGCCGTTGATCTTGGACTCGGTGATCGCGCCGTCCTCGACGCCCCACTTCTTGATGATCTTCTCGTACTCGCCGTTGTCGATGATCGCCTGGACGGCGGCCTGCAGCGCGTCGCGCAGCTCGGTGTTCTCCTTCGCGACCGCGATGCCGTACGGGCCCGCCTCGACCTGGTCGCCGACGATCTCGAAGTACTCGCCGTCGCCCGAGGTCTTCACCGAGTACGCGGCGACCGGGTAGTCGGCGGAGACGACGTCCGCGCCCTTGGAACGCATCCGGGTCTCGGCCTCGGGGTTGGTGGCGAAGTCCTCGATCTTGAGGGTCTTCGCGCCGTCCTCCTTGCACTTCTTCGCCTGGTCCTTGGCGAGATCGTGCGAGAACGTGTTGCGCTGCACGGCGATCGTCTTGCCGCACAGGTCGTCCCAGGTCTTGATCCCCTGATCGTCGCCCTTGTTGGTGTAGAGCGAGACGCCCGCGGTGAAGTAGTCGACGAAGTCGACGCCGGAGCCGACCTTCTTGCCGGTGTCGGAGTCGACGCCGTCCTGGCGGTCCTTGGTGTCGGTCATCGCCGACATCGCGATGTCGTACCGCTTGGCGGCCAGACCACCGATGAGGGTGTCGAAGGTGGCGTTCTGGAACTTGAAGTCCACACCGAGCTGCTTGCCCATCGCCGCGGCGATGTCGAGGTCGATGCCGACGACCTTGCCGGAGGCGTCCTTGTACTCGACCGGGGCGTACGCGATGTCCGAACCGACGTTGATCACGCCCTTGTCCCGGATCGTCGCGGGGAGCTGGTCGGCCAGCGGGGCCGCGCTGGCGGAGGCTTTGTCGGAACCGTTGTCCTTGGTCTGGTCACCGCAGGCGGTGAGCAGCAGTGCGCCCGCGACCGCGATCGCTCCGACCGCGGCTGTCCGGGAACGCAGGCCGGTCGTACGACAGGTGGTGCTTGCGGTCATGGTGGGTTCCTCCGGCGGGGTGGTGTGGAGTTGCCGACAGGTCGACGATTAACACGCGTCTTCGAGTGTGGCGACCTCGTGTGATTACGGCATCTTGCCATTCGGACATGTGCATTCAGATGACCAGCCATGTCAAAATCGGATAACGGGTGATCCCCGAATGACCGCCGGATGACCTACGAACCGCTGCGGACCAGGCGATCCCGCCGGATCCTGTGCGGGGATCCTCCCTTCCGGCCGGAAGATCTTCGGTGCATCTCAGGATGCGATCGGCTGCGAACTCCGCACACGTGGTCGTACAGGGTTTGTTATGACTTGTCTGACTTCTCCTGTCATCCGTAGATGAGCCGAACCGGCCGAGATCGGCTGCGAATGACCTTCGAGTTGTGACCTTCGAGGTATCAACAGGTGTGGACTCGTCGTCGACAGCGTCCGTCCGGTAAGAAGGTTCCTTACACCCCTCATCCGGGGCCCAGGGCGCGTGTGCGGCGCGCCCGTCGCGTCTGAGTCCATACCTGACGCCGTACGTATCGGTGATCCGGGACTGGCGCGGTGCCCGCCCGCCCCCGAACCGGGAGCGGTCACCCTCAAACCATGAAGACCTAAGGGGTAAACAAAGTGGCAGCGGAGATTGTCAATCCTCGCACCGGGAGCGGCGACGGCAGTACGGGCCACGAAGGCGGCGGGGACCCTCTCAATTCCCTGGACTCCTTCGACCCGGCGTTCGCGCTCCACCGCGGCGGCAAGATGGCCGTGCAGGCCACCGTGCCGATCCGGGACAAGGACGACCTGTCCCTCGCCTACACGCCCGGCGTCGCGCGGGTGTGCACCGCGATCGCCGAGCAGCCGGATCTGGTCAACGACTACACCTGGAAGTCGTCGGTCGTCGCCGTCGTGACGGACGGTACGGCGGTCCTCGGTCTCGGCGACATCGGCCCCGAGGCCTCCCTGCCCGTGATGGAGGGCAAGGCGATCCTCTTCAAGCAGTTCGGCGGCGTCGACGCCGTGCCGATCGCGCTCGCCTGCACCGACGTCGACGAGATCATCGAGACCGTGGTCCGCCTCGCGCCCTCCTTCGGCGGCGTGAACCTGGAGGACATCTCCGCGCCCCGCTGCTTCGAGATCGAGAAGCGGCTCCAGGAGCGCCTCGACATCCCCGTCTTCCACGACGACCAGCACGGCACGGCCGTGGTGACGCTCGCGGCCCTGCGCAACGCGGCGAAGCTGACCGGCCGTGGCATCGGCGACCTGCGCGCCGTCATCTCCGGCGCCGGCGCGGCCGGTGTGGCCATCGCGAAGATGCTGCTGGAGGCGGGCCTCGGAGACGTCGCGGTCGCCGACCGCAAGGGCATCGTCTCCGCGGACCGCGACGACCTCACGCCGGTCAAGCGTGAACTCGCCGAGCTCACCAACAAGGCCGGGCTGTCCGGCTCCCTGGAGAACGCCCTCGCGGGCGCGGACGTCTTCATCGGCGTCTCCGGCGGTACGGTCCCGGAGGCGGCGGTGGCCTCGATGGCCGAGGGCGCGTTCGTCTTCGCCATGGCCAACCCCAACCCCGAGGTGCACCCGGACGTGGCCCACAAGTACGCGGCCGTCGTCGCGACCGGGCGCTCCGACTACCCGAACCAGATCAACAACGTCCTCGCCTTCCCGGGCATCTTCGCGGGCGCCCTCCAGGTGCGGGCCTCCCGGATCACCGAGGGGATGAAGATCGCGGCCGCCGAGGCGTTGGCCTCGGTCGTCGGGGACGACCTCGCGCCCGACTACGTGATCCCGTCGCCGTTCGACGAGCGGGTCGCCCCGGCCGTGACCGCGGCGGTCGCCGCGGCGGCTCGGGCGGAGGGTGTGGCGCGGCGCTGACGCCGGGGATGGATACGAGCGTTGACGGTCCCGTCCCTGTGTGTGGGGGGCGGGGCCGTTGGGTTCGTGGGTCGATCGCGGGGTGTTCGGCTGCGGGTCCGGTGGGGGCTGGTCGCGCAGTTCCCCGCGCCCCTGAAGACCAGCCCCCACCGGGCCCGCAGCCGACCGAACAGCCCCACCCTGCCGCACCGAGCGCGACGGGACGCGTGTCACAGTGCTCTTCGGTTCCATCGCCCCCGGCGTCCCCCTATGGTCAGGCCCATGTTCGCTGCCTATGCCGCCCGCATCGACCGTGACCGACCGCTCGACGGACTGGAGCTGGGCGACCGCCCGGCCCCGGACCCGAGGCCCGGCTGGACGACCGTGAAGGTGAAGGCCGCCTCGCTGAACCACCACGACCTCTGGTCCCTGCGCGGCGTCGGCCTCGCGGAGGACAAACTGCCGATGATCCTCGGCTGCGACGCCGCCGGCGTCGACGAGGACGGCAACGAGGTCGTCCTGCACTCGGTGATCGGCCAGACCGGCCACGGCGTCGGCCCCGAGGAGCCCCGCTCGATCCTCACCGAGCGCTACCAGGGCACCTTCGCCGAACTCGTCGCCGTCCCCACCTGGAACGTGCTCCCCAAGCCCAGGGAACTCTCCTTCGAAGAGGCCGCCTGCCTGCCCACCGCCTGGCTGACGGCTTACCGCATGCTCTTCACCAACGCGGGCGTACGTCCCGGCGACTCCGTCCTCGTGCAGGGCGCCGGCGGCGGTGTCGCCACCGCCGCGATCGTGCTCGGCAAGGCGGCCGGCCTGCGGGTGTTCGCCACCAGCCGGGACGAGGCCAAGCGCAAGCGGGCCCTGGAACTGGGCGCGGTGGAGGCACTGGAGCCGGGGGCTCGGCTGCCGCAGCGTGTCGACGCGGTCATCGAGACCGTCGGCGCCGCCACCTGGTCCCACTCGGTGAAGTCGCTGCGCCCCGGCGGCACCCTCGTCATCTCGGGCGCCACCAGCGGCGACCGTCCCTCCCACGCCGAGCTGACCCGCATCTTCTTCCTCGAACTCAAGGTCGTCGGCTCCACCATGGGCACCAAGGACGAACTCGAAGACCTCCTCTCCTTCTGCGCCGCGACCGGCGTACGCCCCGTCATCGACGAGGTGCTGCCCCTGGACCGCGCCCGCGAGGGCTTCGAACGCCTGGCGTCCGGCGATCAGTTCGGCAAGATCGTCCTCACTGGTCCCTGAGTGCTGACTCCTCTCGTGCGACGGCCGGCCCGGACATCGGGCCGGCCGTCGTCATGTCAACCGGGGTTGACGCGAGCGGTGGTGTCAACGTAAGTTGACGGCATGACCGAAGCAACGGATCTCGCCGAGCGCGCGGGCGACCGCGACCCCCGGATCGGGCTGCGTGCCGTCGCCGCGCTGCGCAGGCTGCTGGAGCAGCTGGAGGCGGTACAGGTGCGCGGCGCGCGCAATCAGGGCTGGTCGTGGCAGGAGATCGCCGCGGAACTCGGTGTGAGCAGGCAGGCCGTGCACAAGAAGTACGGGAGGCATTGATGTTCGAACGATTCACGAAGGACGCCCGCGCCGTGGTCCTGGGCGCGGTCGACCACGCCGAGCGCTCGCACGCGAACGCGGTGACCGAAGAGCACCTGCTGCTCGCGCTGCTGGACCGCGAGGCCGGTCGAGCCTCGTTCGCCCTGACCGCGCTGGGCCTGGCCGACTGCCGGGACTCGGTGACACAGGCCCTCGCCGAGGCCCGCCGCCGGGGCGGCCTCTCCCGCGCCGATGCGGACGCCCTCGGTGACCTCGGCATCGACGTCTCGGAGATCGTCTCCCGTGTCGAAGAGGCCCATGGAGTGGGTGCGTTGGCGTCGGGCAGGAAGGGCAAGGGGCGCCGCTCGGGCCATCGCCCCTTCACCCGGGACGCCAAGGACGTCCTCACCCGCTCCCTCCGCACGGCCCAGGCCCACCGCGACCGCCACCTCGGCGACGAACACCTCCTCCTCGCCCTCACCACCCGCCCCGGAGTCCCGGCCGAGATCCTCGCGGACCACGGGGTGACCTACGAGGCACTGGAACGCGTCCTGTACGGCGCGGGGGAGGCCAAGGCGGGCTGACCCGCCCTACCCCTTGGGCACCCGCAGCGTCACTCCGATGTGGGCCGCCGCTGTCGACAGATGGCGGCGGGCGTCGCGGAGCTGGGCCTCCGTGACGCCGTGGTCGCGGGCCGCGTCACGGATGTCGTCCCGGAAACGGTCCAGCAGGCGGTCGAGATCGCGGGCCGGGTCGCCCGTGGGGGCCTCGTGCACCCAGGTGGGGTCGTAGTCGGCCGGGAAGTCCTCCGGGGTGGTCGTGTACTCGGGCTCCCCGACGCCCGCCCCGGCCCCGCTGCCGGTCCGGGTGTCGGTCCGGGGCCCCGCGCCGCTCTCGGCCCCGGCTCCCGTACCCGTACGCCCGAAGCCGAAGTCCTTGCCGAACTCCTTTCCGAAGTCCTTCCCGAACTCGCCGAACTCCTTGGCCAGTTCGGTCAGCCCCTCGCGCACCCCGGTCGGCCAGTCACCCCGCGTGAAGTGGTCCTGCACATGGTCCTGGACCCGCTGAGCGATGCGCTGAAGCTCCTCCTGGGCCTGGGTGCGCGCCCGGTCCTGCGCCTCCTTGGCCTGGCGGCGGGCGCGCTGGGCCTCCTCGCGGGCCCGCCGGCTCTCGTCCTTCGCCCGCCGGGCCTGCTCCTTCCACTCCTGCTTGACGCGGCGCATCTCCTCCTTCGCCGCACGCCAGGCCTCGCTGTCGGCGTGCTCCCCGAAGTCCCCGGGCGGGCCCTGCTCCCCGGCACCCGTCCCGGCACCCTTGCGGGCCTCGGAGGCCGCCGCCCGCATCTCCCGGCGCAGGTCGCCCGCCGCGCCCCGTACGTCGGCCCGGATCTCGGCGGCCAACTCCGCCACCGACTCGCGGATCTCCAGCTCCAGGTCGGCCAGCTCCCCGCTCCGGTCGGCGAGTTCGGCGCGGCCCGCGTCCGTGATCGCGTAGACCTTGCGGCCGCCCTCGGTGGTGTGGGTGACCAGGCCCTCGGCCTCCAGCTTGGCCAGCCGGGGGTACACGGTGCCGGCGGAGGGGGCGTACAGGCCCTGGAAGCGCTCCTCCAGCAGCCGGATCACCTCGTAGCCATGGCGCGGCGCCTCGTCCAGCAGCTTCAGCAGATACAGCCGCAGGCGTCCGTGGGCGAAGACGGGAGGCATGTCAGAGCACCTTCTTGTCGGTCGTGCGGGAGGTCGCCTCGACGGGCGCGCCATCGGCCGAGCCATCGGCCGATGGCTCGGCCGAGCCGGTGGCGGCCGAATCGCCGGCCGAACCGTCGAGGTCGGTGGGGGGAACGGCAGCGGGCGCGGCAGGCGGAATGGGGGAGTCCACAGTGGAATTGTCGGTCACTGGAGCGGGTCGCTCGGCCGCCGGGGTGGTGGCCCCGTCGCCCAGCCCCCGACCGGCGCCCGCGCCCGTGCCCGGGTCCTCGCCCCAGGGCTCGTCCTCCGCCGGAGGGCGGCGGAGGAGGGCGATCGAGCCGGAGACGGTCATGGCCTTGAGGCGGCCGTTGCCCGTGCCGAGGCGGCCGGTGACTTTGTGGGCGCCCCAGAGGCCGCTGACGCGGAGGTCGTCGAAGGCGTTGGAGATGGTGCCGGCGGCGGTGTTGGCCTCGACCTCGGCGTCCGTGGGGTGGGGGAGGCGGATGGCGATCCCGCCGGAGACGCTGGTGAGGCCGATGTCGGCCGGGCCGCCCGTGGAGTCGAGGTCGAGGACGATGGAGCCGCTCACCGACTCGGCCTTCACGGTGGGACAGGCACCCTCGATGACGGTCAGATCGCCGGAGACGGAGCTGAGCCGGAGGCTGCCGGTGAGGGCCTGTGCCTCGACGTTCCCGGACACCGTCGTGGCGCGCACCGGGCCCGTCAGGCCGACCAGGGTGGTGTCGCCCGAGAGGCCCTTCACCTCCGTACGCCCGGCGAGACCGGTCACGACGGCGGTGGCGCCGACGACGCCCACCTCGACGCGGGTGCCGCTCGGGACGGCGAGCGAGACCAGTGCGCTGCGACGCCATCCCTTGCGGTCCAGCCACTTCAGGAAGCCCTTCCAGGGCAGGTCGTCGTAGGCGACGGTCAGTGTGCCGTCCTTCTGCGTCACCGTCAGTGGCGGGCCCTCCAAGGCGGAGACTTCCAGACGGGCGGAACCCTCGTCGGTGCCCACGACGTTCACCGTTCCGTGGACGACTCGCACCCGCAGCGCCGTCACCGGCTCGTCGAACGTGAGCTTCCGCGGCTCGGCGACGGACCACTCGGACATGGTGCTGACCTCCTCGAAAAGACCAGACAGAACCAGATGGAACCGACAGGAGCGACAGAAGCGAGACACGCAATATCGCGTCTCACGTAATTCACGATATATCGCGGTCACGGAAAGTCAAGACACCCGTTCTGGTGATCCCGCAGGGATATATGCGAACAAATCGACCTAGCGTGGGGGGTATGTCGACGGAAAACTCTCAGGGAGCGCGTGGCGCGCTTCTGCTCTGCCGGGCGGATCCCGACTCCGTCGCCCCCGTCGCCCAGCTGCTCCGCGAGCGGATGCTGCTCACCTCGGCCGGCCCCGAGTGGAGCGTGCTCGTACCCGAGGGCAAGCCGTGGACGCACGGCGGGGAGCCGGTCGACCGGGTCCTCACCGGCTGGGCCACCGCCCTGGCCGTGGGCGTCCCCTGGCCGGTACTGGCCGTGTGGTGGGACGCGGACCGCAGCGGCTACACCCTCGCCGTGGGCTTCCGCCGCACCGTCGGCTATGTCTGGCTCGCGAACGGCACCCCGGTCGGCGAGGACGAGGCGATGCGCACCTTCGCCGCCCGGCTGGGCCTGGACCCGGTCCTCGACACGCAGTCCCTGGACGACCTCACGAGGCCCGACCCGGAGGCGGACGCGCGCGCCCGGATGCGTGGCCTCCTCGCCGTCCTCACCCGTGCGGGGGTAACCCTCCCGGCCGGCTTCGTCCCGGGCGAACCCGCCGACCGTCTCCGCGAGGCCGCCCGAGTGCAGCCCGACGTCCAGCGCATCGAGTGGACCGGCTGGCGCGGAGCCGTCCGCAGCGAACTGGACGTTCTCGAACGCGGTCGCCTCGGCCCCTGGCTCCCCTGGGCCGGCACCCCGAGGGCCCGCGCCCTCGCCACCGCCCAACTGCTCGCGGGCCTGCCGCTCACGGCCTGGGGCCTGCACCGCCGCAGCCCCGGCTGGCTGGTCGCCGGCGGCCTCCTCCTCGCCCACGGCGCCCTCGGCCTGCTGTACGACCTGGCCCACCCCCGCGACTGACGCGAGTCCTCGCGGGAGTGGCTACTCGTCCTCGTTCTCGTCGTCCAGCCGTGCCAGCCACGTCGCCAGCCGCTCCACCGGAACCTCGAAGTCCGGATTCAGATCGACGAACGTCCGCAGCTGCTCGGCGAGCCACTCGAAGGTGACTTCCTCCTCGCCGCGCCGCTTCTCCAGTTCCTCGATGCCACGGTCCGTGAAGTACATGGGTCAAGGATAAGTGCGCCGAAACGGCCGGGCCGCACCCCCTGGAGAGGGGGTGCGGCCCGGCCGCGTACGGTCCGCGAGAGCTGTTACGCCTCGAACACCTCACGCACCAGCTGCTCCTGCTCGGCCTGGTGCCGCTTCGCCGAGCCCACTGCCGGCGACGAGCCGTGCGGGCGGGAGATGCGGCGCAGGCGCTCGCCGTGCGGCACGTCCGCGCCGACGGCCAGGTCCAGGTGGTCGATCAGGTTGAGGGCGATGAAGGGCCAGGCGCCCTGGTTCGCCGGCTCCTCCTGGGTCCAGAGGTACTTCTCGGCGTTCGGGTACTTGGCGATCTCCGCCTGGAGCTCGGCACCCGGGAGGGGGTACAGGCGCTCGATGCGGATGATCGCCGTGTCCGTGATGCCGCGCTTCTGCCGCTCGGCGTTCAGGTCGTAGTAGACCTTGCCGGCGCAGAAGACGACCTTCTTCACCGCGGCCGGGTCGACCGAGGCGTCGCCGATGACGGGACGGAACTGGCCCGTCGTGAACTCCTCCGCCTTCGACGCGGCGGCCTTGAGGCGCAGCATCGACTTCGGGGTGAAGACCACCAGCGGCTTGTGGTGCGGGTTGTGCACCTGCCACCGCAGGAGGTGGAAGTAGTTCGACGGCAGGGTCGGCATCGCGACCGTCATGTTGTTCTGCGCGCACATCTGGAGGAAGCGCTCCGGGCGGGCGGACGAGTGGTCCGGGCCCTGGCCCTCGTAGCCGTGCGGGAGCAGGAGCGTGACGCCGGACGTCTGGCCCCACTTCTGCTCGGCCGACGAGATGAACTCGTCCACGACCGTCTGCGCGCCGTTGACGAAGTCGCCGAACTGCGCCTCCCACAGGACGAGCGCGTCGGGGCGGGCCAGCGAGTAGCCGTACTCGAAGCCCATCGCCGCGTACTCGGAGAGGAGGGAGTTGTAGACGTTCAGGCGCGCCTGGTCCTCGGAGAGGTACATCAGCGGCGTGAACTCCTCGCCGGTCTCACGGTCGATGATGACCGCGTGACGCTGGCCGAAGGTGCCGCGCTGCGAGTCCTGGCCCGCCAGGCGGACCGGGGTGCCCTCAAGGAGGAGGGAGCCGACCGCGAGGGTCTCGCCCATGCCCCAGTCGATCGTGCCGTCCTCGACCATGCCCGCCCGGCGCTGCAGCTGCGGCAGCAGACGGGGGTGGGCGGTGATGTGGTCGGGGACGTTGACCTGGGACTCGGCGATGCGCTTGACGACCTCCGCCGTGATCGCGGTGTTCACCGAGACCGGGAAGCCGTCCTGCGGGTCGTGGACCTCGGCGGACGCCGGCTGCGAGGTGGCCTCGCGGACCTCCGTGAAGACCTTCTCCAGCTGGCCCTGGTAGTCCTGCAGCGCCTGCTCGGCCTCTTCCAGGGTGATGTCGCCGCGACCGATGAGGGACTCGGTGTAGAGCTTGCGCACCGAGCGCTTCTTGTCGATCAGGTCGTACATCAGCGGCTGGGTGAAGGCCGGGTTGTCCGACTCGTTGTGACCGCGGCGGCGGTAGCAGATGAGGTCGATCACCACGTCCTTGTTGAACGCCTGGCGGAACTCGAAGGCGAGCCGCGCGATGCGGACCACGGCCTCCGGGTCGTCGCCGTTCACGTGGAAGATCGGGGCCTCGATCATGCGGGCCACGTCCGTGGCGTACATCGAGGAACGCGACGACTCGGGGGCCGCCGTGAAGCCGACCTGGTTGTTGATGACGATGTGGACCGTGCCGCCGGTGCGGTAGCCGCGCAGCTGCGACATGTTCAGGGTCTCGGCCACCACGCCCTGGCCCGCGAAGGCCGCGTCGCCGTGCAGGGCCACCGGCAGGACCGTGAAGTCCGTGCCGCCCTTGTTGATGATGTCCTGCTTGGCGCGCGAGACGCCCTCCAGGATCGGGTCCACCGCCTCCAGGTGCGAGGGGTTCGCGACCAGGGAGACCTTGATCTGCTCGCCGTCGAGACCGGTGAAGGTGCCCTCGGCGCCCAGGTGGTACTTCACGTCGCCGGAGCCGTGCATCGACTTCGGGTCGAGGTTGCCCTCGAACTCGCGGAAGATCTGCGCGTACGACTTGCCGACGATGTTCGCGAGGACGTTCAGGCGGCCGCGGTGGGCCATGCCGATGACGACCTCGTCGAGACGGGACTCCGCCGCCGAGTCGAGGACCGCGTCCAGCAGCGGGATGACCGACTCGCCGCCTTCGAGCGAGAAGCGCTTCTGGCCGACGTACTTCGTCTGCAGGAAGGTCTCGAAGGCCTCCGCCGCGTTCAGGCGGCGCAGGATGCGCAGCTGCTCCTCGCGCTCCGGCTTGGAGTGCGAGCGCTCGATGCGGTCCTGGATCCACTTGCGCTGCTTGGGGTCCTGGATGTGCATGAACTCGACGCCGGTGGTGCGGCAGTACGAGTCGCGCAGCACACCGAGGATGTCGCGCAGCTTCATCAGGGACTTGCCGGCGAAACCGCCGACCGCGAACTCGCGCTCCAGGTCCCACAGGGTGAGCCCGTGCTCGGTGATGTCCAGGTCGGGGTGCTTGCGCTGGCGGTACTCCAGCGGGTCGGTGTCGGCCATCACGTGGCCGCGGACCCGGTAGGAGTGGATCAGCTCGAAGACCCGCGCGGCCTTGGTGACGTCGTCGTCGTGCGAGGCGTCGATGTCCTTGAGCCAGCGGACCGGCTCGTAGGGGATGCGCAGCGCCTCGAAGATCTCGTCGTAGAAGCCGGTCTCGCCGAGGAGGGAGTTCGCGACGACCCGCAGGAACTCGCCCGAGGCCGCGCCCTGGATGACCCGGTGGTCGTAGGTCGACGTGAGCGTCATGACCTTCGCGATACCGAGCTTGTTCAGGGTGTCCTGGGAGGTGCCCTGGAACTCGGCCGGGTAGTCCATGGAGCCGACGCCCATGATGACCGACTGGCCGGGCATCAGACGGGGCACGGAGTGGACGGTGCCGAGGCCGCCGGGGTTGGTCAGGGAGACCGTCACGCCGGTGAAGTCGTCCATCGTCAGCTTGCCGTCACGGGCGCGGCGGACGATGTCCTCGTAGGCCTGCCAGAACTCGAAGAAGTTCAGCGTCTCGGCCTTCTTGATGCCCGCGACGACCAGCTGACGGTCGCCGTTGGGCTTCACCAGGTCGATGGCGAGGCCGAAGTTGACGTGCGGCGGCTTGACGAGGGTGGGCTTCCCGTCCTTCTCCGCGTAGTGCCAGTTCATCGACGGCATGGCCTTGATGGCCTGCACCATCGCGTAGCCGATCAGGTGCGTGAAGGAGATCTTCCCGCCCCGGGCGCGCTTCAGATGGTTGTTGATGACGATGCGGTTGTCGAACAGCAGCTTCACCGGGACGGCGCGCACGGACGTGGCCGTGGGCAGCTCCAGGGAGGCGTTCATGTTCTTCGCCACCGCGGCGGCGGGGCCGCGCAGCGTGACCAGCTCCGGGCCCCCGGTGGGAGCCGCGGACGCGGCCTTCGCGGGGGCGGCGGCAGCGGCCGGCTTGGCGGCCGCGGGCTTCGCGGCGGCCGGGGCCGGGGCGGCAGCGGCGGGCTTCGGGGCCGCCGGCGCGGGCGCGGCCGGGGCCACCGGGGCGGCCTTGGCCGGGGCGGCGGGCGCCGCGGGTGTGGTGGTCGCTGCGGCCCCCGCGGCCGCAGTGGCCGACGGAGCCGAGGCGGCAGCTGCGCCCGGCTTGTAGTCGGCGAAGAAGTCCCACCAGGCTCGGTCTACCGAATTCGGGTCCTGGAGGTACTGCTGATAGATCTCGTCGACGAGCCATTCGTTCGGACCGAAGGCCGCAGCGGGGTTCTTACCCGCTTGGTCTGCGTCGGTCGAGATGCTCGAGTTACTGGGGGACTGTGGCGACACGGCGGCAACCGCCCTCTTCCGCTTCACAAGGTGATGGACAGCGGGAATAAAGGCTACGCCCCCGTGGCCGGGAAGGTCAGGCCGAGCCCGCCCATCGTCGTGTAAGTCACATCGGAAAGTGCGTTTCGGTGGCGGAAATGGCGGGAAACAAGCGTGGTTCCGGTCCGGAACGGGGGTGAGGGGCGCGGTGTGGGCATGCGTACGGTCGGGCCTGCGGTGATGTACACGCGGCCCTTTGCCCGAACGCACCTGATCACACGTGTCCGTCAGTGCGGACCTGGCGTGGATCTTGTGGCTCCGTTTCGAACTTTACGTCAACTTGGCGAAGAAGTAAGCCCCGGGAGGATGAGCGAAATCCGGCAATGGCGGGGGGATTCAGCCAGGGGTGTGGCGGGTATCCGGGGCGCCCCTGTCGCGGGGCGGCGCCTCATGGCGCCGGTAGCGCCACCTGGATGCGGCAGCCCTTGGGGGACTCGGCCACGCCGATGCGGCCGCCGTGCAGGTCCACCGCCCAGCGGGCGATCGCGAGGCCGAGGCCGGTGCCGCCGTCACTGCCGGGGCCGTGGGGGGAGCTGACGGCACCTCGGTTGAAGCGTTCGAAGACGCGGTGCCATTCGGACTCGGGGATGCCGGGGCCCTCGTCGAGGACTTCGAGGTCGATGGACTCGGGGGTGGGGCCGCGGCGGGCCTTGACGGTGACGCGGCCGTGCGGCGGGCTGTGCTTGACCGCGTTGTCGATGAGGTTGGCGACGACCTGGTGGATCCGCTCCGGGTCCGCGTTGGCCGTCAGTTCCGGCGGGTGCACATCGAGGTGCAGATGGACGTCCGTTCGCGTGTGGTTGCCGGAGCCCGAAGTGATGCCGCCGCGCGCGGTGGACACCATCTGGGCCTCCTTGAGGACGCCCGAGAGGTACGGCCACACCTCGAAGCGGCGGCGGCGCAGGGGGACGACGCCGTTGTCCAGGCGGGAGAGGTCCAGCAGGGTCTCCACCAGCCGGCCCAGGCGCTCGGTCTGCTTCAGGGCCGTACGCATCGTCTCGGGGTCGGCGGCCGAGATGCCGTCCACGATGTTCTCCAGGACGGCCCGCAGGCCCGCGATGGGCGTGCGCAGCTCGTGCGAGACATTCGCCACGAGCTCCTTGCGCTGGCGGTCCTGGGCCTCCAGCTCGTCGGCCATGAGATTGATCGTGTGCGCGAGGTCGCCCAGCTCGTCCCGGCGGTTCTCCCGGACCCGGCGCGTGTAGTCGCCGCGCGAGATGGACCGGGCGACCGCGTTCATCTCGTCCAGCGGGGAGGTGAGCGAATGCGCCACGAACTGCGTAATCAGAAGTGTGGCGATCATCGAGAACACCATGATGAAGCGCAGCTCGGTCTTGGTCTGCACCGCGATCATCGACAGACCGGTGGTGATCAGGACCGAGATGACGACGAGCGCGCCGAGCTTCGTCTTGATCGAGAAGGGGCGCAGACCGCCGAGCGGTCCCGCGCCCTTCCGCGACTGCGTGCCACTGACGCTCAGCGGGCGTGGGTCACCGACGCTCGGCGAGTGTGGGTCACCGACGCTCGGCGAGTGTGGGTCACCGACGCTCGGCGAGTGTGGGTCACCCACGCTCGGCGGGCGTGGGTCACCGAGGTTCCGCGACCGTGGGTCACCGACACCGCTCATACCGCCACCAGCCCCCTGTGCCTACGTGCCTGCGTGTGCTCTGCGCACGCGGTGCGAGCACCGGTTCAGGGCGTCGGGGTCTCCAGGGCGTACCCCACACCGTGCACCGTGCGGATCCGCTCCGCGCCGATCTTCCGCCGCAGCGCCTTGATGTGGCTGTCCACGGTCCGCGTCCCCGACGCGTCCGCCCAGTCCCACACCTCGGCGAGCAGCTGTTCGCGCGAGAGTACGGCACGCGGGGTGTTCGCGAGGCATACGAGGAGGTCGAACTCGGTGGGCGTGAGGTGTACGTCCTCGCTGCGCACCCGGACCCGGCGCTGCGCGTGGTCGATCTCCAGCTCGCCGAGGCGCAGGATGCCCGAGCGCGGTGTGGTGGCGGCCAGCGCGGCCCGCTCCACCCGGCGCAGCAGGACGTGCACACGCGCGGCCAGCTCACGCATGGAGAACGGCTTGGTCATGTAGTCGTCGGCGCCGACGCCGAGCCCGACCAGCATGTCCGTCTCGTCGTCCCGGGCGGTGAGCATCAGCACGGGGACGGGCCGCTGGGCCTGGACGCGCCTGCACACCTCCAGGCCGTCGAAGCCGGGCAGCATGATGTCGAGGATCAGCAGGTCGGGCTGCCAGGCCTCGGCGGTGTCCACGGCGGCCGGACCGTCGGACGCGGTCTGTACGACGAAACCCTCGGCGCGCAGGCGGGCCGCGATGGCGTCGACGATCGTCGGGTCGTCCTCGACCACGAGCACCCGGCGCTGCGCGCCCGGCGTCGCTGTCGTGCTGCTGTGGGAGGTGTGTGTCTGCTCCATCGCCCGCCCCTGAGTTGCTTTCCGGAATCAGTGGGGTGATCCCTTGACTGCGCATGGGTGCGCATGACTGCGATTGACGCTTGAATGATCGGCGCCAGGCAAGCAGGGTACGGGCAGTCACCACGCCACGGCTATCCAGGTCGGACCGCGAGATGTACGACGTCCGGAACTCCCCGGGCAACCGGGATCTCTTCGGTACGCACGTGTTGGAACCCGGCATTCCCCAAGGTTTCCTCGAATTCCGCAGATGGCTGGGCGGACCACACCGCGAGTACCCCACCAGGCCTCAACACCCTTGCGCAGCTTGCCAGTCCGGCAGGTGAGTACAGGTTTCCGTTGCCCTCGCAGACGGTCCAACCAGGCCCGTTGTCGATGTCGAGGCAGAGCGCGTCGAACGTGTCGGATGTCTCATTGACGTACTCGACGAGATCCGCTGCGACGATGTCCGTGCGGGGGTCGGCGAGCGCCCGCTCGGAGACTTGGGCCAGTGGTCCCGCGCGATGCCATTCGATGACGGAGAGTTCGCGTTCGACAACTGTGATCGGCCCCCAACGCGGGTCGGCCGCGGCGTGCGCGAGCGAGAAACCGACGCCCAGACCCCCGATCAGCACACTCGGCCGAAAACGACCGGCCAGCGCGTCGAGGGCGGCGTCGACCAGTAACCGCTCCGAGCGCCCGTCCGAAGTGTCCATGAGGAAGCACCCGTTGGCGATGATCTGCAGCAGCTCCCCGTGCCGCCGCAGCACGACCTCGCCGTACGGGCCCTCGCGCCGGTCGATGACTTCGGGTGGGTCAGTGGTGGGCATTGGCCCATCTTCACGCGTCCTTGGCACGCGGGCGGCCGAATTACGGCGGCCCCGCCGCCACTTGGCGTGATCAGAGCACCAGGCCGTGGCCGTACGGGAAGACCGGGTCCTCGGTGTCGTTGGGTACGTCGGAGCGGGACGCCTCGACGGCCGCCATGGAACGCGGCAGCTCGAAGGGCAACCGGCCCTCGGCGCGGGCCCGTCCGAAGGCCACGTCCAGCAGGGCCGCGTCGGACGCCCCGTAGTCGGCGACGAGCGCGGCGGCCTTCGCGGCGATCTCCGGGAGTACGGCGGGGCGTTCCAGGTTGACGCAGACCAGGGTGGGCACGGCCTTGAGCAGCGCCAGGATCTCCTTCAGCCGCTCCTCGCCGAACGCCAGCGACCCGGCGTGGAAGAACGACTCGAAGAACCCCGGCCGTTCCTCATGCGGCGTGCGCAGCCGCAGCACGGCCACGTCCGCGTCGGCCGGCTCGGCCACGACATTGCCGTACAGGGACGCCGTCTGCGCGCCCACGCCCTCGACGTACAGGTTCGGGCGGTCGGTGAGGGGGAGCAGGGAGTGGTTGGTCAGGACCGTGAGGGAGCGGCGCTGGGCGGCGCGGCCGAGGGCGGTGAACTCGCTCGCGCCGACGGTCTCCTCGGCCCGGTTCGGGTCGACGTAGCGCCGCTCGAAGAGCCCGAGCACGAACTTCTCGCGCAGGAGCCGGCGTACGGAGGTATCGAGGCGCTCCTCGGAGATCCGGCCGGAGCGGACCAGCTCCACGATCACCTCGGGGCACTGTTCGCCGCCGAACTGGTCGGCGCCCGCGTCCAGGGACTTCGCCGCGCGTTCGGCGACGGTGAGGTGTTCGACGCCCCAGGCGCGGGCCTCGTGCATCTCGTCGCCGATGGGCGCGTCGGTGAGCAGGCCCCAGTCGGTGCAGACGATGCCGTCGAAGCCGAGGCGTTCGCGCAGCAGCCCGGTCAGGACGTCCCGGTTGAAGCCGAAGCCGACCTCCTCCCAGTCGTCCACACCGATCGGCCGGCCGTAGTACGGCATCATCTGCGAGCAGCCGGCCTCGATGGCCGCCTTGAACGGCGCGAGGTGGTGGTCGCGCATGCCGCCCGGATAGATCTGGTCCTTGCCGTGCGGGAAGTGCGGGTCCTCGCCGTCCTTCTGCGGTCCGCCGCCGGGGAAGTGCTTGACCATGGCGGCGACGGAGCGCGGACCGAGCCGGGGTCCTTGAAGACCGCGTACGTACGCCCGTACGAGTGCGCTCGTGACCTCGGCGGACGAGCCGAAGGTGCCGGACTGGCGGGACCAGCGGGGCTCGGTGGCGAGGTCGATCTGCGGATGCAGGGCGACGCGGAAGCCGACGGAGAGATACTCGCGGCGGACCGTGTCGCCGAACCGTTCCACCAGCTCCGGTTCGCCGATCGCGGCCAGGCCCAGGGGTTCGGGCCAGGCCGAGAAGGCGCCGGAGTTGAAGGACGCGCCCGGGTTGTCGGTGAACGAGTGGCGCGGGTCGGTGGAGAGGGTGACCGGGATGCCCAGCCGGGTGTCCGCCGCGAGCGCCTGGAGCCGGTTGACCCACTCGGCCGTCTCCCGGACGCCGTGCTGACCCAGGAGGTTGAAGTGGGTCAGATGCCCCTCCGTGACCAGCTCGGTGGTGCCGCGCCGGAGGAACGGTCCGTCGGTGGCGTCGACGAGCGTCCCGTCGCCGTTCATCGTCAGCATCGAGTGGAAGAGCTGGCCCGCCTTCTCCGCGAGGGTCATCCGGGCCAGGAGGTCCGCCACCCGTTCGTCGACGGGGCGGTTCGGGTCGCGGTACGGGGACGTGGGCATCCGGGTTCCTTGTATGTGGCGGCCGGGCGGGCCGGTGCGGGGCTACTTGACCGAGCGGACGAACCGGACGGCGAGGGCGCCCGCGACCGAGACGACGGCGCCGAAGAGGAACAGGGCGCTGTAGTTGCCGCCGCTCCCTCCCGCGCCGATGGCGAGCAGGCTGGGGGCGATGATCGGGACGAGGGACTGGGGCAGGGCGTTGCCGATGTTCAGGACGCCCATGTCCTTGGCGGACTCCTCCGGGTTGGGCAGCACCGCGGCGGCCAGTGCCATGTCCACCGAGAGGTAGAGGCCCTTCGCGAAGCCGAACACGACCATGGCGACCAGGTACATCCCGAACGTCTGGGAGGTCGCGACCAGCCCCAGACCGACGGCCATGCCGAGCGAGGAGCCCAGGACGTACGGCTTGCGGCGGCCCGAGCGGTCGGAGAGCTGACCGCCGACGAGCGAGCCGACGACGGTGGCCGCGACCATCACGAGGATGCCGACGAAGAACTTGTCGGCGACCTCGGTGCCGTCGTAACCCATCCGGTCCATCAGGAAGTAGACGGAGTAGCTGGTCACGCAGGCGGCGCCGGTGAAGATCAGGAAGCGGCCGGCGAAGTTCCACGCGAAGTCGGGGTGCCGGCGCGGATTCACCCAGAAGCTGCGCAGGAACTCCTTCACGCTGTACGGCTGGAAAGCGCCGGCGCGCGCCGGGCGGTCGCGGTCCTTGATGACCACGGTCAGGAAGCCGACGGAGGCCAGCCCGATCAGCCCGGGCACGAGGAACGCGAGGAAGAGCGAACCGCTGAAGAGCTGGGCGAGCCCCGCCCCGGCGACCATCGACAGCGACAGCGTCATGCCGACGATCCCGGAGACCCGGGCCCGCTGCCGGTCCGGGACCAGGTCAGGTACGCACGAGGTGAGCGCGGCGAGGGTGGCGTTGATGCCGAGCTGCGCGAGCGCCCAGCCGAGCATCAGCGTGAGCACGCTGGTGCCCAGGGCGACCACGAGAAGACCGGCGAACCCGGCGACCATGCCGCCGAGCAGCCACGGGCGGCGCCGGCCGAAACGGCTGGTCGTACGGTCCGACAGGGCGCCGAAGACCGGGTTGCCGAGCATCGCGAGCAGCGCGCCGACGGACAGCACCTGACCGAGGGCCGCACCCCGGTTCGCCTCCGGCACGATCTGGTTCACCCGCAGGGCGAGGGTGACGATGACCGGGGTGAGGACGGCGAGATAGGCGCCGAACTGGGCGAGGGCCAGGCCGAGGACGAGGGTGGCGGAGGCGGGCTCGATCTGTTCCGAGGGAGTGGGGGACGCAGCGGTCGCCTTGCTGAGCGGGGAGGCGTCTGGGGTGACGGCCATGGGCTCTCCTGGGGGACGAGGGCGGCATCATCGCCGCGCAGGCCCGTTCAGGGAAGCAGCAAAACCGAGTGGGTGCTAGGTATTGGTCAAGTGGCCAGAATCACGCCGCGCATGGCTTGAAGGGAGGGCCGGTTGACTCGTGTAACCGACGGTTCGCGCGGGCCTTCGAGGGCGCGGGATACGCGGCTGATCCGGGGATATGGTGACGGGCATGGTGCAGAACCGGAGGTCGGAAGGGTCTGGCGCGGGCGGGCCGGAAGGGTCCGGTGGGCGGAGCCGGGACGGCTCCGGCGCGCGAGGGGGAGAAGGCTCCGGCGGCCGGAGGGGGGAGGGCTCCGGCGGAGGGAAGCGGGAAGGGTCCGGCGGACGGAAACGAGAGGGTTCCGCCGGAGGGAAGCGGGAAGGGTCCGGTGCGCGTGGCTCGTACGCCGTCGGTGACGAGCGGCGGCTGCGGATTCTCGACACGGCCGTCGACCACTTCGCCGAGCGGGGTTTTCACGCCTCCTCGCTCGCCCGTATCGCCAAGGCCGTCGGCATCACCCAGGGCGGGCTCCTGCACCACTTCCGCACCAAGGAGGACCTCCTCGTCCAGGTGCTGGAGCGCATAGACGACAACGACCAGGAGCGGTTCTTCGCGCGCGACTTCGGGTCGGCCGCGGAGATGTTCGCCGTGCTCGTGAAGCTCGCCGAGTACAACAGCACCAGGCTCGGCCGCACCCGGATGTTCAACATCCTCGCGGCCGAGGCGGGCGACCCCGGGCACCCCGCCCACGCGTACTTCGTCAAGCGGTACGCGATGGTGGTGGACACCGTGTCCGGTGCGCTGAGGCGGGCGATCGAGACGGGTGAACTGCGGCCGGACACGGATGTGGTCGCCGTCGCGCAGGAGTTGGCAGCCGTGATGGACGGCCTCCAGGTCCAGTGGGTGCTGGACCCGAAGGGGTTCGACATGACGGGCCGGTTCCGGGCGTACGCGGAGCGGGTGTTGCGGGGGATCGGCACGGAGAGCGCGTAGCACGGAGACGGCGTAGAGCTGTCGGTTGACTGTGAATCATGTCGAGGGTGGCGGGGGTCACAGACAGGGGCGTACCGGGGCGTCGAGGGTGGGGTGAAACGGAAGGAGCGCCTCACCTTGGATGTCGCCGAGACCGTGGTGACCGCGGAGACCGCCGAGGCCCCTGCCGGGGCGGCGGCGGGGGCCGACGTGACGCCGTCGGTGGCTGGTCCGGTGCTCGACGGGATTCCGAGGCAGGCGGGGGCGGCACCCGCGCGGGTGAGGGCGTCGGAACCGGAAGAGGGGCCCGCCCGGCTCACCCGCCTTCGCCCCTGGCGGCTGCTCCCCACCCCCAGGGCCACGCCCTTCACCTTCTCCTACGCCACCGTCCTGGTGATCACCTCGGTCGTCGCCGCGTACGCCGACCCGGCCCTCGTGCACGCGCTGCACCAGGGCTCCAGCACGGACGTGGCACACCTCGTCCGGACCCCGGCGCTCGTGCTGTTCGCGAGTGCGCTGTGGGTCGCGGGTGGGGTCGGTTCGCCGTACGCCCTCGGTTTTCTGCTGGTGCTGACCGCGTTGGAGCGCCGTATCGGCGGGTGGCGCACGGCTGGCGTCTTCCTGCTGGGTCATGTGCTCGCCACCCTCGCGACCGAGGTCCCGGTGGGCTTCGCCGTCCTGGCGGGCCACCTTCCCGACAGCTCCCTCCACCGCCTCGACTACGGCATCAGCTTCGGGGTGGCGGCCACTGCCGGGTCGTTGGCGGGGCTGCTGTCGCAGTGGCTGCGGTGGCCGATCCTGGTGGGCTACGGGGCGATGCTGGTGGACGACCTGCTCGCGTTCACGGACCCGATGACGAACTGGGGGCACCTGATGGCGTTGGCGATCGGGGTCGCGACGTGGCCGGTGGTGCGGCGGTGGTGCCCGCGTCGGCGGGCGGCTCAGGCCGCCACGACGGCCGCGTAGCCGCCGGCCGCGGCGAGGGTGGCCGGCGGTCCGTGGAAGGCGACCCGGCCGGCGGGCGACAGGACGGTGGCGTCGTCGCAGGCGCCTTCCGTGTCCTCCATGAGGTGCGTCGACACGACCACGCAGGCCCAGCGGCCCAACCGCCGTACGAGGGCGTGGAAGTCGGATCGCCGACGGGGGCCGAGACCGGTCGTCGGCTCGTCGGCTCGTCGAGGAGGAGCAGGGCGGGTGAGTTGACGATGGCCTGGGTGATGCCGGCGCGCTGCTCCATGCCGTCGGAGAGGGTCCGGAGTCTGTGGCCGAGGCGGTCGCGCAGGCCGACGGCTTCCGCCGCACTGGTGACCGCCTTCGGGACGCGCCGACCTGGCATCTCGCGCAACCAGGCCGCGTAGGACAGGAACTCGCGGACCGCGCAGCCGCGGAACACGCCGAATTCCTGCGGGAGACAGCCGAGACGGCGCCGGATTTCGAGACGTTGCGCCGGGACGCGGGGGTCGCGGTCCAGGAGGCTCACCGAGCCCTCGGTGGGGGCGGTCGTGGTGGCGAGGACCCGGAGGAGAGTGGACTTTCCGGCGCCGTTGGGGCCGAGGACGGCGTGGACGCCCACGCCGGGGGTGAGGGTGAGGGTCAGATCGTCGAGGATCAGGGCGCGGCGGCGTACGGAGAGACGGTCGGTGTGAGTCACCGGGGCCCCGGGGTGGGCGGGGGTGCTGAAGGCGTGGTGGCGGAGGTAGAGGAGTTCTACGAGTACGGCGGCGCCGATGGCCCTGATCCGGGTGCGGGCGGCGGGTCGGTGCAGGACCGGCACCCGGGAAACGTGGTCATGCGGCGTCGGTGGCCGTCGGTCGATCGGGCCGTCAGGTCCTCAGGGACGGGGGTGTGCGCCGGTGGTGCGGGCACGGCCCGCGCGCCGGTCAGGCCGGGGGCGCGCGCTGCCCCCGGCCTCAGCCCGTGAACCTCGCGCTCGTCAGCGGCGCCACCACCGCCCAGCCCAAGGACTCGTACAGTGCCCGCCCGTCCGGTGTTCCACCCAACACCCCTGTCTCCGCGCCCAGCTCGGCGGCGGCCTGGGCCAGGGTGCGCATGACGAGGGTGCCGAGGCCGCGGCGGCGGTGGGCCGGGGAGGTCTCGATCTGGTCCACGACCGCCGTCCTCCCCGTCGGCGCGATCTGGCCGCGCGCGGCCAGGGAGCCGTCCGGCGCTGCGACCATCACCCGGGTCACGCCGCCGCGCGACCAGGTGCGCAACCGGTAGCCGTCGGGGGCGGGGGGCGGGGTCTCATCCGCCTTCAGTCGTACGGACATCAGGTACCCCGGCTCCGGGTCGACCCACCAGCCCTCGCCCAGCCAGGGGGTCACCCTCTGTGGCTCCGCGAACACCTTGAGCCAGACCCCCGCTCCGGTGACCGCGTCCGCCACCTTCCGGACGGTCGCTTCCTCCACCTCGTCGCCCGTCGCGGAGAAGACGTGGCGGGTGACGTGGTGGGCCATGCCCATGTCGATCGTGCAGCCCCAGGGCTCGGCCGCCGGGGGCGCCGCGCCACGCGATACGACCCATCCGTCGACCCAGGCCCGCACGATTCCGTCCACCGCGACTCCATGTGTGTAATAGGTGTGATTGACCTAAGGGTATTACGTCGACTGCGTGCCCGTATCCCTGCGGTGATCGCCCACAGCGAACGCACGCTCTCCCGGGGAACATTCCTCCGCTCAGCTGCATTGAGTCGGCATTGCTCAACTTGACTGCCTGAGGAGAGATCATGGCTTCGACGTCCGCACCGCTCACTCTGCCCGTGCTGCCGCTCGACGAAGAGGTCGTGCTGCCGGGCATGGTGGTGCCGTTGGACCTCAATGACACGGATGTACGGGCCGCGGTGGAGGCCGCGCAGGCGGCGGCGCGGGCGGAGTCCGGCAAGCCGCGGGTGCTGCTGGTGCCGCGGATCGACGGGGCGTACGCGGGCACGGGTGTGCTCGGGACCGTCGAGCAGGTCGGACGGCTGGCCGACGGGGATCCCGGGGCGCTCATCCGCGCGATCGGACGGGTGCGGATCGGGGCCGGGACGACCGGGCCCGGCGTCGCGCTGTGGGTCGAGGGGACGCGGTTCGACGAGAGCGTGCCGGAGCCGCTGCCCGGCCATGCCGGTGAACTCGTCAAGGAGTACAAGGCACTCGCCACCAGCTGGCTGCGCAAGCGCGGCGCCTGGCAGGTCGTGGACCGCGTCCAGGCCATCGACGACGTCTCCGCGCTCGCCGACAACTCCGGATACTCGCCCTTCCTGACCACCGAGCAGAAGGTGCTGCTCCTGGAGACGGCCGACCCGATCGCCCGGCTGAAGCTCGCCACCCAGCAGCTGCGCGACCACCTCGCGGAGCAGGACGTCGCCGAGACCATCGCCAAGGACGTCCAGGAAGGCGTCGACAAGCAGCAGCGCGACTTCCTGTTGCGCCGCCAGCTCGAAGCCGTACGCAAGGAACTGCGCGAGCTGAACGGGGAGAAGGACGGCGAGGAGTCGGACGACTACCGGGCGCGCGTCGAGGCCGCCGATCTGCCTCAGACGGTACGGGAGGCCGCGCTCAAGGAGGTCGACAAGCTGGAGCGGTCCAGCGACCAGTCGCCCGAGGGCGGCTGGATCCGTACCTGGCTGGACACGGTTCTCGAGCTTCCCTGGAACGAGCGGACCGAGGACTCGTACGACATCCAGGGCGCCAAGGCCGTGCTCGACGCCGAGCACGCGGGTCTGGAGGACGTGAAGGAGCGCATCACCGAGTACCTCGCCGTGCGCAAGCGGCGGTCGGAGCGGGGGCTGGGCGTCGTCGGCGGACGGCGCGGCGGCGCTGTGCTCGCCCTCGTCGGGCCGCCCGGCGTCGGCAAGACCAGCCTCGGCGAGTCCGTGGCGCATGCCATGGGGCGCAAGTTCGTCCGGGTCGCGCTCGGTGGTGTGCGCGACGAGGCGGAGATCCGCGGACACCGGCGTACGTACGTGGGCGCACTGCCCGGACGGGTCGTCCGGGCCATCAAGGAGGCGGGTTCCATGAACCCCGTCGTCCTCCTCGACGAGATCGACAAGGTGGGCTCCGACTACCGGGGCGACCCCGCCGCGGCCCTCCTCGAAGTCCTCGACCCCGCCCAGAACCACACCTTCCGCGACCACTACCTGGAAGTGGAACTGGACCTGAGCGACGTCGTCTTCCTCGCCACGGCCAATGTGCTCGAGGCGATTCCGGAGGCGTTGCTCGACCGGATGGAGCTCGTCCGGCTGGACGGGTACACCGAGGACGAGAAGGTCGTCATCGCCCGGGACCACCTGCTGCCGCGGCAGTTGGAGCGCGCCGGGCTCGCCGCCGACGAGGTCGCCCTCGACGAGAGCGCGCTGCGCAAGCTCGCCGGTGAGTACACCCGTGAGGCCGGCGTACGGAACCTGGAGCGGTCCGTCGCCCGGCTGCTGCGCAAGGTGGCGGCCCAGCACGAACTGGGGCGGCGGGAGCTGCCGTTCACCGTCACGGACGGCGATCTGCGCGGCCTCATCGGGCGCCCGCACCACGTGCCCGAGTCGGCGCAGGACCCGGCGGAGCGGCGGACGGCCGTGCCGGGTGTCGCGACCGGCCTCGCGGTCACCGGCGCGGGCGGCGACGTCCTCTACGTCGAGGCGTCGCTCGCCGACCCGGAGACCGGCGCGGCGGGGCTGACCCTCACCGGCCAGCTGGGCGACGTGATGAAGGAGTCCGCGCAGATCGCCCTCTCCTTCCTGCGCTCGCACGGCGCGGAGTTGGAGCTGCCCGTCGCCGACCTCAAGGACCGGGGCGTGCACATCCACTTCCCGGCGGGCGCGGTCCCCAAGGACGGCCCGAGCGCCGGCGTCACCATGACGACGGCCCTCGCCTCGCTCCTGTCCGGGCGGCTCGTCCGTACGGATGTGGCGATGACGGGTGAGGTCTCGCTGACGGGGCGGGTGCTGCCCATCGGCGGCGTCAAGCAGAAGCTGCTCGCCGCGCACCGGGCCGGCGTCACCACCGTCGTCATCCCCAAGCGCAACGAGCCCGACCTCGACGACGTCCCCGCCGAGGTCCTCGACAAGCTCGACGTCCACGCCGTCACGGACGTACGCCAGGTGCTGGAGCTGGCGCTCGCTCCGGCGGCCGTGGAGGTGCCGGTGGCCGCCTGACCCCGACGGCTGCTCCGCGAGGCGCGGCCGCGCCAGGCACGGCGGCTCCACAAGGCTCCGGTGGTGGTGTGACGGACACCCACCGGAGGGGAGAAGGCCCGGGTCCCGTGAAGGGGTCCGGGCCTCTCCTTCGCGCCGGCCGGGTGAAGGGTTGTCGGCCGACGGCCCCATCCTGCGAAATACTTGCGCTGCTGCCGGCAATGGCGGTCTTCGGCGGAAATTTCTCAGAGACGCGGCATCGACATCAGGAGCACCGACGTGCACGACGAGGGCGGGAAAGGCGACGACGACGGCGGCGTCGGGGCCGACATGCCGGTGGGCGGTATGCCCCCGGCCGGTACGCCGGTGGGCGGCATGGACCAGGCGTATCTGGCGCTGGAACGGGAGCTGACGGTCCTGTTGCGGCGGGCCCGCGCCAAGTCCGGGGAGATGGCCCGGGCCGTCCACCCCGACCTGGAGTCCGCCGCGTACGGCCTCCTCGCCCGACTCGACCAGACCGGCCGCCTGCGCGCCACCGAACTGGCCGCCTTCATCGGCGTCGGCAAGGCCACCATGTCCCGTCAACTCCGCGCCCTGGAACACCTCGGCCTCATCGCCCGCGAACCCGACCCCGCCGACGGCCGCGCCTGGCTCGTCCACCTCACGGAGGAGGGCCGGGACCGGTTCCGCGCGGTCCGGGACGCCCGCCGGGTCGCGTACGTACGACAGCTGGCCGGGTGGGACCGGGACGAGGTGGCCGAACTCGCGCGGCTGCTGCATCAGCTGAACCGGGGTGTGGAGGGCTGAGGGCCACTACCCCTGACCCGCACCACTGCGCACCTCACCACTGCGCACCCTCACCACTCCACGACCACCACACTCGCGTCGTCATGCGTCTTGCTCCGCCCCAGGAACTCCCGCTCCACATCGGTGGTTTCGAGTTCCCGCACCCGCTGCACCAGCCCCCGGGCCCCCGTCTTCCGTACCAGGGTGAGGCAGTCCGCCCAGTCGCCCTCGCGGAACTTCTCCACCCACCGGCTCGCCCCGTCCGTCAACGCGACGAGTGCCCGGACCTCCTCGCGGGGCACGACGCCCGTCACCGCCCGCGCGGCGACGGCCGGATCGGCGGCCGCCGTCCAGAAGCCGCCCTCCTTGTTGCGGACCGTGGAATCGGCGATGGCGGCGGTGGCCAGGGAGGACCTCGGGAGCCGGGAGAGGCGGTCGTCCAGTACGGCTGTCACGGTGCCGTCCGGCCGCTCGAACAGGAGGGCGGAGTCCGACAGGACCAGGTACTCCAGGGCGGCGGCGGACCAGCGGGCGAGAACCACTGTGGCCTGCGGAGTTCGCTGGTGAGAAAGGTCACAGGTTTGGGTGTGGGCCCGCGCGGTACGAGAGATGGCCTGTGCGAGGACCTCGGGCAAGGGGGAATCCCGTAGTGAAACGGATAGTTCGGTCAGGGCGCCGCCCAGGCGGGAAGTGAACCATGCGACCGAATGTCGACAGCCGTAGTCGGTGGCCGGTGGGGTCACACCGTCGAGGAGGACGAGGGCGCCGCCCTGTCCCGCCGCGGGCAGGGCGACCGACGCGAAGTCCTCGTTGGGGCGAGTGGGGTCGCCGGGCTCCGAGACGAGTTCAGTGCGCATTCGGCCAGTCTGCACGAGCCCTCCACGAGATCCGCGAAAGGCCGACAATGGTCGCCGTACGCCCCGGACCCTCCAGGCCGGGCGCCGGGTTTGGCATGGAATGAACGTCAGTGGCGAAGCGCGGCGGCGAATACTGTCAAAGCGCGTCGCCGACGTCCAACCGGCCCGCCACACGGGGCATCGGCACGAGCCGAAGGAACTTGCTCGCCAACTCCCCGGGGATGTTCACTCCTTCGGGTGGCGGGACTGATGATGCGGGACCGCTGCCCACCGGCACTGGGAGGGTCGGGAGCCGTACCGGGGGACGCTCATAAGTTGACGGAACGTCACCCGGGCCCATGGGTAAACGAGTCAGGAATGCGAGCACCGGTGCAGAAGACGCGGCCTCGGCGCGCAGGCAAGCAGGCGGCCTCGAAGGCCTCCGCGGCCTCCCCGAACCAGCAGGGGACGGCGGACCGGCAGGCCCCCGCCGTCGGCACCGGGCGGAAGGCGCACGTACGCAACCGGCTCATCGTCGCCGTGGCCGTCGTGGCCGCCGCCATAGCGGGCGCCGGAGCTCCCTCGGTCCTCGCCGCCTCGGAGCAACTGCACGACACCCAGAGCCTGGTGACGCTCGCCGAACAGACCCAGGAGACGCTCACGCTGGCGCACGCGCTGGCGGACGAGCGGGACGAGATCACCGTGTACGTCGCCGCCGGGCGGCCCGAGTCGGCCGTGCCCGGCAAACAGCGCGGTGACCGCGTCGACCTCCAGGTCGAGGAGCTGAGCGCGGACACCGACACGTCCGCCGCGCTGCGGGAGGACATCAAGTCCATCGCCGGCGTACGGGAAGCGGCGCTCTCCGGAAAGAGCACCGCTCTCGAAACGCATCAGGCGTACACCGCCGTCGTCACCGAACTGCACGCCCTCGCCGAGGAACTCGCCGAGCAGTTGCCGCCCCGCGCGGGCGGCGGGGCGTACGCGCTCGCCGAACTCGACAGCGCCGTCCAGCAGGCCGCCGCCGCCCGCGGCCTGCTGGTCGCCGCGCTCAGCGTGCCGACCACCACCCGGACGGTCGTCGACCCGATCACCGGGCTGCCCACCACCACGACCGGCGCCACGGCCGCCGACGAGAAGCAGCGCGACGCCCTCGGTGCCGCCGCCCAGCAGGCCCGCGTCCGCTCCGACGCCGCTCTCGCCCACTTCCGCGAGATCGCGCCCGCCACCGCCCGCTCCTCGTACGACGCCACGGTCACCGGACCCGAGGCGGACACCGCCGACACGTACCTGGCGAGCCTCACCGACCAGCCCACCCTCTCCGACAGCGAGGCGGGCACCAGCGCCAAGAAGGTCGACGCGGCGCTCTCCGCCCGCGTGGACCTGATGCGCGGCGCCGAGTCCTCCCTCTACGACCGGCGCACCAAGGACCTCGCCCAGCTCCGCGACGACGACGTCACCGCGCTGGAGATCCGCGTCGCCCTCCTCGGCGCCCTGATGCTGCTCGCCGTCGGTGTCGCCACCGGCATGGCCCGCTCGCTCACCCGCCCGCTCGCGGTCCTGCGCATCGGCTCGGCCCGGCTCGCCGGCGACCCGGCCACCGAGGAACCCGTCAAGTTCACCGGCCGTAACGACGAGTTCGCCCAGGTCGTGCGCTCCGTCAACGCGCTCCACGCGCACGCCCTCGCGCTGCACGAGCGCCTCGCGCCCCTGGAAGGCGACCGCAAGCACCTCATCGGCCAGCGCCGGACCATGGCCGACGACCGCGACCGGCTGCGCGCCGAACTCGCCGAGGCCACCGGGTACCTGGCGAAGGTCCAGCACAGCGTGCACGCCACCTTCGTCAACCTCGCGCTGCGCACCCTCGGCCTCGTCGAGCGGCAGCTCGCCGTCATCGAGTCCCTGGAGGAGCGCGAGCAGGACCCCGACCGGCTCGCCACGTTCTTCAAGCTCGACCACTTCGCGACCGTCATGCGCCGCCACAGCGAGAACCTCCTCGTCCTGGCCGGCCACGAGCACATCCAGCACCACGCCGGACCCGTCCCGCTCGTCGACGTCGTCCGCGCCGCGGTCAGCGAGATCGAGCGCTACGAGCGGGTCCGCATCGCCACGCTGCCGCCGGGCGCGCACGTCGCCGGGTTCGCCGCCGACGACCTCAGCCACCTCCTCGCCGAACTCCTGGAGAACGGCACGTCGTTCTCGCCGCCGGAGATGTCCGTCGAGGTCTCCGGCCGGCTGACGGAGAACGGCGAGATCACCCTCTGCGTCCAGGACGGCGGCATCGGTGTCGCCCCCGACCGGCTCGCCCGGCTCAACTCCCGCCTCACCGACTTCGACCCCGACGCCCCCTACGACCAGGAGGGCGGCCAGGGCCTCGGCCTCGGCCTGTACGTCGTCGCCCGCCTCGCCCACCGGCTCGGCACCCGCGTACGGCTCCAGGAGCACGGCTCGGGAGGCACCGCCGCGGTGGTCGTCGTGCCCAAGGGGCTGCTGGCCACCGGGTCCGCCGCACCCGCGGGCACCCCGGCCGGAGTCATGCCCACGCTCACCCTGCCGGGCGCCGGTGCCGAGGCCAACTCCAACGTCCTGCCCGGCCGATCCGTCGCCGTACGCGAGCCGGAGGGCGACGGCGACCCGCTCATCGAGGCGGCCGAGCGGGCGATCCTGGCGAGGGAGGCCGTGGGGACGGCCGCCGACGCCCGGACCGAGTCCGTCTTCGAATCCGCGCCCGCGCCCGCACCCGCGCCCGCACCCGCGCCCGCGCCCGTACCCGCGCCCGCGCCCGTACCCGCGCCCGTACCCGCGCCCGCGCCCGCACCCGCGCCCGCACCCGCGCCTGAGTCCGCGCCCGTCTCCGAATCCGTGTCCGAGACGACCATGGAGCTCTTCGCTCCGGTGGGCCCGGGGAGGGCCGACGAGGCGGACCTCGACGACGAGGACATCGCGGCCGCGGACGCCGACGATCCGTACGGCTTCGGATCCGACACGCATGAGCGTGCCGCCGACGAAGCCGGCGAAGGGGACTCGGCGCGCACGGCGGAGGCCGCGTGGCCCCCGGCGGAGGCGCCGCGGGCCGAGCAGGCCCCACGCGTCACCGACAAGGGCCTGCCCAAGCGCACACCCAGGATCACCGCGCCCGTGCCCACGGCCCCCAGGCCCAGGGTCGGGGGCGTGAACGCCGAGGAGCTCCGCCGGCGGCTCGGCGGATTCCACCAGGGGGCCAAGGAGGGGCGCCGCGACGTCGAGGCGGAGATCGCCGAGCAGTCGGGCGAGACACGGATTCCCGCGACGATCGAGTACCGAACAGAGGCAGTTGACACCACGGGGGGCACTTCCGAGGAGGAAAGCAGTTGACCGCGCCCATTACCTTCGGACTGAGCAGTGAAGCCCGTAACCTGCACTGGCTGCTGACGAACCTCGTCGAGGAGGTGCCGGGGCTGCTGTCGGTCGCGGTGGTCTCCTCCGACGGACTGCTGCTGCTCTCCTCCGACCCCGGCAGAATCGCCGAGGCCCGCCAGGCCCCCGGCGAGCGGCCCCAGGGCCCCCGGGGCTCCGCCGCCGACCTGGCCACCATCGTCTCCGGCATCGGCAGCCTCACCATCGGCGCCGCCAAGCTGATGGAGTTCGGCGGGGTCAAGCAGACGATGGTCGCGATGGCCGAGGGCAGCCTCTTCGTGATGTCGATCAGCGACGGCTCGCTGCTCGGCGTGCACGGCGCCCCGGACTGCGACATGAGCGTGGTGGCGTACCACATGGCCCTCTTCGTCGGCCGCGCCGGCCATGTCCTCACCCCGGAGCTCCGCAGCGAACTGCGCAAGTCCCTGGAGGCCGAGTCCGAGAAGGAGACCGAGGCGGCCGGGAGCAGTCGATGAGCGGCTCGAAGAAGACCAAGGTCCGCGGCCCCAAGTCGCCCGGTCCGGCGAAGAAGCCGACCGCGTCGAAGGGCGCGAAGAGGCTGCCCACGCGCGGCGGCGACCGCACACCCGCCCGCGTACGCCCCTACTCGCTCACCGGCGGCCGCACCCGCTTCGGCCACGTCCTGCTCGTGGAGACGTTCGTCGCCGTCGCCGCACTCGAAGCCGCGCCGGAGCGGCCCGAGTTGGCCGGGGGCCCGGCCCACCTGTTCAGGGGCGGGGGTGGTTCACTCAACGCCAAGGTGATGCCCGAGATGCGGGCCATCATCGAACTCTGCCGCCGTATGCGGACGGTGGCGGAGATCGCCGCGCTGCTGAAGATGCCGCTCGGCGTGGTCCGCGTCCTCCTCAGTGATCTCGCGGACCAGGGAAAGATCCGCGTGTACGGAACAGGTCACGGCCCGGGACAGCCGGACCGCGCTCTGCTGGAAAGGGTGCTGAGTGGACTCCGCAGTCTCTGACGCCGCCTCGCCTGGCGTCACCCCCGACGCCTCGCCCGGCGTCACCCCGGGCGTCGACGACGACGCCCCCCGCGTCGAGCTCGACGCGGACGCTCCTTGTCTCGACCCCGGCGCCGCCCGGGCGGCCTCCCCAGGGCTCGACCGGCTCACCGGCCCCGCGACCGAGCCCGAGCCCGAGCCCGGGCCCGAGCCCGGGCCCGAGGAAGCGGTCGCGGCGGAGCCCGAGGAGGAGCTGAAGCCCTGGCAGTCCGACCTCTCCCGGGCCCCCATCGCCACGAAGATCGTGGTGGCGGGCGGCTTCGGCGTCGGCAAGACCACCTTCGTCGGCGCGGTCTCCGAGATCACCCCTCTGCGCACCGAGGCGCTGATGACCGAGGCGAGCGTCGGCACGGACGACCTCTCCGCGACACCGAACAAGGTCACCACCACCGTGGCCATGGACTACGGCCGCATCACCCTCTCCGACGACCTCGTCCTCTACCTGTTCGGCACGCCCGGCCAGGAGCGGTTCTGGTTCATGTGGGACGACATGGTGCGCGGCGCGATCGGCGCGGTCGTCCTCGCCGACACCCGCCGCCTGGACGACTGCTTCCCCGCTCTCGACTACTTCGAGAGCTGCGGACTGCCGTACGTCGTCGCGGTCAACGAGTTCGACGGCAGTGCGCGGTTCGAGCCGGAGGACGTACGGGACGCGCTGTCCGTGTCCGCGCATGTACCTGTCATGATCATGGACGCGCGTACCCGGGCCTCGGCGATGCAGACCCTGCTGGCGCTCTGCTCGCACGCGATATCCGTCAGCCCCGAGTAGTCCCTCCCAGCGGGACGACACGGACGAACCAGGAGACCTGTCCGGATGCGGAAGATACTCGTCGTCGGAGCCGGCCAGTCCGGGCTGCAACTGGCCCTCGGACTTCAGTCGCACGGGTACGAGGTCACCCTGATGTCCAATCGCACCCCGGACGAGATACGCACCGGCCGGATCATGTCGACGCAGTGCATGTTCGACTCCGCCCTGCGCCACGAGCGCGACCTCCAGCTGAACTTCTGGGAGTCCCAGACCCCGAGGATCGAGGGGATCGGGGTCTCCGTCGCCGGCCCGGACGGGCAGCGCGCCGTCGACTGGGTCGGCAGGCTCAGCGGGTACGCCCAGGCCGTCGACCAGCGCGTGAAGATGGCCGGCTGGATGGAGACCTTCGCCCGGCGCGGCGGCCAGCTGGTCATCCACGGCGCCGCTGTCTCCGACCTTGACTACTTCGCCCGGATGTACGACCTCGTGCTCGTCACCGCGGGCAAGGGCGAACTGGTCCGGTTGTTCGGCCGCGACGCCGCCCGCTCGCCCTACACGGAACCGCAGCGCGCGCTCGCCGCCGTCTATGTGCACGGTCTCGGCCCGCGCCCCGAGCACCCGGACTTCCACGCGGCCCGCTGCAACCTGGTGCCCGGCCTCGGCGAACTCATCGTCCAGCCCGTCCTCACCACCTCCGGTCACGCCGACGCCCTGTTCTGGCTGGGCCGCCCCGGCGGCCCGCTCGATGTCTTCGCCGGCGTCGGGGACGCCGACCGGCAGCTCGCCCTGACCCTGGACCTCATGGAGCGGTACACCCCCTGGGAGTACGCGCGGGCCACCGAGGTCGAGGTGACCGACCCCGGAGCCGCCCTGATCGGCCGCTACACGCCGGTCGTACGGCACCCGGTCGCGCGGCTTCCCGGCGGTGGCCTGGTCCTCGGTGCCGGGGACGTGGTCGTCGCCAACGACCCGCTCACCGGTCAGGGCTCGAACTCGGCGACCAAGTGCGCGGCCGTCTACCTCGCCGCGATCCTCGACCACGGGGACGCGGAGTTCGACGAGACGTGGATGCGGCGGACGTTCGAGCGGTTCTGGCGGATCGCCGGTCCCGTCACCAAGTGGACCAACACGATGTTGGCTCCGCCGGCTGAGCATGTGCTGGGGTTGATCGGGGTGGCGGAGGGGCTGCCGGTTGTGGCGGATCGTTTCGCCAATGGGTTTGACGATCCGGCGGATTTCGAGGGGTATTTCTACGATGCGGAGAAGACCTCGGCGTACCTGTCGGAGGTCGCCGGGGGGTAGGCGCCGTGGGGGTGCTCGATGAGTGCCGGGTGCGCGTGGTTCGTGGTTGCTCGCGCAGTTCCCCGCGCCCCTGAAGGGCGCGCTGGGCGCGCCCTTGTCTACGGCGCGTCGTAGCCCTCGTCCGAGCCCTCCCTCGCCGTCTTCGGGAGCTTCGGAGGGGTGAAGTTCTTCAGGGGGCTGTCGTCGGGGTCGGGGCGTACGGCGCCGAGGACCGGGTTGGCGGCGATGGGGGAGACCTTGATCGTCGCGCCCGGGCGGGGGGCCTGGATCACCATGCCGTCGCCGAGGTAGAGCGCCACGTGGGTGGCCTTCGGGAAGTAGACGACCAGGTCGCCGGGGCGGAGGCGGTCGAGGGGGACCCGGGGGAGCCGGGCCCACTGCTCCTGGCTGGTGCGCGGGACGGGGCGGCCCGCGTGCGCCCACGCCTCGGAGGTCAGACCCGAGCAGTCGTACGTCTCCGGCCCCTCGGCGCCCCACTCGTACGGCTTGCCGATCTGGGCGACGGCGTGGCGGACCGCCTTCGCGCCGGTGCGGGTCGGCGGCCGTACCGTGCTCAGGGCGCCGGAGGCGACGAGCTCCCGCTGGGCCTCGGCGGTGCTGTCCTTCTCCAACTCCTCGATGCCGGCGAGCTGTTCGGCGGTGAGGGAGGCGAGGAGCTTCTCGATGTCGCCGAGGCGGTCGCGTACGCCGACGCGTTCCTTCTTGCGCCGCTCGGTGAGGGTGAGCTGCCGGTCGAGGGCCGCGCGCGCCTTGCGGGCCAGCGCGTCGGAGTCCTGCTCGCTGCCGGTCAGCCGCGACACCGTCTCGGCCCGCTCCCGCGCGACCTGCCCGATCACCTGGCCCTGCTCCAGCGCCCGGTGCGGATCGCGGGCGAGGAGGAGGCGTACGTACGGGGAGAGCGCCGTGCTGTTGTCTCGGTACTGCTCCCGGGCCAGCCGGCCGGCCGCGCCCCGGCTGTCGTGCAGCGAGAGCCGGGCCGCGGTGAGCCGCCGGTCGAGCTTGGTGACCTCGGCCCGCTGCTTCGCCAGCTCCTCCTCGGTGGCGTTGTACTCCTCGGTGGCCTCCTCGGCCTCGCGGTAGAGCCGCTGGAGGTCGGTGAGGAGGGTGGCGACGGAGCGGTCGTCGTCGGCCGCGGGGGGCTCGGGTACGGCGGTGGCGGGGGCCGTGAGGAGGGCGCCGGCCGTCAGTGCCGTGACCATCGCCGTACCGACCAGGCGCAGAAGCCTTCCTGACACATCATCACCTCCGGTGCGGAGGTGGGCCGTCCACCTCGCATCGGCAGGATGGGGGGAGTGCGGGGCGGGCGCGCGCCGGGTGGACCGTTCGGCGCCGGGGGGTCACTCGTCGGTGGGGCGCGGCTTCCCGGGCGGCGTGGCGGATTGCCCGCCCGGCCTGGACCAGGGCCACTTCAGCCGGCGGCCGGGGTCCGCGTCGGGGGCGTACTCGTACTTCCACAGCTGGTGCATGAAACCGCCCCGGCCGGCGTCGGCCCGGCGGTACACCAGCACGGTCGGGGGGCCGCCGGCCGCGTCGGGGACGGGGACCCGGTACGTCTTCGGGGGGTGCCCCGTGATGCCGAGCAGCACGGGCAGGACGCGCCCGTCGAGGGGGCCGCCCACGAAGGGGGTGTCTTGGCTCTTCACCGGACCAGTGTCACAGCAGGTGGGCGGCGTCGCCGACCACGGGCAGGACCCGGCGGACCAGGGTGCCGACGACGCCCTGCGAGGTCTCCACGGCGAGGGTGTTCCGGACGACGCCGGCGGTCTGCGGGTCGCGGCTCGCGGTGGCGGTGAGACCGGCCACGAACTGCTCGACGAGCCAGTCGCGGAGCTCGCCGACGTCCGGCTGCTTGCCCTCGTCCAGCCAGATGAGGGAGGCGGCCTCCACCGCCGTGATCCACATCCGGACGGTCATCCGCAGCCGGAGGCCCGGCTCGGCGACCTCCAGATGCCGGAGGATGTGGTCCGCGGCCGCCCGCCGGACCCCGTCCACTATCGCCGTCGCCCGGCTCGTCTCGACGACGCTGCCGCCCTGGAGGAGGGCGCTGAAGCCGGTGTCGTGCTCGTCCACGAAGGTCAGGTAGCGGTCGAGGGCGCGGGCCAGGCGGGCGGAGAGGGGGCCCTCGACCGGCTCGTCGAAGCACTGCTCCAGCTCTTCGGCGGCCGTGCGGAGGGCGGCCTCGTACAGCTGCTGTTTGCCGCCGGGGAAGTACCGGTAGACCAGGGGGCGGGAGACGCCCGCTGCCTCCGCCACGTCGTCCAGCGACACGTCCTCCGGTGCCCGGTGCGCGAACAGCTCCAGGGCGGCGTCCAGCAGCTGGCTGCGCCGCTCTTCCACGCTCAGTCGGCGGTACGTGCGGGTGGGGGCCTCGGACGTCATATGTCGCAGCGTAGTCGTGACGCCAGGAGTTGTTCCGCCCCCGCCGCCCCTACCCGTCCCATCCCCGGGGCTCCGCCCCGGACCCCGCTCCTCAAACGCCGGAGGGGCTGGATGGTCGCGGCCGGCGCTGAATGGTCGCGGCCGGCGCTGGATGATCGGGCCGGCGCTGGATGATCTCGAGTCTGCCTACAGCAACCCCGATGACCTCCACAGCCGCCGCCCGGCACCCCGCAGTACCCCGATGTCGTCCAGGAAGTCGGTCAGCCGCTTCGCGCCGGTCTGCATGATGTCGCGCCGATGTGCGCTGTCCCGCACCTGGGCGACAGCCTCCCGCTGATCGAGCCCGACGTTGGAGTAGACGTCGGGATTGATGAAGGCGACGGAGAAGATACGGGCGAACTCCCCGGAGGTGATCCGGGTGAACTCCCGCGACCACCGCGGAGCGGTCACCATCTGCCGCCGCAGCTCCTCGCGGGCGTAGCGGACATGCCGGGCCTCCTCCACGACATGGATGCGGGTCACCCCCCGGAGGAGCGGCTGGACCCGCTCGTCGGGGAAGGTGAGCCGCTGCATCCAGTCGAGGATCTCCTCACCGAGGAGGGTGGCGGTGAAGGAGCCGGGCGTCGTCGAGATCGTCTTGAAGACGCGGCCCAGGTTCCGGTGCAGTCGGCTGACCGGGTAGTACGGGGTGCCACCCTTGCTGATCAGCCGGGCGAACATCTTCGAGTGCCTGCACTCGTCCTCGATCTCGGTCAGCGCGTAGCGCACATGCGCACTGGTCGCCGCCTTGTCGTAGATGTGCCGCACGAGCAGCTGCATGAGGATGATCTCGAACCAGATGCCGAGGGAGGCCAGCGCCGCCGCCTCGTGCCGGGAGAGGGCGATCCGCTGGTCCTCCGGCATCCGCCGCCACAGCGGCGTGCCGTAGAGGGACACCAGCTCCGGCGTCCAGAACCACTTGCCCTCCTCGAAGGGCGCGTCCCAGTCCAGCTCCTTGTCGGGGTCGAAGGAGTGCTTCGCGGAAGAGACGAGCAGCCGCTCGGCCACCTGCTCCCGGTCCTTGAGGACCCCGAGCGCGTCGCGCAGCACCTCCGCCTCCGACACCGGGGGCACGGGTTTCACCGAGGGCACCGTAGTCATGGCTGTTCCAGCTCCTCGTACCGAAGTTGAGGCTGTTACCGGCGGTCAGCGCTTATGAGACTACTTGTCAGCAAGGCCGTCAATCCCCTGGGTGTCACTTGTTGGCGGATCAACGGAGAGCGGCGCCGGGCACCGGTTCCGTCGCCGCCGTCGAAGCCGGCTCCGCAGCCCCCGCCGGGAACGACGTCCGCAGCGTGAACGCGTACGCCGTCGGCCCGTGCGCCCGCAGGTGCAGGAGCCGCTGCTCCGCCTCGGCGACGGTGGGGCGGTGGCCGGCGGGTACCCACCACAGGGTGGTCATGGCCTCGGCCAGCCGCTCGAACCACTCCCGGCGGCGCGACAGCAGCTCCCGGTGCTGCCCCTGGTACATGAACGCCGTCAGGGCGTCGGTGTCCCGCCACACCGACATGTTGATGATCAGCCACTCGTCGCCGAGGACGGGAATGTCCGTGGAGTTGCCGGAGTCGTCCTGGAGACGCCAGACGAAACCCTCCGAGGTGTCCGCCACCGCGTTGACCGGGTCGAGGGCGTCGACGAAGTCCTTCAACTGCGGGGAGTCCAGGGGCGCTTCGAGGCGGGCGATGTTGACCTGGGCGAGTTCGTACGCGGCGGGATTCATGACCGAACGATAGGTCGGGTGGGCTCGGCGGTTACCTCGCATATCTCAGATGGCGGACATGCGTGTACCGCCCGCGGACACTAGTCCGCCGCCCTCAGCACCGCCTCCATCACCTCCCGCGCGATCGGCGCCGCGTCGCCACCCCCGCTGATCTCCCCCCGTACCGCCTCCGCGTCCTCGACGACCACGGCGACCGCCACCTGGGGTTCGACCGCGTCGTCGGCCTGGGCCCACCCGATGAACCAGGCGTAGGGCGTGCCGGAGTTGCCGATGCCGTGCTGGGCGGTGCCGGTCTTGCCGCCGACGGTGGCGTGGCGGATGGCGGCGTTGGTGCCGGTGCCGTCCTCGACGACGCCACGCATCAGCTCGCGCAGCCGCCTCGCGGTGGCCGGGTTCATGGCCTGGCGCAGGGTCCGGGCGCCCCTCGTGGCGACCGTGCGGCCGGCGGCCGTGGTGGTCCGCTCGACGAGGTACGGCGACCGGAGAGAGCCCCCGTTGGCGACGGCCGCCGTGACGAGCGCCATCTGCAGGGGCGTGGCCCGGGTGTCGTACTGGCCGATGGAGGAGAGGGCGAGCTGCGCCCGGTCCATCTCGGTGTCGAAGCTGCTGGGGGCGACGGAGAAGGGGATGCGCAGGCCCGAGTCGTTGAAGCCGAACGCCCGGGCCGTGTCCGTCATCGGGCCGAGGCCGACGTCCACGCCCAGCTTGGCGAAGACCGTGTTGCAGGACCACTCGAAGGCATGGCGCAGGGAGGCGTTCTCGCAGCCCTCGACCTCGTTGGAGAGGGAGGTCGAGGTGCCCGGCAGGGTGTACGGCTCGGGGGAGCGGGTGGGGGCGTCGAGATCCGTGACCACCCCGGCGTCCAGCGCCGCCGCCGCCGTCACCACCTTGAAGGTCGAACCCGGCGGATACGTCTGCCGCACCGCCCGGTTGAGCATCGGCCTGCCCGCGTCCCCGTTCAGCCGCGCCCACGCCTCGGCCACCGGGGGACCGTTCCCGGACAGCACGGCGGGGTCGTACGACGGTCTGGAGACCAGCGCCAGGACGCGCCCGGTGGCCGGTTCGAGCGCCGCGACCGCGCCCCGGCGGGCGCCGAGTCCCACGTACGCCGCCCGCTGGGCCGCCTCCTGAAGGGTGGTGACGACCTCGCCGCCGGCGTTGCGGTCGCGGGTGATGTCGTTCCACAGGGGGAGGAAGGACAGCAGCGGGTCGCTGCCGTCGAGGAGGGAGTCCTCCGCGTGCTCCAGGAACGTCGTCCCGTACACCTGCGAGGCGAAGCCCGTGACCGGCGCGTACAACGGGCCGTCCCGGTACGTGCGTTCGTAGCGGAGCTGCTCCCTGGTGTCCTTCGAGCCGGTGACCGGGCGCCCCTCGACCACGATGTTCCCGCGCGGCTGGCCCCAACGGGCGATCGTCGGGCGGCGGTTGGCGGGATTGTCGTCGTAGACCCGGGACTGCAGGACCTGGATGCGGGTGGCGTTGACCAGGAGGGCGATCAGCAGCAGGGCGCACAGGGCGGCGGCGCGGCGGATGTACTTGGTCATGCGCCTCTCCCGAAAGCCGCGGCCCTGTCCTGCGGGCCGTCGTGGCGGTCGTACTGCCGGCGGGCGGAGTCGCTCAGGCGCATCAGCAGGGCCACGATGATCCAGTTGGTGACGACGGAGGAGCCGCCCTGGGCGAGGAAGGGCATCGCCATGCCGGTGAGGGGGATGAGGCCGGTGACACCGCCGGCGATCACGAAGACCTGGAGGGCGACGATCGAGGCGAGCCCGATGGCCAGCAGCCGGCCGAAGGGGTCGCGCAGGGCGAGGCCGGTGCGGTAGCCGCGCTCCACGAGCAGGGCGTAGAGCAGGAAGATCGCGGAGAGGCCGGCCAGGCCCAGTTCCTCGCCCGCCGTGGCCAGGATGAAGTCCGACTTGGCGGCGAAGCCGATCAGGACGGAGTGGCCGAGGCCGAGCCCGGTGCCGAGCAGCCCGCCGGCGGCGAACGCGAAGAGGGACTGGGCGAGTTGGCCCGGGCCCTCGCCCGCCTCGATCGACGCGAACGGGTGCAGCCAGTCCTCGACCCGGCTGTGCACATGCGGTTCGAGCCAGCCGACGGCCACCGCGCCCACACACGCCAGCAGCAGCCCCACCGCGATCCAGCCGGTGCGGCCCGTGGCGACGTACAGCATGATCACGAACAGGCCGAAGAACAGCAGCGAGGTGCCCAGGTCCCGTTCCAGGACCAGGACACCGACGCTCAGCAGCCAGATGGTGACGATCGGGCCGAGGACGCGCCCGGTGGGCAGCTGGAGGCGCTTGAACCGCCAGATCTGCCGCCCGGCGTACGCCAGCGCGTTGCGGTTCGCCGCGAGATAGCCGGCGAAGAACACCGCGAGCAGCACCTTCGCGAACTCGCCCGGCTGGAGGGAGAATCCGGCGATCCGTACCCAGATCCGGGCGCCGTTGACCGGCGGGAAGAGGATCGGCAGCACCAGCAGCGCCAGCGCGGCCACCACCGATACGTACGCGTAGCGCTGGAGCACCCGGTGGTCGCGCAGCAGGGCCACCACCGTGATGAACAGCGCCACCCCGAGCGTCGACCAGTTCAGCTGCGCGGGCGCCGCCTGGTCGCCCGGGGTCTCCAGATCGAGACGGTGGATCAGCACCAGGCCCAGACCGTTGAGCAGCACCGCGATCGGCAGCAGCAGCGGATCGGCGTACGGCGCCCGCACGCGCACCACGAGATGCGCCAGCAGCGCGAGCACGCCGAGCCCGGCGCCGTAATCGGCGGCGCCGGGCGGGACGGTGCCGTTCTTCGCCAGACCCACAGCGCAGTAGCCGTACATGGAGAGCAGGACGGCCACGACGGTGAGGGTGAACTCGACGCCTCGGCGCCGGAGCAGGCGAACGGCGGGCGGGGACGGGTCCGAGGGATCCGCCGCCACGGTCGTTCCGGCCTTGGTGGTCATGCCCGGAACTTACCCAAATGGGATGTCCTGTGCGCCTTGTCGCTCAGTTCAGCACCAGCGTGGCGTCTTCCAGGTCTCGATGTAACGGGCCGAACCCCAGGCCCAGGTGCCGTTGGTGAGCAGGTACCAGTTCCGGTTGCCGTCGATGTTCTGGCCCCGGGTCTTGCAGAAGATCTTGACGATCTCCCCGAAGGGCGCGACCCGGATCACCGCGCCACCGCGATTCGGGGCGCTGCGCAGGATCAGACCGGAGCGGGCGGTGACCTCGCCCTTCACGATCCCCCTGTTCCTCCCGTTGTCCTCCCAGTCGTCGCCGGCGGCGGCCGGAGTGGTGGCGGCCAGCGCCATGAGAGCGCCACCGGCAGCGGCTATGCCGAACCGCATGAGCAGAATCCGCAGGGACATTGATGCTCCTCCAGAAAGGGGGCGAAGCTGACTAATCGCCACGTTAGGAGGAGGAGGCAGAGGGCGCCTTCTGCACTAGGCCATCAGAGCCCGCGACTCCTGAAGGGGGCGCAGCCCCACCCTTCAGGGGCGCGGGGCTGTGTCCATGTGCGGCTCCGTCGCGTGGGCGCGATCAACCCCCACCGGCCGGCAGCCGCAAAACAGCCACCGCACCCCCATCGTCGGCGTTCTCGAACGTCAACCGAGCCCCCAACACCTCCGCCTGCCCCACAGCAATCGTCAACCCCAGCCCATGCCCCTTGGCGGAGCCCTTCGCGGAGCCCGAGGTCCGGAACCGCTGAGGCCCGTCCGTCAACAGGTACACCAGACCCCCGGAGTCGCCGCAGGCCCCCAGCAGCAGAACAGCGGCCACGGCGACCGACGCGCCGACGGCCGCACGCACGGGGCGGCTGGGGAACACGGGACTCCTGGGACGCGGACGGACGCGGATACGGGACGGCCGGAGAGACCCGGAGGGCCTCTTCGGGCGGCTGTGGTCCCGTACACCCTATTCGTACAGAAGTCCCAATCGCCCGCTCGCGCCACTCACCATCGCCCGCTCGCGCCACTCCACATCGCCCGCTCGCCCTACTCCGTGAGCTCCTCCAACTCCTCCAGGAACCGGACCGTCGGCAGCCCCGTGTGCAGGTACTCCACGAACAGTTCGTTGTGCAGCGCCCATGGTGAGCGGCGGGTGCGGATCAGCCGGATCGCCTCCTCGGCCAAGTGCCCGTCGCGGATCAGCGCGTGCGCGACGACCAGGCCGGACCGGTTGTAGCCGCTGCAGCAGCGGACGAGGACCCGCTTGCCGTCCTCCAGCGCGTCGCACGCCGCCTGCGCCAGCCGCTCCACGCCCGCCAGCTGCGTACCGTCGAGCGGTCCGTCCGGGATCGGCCACACATGGTGCTCGACGCCCTCGTCCGGCCCGTGTCCGGGCAGCCGCAGCAGGGTCAGCACGAGATCGAACTCATCGCCTACGACCGCGAACTCGACGCCTCCGGTGCCCGTCCGCCCCGCGTACTCGTGCCCGCCCATCCACAGACCGGGCACGATCTCGCTCCACGGTTCGTCCGGAGCAGGCACATCGGGCTGCTTCCTGCGTGTCCGCAACGGCGCCTCCCCTGGGCCCTGACGACGGGTCGTCACCCCAAAGGTAGCCGGGTTCTTGCCGATGGAGCACCCCGCCTGTTCCCATGGTCGTGGGGTGATGGTGCATGAGCGGACTGCGCGTCATACCGACCTGGCGGCACGGACAGGAGCGCCTGTACGTGTGCCGGACCGACGGGAGGAACATCGCCTGGTACGACCGTGAGGCGGGCCGGGTGAACCTGCTCAGCGAGGAGCGCAGAGCGGACGTGCTCGCCGCCCTGCACCCCTTCCTCACCGGCCCGGTCACAGTGGGCCCGCCACCCGTGCCGACCCCCGCCGAACTGGCCCGGCTGAGCCTCCACCCGGACGACGACCTGGCCCCCAACCGCCCCGGCGAGGCCCTGCTGATCGCCCTCGACCGCACCCCCGGCCCACCGCGCCGGCTGCGCCCCGACCCGCGCCGCCGCGCCCTGGCCGCCGAGCAGACCGTCGGTGACGCGCTGGACCGGCTGGAGCGCGCCGGCTGGCACACCCTGCACTCCGTCCCGCTGCCCGGCGGCGACCGTATCCACCACCTCGTCATCGGTCCCGGCGGCCTGTACTGCGTCCGTTCCCTGTACGCCCGCAGGCAGCGGGTCGTCGTCTCCGATCCCATGGTCGGCATCGGCCGCCACGAACCCCGGCCCGTCCTGCGCGGCCTCCGCGCCGACGCGGACCGCGCCTCCTACGCCCTCACCGCCGAGGTCCACCCCGTGCTGGCCCTCGCCGAACCCGCGGACCTCTCCGTCACCGTGCCCCCGCGAGAGGCCCGCGTCCTGAGGAACACGGACCTCTCCGAGCTGGCCCGCACGGGCGGGATGCTCAAACCGGCGGACGTGGAGGCGCTGCACGCGATGGCCCGGGACCGGCGTACCTGGACGCGGGTGTAGGCCGTGGCTCACCCCCCGTATCAGGTGAGCTTCTTGAAGTAGTGGTCCAGCGCCAGCTCGCCGATCCGCCGGCCGATGTCGCTGCCGACGACGTCCGCGGTGCGGAAGTGGATGCCGCTCCACACCCGGGCGTCGATCACATCGCGGTTGAAGTCGGCCGACCTCGTGTACGTGCGGGTGGTGCCCGTGACCGTCGAGGACATACGGAGGTCGATGTCGCCGCCGGTCAGCCGGTCGAGTACGGCCATGGCGGCACCGTCGTTGGCGCAGTGGCCGCCCATGTACTCCGGGTAGGGCGGGGTGTTGAGGAGCGGCTCCCAGGACGGGTCGGCCTCGGTCGCCGGGTTGCCGTCGGTGTCGGCCAGCCGGATCGCGGTGATGGGGCGCCACAGGGCGTAGGTGAACTTGGAGTTCCAGGTGGTGATCGTCGCGTCGGCCGTGGCGGTGTTGGCGGCGGCGAAGAGGCGGGCCGCCTCGACGATGTCGAGCCCGTGCCGGGTGGCGTGGTCGGCGTAGGAGGCCTGGAACTGCTGGGGCAGCGGGTCGGAGAAGAAGAGCGCGGTCTCGGTCTGCCAGGGGTTGCGTTCCGTGCTGTGCTTCGCGCCCATGGCCTTCGCCTCGGCGAGGTCCCGGGCGTACCGCTTCGAGGTCAGGGCGGGCGGCGGGGGCGGCATGAACTGGTCGGGGGAGTCGAGGAGCAGGGGCCGCAGCTTCGCGAGCCAGGTGTTGCCGAAGGGGGCGTCGGCCGGCGGGGAGGGCCGCCAGACACCCGGGGCGGGCTTCCTGTCGTAGGGGATCTTGGCGTCCCGGCCGTCGTTCTCGCGCAGTTCGATCAGACGCGCGGCGGCCCGTTCGCCGAAGCGGACGCCCCGGTCCTCGGCCCGGCCGTCGGGGATCTTCGCGAGCGAGACGTCGTACGCGGCGTCGATCCGGTTCTTCGAGGCCGGGAAGTAGGTCAGCAGCACCCTGCGCGCGGCGGTCGCGGCGGCGGCCTCGGAGGAGGCGCGGCGGGGGCCGCGGGCATCGCGGGTGTGCCATTTGTACGGGGCGTAGCGGCCCTCGATGCCGACCACCGCGTTGTACACGGCGGCCGAGACGAACCCGTACCAGACGAACGGCTCGGCCGTGGGGCGCCGGGCGTCCTCGGCGACGACGGCGACGGCGGTCCTGCTCCAGTCGGTGATCACCTCGGCGTTCGGTGTGCGGGTCCGGGGCGGGTGCCGGTCCGGGGCGGCCTCGGAGACCCACGGCAGGGCGGCGAGGCTCACGGCCGCGAGTCCCACGGCGAGGGCGCGGCGGGTCCCGGACCGTTGTGCTGCTTGCATGCTGCTCCTTGCTGAACGCCAGGCTGGGTGTCTTGGGCGGGACTGTTTCCTTTGTCCCCGTTTCAGGCATGCCCCGCCGAGGGGTGCCTGGAGAGACCCTTTCGGGGGGTTTCGTGCGCCTTCAGGGCAGCGGGTGGGAGGCGTCCGGGTCGAGGAGCGCGGCCAGTAGGTCGCCGTGGTCCTGGAGGCGGGGGGCGATGTCCGGGGCCCGGAACACCAGCCGGCCGGGGGAGCCGCACTCCTCGACCTCCGTCCAGGTCACCGGCGCGGAGACCGTGGGCTCGGGACGGGCGCGCAGGGTGTAGGGCGTGGCGGTGGTCTTCCGGGCGGCGTTCTGGCTCCAGTCGACGAAGACCTTGCCGGGGCGCAGGCTGCGGGTCATCCGGTGGACGACCTGGCGGGGCAGCGCCTTCTCGGCCTCCACCGCCAGCTCCTTGGCGTACTCCGTCACCCGCTCGGAGGACGCCCCGCGCACCGCCGCCAGCAGATGCAGCCCCTTCGACCCGGACGTCTTCGCGTACGCCTCGATCCCGTCCGCCGCCAGCCGCTCCCGCAGCCAGCAGGCGACCTCGCAGCATTCGACGACCGTCGCGGGCGCCCCCGGGTCCAGGTCGAAGACCAGCCGGTCGGCCTCATCGGCGGTGTGCACGGTCCACTGGGGCGTGTGGAACTCGGCGACCAGGTTCGACGCCCACATCAGGCTCGCCAGGTCCTGGACCAGCACCATCCGGGCCGGGCCCTCCATCCGCCGCACCTCGGCGGTCGTGACCCACTCGGGCGTGCCCGGCGGCACGTTCTTGGTGAAGAAGACCTGGCCGCCCGGCCCGTCCGGGTATCGGAGGAAGGAGACCGGGCGGTCGCGCAGATGCGGCAGCAGGGCGTCCGCCGTCGTCGCGTAGTAGTGCAGCAGCTCGCCCTTGGTGAAGCCCGTCGCCGGGTGGAGGACCTTGTCCAGGTTCGACAGAGCGACCCTGCGGCCCTCCACCTCGGTGATCGGCGTCATGGGAAGAGAGTCCCATGATTGGCGCGAATACGGGTGAAATGAGCTGATTTATGAACGGTCGGTGATCAGGCGCCGACGTATGCGGCCAGGTGCTCCCCGGTGAGAGTGGAGCGGTCGGCGACGAGGTCGGCCGGGGTGCCCTCGAAGACGATGCGTCCGCCGTCGTGACCGGCGCCGGGGCCGAGGTCGACGATCCAGTCGGCGTGCGCCATGACCGCCTGGTGGTGCTCGATGACGACGACCGACTTGCCGGCGTCGACGAGCCGGTCGAGCAGGCCGAGCAGCTGTTGGACGTCGGCGAGGTGGAGACCGGTGGTCGGCTCGTCGAGCACGTAGACGCCGCCCTTGTCGCCCATGTGGGTGGCCAGCTTGAGCCGCTGTCGCTCGCCGCCGGACAGCGTGGTGAGCGGCTGGCCGAGAGTGAGGTAGCCGAGCCCCACGTCGGCGAGCCGGTCCAGGACGCGGTGCGCGGCCGGGGTGGCCGCCTCGCCGGTGCGGAAGAACTCCTCGGCCTCCGTCACCGACATCGCCAGCACCTCGCTGATGTCACGGCCGCCGAGGTGGTATTCGAGCACCGACGCCTGGAACCGCTTCCCCTCGCAGTCCTCGCAGGTGGTGGCCACGCCGGCCATCATCGCCAGGTCGGTGTAGATGACCCCGGCGCCGTTGCAGGTCGGGCAGGCACCCTCGGAGTTGGCACTGAACAGCGCCGGCTTCACCTCGTTGACCTTGGCGAACGCCTTGCGGATCGGCTCCAGCAGCCCGGTGTACGTCGCCGGGTTGCTGCGCCGCGAGCCGCGGATCGGCGTCTGGTCCACCGAGACGACGCCCGCCGCGGCCGGGACGGAGCCGTGGATGAGCGAGCTCTTGCCGGAGCCGGCGACCCCGGTGACCACACAGAGCACGCCGAGCGGGATGTCGACGTCGACGCCCTGGAGGTTGTGCCTGGTCGCGTTCCGGATCTCCAGCGTGCCGGTGGCCTTGCGCACCGACTCCTTGAGGGTGGCCCGGTCGTCGAGATGACGGCCGGTGATGGTGGAGCCGGACCGCAGGCCCTCGACGGTGCCCTCGTAGCAGACGGTGCCGCCCTCCGTACCGGCGCCGGGACCGAGGTCCACGACATGGTCGGCGATCGCGATCACCTCCGGCTTGTGCTCCACGACGAGCACCGTGTTGCCCTTGTCCCGCAGCCGCAGCAGCAGGTCGTTCATCCGCTGGATGTCGTGCGGGTGCAGCCCGATGGTGGGCTCGTCGAAGACATAGGTGACGTCGGTGAGGGAGGAGCCGAGGTGGCGGATCATCTTGACGCGCTGCGCCTCACCGCCCGAGAGCGTGCCGGCCGGCCGGTCGAGCGAGAGATAGCCGAGCCCGATCTCCACGAAGGAGTCGAGGGTGTGCCGGAGCGCCGTGAGCAGCGGCGCCACCGACGGCTCTTCGAGCTCACCGGCCCACACGGCCAGATCCCTGATCTCCATCGCGCAGGCGTCGGCGATGCTGATCTTCCCGATCTTCGAGGACCTGGCCCCCTCGCTGAGCCGCGTTCCGTCGCACTCGGGGCAGGCCGTGAAGGTGACGGCACGCTCCACGAACGCCCGGATGTGCGGCTGCATCGCCTCCTTGTCCTTGGACAGGAACGACTTCTGGATCTTGGGGATCAGCCCTTCGTAGGTGAGGTTGACCCCGTTGACCTTCACCTTGGTCGGCTCGCGGTGGAGGAAGTCCTCCATCTCCTTCTCGGTGTACATACGGATCGGCTTGTCGGGGTCGAGGAAGCCCGACTCGGCGTAGATCCCCACGGTCCACACGTTGTCCGACTTCCAGCCCGGGATGGTGAACGCGCCCTCCGCGATCGACTTGGAGTCGTCGTAGAGCTGCGTGAGGTCGATGTCGGAGACGGTGCCCCTGCCCTCGCAGTTCACGCACATGCCGCCGGTGCGGTTGAAGGTCGCCTTCTGCGCCTTGGTCTTCGCGCCGCGCTCGACCGTGATCGCGCCGCTCGCCCGCACCGAGGCGGTGTTGAAGGAGTACGCGCTCGGCGGGCCGATGTGCGGCTTGCCGAGCCGGCTGAAGAGGATGCGCAGCATCGCGTTGGCGTCGGTGGCGGTGCCGACCGTGGAGCGCGGGTCGCCGCCCATCCGCTGCTGGTCGACGCTGATCGCCGTCGTCAGCCCGTCGAGCACGTCCACCTCGGGGCGCGCCAGCGTCGGCATGAAGCCCTGCACGAAGGCGCTGTACGTCTCGTTGATCAGCCGCTGCGACTCGGCGGCGATCGTGTCGAACACCAGCGAGCTCTTGCCCGAGCCGGAGACCCCGGTGAACACCGTCAGCCGGCGCTTCGGGATCTCGATGCTGACGTCCTTGAGATTGTTCTCCCGCGCGCCGTGCACGCGGATCAGATCATGACTGTCGGCGGCGTGCGGCCCGGGCGGCCGGGTGTTCGTCCGCGTGGCCTTGGTCATCGTGCCTCCATCTGTGGGGCGGGGCCGCACTCGCGGCCCGCGCCGGCGTCGCCTGACTGGATCTGATCCGCTGTGAACAGGGGGAACAGGGGAAACCGGGGGTACTGGGGGAACACGGGGAACAGTACGTCCGGCTGTGCGTCTTCTGTGCGGTCATGGCGAAGGTCGTGGGTTCACCTGATCGGCGGTACGGGTCGGGCCCTCGGGGCGTCAGACCTCCTGGACACGGATCAGGTTGCCCGAGGGATCACGGACGGCGAAGTCACGGACGCCGTACGGCTGCTTCGTCGGCTCCTGGACGACCTGGGCACCGCTCTCCGCCAGCCGGGCGAAGGTGCCGTCGAGATCCGGGGTGGCGAGCAGGACACGGGCGTACGTGCCCTTGGCCATCATCTCGACGATGGTGCGCCGCTCGTCGTCGGTGACGGCCGGGTCGGCGGCAGGCGGCTCCAGGACGATGGAGGTCTCGGGCCGGCCGACCGGTCCGACCGTGATCCAGCGCATGCCCTCGTAGCCCACGTCCTTGCGGATCTCGAAGCCGAGGATGTCGCGGTAGAAGGCGAGGGACGCGTCCGGGTCGTCGTGCGGGAGGAAGCTCGCGTTGATGGTGAGGTCCATGCCCGTCACGCTACGGGCGCCCCCGGTCCGGGCGCTTCTCCAATCCTGACCGGTCCGCTCCACCGTGCCGACGAGCAGGCGCGAGGGGTCGGGGATACGGTGCAGGGACCGGGGCGGGGCAGGGAGAGCGAGCCCTACGGCGGCCGAGATCACCGGGCCGAGGGCACCGACCCGAAAGGTGCGTGTTGCCCGTGCGATCCATCTGGAACGGCGCCATCTCCTTCGGGCTGGTCAGCATCCCGATCAAGCTGGTGAACGCCACCGAGAGCCACTCCGTCTCCTTCCGCCAGATCCATCTGGAGGACGGCGGCCGCATCCGCTACCGCAAGGTCTGCGAGCTGGAGGACCGCGAGGTGCAGCAGGGGGAGATCGGCAAGGCGTACGAGGACGCGGACGGCACGATGATCCCGATCACGGACGACGACCTCGCGGCGCTGCCGATCCCGACCGCCAAGACCATCGAGATCGAGGGCTTCGTACCGGCCGAGAGCGTCGACCCGCTCCAGGTGGACGCCGCGTACTACCTCGCGGCGAACGGTGTCCCCGCCGCCAAGCCGTACACCCTCCTCCGCGAGGCGCTCAAGCGCAGCGGGAAGGTCGCCATCTGCAAGTTCGCCCTGCGCGGGCGCGAACGGCTCGGCATGCTCCGGGTCGTGGACGACGTACTGGCCATGCACGGGCTCCTGTGGCCCGACGAGATCCGTACGACCGAGGGGGTCGCCCCCGAGGCGAGCGTCTCCGTCCGTGACAAGGAGCTGGACCTCGCCGACGCCCTCATGGACACGCTGGGCGAAGTCGACCTCGACTCCCTCCACGACGACTACCGCGAGGCCGTCGAGGACCTCATCGCCGCGAAGGCCTCCGGCGAGGAGCCGCCCACCGCCCCCGCCCCGGCCCCGGGCGGCAAGGTCCTCGACCTCATGGCCGCCCTCGAGAAGAGCGTCCGCGAGGCCAAGGAGTCCCGCGGCGAGGACACCGCCGACATCACCCCCCTCCCGTCCCGCCCCACCCCCAAACAACCCGCCGGCAAGAAGTCCACCACCACGACGAAGAAGACCGCCGCCGCCCCGAAGAAGTCGACGGCGAGACCCACCGAGCCCGCGAAGAAGACCGCCGCGAAGAAATCAACGGCCAAGAAGAGCACGACGACAAGATCCACGGCGACAAAATCCACCGCGAAGAAGACCCCGGCGAAGAAGGCGACCCCACGCAAACGCTCCGCGTGACTACAGGACGCTCGCCGACGCGGCGGGAACCGGGGCTCTTGTCCGCCGCAGTGGTGGTCAGCCGCCGACGGCTGTGGTCGGCGGTGCAGGACCGGGCGGGAGCGCGGTGGCCCGCTCTTCGCGATGGTCGGCTCCCGCCGTCGCAGCGGTGAAGCCACGGCGCGGCGGAGGCCGGCCGCTGGTGTCGGCTCGCCCGGAGTCGGCCCCGGCGCGCCCGGAGTCACCCCCGGCGCGCCCGGGGTGTCATGCGGCTCGCCGTAGCGCCAGGACCGCGTTGTGGCCGCCGAAGCCGAAGGAGTTGGTGAGGGCGAGGTCGCCGTCGGTGGGGAGGGGGCGGGGGGTGGTGGTGACGAGGTCGAGGGTGATCGCGTCGTCCTGGTCGGCGCAGCCGATGGTCGGGGGGATGAGGCCGTGGTGGAGGGTGAGGGCGGTGGCGAGGGCCTCGACGGCGCCGGCGGCTCCCTGGAGGTGCCCGAGGCTGCCCTTGAGGGCGGTGACGGGAACCCGGCGGCCCGACAGCACGGCGGCGAGCGCGTTCGCCTCGGCGAGGTCGCCGTCGACCGTGGCGGTGGCGTGCGCGTTGACGTGGACGACGTCGAGGGGGGAGGCCGCCGCGTCCGCCAGGGCCCGCCGGAGCGCGAGCGCGACCCCCGAGCCCGACGGGTCCGGCGCCGCCATGTGGTGCGCGTCGGCGGAGAGCCCCCAGCCGGCCGCCTCGCAGTAGATCCGGGCGCCGCGAGCCCTCGCGTGGTCCTCGGCCTCCAGCAGCAGGAAGCCGGCCCCCTCGCCGTTGACGAAGCCGTCCCGGTCCTTGGCGAAGGGGCGGGACGGGCTCTGTCCGGTGCCGTACAGACCGTGCCGGGACAGCGCCCGCATCGCCGCGAAGGACGCCATGATCGCCGGGGTCACCACCGCCTCGGCACCGCCCGCGAGGGCCACGTCCACCCGGCCGTACCGGATCCGGTCGACGGCCTGCCCGATCGCCTCGGTACCGGAGGCGCACGCGCTGGTCACGGTCCGCGCCTCGCCGGTGATACCGAGGTCGAGGGAGATCTGCGACGCCGCCTGCGAGGGCACGCACATCGGCGTGGTCAGCGGGGAGACCCCGCGCGGACCCCGGTCCCGCAACTGCCGGTCGCCGGCCACGAGGACCGACGCGTCGCCGAGTATCGCCCCGGCGGACACCCCGACGCGCGCCGGATCGAGCCCGCTCTCCGCCGTACCCGCGCCATCGAACCCGCCGTCCCGCCACGCCTCCCGCGCGGCCAGTACGGCGAACCGCGCGGCCCGGTTCATCCGCCGGGCCCGGGCCCGTGGCAGCAGCCCGGCCGGGTCCACGGGCACCGTCCCCGCGACCCGCACGGGTAACCCGGCGAACTCCTCCCCTTCCAACTCCCGTATCCCGCAGCGCCCTTCCAGCAGGCCCTGCCACAACGCGCCCACCCCCACCCCGAGCGGTGTGACCGCCCCGAGCCCCGTGACCACCACCCGCCGCCCCGCCGAGTACGACATGCACCAGCCCCCGCCCGCTCAGTAACGCCCGACTTCCCCTGTCCCAGGATTGGTTCCCTCTTCAACTGGTTGCTGCACGCGGCTGCGGCGGGCAGGCCGACGGTACGGGGGTACGCCGGTGGTACGGCGGCGCGCTGGTGGCATGGGGGCGTGCGGATGGTGCGGAGGCGCACTGATGGGGCGGAGGTACGCCGGTGGTGCGGAAGTACGCCGGTGGTGCGGCGGCGGCGCTCAGAGCACCTTCGCCCGCACCAGCGCCGAGAGGACGAGCGTGCCCGGGAGGAGCGGGAGCCAGACGGTGAGGACGCGGTAGCCGATGACGGTGGTGGTGGCGAGGGTCGCCGGCGCGCCGAAGGCGACGAGGGCGAAGACGAGCGCCGCGTCCATCGGACCGAGCCCGCCCGGCGCGGGCACGGCCCCGGCCGCCGTACTGGCGACGAGGTAGGCGAACAGCATCTGCGTCCAGGACACCGGCAGCCCGACCGCGGAACCGACCGAGGCGACCACGGCTCCCTGGCACAGCGGGAAGGCGACCGCCCCGCCCCACAGGGCGAGCGCCCGCACGGGCCTGCTGTGCACGACCCGCGTGTCGTTCAGGGCGCTGCGCAGCCCCCCGATGAGCGGGCGCCGCAGCGGCCGTACGGTCGAGATCAGGGTGACCACGGCGGCGAGGCTCACCCCGGTGATCGCGCCGACCAGGGCGAGGGTCTCGCCCTTCGGGAGGAGCTCGGCCAGACGGAGCGTGCCCGGGAAGGCGACCAGGAAGGCGAGGATCACCAGCGTCTTGGCCACCGGTTTGACCGCCGAGTACAGGGCGAGCGAGGAGGTGGCCCGGGCCAGGGGGATGCCACGGCCGCGCAGGAAGCGCAGGACGACCGCGTGCGCGCCGATGTTGCCCGGCAGCGCGTGCCCCGCGGCCCCGGCGGCGAACTGCGTCGCCAGCAACCGCCCCGGCGGCAGCCGCTCCGGCACCGCCCCCTGCCGTACGCACGCGGAGGCCACCGAACACAGGGCGGTGAACACGATCCCGGCCAGCAGCCACAGCGGGTCGGCGGACGCCAGTCGGACCGCGCCGGTGTAGACCGTCCGCCAGTCGACCGCCGCCCACACCCCGAGCATCACCCACGGCAACAGGACCAGCACGAGCCGCGCCCGACGGGCAGTGACGGGGGAGCGGGCGGGCAGGAACGCCTGGACCCTCGGGGGAAGGGAGGACAGACAGCGGGCCGGGTCGGCGCACGGGTCCTGGTCAGCGGCCGGGTCACCGACCGTGCTGACGGGGGCCTGGTCGAGGGCCGGCGTCGGAGCCGGAGCGGGAGCCGGAGCCGGAGCGGGAGCCGGAGCCGGAGATGGGGCCAGGACCGGGGTCCGGCACACGACCGGGATGAGGTCGTCCGGGGCCGAGGCCGGGCCGGGGATGGCCGGGAGACCGCAGGCCGGGTCGGAGACCGAGGGCAGGCCACGGGCCGGATCGGGGACCGGGCCGGGTATGAGGGTGGCGTCGCGTTTCGGCGTCGGGTCGGGGACCGGGGACGGGGTGGGCCGCGAGGGGGGCGGCGCGTCGAGCGGGAGCGGGAACAAAGGGCACGTCGTCCTTCCGCGTCGCGCCGGTACGGCGGGGACCGCACCGGCGGAGGCAGGGCAAGTCAAGAACGAAGGGAACCCCAGGACCGTTCCCACCCCAAATGACTCCCCGGTATCGACCAAGAGAACTCCCCCCACCGCCAGAACGACGAGACCGCCTCCCAACAGCCGTTCCGCCGCGAATCCCATCTGACTCCCCCACCGCTCCAGCAGTCCCGCATGAGACACAAGTCACTCCACGACCGCCGTGCTCGCCCGCGGGGAGGCGGACAGAGCGGCTGTTGTGATGTGCGTCACGCAAGGTTTAGGGTTGTAGCGCTTGGCAGGCGACCCCTGAGGCGGGCCGGACGGCGGTACGCGACGGGGGCGCCTCCAGGTGAGGGAAGTGGTCCCGTTGACCGTCGCCTGGGACGACATCGGTGGTCTCGTCGATGCCCATGAGCGTTTCCTCGCGGGTGCGCGCGTCGACTCGGACGTCCGGGACCCGGTGCTCGACTCCTGGAAGCGGTGCCGTTCCGCCGGGCTCCAACCACGCGAGCTGCTGATCCCCTACGCCCCCGACCTCGCCATGGAGGACCCCTTCCTGCGCGCCGCCGACCCGGTGCTCGCGCAGCTCACCGCCTCCCTCGCCAACGTGAGCATGACCATCGTGCTCTGCGACGGACAGGCCCGTATGGTCCAGCGCCACGGCGGTGACCGGCAGCTCCTCGCCCGCCTCGACGAGGTGAACTTCGCCCCCGGCTTCTGCGCCTCCGAAGCGGCCGCCGGCACCAACGGCGTCGGCACCGCCCTCGCCGAGCGGGAACCCGTCTACGTCCTCGGCCGCGAACACTTCGCCGACTGCCTCTCGCCCTTCGCCTGCGCCGGCGCCCCCGTCCGCAATCCGCTCAGCGGCCGTATCGAGGCCGTCCTCGACCTCACCTGTCTGCGCGACGACGGCGATCTCACGATGATGCGGCTCGTCCGCGAGGCCGCCCACGACATCGAGGCCGGGCTCCTGGAACAGGCCACGAGCCGGGAGCGGGCCCTGCTCGCCGCGTACCGCCGGGCCGCCGGGGCCACGGCCGGCCCCGGCACCTGGCCCCGCCAGCCCGAGCGGCCGCCCTGGGCGCGGGACCACGACGGGCACGACGGCGACACCCTCGGCCGTGTCGACCTGGCCGTCCTCCGCGAGAAGGCAGAGGAACTCATCGCCTCCCCCCACCGCACCCTCGACGAGGTCGCCCTCTCCGGCGGCCGCGTCGCCACCCTCCTGCGCCGCCCGATCATGGGCGCCGCCGGCGAGACCGGCATGGTCGTCGAGGCCCGCGTCCTGGGCGGCCCCCACCTCCGCCACCTCGAACTGACACCGTCGAGCACGACCACGCCCACGCCCACGACGATCAGGACCCCGCCCCAGGCCCAGGCCCGGGCCCCTGCCCAGGCCCCGGCCCCGGTTCCGACCGCAGTGGCCGCCCGGCCCGCCCGGCCCCCCACCCTCGTCCTCCGCACGGTCGTACCCCCCTCCCCACAGCCCCCGCAGCCCCCACCACCCCCATCCCTCGACCCCGCCACCGACGCCTGGCTCCTCCTCGTCGGCGAACCCGGAGTCGGCCGGTTCGCCGTACTCGCCCGTCGGCGGCTGGAGCTGCTGCACGACGCGGGCGTCCGGATCGGCACCACCCTGGACGTCACCCGTACCGCCGAGGAACTGGCCGAGGTGGCCGTCCCGAGGTTCGCCGACTTCGCGGCCGTAGACCTGCCGGACTCCGTACTCCTCGGCGACGAACCGGAACCGCTCGGCCCGGGGATGTCGCTGCGGCGGGTCGCGCTCGGGGCGGTGCACGAGCAGTCGCATCTGTACGAGGTCGGGGACCCGGTGCGATTCGTCCCCTCCACCCCGCAGGCGCGCAGCTGGGAGAGCGGCCGGTCGGTGCTCGAACCCGTGCTGGCCGAGGCCGGCGGCTGGATCGCCCAGGACCCGCGGCGGCTGGAGCGGGCCCTCGAGGCCGGCATCCACTCCCTGATCACCGTGCCGCTGCGGGCGCGCGGCGTGACCCTCGGTGTCGTCAGCTTCTACCGTTCCGAGCAGCCCGCCCCGTTCGAGGACGACGACCTTTCGCTGGCCCAGGAACTGGTCGGCCGCGCGGCGATCTGCATCGACAACGCCCGCCGCTACACCCGCGAGCACAACACCGCGCTCGCCCTGCAGCGCAGCCTCCTGCCGCGCGGCCGGTCCGAGCAGAGCGCGGTCGAGGTCGCGTACCGCTACCTCCCCGCGCAGGCGGGCGTCGGCGGCGACTGGTTCGACGTCATCCCGCTCTCCGGCGCCCGCGTCGCCCTCGTCGTCGGGGACGTGGTCGGACACGGCCTGCACGCCGCCGCCACCATGGGCCGGCTGCGTACCGCCGTGCACAACTTCTGCGCCCTCGACCTGCCCCCGGAGGACCTGCTCACCCACCTCGACGACCTCGTCGGCCGCCTCGACCGGGGCGAGGGCTGGGCGGTGGAGAACACCCACCAGGACTCCGGCATCATCGGCGCGACCTGCCTGTACGCCGTCTACGACCCGGTGTCCCGCCGCTGCGCCCTCACCCGAGCCGGGCATCCGATGCCCGCGGTCGTCGCCCCGGACGGGACCGTGGACTTCGTCGACCTGCCCTCCGGGCCTCCGCTGGGCCTCGGCGGCATGCCCTTCGAGACCGCCGAGATCGAACTGGCCGAGGGCAGCCAGCTGGTCCTCTACACCGACGGCCTGGTCGAGGACCGGCACCGCGACATCGACACCGGCCTGGACCAGCTCCGTACCGTCCTGGCCCACGCCGACCGGACCCCCGAGGACACCTGCGAGGCGGTCCTCGACGCCCTCCTCCCGGCCCGGCCCGCCGACGACGTGGCCCTGCTGGTCGCCCGTACGCACGCCCTGGGCCCGGAGCGGGTCGCCCAGTGGGAGCTGCCGAGCGACCCGGCGGTCGTCTCCCGCGCCCGCGTGGCCGTCATCGAGCAACTGGCCGCCTGGGGCCTGGACGAACTGGCCTTCACCACCGAGCTGGTGGCCAGCGAACTGGTCACCAACGCCATCCGCCACGCCACCGGCCCGGTCCAGCTCCGCCTCCTCCGCGACCGCGCCCTGATCTGCGAGGTCTACGACGCCGGCAGCACCTCGCCCCGGCTGCGCCGCGCCCGGACCGAGGACGAGGGCGGCCGGGGCCTCTTCCTCGTGGCCCAGCTCACCGAACGCTGGGGCACCCGCTACACCCCCGACGGCAAGACCATCTGGACCGAACAGCCCCTGCCCCGGCCCTGACCGTCTCCGAAGACGGCCCTGCCGCCCCTGCCCCCGGATCAGTCGTCCGGGATGCCCGCCCCGCTGAGCGCCGGAACCGTCCTCTCGGGATGCGCCAGCGAACGCGCCCCCAGCCCGAACTGGCCGAGCTTGTCGATGATCGTCTGCCCGACGGGCCGGTGCCCCCAGACGCTGATGCCCTGGTGGGTGCTGGGCTCCCAGGTGTTCTCGTCGACGACGATCGGGTTCCAGCCCACCTCCCACTCGAAGCCCGAGGGCGTACGGACGTAGTACGACAGCTCCTTGTCGTTGGTGTGCTGTCCGACGGTCAGGGCCATCTCGAAGCCGAGTTCGCTCACCCGCTGATACGACCGGGCCACGTCGTCGAGGGAGGTGACCTGCACATTGACGTGCTGGACCCGGGTGCGGACCGGGTCGATCGGCAGGCCGCGCACGGCGGCGATCGCGAGGGAGTGGTGGCGCTCGTTCACCCGCAGGAAGCGGATCTTGAGCTTGACGCCGCTGATCGTCTCGTCGATGTAGTCCGTCAGCCGGGCGTCGAAGACCGTGTCGAAGTAGCCTCGCAGCCGCGTCGGCCTGGCCGAGGTGATCGCCACGTGTCCCATGCCGGCCTCACCCGTGACGAACCCGGAGGCGAGCATCCGCAGCGGCTCGGCGGCGATGACCGGGGTCGTGTAGATCTCCTGGGTGATCCCCTTGGGTCCGGGGAAGCGCAGCAGCCGTTCGACGCCGCGCAGGGCCGCCTCCTCGGCGGTGCCCACCCGCACGGGTACGCCGTGGGCGCGCACCCGTGCCTCGATCCGCTCGAAGGCGGCGTGGTCGTCGATGTGCCAGCCGGTGGCGACGACGTCCTCGGCCGGGCCCCGCCGCAGCAGGAACCGGCACTCCTGGTCGTCGAGCCGGAACCGTGTCACCCCGGTGTCGAGGTCGTCGCGGTGCATACCGATCGCGTCGGTGCCGAACCGGCGCCAGTCGGCGAAGCGGTTCGTCTCGATGACCAGATAGCCGAGATGGACGGCCCCGAAGACGGACGGCGTCCCGGACGCGGTCGCGAGCGGACCGCCCGTGTTCCTCTCCGCGGCCCTCATCGCCGCCCCGCCAGGAAGTCCGCGCACAGCGCGTTGAACAGCTCGGACCGCTCGTACTGCACCCAGTGCCCGGTGTTGGCGACCATGTAGAGATCGCAGTTGGGCAGGCGCTCCGCCAGCATCCGCCCGCCGGACGGCCGGTTGACCTTGTCCGCGGCGCCCCACAGCACCAGCGTCGGCACGGGCAGCCGGGACAGCCGCGCGTCACGGGTGAAGTCCATCTTCCACAGGGTGCGCAGCGCGTTCGGACCGGACGGCCGGCGCAGCGGCGGGGCCGCCACCACCTCGGGGTCGATGCTCGCCTGGTAGCGCGCGTCGATGACCGCGTCCGGCACCTCGGCCGCGTTGAAGACCAGGTAGTCGCGGATGAACCGCTCCAGCTTCGGCCGGGACGGCCCGTCCCCGCCGTAGTAGCCGAGCAGGCTGTTGAGCCCCGGCGTCGGCAGCGCCCGGGTCGTACCGATGCCGCCGGGACCCATCAGCACCAGGCGGCCGACCCGGTCGGGGGTGTCCAGAGCGAGCCGCAGGGCGCAGGCCCCGCCGTAGGAGTTGCCGACCAGGTGGGCGCGTTCCAGGCCGAGTCCGTCCATCAGCCCGCGGATGCTGTCGGCCAGGTGGCCGAACGGGTCGGCCCCGTCGACCCCCTTGCTGCTCCGCCCGTACCCGGGCAGGTCGGGGACGATGACCCGGTACTCCTGTGCCAACTCCCCGATGTTCCGGGTGTAGTTGGAGACACCGGACGCGCCGGGACCGCCGCCGTGCAGCAGCAGGACGGGCGTGGCGTCGGCGTCCCCCGTCTCTCCCGCCTCCGCGACGAAGATCTTCTTCCCGCCGACGTCGAACACGGATTCGCGCATCGCCGGCAGGTGAGTCTGTGTGGTCATGACGTTCCTCAGGGGGTGTTGGGGATGGCGGGGGAGGCGGTCGACTTGCCGGAGGCCCCGGAGGCCCCGGAGGCCCCGGAGGCCCCGGAGGCCCCGGAGGCCCCGGAGGTCGCGGAGGTCGCGGAGGTCGCGGAGGTCGCGG
>NZ_JAEMUX010000330.1 GCF_016598475.1 Streptomyces adelaidensis
CCTCCAGAGCGGCCTGCATCAGGTGCTGTGTGATCGCGGGAAGCAGACCGTCCTCGCCGACCAGCCTCAGCCCGCCGCGGCGGACTCTGTCCTGGGCCAGCAGCGTCAGCGCGTCCAGCAGGTCCAGGCTCAGCCCGTCCACGGACTCCGGCGTTCTCCTCATGTCCGCACCGTCCGCGGCCGTCCCGCCGGCGGCAAGCGACACGCCGCCCACCGTCTCGAGAGAGTGAGTCTTCTGGATCGTCATCAGGTGTCCCTTCGGGTGAAGTTCCCACCTAATTCATGACACTCCC
>NZ_JAEMUX010000331.1 GCF_016598475.1 Streptomyces adelaidensis
GACGACCTGGCCGAGGTCACCGCCGCCCAGGTCCGCCGGGTCGTCACCGACCTGGTCGAGGGCGGGCAATGAGCGGTGTGCATCGTGAAGTCACAGGTCACCGGTCTGGTGTGAATGACGAGTTGAGTACTCGTGCCGGTCGGCGGACGATGACCATGGCGTAGATCATCGGGCAGGCCCGGCTCCGGCGGGATGCCGGGTTCGGCTGCGCCCACGACCGGCCCCCGCCTACGATCCGTCAACAGGTCGGCACGCCGTGAGAACGCGGGAGGGTGC
>NZ_JAEMUX010000332.1 GCF_016598475.1 Streptomyces adelaidensis
GTGTCGACGCCGACCAGACCGCCTGCGCGGGCCGCGGCCAGAGGCACGGTCTGCACGGGTGGGATCGTCCACGACGCGGTCAGGTACCAGCGGCCGCGCACGGTGTCTTCGTGGATGCGGTAGGCGACAGCCCGGTTCGCCGCCACGCGGTCGCGCCACTGCTCACCCCGGTGCGCGAAGGCCACCCGGGCGGCGAGTACGTACCGGCCGTGCGGGGCGTTGGCCAGGTGCGCCAGCGGAGCGGGGAGCTTGAGGGAGACTTCGCCGTCGCAGGT
>NZ_JAEMUX010000333.1 GCF_016598475.1 Streptomyces adelaidensis
TGTGGCGCGCGCATGCGGGAGGACTTCGACGCTGACGTCCGCAGGAACGGCAGGGGCTGCCTTCGCACCCTTCGCCGTTCGCTTCGGTTCTGTCCGCTCGACCGCCGACAGCCCGACCGGCAGCCCTCCGACGTTCTCCGGCGTGTTCCGGTTCTCCGACGCCGAGACCGGCACGCTACGACGGACCGCGTGGGGCCAAGTCGGCCTGTCCAGGCTGCGGATGGCCGCCTTGCGCGTCGGGTCTGCGGGGATCTTGCGCGGCGCCTTGGCGTT
>NZ_JAEMUX010000334.1 GCF_016598475.1 Streptomyces adelaidensis
GGCGGCGCGGGCGCGCGGGAGGACTTCGACGCTGACGTTCTCAGGGACTGCGGGAGCTGCCTTCGCCCCCTTCGCCGCCCGCGTCGGTTCTGTCTGCTCGACCGCCGACACCCCGACCGGCAGCCCCCCGACGTCCTCCCGCGTGTTCCGGCCTTCTGACGCCGAGACCGGCACACTGCGACGGACCGCGTCGGGCCAGGTCGGCCTGTCCAGGCTGCGGATGGCCGCCTTGCGCGTCGGGTCTGCGGGGATCTTGCGCGGCGCCTTGGCGTC
>NZ_JAEMUX010000335.1 GCF_016598475.1 Streptomyces adelaidensis
CCCCTTTGGGCTGAGGGAGTTCACCTTCCTGGGGTTCACTTTCCGGGCCCGCAAGGCCATCGACAGGAATGGGGAGAGGTTCACCTCGTTCCTGCCGGGCATCAGCAAGGAAGCCTCGAAGAAGATCAGTGGTGAAGTCCGGCAATGGCGGCTTCACCGACAGATCGGCCGGACCTTCGCCGAGGTCGCACGGATGATCAATCCGATCGTTCGCGGATGGATGCAGTACTACGGCGCGTTCTACCGGACAGCACTGATTCCTCTCCTGCGG
>NZ_JAEMUX010000336.1 GCF_016598475.1 Streptomyces adelaidensis
ATCGGCTTGGTTTTCCTGGGTGGTCCCGGGTGTTCGGGATCGCTCGGGAAACGGGTGACTCGGCCGTGGCCATCCGGGGATGGGGGTGGTGTGGGCGTGGCGGTGGAAGCCTGCCCCGAGTCTGGCCCCGTCCGGCCGGTGTGGCCGGTCGGGGGTGCCGGTCGTTGTCGGTCCCTGCTGCCTTTTCCGCTCCTGGCTGGGGCGTTTCGGGTGCGTGGGGGTCCGCCCCGCCGGACGCTTTCCACCCG
>NZ_JAEMUX010000337.1 GCF_016598475.1 Streptomyces adelaidensis
GCCGCCGTGGCGATCGGAAGGCGCGCCCAGGGACATCCGATCCGGCGACGGACGGCACCGCCCCCATCGCACCGGAGTGATGCGGTGGGGCATCGGACCGTCCAGGCCGGACCAGGCGTCCCTGGGCGTGAGGAACCCCGCCCCCGCATCCCCGGACCACGGACACGATCCGTCGGCGCCGGACGCGGAGCGAACGCGGGCAACCAGAACGCCCAACACCGTCCGGGGCGTTCGGCCGAGCA
>NZ_JAEMUX010000338.1 GCF_016598475.1 Streptomyces adelaidensis
AACCGGGTCTCTCAGGCCTGGTTCGCGTGCCGGTCGTGCGGATTCGTTGATCACGCCGATCGGAACGGCTCCCGCAACATCCGCGCTCGCGCGGAAGAGTTGTGGCGACGCGGGGCGCAGTCAACCGCCCCAGACCCACCCCCGAAACCCGGCCGTGGGACAGGACGCAAACGCAGCACCACCGCCAGTGGTGTCCGTTGTGCAAGCCCGGGACTTTAGTCCCGGGTAGTTGAC
>NZ_JAEMUX010000339.1 GCF_016598475.1 Streptomyces adelaidensis
CGCGTGATCACGCGGCGCTGCGGCCGGTGCCCGCCCGCCCCTACGTCGTCGCCGACCGGTTTCTGCGGCACGTGGCCAAGGACTGCCTGGTCGCTTTCGACGCCAACCTCTACTCGGTGCCCGCCGTCAAGGTCCGCCACCGCCAGCTGGTCGAGGTCAGGGCGTCGGCCGGCACGGTCGCGCTGCACTCCACCGTGCCCGACGCCCAGGGCATCACCTTGCTGGCAGTCCACC
>NZ_JAEMUX010000034.1 GCF_016598475.1 Streptomyces adelaidensis
ATACGACTGGGCGGCCCTCCAGTTGCGCCCCGTGGCCGAGTACGACCACCAGGACGGCGTGTTGATCCGTCGGCGGTGGGCGCTGGCACGGCGCAGTCTGAGGCGGCCGGACGAGATCGCCTACTACCTCGGATACGCACCGCTGGATGTCGCAGTCGACGAACTGGTGCGCGTCGCCGGCGCCCGGTGGTCGGTGGAGGAGTGCCTCCAGACGGCAAAGAACGAGTGCCGCCTGGACGAGTACGAAGTCCGCCGCTACGTCGGCTGGTACCGCCACATCACCCTGGCCATGCTCGCCCACACCTTCCTCGCGGCGATGAGCGCGCGGGCAGCCGAAAAGGGGGATCCACCGGTGAGGATGCCGTGGTCATCGAGCTCACCGTGGCAGAAGTGCGGCGGCTCCTGGCAGCTCACACAACCCGACACCTTCACACCCTCACCCACGCGTTGAACTGGTCGCACTGGCCCGGACGACGCCAAGCGGTGGCCCGCCGCTGCCACTACCGACGTCGTGCGCACTCCTTCGAGGGGCACGCGGGCAGAAGCCGTCCATGACGGCATCCTGCCCGCTACACTCCCACCGCTCGACGTTCCCCCAGGTCAAGCCACAAAGTACTGCTGGAGTACTAGGTAGCTCACCTGGGCATTCGCCGGACGCTGAGGCGGCCTTCGTCTGACCATGTGCTCCGACCAAGGACGCACGTGACCACGACGAAGGCCGTGAAGGTGAGTTTGCTGCCTGATCATGTTCCGGGGGAAGCGTTCGCGAAAGCGTCACGCTTCCGGGAGGACTTATTCGACTGCCTGACCGTGCGCGGGGACGAACTGTTCGAGCTGGTCGACGCGTTGCTATGCGCGGACGGTCCGATGAGCGCCGCCAACGACGCCGCCGCCGCGGTCACCGGCCGCAAGCTGGTCCTGTCGCTCTGTGAGTGGGGCACCGGCAACCCCTGGAACTGGGGCGCGGGCACGGCGCCGATGTGGCGCACCAGCACCGACGTCATCTTCTGGGGCAACAGCCCGTCCACGGCCAACATGCTGGCCGGCTTCGACAAGGCGCTGCACCCCTCGTCCCAGCACACCGGGTACTACAACGACCCGGACATGCTCATGGTCGGCATGAACGGTTTCACAGCCGCCCAGAACCGCACGCACATGGGCCTGTGGGCGATCTCCGGCGCCCCGCTGCTGGCCGGCAACAACCTCGCCACCATGAGCTCCACCACCGCTGCGATCCTCAAGAACTCCGAGGTCATCGCCATCGACCAGGACGCCCGCGGCCTCCAGGGCGTCAAGGTCGCCGAGGACACCAAGGGTCTGCAGGTCTACAGCAAGGTCCTGTCGGGCACCGGCAAGCGTGCCGTGCTGCTGCTCAACCGCACCTCCTCCGCCGCGTCCATCACCGCCCGCTGGGCCGACCTGGGCCTGACCACGGCCTCCGCCTCCGTGCGCGACGTATGGACGGCGACGAACGCGGGCAGCTCCGCGACGAGCCACACCACCAGCGTCCCGGCCGGTGAAGCGGTACTGCTCACCATCTCCGGCACTGAGTGGACATTAAGTCCGTTTCTGGTAGCGGCCTCGTCCGGGTTCAGTGAGGAAGCCTTGTCGGACGAGACGTCCGAGGCGGCTGCGGGTGATGAGGACAGGCGCGTGGGCGTTTCTCAGCCGCCGTCGTCGGTGAGTTCGTCCTCGCTGTGGGCGATCCGCCAGAAAGCGACGGCGACGGTGGCGCGTTGACGCCCGCCCGGCTTCGTGACCGCGTAGCCGAGCTGGGTGGCGAGCCAGACCAGACGTTCCTGGAGTGTCGAGTGGTGCAGGTGGAGGCCAGTGGCCGCTTGCCGCAGGCTGGCATGGTCGAGCACTGCCTGGAGGGTGTCGATCACCCAGGGATGGGTGACCAGGGTCTGGTCCAGTCGGCGCACGTCGGCGATGCCGGCCGCCTCCTGCGGCGTGGTCCGCTCGGCGAGGACGGCGAGGGCTCCGAGATCGTCGTACGCCACCAGGGACGGGCCGGGGCCGTTCATCCGGTCGGTCAGCCGGAGCGCGAGACGGGCATGCTCCAGGGCGGTCGGCAGGTGTGCCGGCTCCTGGGCGATGGCTGTCCCGGCCCGCAGGTCCGATGGCGGGACCGCTGTCCCGGCGACCAGGGTGACCGCGTGCCGGCCGACCCGGGTGGAGTGGGGCGACGGTGGCTGGAAGGAGGAGATGACGATGACGGTCACCGGGCCGGTGAGCCCCAGCTGCTTGGCGGCGTCGCAGCGGTCGCTGTCGGGGGCGTCGGGGTCGCAGGCGATCCGCACCGCGGCGTCGGCGGAGCGATCGGCGGACGCTCCCGTGAGCGTCTGGATCGCTTTGGCCGAGCGTTCCAGGATGAGGGCGTCCAGCGGCCTCGCCTCGCCGGTCCGCTCCAGCCATACCCAGGCGCCGGGGCGATCGGGCACCGCCACGCGCGCCCACGAACCGCTCTGCACCTGGGGCAGAGAGTGCCCTTGGGGGTCGTACCGAGGGCTGATGTCCCGGCCGGCGTCGTGCAGTCCGGCGGGGCAGCCGGCCAGGGCAGCCACTGCCCGGACCATGGCCGCGACCGAGGCCCGTTCCGCGATCAGGCGGTCGAAGTGGTCGATGACGCGCAGCGCACTGGCCGCCGTGTCGTCGACGACTTCCAACTTGACGATGAGATCACGCAACGGAGCCTCCACGGCCATTGTCACACCGCTCACCTGTCAAGAGCCCGCCGGATGAACTCCTCACGGGTCGCGTTGGAGGCGCGCGACACAGCCGCGTGCCCCGCCGCCATGTCTGACCCGTGGAAGCCTCCGCCCCACAGGTGGAAATCGACGCTCACGCCCGCCTCGGACAGGCGGCCGGCGTAGATCAGGGCCTCGTCGCGGAACACCTCCACCGAGCCGGTGTCGATGTAGGTGCGCGGCAGCCCGCCGAGGTCCTCGGCGCGGGCCGGCGCGGCGTACTGCGACACCTCCGGACCGCCGCGCCGCTCACCCAGCAGGGAAGTCCACCCGTACAGGTTGCTGTGGCGGTCCCATCCGCACCCGCGGTCCACCATGCGACTGCTGTGCGTCTCGAAGCGGTCGTCGAGCATGGGGCAGATCAGAACCTGGTGGCTGAGCCTGGGAAAGGCACGGTCGCGGGCGAGCAGCGCGGTCCCCGCCGCGAGACCGCCGCCGGCACTGGATCCGACGATCAGGAGCCGCTCGGGGTCGATACCGAGCTCGGCCGCGTTCTTCGCCGTCCACACCAGCCCCGCGTAGCAGTCATCGAGCGGCGCGGGATCGGGGTGCTCCGGCGCCAGTCGGTACTCGACCGACACGACGACCGCACTCCCGTCGATCACATAGGGAAGGAAAAAGCTCACGCCCGTCCGGCGGGTCCCCGCGACCATCCCGCCGGAGTGGATGTGGAAGATGGCTCCCTTGGGGCCTCGGTCCTCGACGGGGCTGAGAATCAGCAGAGTGATGTCCGGCGCGCCCTCCGGCCCGGGTACCTGGCGCTCCTCCACCCGCACCCTGCCGCCCGCTGTCAGATCCTCCGGTTCCGGCCCGGAGGTCCAGTCGGCCAGCAGGCGTCGGGTCGCTGCCAGGGTCTCCTCCGACACGGTCGGAAACGCAGCGCGCATCGCCTCCTCGACGGGCGCGAGCTCCGGGTCCAACGGAGGCCGGATGGTCACGGCACCGAAGCAGTCTGCTGCTGTCTGGTCTGCCATCTGTTCTCTCCTTCGGGAACAACGGGGAGCGGGTGAACCCCACTCTCGGGTGCCGGTGCCCGCAGGGATACCCGCAGGTGGCTGGAACTGTCGCCGATGGCCCCGCCATATGGCGGGGCCATCGGTCAGGCGAGGGCGACCGCCCCTGCCGCATCCCCTCCCACTACGCCGCCGCGACCGCGTGAGCGACGCCGTCCAGGCAGTCGCCAGCGCGTAGACGGGTGGGTGTATACCACTGCGCCCACGTCCGGGCGGGCCACCATGATCTCCGTGTGGATCAGGCACCCGCTGTGTCGCGGCCCGTCACCGTCGACCACAGTGTCCGCACGGTCCGCAAGGTGCACCTTTGGTGCAACCCGACACCCGGTCAGTAGGAGGGTCCGCGCCTCGAAGGACTCTACGATGGCACCGGTCACGCCGGTGACGAGCCCGCGGCCCTGGGTGCGAGCCGGTCCGCGCATCGGCCGCGTCCGTTTCACCGCCGAGCTGCATCACAGTCGACCTGCGCTGAACGAGACGTGGGAGGAGATCGTCGAGGTGCCCTTCCGGCCTGTGTCGACGAAGACGAAGCTGGGTAGTGGAACGGGAGCGCCTCTTGGGAGTTGAGACTGGAGGAGTGCCTGGACGCCACCCGCGCCGACGGCGCCCGCATCAACGCTGCACTGCGGACCCGCCCGGACGAGGAGCCACCGCTGCTCGCCCACCACAATGCCGTCGGGGAGTGGCTCACCGCCCGTGACGCGCTCCGCCCGGCCGCCGCCGAGCGATGGCGCGCGCTGCTGCGGCTCGTGGACACCGAGCCGACGCTGTTCGCCGCGTACAAGCGGATCCGGGTCGGCACCCAGGGCGAGTCCGTGGCGATCATCGCCCATCGACTCGGTGTGAACCCCGCCCTGGATCTGCGTCCGGCCGTCGTCGTGGCGGCCGCCGCGGGGGTACTCAGCGCGGCCCTGCGTGGCTGGGCGCGCGAGGACCGCCGGGACGCGGGGGGGGGCCTGACCGGCTGGGTGAACCGGACCTACAACGCGCTCACCGAACAGGTGGACCGGAGCACGGTGTGACCGACCGCGACCGGAACCTCCACACCAGAAGAAGCGAAAGAAGAGGTGCTGTCATGAAGGCGCTGCAGTACAGGGAGATCGGCGCGCCCCCCGAGGTCGTCATGGTCCCCGACCCCCAGCCCGGCCCCGGCCAGGTACTGCTCAAGGTCACCGCCGCGGGTGTGTGTCACTCCGACATCGCGGTGATGAGCTGGCCCGCCGAGGGCTTCCCATACGCGCTTCCGCTCACCCTCGGTCACGAAGGTGTCGGCACGGTGGCCGCGCTCGGCACGGGCGTGACCGGGCTCGCCGAGGGCGACGCGGTCGCCGTCTACGGCCCGTGGGGCTGCGGGACGTGTGCCAAGTGCGCGGAGGGCAAGGAGAACTACTGCCTGCGCGCCGACGAACTGGGCATCCGGCCACCCGGGCTCGGGGCCCCCGGCGCGATGGCCGAGTACCTGCTCGTCGACGACCCGCGGCACCTGACTCCCATCGACGGCCTCGACCCGGTCGCCACCGTGCCGCTGACCGACGCGGGCCTGACCCCGTATCACGCGATCAAGCGGTCCCTGCCCAAGCTGCTCCCCGGCTCTACCGCCGTCGTGATCGGCGCGGGCGGTCTGGGGCATGTCGCCGTCCAGCTGCTGCGTGGGATGACCGCGGCCCGCGTCATCGCCCTGGACGTCAGCGAGGACAAGCTCGCCCTCGCCCGGGCCGTCGGCGCCCACGACACCGTGCTGTCCGACGCGCGAGCCGCCGCGACGGTCCGCGAACTGACGGGCGGTATCGGCGCGCAAGCCGTGTTCGACTTCGTGGGCGCCGAACCCACCGTGAAGACCGCAGCCGCCGTCGCCGCCGTGGAGGCCGACGTGAGCATCGTCGGCATTGGGGGAGCAGCGCTGCCCGTCGGCTTCGGCCATCTGCCCTTCGAGGTGTCCGTCTCGGCTCCGTACTGGGGCAGCCGCGGCGAGTTCATCGAGGTCCTCAATTTGGCCCGGGCGGGTGTCGTCGCCGTCCACACCGAGACCTTCTCCCTCGACGAGGCACCGCTCGCCTACGAGCGCCTGCACGCCGGAAAGATCAACGGCCGTGCCGTGATCCTGCCCAACGGCTGATCCCCGCATTGTGAAGAGAGGAGAGAAGAGAGGAGAAGTGAATACCGTGAGCCCCGCAGAACCGGCTGAGTACGCCACCGATTTCGCCGGGAAAACCGCACTCGTCACTGAGCTCTTTCAGCGTTGCCGCTCCAGGGTGAGGACGGCTGCGGCGATTGACGTCATTCGATTCGGGCTGCACCGGGATCGGCGGAAGATGCGCCAGGACTTCAGTCGTGCCACGCCGCGTTCGACCGGTGCCCGTGCTGCGGACAACGCACGGTTGACGGTTTGCTGCGTCGGCGTGAGCTCGCTGCCCGGCGGGCGTCTGAGGGGAGTCGTCACCCACGATCCGGCGCCCAGGTAGGCCCGGTCGGCGAGGATCGGGACGCCCTGGCGCTCACAGATACGGATGATCCGATGGGTGCGGGCCGACGTCAGGTCGTGGGCGCGGCCGGGCAGTGCAGGCGACAGCCACAGCAGCCGCCCCGCCGGGTCGGTCACCACCTGTACGTTCACTCCGTGCCGACGGTGCTTGTGGGAGTAGTCGGCCCGGCTGTCGCCGACCCGGTCGCACTCGGCAAGGGTGCCGTCCAGCAGGACGTACTCGGGGTCGGCTTCGCGCAGTGCGCGCAGCAGGCCGGGCGCGCGGTCGGCGAGCAGGAGGATCACTGCGGACGTGTAGGCGTGGGCGGTGCCGACGGAGATACCGAAGCCGGCGGCAAGCTGCGCAAGAGTGTCGTGCCTGCGCAGGTACACCAGACCGATCAGAGCACGCTGGTGCGGTGGGAGCTTGCAGCGGCGGTCACCCTCGCGGGTGACGATGAGCATGGTGACCCACTCGACCAGGGCATGGGGCAGATCGAGTGCGGCAGGACAGACAACCAACAAGGCTCCTGCGCTAGCGAGTTGGGAGGTCGAACACCTCGCTCAACGGCACGGGAGCCTTGTCCGTTGCGGACGCCTACTTCGTCACCCGATCAGTGGCCACGCTGAAAGACCTCACTGACTCCGCTCCAGGCATTGGCCTCGCCGTCGCCCGCCGGCCGGGCCAGGGCGGCGCCCGTGTCGTCGTCTCGCCGCCGACCACGACCTGGAAGGCGCCGAGAAGGCCGTCGAGCAGCTGAATGCGGAGGGCCTCTCGCTGCCGCTCCAGGGTGGCCTTGAATGAGCCGTAGCCGGGGTGTCTTTCCTGCAGTCGGAGCGCTGCCGCCGCGTAGGCGTCGTTGACCGCCTGGACCTCGACGAGAAGGGCTCCGGCGCGGGCGGCCGCGCCGGAGCGGACGATGGGGTTCATCACAGTGCCAGCTCCACGGGGGTGTGCCGTCGCGCCAAGGCAGGGCCCTGCCGAACCAGACCAGTTGGCCGTAGAGGGCCGGGGCGACGTGCTCGGCGAAGAACAGGTCGAACACGGCTTCGGCGGCCTGGGCGGGTGGCTGGGCATGGCTGTAGTCGCTGAACCAGGGCCGCGAGGTGGCGGTGTCGGCCATGCCGGGGCACACGGCCGCGATCAGTGTGCCGTCAGCGAGGTTACGGTCGCGGCGCTCGGTGGCGACCGCGCGGACGGCGGCGATCTGGGCCACCTGGAGGGCACGTTCGCCCGGCAGGCCCGGATGCGGGTCTGTCAAACGAGCGGCTCCGGCCCGTAGTCGGCGGTGACGCTGGGTGTCCGTCAGGGCAGGAGGATGCGGTGACGGATGCGGAAGGAGGTCGAATCCGGCGCGGCCGTGCATCTGTCTCATGATCCTTTGGTGCGGGTGTTGACGCCTTCGGTGCGGCCGTTGTGATAGGGCAGGGTGCGGCTGGAGTCCACGGCGGCCCGGTCGATTTCGAGGCCTCCTCGACGACCAGCACCGACAGCCCGGAAAACGCCGTGATCACCAGGGAATTGACATCCACCACAAGATCATCATGGATGACTACTCGGCGTCACCACCGACTACGGGCCAGAGCCAAACGAGCAGTGTAAATAGGGTTGTTGGAGTTACTGACGGGCTGCGGAGAGACGGCCGTCGCAGGTGATGTCGAAGGCGTTGCTCAGGTTGAACTTGCGGAGTCCGGTGGCCTGAGGGCAGGCGGACCCCGGCACGGCGCGGCAACCTCAGCCGAACGCGATCAGGCTGCGGATGCCGTCGGAGCCGTCCAGCTTTTCGAGACCCTGGTTGATGTCCGCCAGGTCGATGGTCTCGGAGACGAGTTCATCCAGCATGATCCGGCCGTCCAGGTAAAGCCTGCAGTACAGCGGGATGTCCAGGCGGAACTGGCTCGAGCCCATCTTGCTTCCCTGTATCCGCTTCTCCAGCATCATCGCCTCGGCCGGGAGCTGGATCGTCTCACCTGCCCGCGTCACGCCTACCACGGTGGTGGTCCCCCGGGTACGGGTCATGGCGAAGGCCTGCTCGATCGTGGCCGGGCGGCCGACGACCTCCAGTGCGTGGTCAACTCCCCCGCCGGTCAACGCCTTGACGGCCTCCACCGGGTCCTCCCGCGACGCGTCGACGACGTCGGTGGCGCCGAATCGGCGTGCCTGTTCCAGCTTGGCGGGCAGTACGTCGACGGCGATGACCCGCGCGGCACCGACGAACCGGGCGGCCTGGACCACATTGAGTCCGACCCCGCCGCAGCCGATCACCGCGACGCTCTGACCGGGCCGGACCCGCGCGCGGTGCCGGACGGCGCCCATTCCGGTGAGCACCGCACAGCCCAGCAAAGCGGCCCGGTCGAGGGGCATCTCCGTGGGCACCTTGGCCAGCGTCCGCTCGTAGACCAGCAGGTGCGATGCGAACGCGCCGAGCCCGGTGAGTACGTTGACCGGCTCGCCCGACCGGCTCAACCGCGGCGGCCTGCCCGTCGGGCGAGCCCGTCGCTTGGACTCGCAATGCTGAAGGAGGCCACGCATGCACCACTCGCACTCGCCGCAGAACGCCGACGCGCAGGTCACGACGTGATCGCCCGGGCGCAGCGTGGTGACGGCCGAGCCGACCCGCTCCACGATCCCGGACGCCTCGTGGCCGAGCAACAGGGGCAGCGGCAGCGGCTGAGCGCCCAGCTGCATCGACCGGTCCGTATGGCACAGGCCGGACGCGATGACGCGGACCAGCACCTCGTCCGGCGCGACCTCGTCGACCTCGATCTCACCGATGACGAGCGGCTGTCCGAACTCCTCGAGCACTGCTGCCAACACGGTCGTTCTCCTCCTGGTTGACGGCCGCACCATGACCCCATACGGTGCATTCCATTATCACAGATTAGAGGTCGCCATGAAAGACGCGGTGCGAACGAACATCACCGGCCTGCACCATCGCCCCCGGGTCTTCATCGGCGGTGCCTGGGCGGATTCCCGTGACGGCCGCGCCGTGGACGTGTGCAGCCCGGCGACCGGGGAGCCGATCGGCACGGCTCGGCTGGCCGGCACCGCGGACGTCGACCTCGCCGTCGAGGCCGCGCGAAGCTCGTTCGAGGCGGGGACCTGGCGCAGGCGGCCGGCGGTCGAGCGAGCGGCCGTGCTACGGGCCGCCGCAGACCACCTCGAAGGGCTGGGCGACGCCGTCGTGGACCTGCTCACCAGCGAACTCGGCTGCCCCCGGTCCTTCGCCGCACGGGCCCACGTCCCGAACCCGATCCGGCACCTGCGCTACTACGCCGACCTGATCGAGCGGACTTCGCTGGAGGAGGTGCGCGAGGACGGGAGCTACCGGAGCCTTGTCGTTCAGGAGCCCGCCGGCGTCGTCGCCGCCATCACCCCGTGGAACGGCCCGCTGAGCGGGCCGGCACTCAAGGTCGCCCCGGCGCTCGCCGCGGGCTGCTCGGTGGTGCTCAAACCACCGCCGGAGACGCCGCTGACCGCCTACCTGCTGGCGGACGCGTTCGCCGCCGCGGGGCTCGACGAGGGTGTACTCAGTGTCCTGCCCGCCGACCGTGAAGTGGGCGAGTATCTGGTCAGGCACCCCCAGGTGGACAAGGTGGCCTTCACCGGGAGCACCGCGGCCGGCAAACGCATCATGGCGCTCTGCGCCGACCGCGTCGCCCGGGTGACGCTGGAACTGGGCGGCAAGTCGGCCGCCGTCGTTCTCGACGACGCCGACATCGACGTGGTCGTACGCGGACTCGTGCCGATGGCGATGTCCGTCAACGGCCAGCTGTGCATCTCACAGAGCCGCGTACTCGTCCCCCATGACCTGCACACGAAGTTCATCGACGCGCTGTCGGCCGCGGTGACCGCTCTCGTGGTCGGGGACCCCTTCGACCCGGCCACCGACATCGGCCCGCTGGTCAGCGATGCCCAGCGGCACCGCGTCGAGGGCTACCTCGAGCTGGGCCGGTCCGAGGGGGCCCGCGTCGTCGGCGGTGGCCGCCCCCCTGGGCTGGACTCGGGGCACTTCGTGAATCCGGCCGTGCTCACGGACGTGCACAACGGCATGCGGGTCGTGCAGGAGGAGATCTTCGGGCCGGTCATGGCGGTGATCCCGTACGGCACCGAGGAGGACGCGGTGGCCGTCGCGAACGACTCGGTCTACGGGCTCTCCGGTTCGGTGTGGTCGGCCGACCCCGACCGTGCTCTCGCCGTCGCCCGTCGCATCCGAACCGGCATGGTGAGCGTCAACGGCGCCCCGCAGGCGTTCGGCACACCCTTCGGCGGCTTCAAGCAGTCGGGCGTCGGTCGGGAGATGGGCCCGGAGGGACTGCGCGGTTACCTGGAGCCCAAGTCCATCGCGCTGGGCCGAGCGGATCACTGATCGTCATGCAACAGCGCGGCGGCGTCGGCGGCGATCTGCCGGGCGGCGGTGACGGCGGCCGGCACGCGAGCCGTGAACCGCAGGAAGCCGTGGGTCAGCGAGCGGAACTCCCGCGTCTCGACCGGCACGCCTGCCGCTTCCAGTATGAGCCCGTAGGCGATGCCCTCGTCACGCAGGGGATCGTGGCCGGCGACCACGATCACCGTGCGCGGCAGGCCCGCCGGGTCGGCCGCGCGCATCGGTGAGACCAGCGGTGAGTCGCGCAGCCGGCGATCCGGGCAGTAGTGATCGAGGAACCCGGCGATCGCGGCATCGCTGATGACGAGGCCGGAGTTCGCACGGTACGAGGGCCGGCCGAGGTCGTGGTCGAGTACCGGGTAGACCAGCAGTTGGCCGGCCAGTCGGGTCCGCTCCTGCCGCGCACAGACAGCGGCCAGGTTTCCTCCCGCACTGTCCCCGGCCACCACGACGGGGCCCTCGAGGCCGGCCTGACCGGACAGGATCCAGCGCAGCGCGGCCGTGCCGTCCTCCACCGCGGCGGGGAAGGGGTGCTCCGGGGCGAGCCGATAGTCGACACTCACCACCGTCGCGCCCGCGACGTCGGCGATCCACCGGCAGATCTCGTCGGCGTAGTCCAGGCCGCCGCTGACCCACCCGCCGCCGTGGAAGTAGAGCACCGTACCCCTGATCGGCTTCGCGGCGGGCAGGTAGACGCGCCCCGTCGGCGCCCCCGCGGGGCCGAGGCGGATGACGCGTACGTCGGCCATCGTGGGACCGCCGGAGCACAGCGCGTTCCCACGCTCGATCCGTGCCCTGAGCTCCGCGAGCGGCAGCTCGGTCATCGGCCGGGGATCTGCCGCGGCCGCCTGCGTCAGCAGCTCGCACAACGCCGGGTCCAGTTCCGGGTAGCGGCCCGCCAGGCCGGTGCGGGTCATGTCGCGCTGAACGCGGGCAGGACCCGGTCGCGGAACATGTCCAGCGAGCGCAGCATGCGCTCCTGCGGCAGGTCGAACCACTGCATCCGCAGGATCACGTCGGTGATGCCCTGCCGCTCCAGTTCCTTGAGTGCCTGGACGCACGACTCCGGATCGGTGAACAGATAGGATTCCTCCGCGACGTCGGCGGCGGCGCTGTCGCTCTGGAGATGGCGATACGAGTCCGTCGCGTCCGGCGCGTTGAACGCCGCGTACTTCCGCGTGAGTTCACTGCGCGCGGCCACGCCGATCGCGCGTGCCCGTTCCCGGTCCTCGTCCAGCAGCAGCTCCCGCCGCACCACCAGCCCGCCGCCGTCGGGCCGGCCCAGCCGCTGCCGCTCGTCACGGTAGTGACCCATCAGCGTCCGGAGCCTTGTGGGCGAGACATGCGGCGGCACGATCCAGGCGTCACCGAGCCGGGCGGCCCGCCGCGCGCCCGTGCGATGCGGGCCGGCGCCGATCCAGACCGGTGGTCCGCCGGTCTGCAGCGGAGGCAGGCTGATCCGCTGGTCGTCGAGCCGGAAGTGCCGCCCGGCGAAGGTGACCGGAATGCCCTGCCACAGGGCCCGGATGATGTGGACGCTCTCCTCGTAGCGGGTGACCCGCTCGTCCATGGGGACGCCGAACGAGGCGAACTCGTTCTCGCGGTAGCCCATACCGAAGCCTGCGATCACCCGGCCGCCCGTGAGATGGTCGATCGTCGCGAACTCCTCGGCCACGGCCACCGGGTGCCGCAGCGGGAGGATGAACATGTTGGTACCGAGATGCATGGAGCCGGCGTCGGCGGCCAGCGCGCCCAGCAGCGGCACCGGCTGGAGCGTCGGCATGTTGCCCAGGTAGTGCTGCAGCACCCACACCGACGAGATCCCCGCGTCCCGGGCGGCGCGCACCTGCTCCCGAAGAGCGCCCACCCGTTCAGCCGGAACGGTCCCCGGAGGAAAGTCATTCATGATGGCCAGTCCGAACCGCACAGTGTCCTCCTCCGGTGGCGGGCGTCAGGCCCGCTGGTCGAACTTCAGGCCCAGCTTCTCGGACACGATCCTGATCCGCTGCATGGTCGGGGTGCCACCCGCGATCGCCCAGCCATGAGCGTCGCGGTGCAGCCGCTCGATGCCGTACTCCTCGGTGTACCCGTTGCCGCCGTGCAGCTGGATCGCCATGTCGGTGACCACCTTGCCCGCCTCGTTCGCGGCGCGTTTGGCGATCGACACCTGGAGCGAGTCGGGCAGCCCGGTGCCGGCGTCGGCGGCCGCACGGTAGACCAGCAGGCGTGCGCTCTCCATCTGGACGATCATGTCCGCGAGCGCGAGCTGAACCCCCTGGAACTCGATCAGCGGCTTGCCGAACTGTGTCCTGGTCCGCACGTAGTCGATCGTGCGGTCCAGCGCGGCCTGGCCGATGGCGAGGCTGACCGTGGCATTGCCCAGACGCTCCATCGAGAAGGCGGAGAACAGCGAGCGGAAGCCGCCCGCGGGCACGAGGAGGTTCGCCGCGGGCACCATCGCGTCCTCGTAGAAGATGTCGCACGACGGGATGCCGCGGAACCCCATGAGCTTCTCCCCAGCCCCGAACGACACCCCAGGGGTTTCCTTCTCCACGATCAGCGCCCCGATCCCCTTCGCTCCCGGGGCGTCGCTCAGCCGCACGTAGAGCAGGTACAGCTCGGCGTGCCCGGCGTTGGAGACCCATCGCTTCGCGCCGTTGACCCGGTACCGGTCCCCCTCCAGCACCGCATGGGTGCGCATGTCGGTGGCGGCCGACCCGGCGTCGGGCTCGGAGATCGCCACCGCCATCGAGGCCTCACCCTTGATGACCGACGGCAGGAACCGCGCCTTCTGCTCGTCCGTGCCCAGGTGCGCGACGACCTGCGCCGGACCGGTGTTGGACTCGAAGACCTGGAACGCCGCAGGGCGGCACACCTTGGCCAGTTCCTCGATGACGACCAGGGCGTCGACCACCGGAGCGCCGCCACCGCCGTACACCTCGGGCAGTGAGATACCTAGATACCCGAGATCACCGAGTCGCCCGCGCTCGTCGAGCGGGAACGGCGTGCGGTCCCGGTCCCACTCCTCCGCACGAGGCGCGTGCACGTCGGCCGCGACCCGCGCGGCGACCTCACGCAACGCACGTTGTTCCTCACTCAGCTCAAACGCCCGCATGCTCATCCTTCCGTCCGATACTGCTAATCATTAGCATCAATTTACGCCGCGTCAAAGGGATCCGACGCGTCGGGATCAGCGTTTGCCTTCCGTGGCGGCCCGGCAAGGCTCGGGATCACTTGCCGCTCCAGCGGGGCGGTCGCTTCTCCGTGAAGGCACGCGCGCCTTCTCGCGCGTCCTCGGAGGAGCGCACGTCCTCCGCCATCGGACGCTGCCGATCGAACGACTCCTCGGCGGACCAGTCCCGCGACAGCGTGATGATCCGCTTGGTCGCGGCCACCGCGAGCGGTCCGTTGCGAGCGATCGCCGCCGCCAGCTCCAGCGCGGCCGACGCCGCTTCGCCGGCCGGGACGAGCCGGTTGACCAGCCCCAGTTCGCGCGCCCGCTCCGCCGGGACGAACTCACCGGTCAGCGCCATCTCCATCGCCAACTGGTACGGAACCCGCTGCGGCAGCCGGAACAGGCCTCCCGCGGCCGCGACCAGGCCGCGCTTCACCTCGGGCAGGCCGAAGGCCGCGGTCTCGGAGGCGACGACGAGATCGCACGCGAGCACGATCTCGAAGCCCCCGGCGATCGCGTGCCCCTCGACCGCGGCGATCAGCGGCTTGTCCGATCCACGCTCGACGATCCCGGCGAACCCGCGCCCCGGCACCCCCGGGCGCTCACCGGCCAGAAACGCCTTCAGGTCCATCCCGGAGCAGAAGGTGGAGCCCGCCCCGGTCAGCACACCCGCCACCAGGTCCCGGCGGCGGTCGAGTTCGTCCAGCGCACCGGCGACGCCCTCGGCCATCGCCGTGTTCACGGCGTTGCGCACGTGCTCCCGGTTCAGGGTCACCACCAGGACGTTGCCGACGGCCTCGGTGAGTACCTCCGGCCGGATCGCGGCGCTCATCGGGGCGCCATCCGGAGCGCGCCGTCCAGGCGGATCGTCTCGCCGTTGAGCATGGGGTTGCCGATGATCGCCAGGGCGAGGTCGGCGAACTCCTCCGGCCTGCCGAGCCGCCGCGGGTGGGGTACCGCGGACTCGAGGGACTCCTTCACGTCGGGCCGGATGCCCGAGAGGATCGGGGTGTCGAACACGCCCGGCGCGATGGTGCACACCCGGATCTGCCGGCTCGCCAGGTCCCGCGCGGCGACCAGCGTCATCCCGACGATGCCGGCCTTGGCGGAGGCGTACGGAATCTGGCCGATCTGCCCTTCCCAGGCCGCGACCGACGCGGTGAGCACGCAGACGCCGCGCTCGCCGTCCGCCGGCTCGTTCCCCGCCATCCGTGCCGCGGCGAGGCGCAGCACGTTGAAGGTGCCGACCAGGTTCAGATGCACGATCTCCTGATACGTCTCCAGTGAGCCGGGACTGCCGTCCCGCTCCACCAGGCGCACCCGCTTCCCCTTGCCCGCGCAGTGCACGACCGCACGCAGCGGCCCCGCGGTCTCGGCCGCGTCGAGCGCCGCCTGCATCTGGGCGGTGTCGGTCACGTCCGCGGGAACGAAGGTCACCCGCTCCCCCAGCTCACGAGCGACCGCCTCACCCTCGGAGCCCTTCAGATCGGCGATGACGACCGACGCGTGCTGCCGGACCAGCGCGCGCACGGTTGCCAGCCCGAGACCCGACGCACCGCCCGTCACCAATGCCGACGAGTTCACTGTTCGCACACCGTCACTCCCTTCACAGCCCAAAAATCCATGCTTATGATTATCCTATCTGGCAAGAGTCGCCCGGTCCATGACATCGAAAGAGGCGGAAGATGAGCGATGCGCGACACCCCATCGACGGTCCCCTGCGCGGGGTCGTGGTCCTGGAGCTCGGCTCGATGTACGCAGCGCCCACGGCAGGCCGGATGCTGCGAGACTTCGGGGCGACCGTACTCAAGGTCGAGGACCCCGCCGGCGGCGACTACGCGCGAAACTGGACCCCGCAGAAGGACGGGATGTCGCTGGGCTTCGTCCGGATCAACGTCGGCAAGCTCTCGGTCGCCATCGACCTGCGCACCCACGCGGGCCAGGACCTCGTCCGGCGCCTCGCAGCCAAGGTCGACGTGGTCATCGAGTCCTTCCGCCCGGGCAAGCTGGAGGAGTGGAACCTCGGTTACGAGGTTCTGAGCGCCCGGAATCCGGGTCTGATCCTCACCCGGGTCAGCGGCTTCGGCCAGACCGGGCCCTACCGCAAGCGGCCCGGCTTCGGCACGATCGCGGAGACCCTCAGCGGTTACGCCTTCATCAACGGCTGGCCCGATTCCCCGCCGACGTCACCGCCGTTCGGCTTCGCCGACTCGATCGCCGGGATCTCGGCCGCGTACGGTACCGCGATGGCGTTGTACCGGCGTACGACGACCGGGCAGGGCGATGTCGTCGATGTCGCCCTGTACGAGCCGCTCATGTTCATGCTGGGCGACATCGTGCTGCGCTACACCGCGAAGAACGAGATCCAGCAACGGGAGGGCAACGCGTCCGGGGCCGCGTCGCCGCGTGGGATCTACGAGGCCGCCGACGGGCAGTGGTTGTCCATCGCCGCGTCCGCCCAGCGGATCGCACAACGGCTCTTCGTCGCGATGGGCCGTCCCGAACTGATCGAGGACGAGCGGTTCGCCACCAACGCCGCACGACTGGCGAACAACGACGAGATGCAGCGCATCGTCATCGGCTGGGTTCGCCGCAGGCCGCGCGCCGAGACGTTGCGGATCCTCGAGGAGCACGCGGTCGTGGCGGCCGCGGTGAACGACGCCCAGGACATCACCGATGACCCGCACTTCAGCGAGCGCACCCTGGTCGAACTCACCGATCCGGTCCTGGGCACCGTGAAGATGCCCGGTCCGATCCTGCACCTGGGCAGCTACGACGGCCCCGGCTACGGCGACGTACCGGCGGTCGGCCAGCACACCGACGAGGTGCTCGGCGACCTGCTGCGGCTGTCCGTCGACGAGCTGGCGACGCTCAGGAACCTCGGCGTCATCGGTGACCCCGTCGCACACCAGGTGTGATCGCGGGTGGAATCGGAGTGGCACCAGAAAGGGGGCCAGGCATGTTCGAGCTGATCCGGCTCGATGTCGCCGACCGGGTCGCGACGATCACGTTGAACCGCCCGGACACACTCAACGGTTACAGCGTCGCGATGAAGGACGAGCTGATCGCGGCCTTCGACGCCGTCGACGCCGACAGGGAGGTCGGCGCCGTCATCGTCACGGGTGCAGGGCGGGCGTTCTGCGCCGGGATGGACCTCTCGGACGGTTACACCTTCGCGCGGCTCGACGAACCGGAGCACGACCGTGTGCGGGACAGCGGCGGTGAACTCGCGCTGCGGATCTACGCGTGCACGAAGCCGGTCATCGCCGCGATCAACGGCGCCGCCGTGGGCGTCGGCATCACCATGACGCTTCCGATGGACATCCGGCTGGCCACGGAGAACAGCAAGTTCGGGTTCGTCTTCGCGCGCCGCGGGATCGTGCTGGAAAGCTGTTCGAGCTGGTTCCTCCCCCGGATCGTCGGCGTCTCCCGAGCAGCCGAATGGGCATACACCGGCAGGGTCTTCAGCGCCGGGGAAGCCCTCGCAGCAGGCCTGGTCCGCAGTGTCCACCCGGCCGACGAGCTCATGCCCGCCGCGCGCGAGCTGGCCCTCGAGATCGTCCGCAACACCTCCCCGGTGTCGGTCGCGCTCAACCGTCAGCTTCTGTGGCGGATGCTCGGCGCCGGGCATCCGATGACGGCGAACGTCGCCGAGTCCCGCGCGATGTACTCGCGTGGGCTCAGCGCCGACAGCGCGGAGGGGGTCGCGTCCTTCCTGGAGAGGCGGCCCGCGGTCTTCCCGGAGTCCGTCCCGGCCGATCTGCCGAACGTGTTCGGCGACCGGCCGGACCCCGAGTTCCACACCTGAGCCGGCGTCGACCGCCGGCTCAGCCCCGCTTGGTGAGCCGGCGCGCGAGCTGGCCGGTCAGTACCTCGTTGCCGCCCTCGTAGATACGCATGGGGCGGGCGTTGCGGTAGAGCCTGTCGATCGTGGAGCCGGTGACGATCCCGAACCGGCCCATCATCTGCACCGCGCGGTCCGTCACCTTGCCGGCCACCTCCGTGGCCGCCACCTTCGCCATCGACGACAGGTCGAGATGGGCCAGTGGATCGACGGCCGCCCGGCTCGCCGCCCGGTACGTCAGTGCCCTGGCCATCTCGATCTCCGTCCACGACGTGCCGAGCAGGTGCGGCAGCGGGCCCAGGGTCCACAGGGGCGCACCGAACTGCGATCTGCTCGTGGTGTGCCGGACCGCCTCGTCCAGCGCGGCCTGGGCCAGCCCCACGGCGGCGCCGGCGACCGAGACCCGGAACGTCGCCAGCGTCGCGAGCACCAACCTGAACGCCTCGCCAGGAGCGCCGACGCGGTACTCCGCGGGCACCTCGACCCGGTCGAAGTGCACGTCGCCGATGATGTGCGGGGCGAGCAGCCGCGGCCCGCTCACGACGCGGACACCCGGGGTGTCGGCGGGAACGAACACGAGGGAGTACCCGTCGCCTTCCCGGCCCAGGACGGTGTAGCAGTCGGCGGCGCCCGCGTTGGTGATGAACGACTTGTGCCCGCTGACGACAACCCGGTCGCCGCTCGCCTCGATCGACGTCGTGATCGCCTTGAGGTCGGAGCCCACGTCCGGCTCGGTGAGCGCCAGCGCGGCGACAGCGTCGAGTCTGGCGATCCGCGGCAGCCAGGCCTCGCGCACGGCGTCGCTGCCCCCGACCGAGAGCGCGTAACTGCCGACGCCCTGCATCCCGAACAGGCCGTCGAGATGGGCCGATGTGCCCATCAGCACCTCGCGGACCACGGTGATCGCCAGTGAGTCGATCTTCTCGTGGCGTCCGCCGTACGCGGCCGGCACGCACCACGCGGTGAGCCCACTGCTCACCAGAGCCTCGCGCATGACCGGGTCGACACCGTCCGAGTCGTCGGCCACGGCGGCGTGATCGGCCACGGAGGCGGTGACCTTGCGTGCGTCGGCCTTCAACTGTTCGTACGCGTCGGGAAGTTCGAAGGACATCCCCATGGCCGCGGTCACCCCTCACTCGGCTGGGCGTCGGCGCCCAGCAGCCGCAGAAAGTTCTTCCCGAGGATTCCCTCGGTGTCCTCGTCGGACAGACCCAGTCGCTTGATCGCGGCGATCTCCGCCGCCGGGTCCGCCATCGGCCAGTCGGAGCCGAACACGATGCGATCCGCCCCGTGCCTGCCGATGATCTCCCGCACCCGCTCCGGTGCGAGCTCCGCGAGCGTGGGGGGCCACGACGTCTCCAGGTGGACATCGAGGCCCAGCAGCTCCGCCTCGGCGTCGTCGAGCTGGTGGTAGCCGCCGAAGTGGCAGCAGACCAGCCGCAGTTCGGGAAACGTCCGTACGATGTCGCGGATCATCCGGGGAGTGCCTCGCTCGTTCGCGGCCCGGTCACCGCCGGACCCGACGTGGGCGATCACCGCGATCTCCGACCCGAACGCCTCGTACAGCGCGTACATCCGCGGGTCGTCGAGCGCGAAGCCCTGGAAGAGCGTGTGCAGCTTGACGCCACGTATCCCGGTGCGGCGCAGGATGGCCAGGTTCTCCTCGACGGGCAGGTCCGGATGGACGGTCCCGAACCCGAGAAAACCCTCGGCCTTCTGCGCGGCCACGAAGCGGTTGACACCGTCGACGTGCCGCGCCTCATCGGCGATCCCGAGCACCACGGCCTGATCGACGGCGCTGCGCGCCATGGCCTCACGCAACCCGGAGATCGTGCCGTTCCCCCGCCGCGGAAGCTGCGGCGACCTGCCGCCGAGAGCGCGCTCGGCGATCCGGTCCGGCCAGGCATGACAGTGCACGTCGACGACCGAGACGTCGTCCCTCATCGACTTCCCTCACTCGAATCTAGGTTCATGATTATGATAATATCCAAGTATCGGTCACAGGTGAAGAGCACGGAGGTACGCCGCTATGGGCAACGCCGCTTCATACGATCTCTCCGGCCGGGTGGCCTTGGTGACCGGCGGGAGCCGCGGGCTGGGGCGGGCCATGGCGCTCGGACTCGCCGCGGCCGGAGCGGATGTGGTCATCGCCAGCCGGAAGATCGAGGCCTGCGAGAAGACCGCGGCCGAGGTGGAGGCGACGACCGGGCGCCGGGCCCTGCCCCTCGCCTTCCACGCCGGGCGGTGGGACCAGGCCGCGTCGCTGACCGAGCAGGTCTACGAGCACTTCGGCCGGATCGACGTGCTCGTGAACAACGCCGGCATGTCCCCGGTGTACGACTCGGTGGAATCGGTGTCCGAGGAACTGTTCGACAAAGTCATCGGCGTCAACCTGAAGGGACCGTTCCGGCTCACGGCTCTCATCGGGACCCGCATGGCCGCGGCGGGCGGCGGTTCGATCATCAACGTCACCAGCATGGGTGCCGCGAGACCACGGCCCGACATTCTGCCGTACGCCGCGGCCAAGGCCGGGCTCAATTCCCTGACCGTCGGTTTCGCCCACGCCTTCGGGCCGGACGTGCGGTGCAACGCCATCATGGCCGGAACGTTCCTCACCGACGTCAGCAAGGACTGGGACGCCGACGAATTCCGCGCGCGAGCGGCCCGGTTCGCGTTGCGGCGAGGCGGCAGGCCGGACGAGATCGTCGGCGCCGCCCTCTACCTGGCCGGCGACGCGTCGAGCTACACGACCGGCGCCGTGATCCCGGTCGACGGCGGCCAGCCGTGATCCGTCCCGGACCACCGACAGCGAGGAGTGCAGCGTGAACACCGCGGTGATCGTGGAAGCCGTCCGTTCCCCCCTGGCCCGGGGCAGAGCGACGGGGGCGCTGGCCTCGTGCCACCCGGTGGACCTGCTGGCGCAGACGCTCTCCGCGCTCGTCACGCGCGCCGGGATCGACCCCGGCGAGGTGGACGACGTCCTGGTGGGCTGCGTCGGGCAGGTGGGCGAGCAGTCGGCGACGCCGGGGCGGCAGGCGTGGCTGGCCGCCGGATTCCCCGTCCACGTGCCCTCCACCACGATCGAGCGCAAGTGCGGCTCGGGGCAGCAGGCGATCGACTTCGCGGCGCAGGGCATCATGGCGGGCGCCTATGACATCGTGATCGCCGCCGGGGTCGAGTCGATGAGCCGGGTTCCGATGGGCTCGGCGCGTATGGGGGCCGACCCGGTCGGCCCGGGCGTGCGAGCCCGGTACCCGGTCCTCGCGCCCCAGGGCGTTTCCGCGGAGCTGGTCGCCGCCAAGTGGAACCTGCGCCGCGAGGAGCTGGACGCCTACGCCGCGCGCTCCCACCAGCGGGCCGCGGCGGCGCTGTCGACCGGGCGGTTCGCCACCGAGACGGTTCCCATCACCCTCAGCGACGGGACGGTCGTCTCGCAGGACGAGACGGTTCGTCCGGACACGACGGCGCAGCGGCTCGCGGCGCTGAAGCCGGCCTTCGACAGCGTCGAGCACCGGGCACGGTTTCCGGACCTCGACTGGAAGGTGACAGCGGGCACCTCCTCGCAGATCACCGACGGAGCCGCCGCACTGCTGCTGATGAGCGAGCGACGCGCCGCCGCGCTCGGCATCCGACCACGCGCCCGACTGGTCGCGTCGGCCGTCTGCGGCGACGATCCGCTGCTGATGCTCACCGGTCCCATCCCGGCGACGGCAAAGGTGCTCGCACGCGCCGGGCTCTCGATCGGTGACCTCGACACCGTCGAACTGAACGAGGCGTTCGCGCCGGTGCCGCTGGCCTGGCAGGCCGAGTTCGGCCTCGACGAGGAACGACTCAACCCTCACGGCGGCGCGATCGCCCTGGGCCACCCGCTCGGGGCTTCCGGGTGCCGCCTCATGACAACGATGATCCACCACCTGGAGCGCACCGGTGGCCGCTACGGCCTGCAGACGATGTGCGAGGCGGGCGGCATGGCGAACGCGTCCGTAGTAGAGCGCCTGGGCTGAGCGGTGACACGGCGATGACGGCCCCGACGATCGATGCCCACGTGCATGTCTGGAACCTCCGGCACCGGGACCAGCCATGGATCGACGCCGGCCGCGGTGCCATCCGGCGCGACTTCTCCCTGGACGACTTCACCGCGGCGACGAGGGACACGGGCGTCCGGCGGGCCGTACTCGTCCAGGTGCTCAACATGGCCGAGGAGACCCGCGAGCACCTGCTGCGAGCACAGCACGACGACCGGGTCGCGGGCGTCGTCGGATGGGTCGATCTCGCGGCTCCCGCAGTGGCCGAGCAACTCGCCGGACTGCGGGCCTGCCCCGGCGGCGAGTCCCTGGCCGGGATCCGGCACCAGGCGCTCGCCGAGGACGAACCGGCGGGCTGGCTGGAGCAGCCGGCGGTCCAGTCGGGCTTGCGGGAACTGGCCGGCCAGAATCTGCCCTACGACCTGATGTTCCTTCCCGAGCACATGGAGGCGGTCACGCGCACGGTGCGCACGCACGAGGACCTGACCTTCGTGCTCGACCACCTGGGCAAGCCACCGATCGCGACAGGTGCCCTCGCCCCGTGGGCGGCGGGTGTCAGGGAACTGGGGCGCTCGCCCAATGTCGTGTGCAAGCTGTCGGGAATGGTCACGACGGCCGCGCGATCCGGCTGGACGACAGGGGATCTGCGGCCCTATGCCGAGACCGCCATCGAGGTGTTCGGGCCGGAGCGTCTCATGTTCGGCTCCGACTGGCCGGTGTCGCTGCTCGCCGCCGCCTATCCGGAGGTGGTCAGGACCTGCGCGGAACTCGTCGCCGAACTTAGCCCGGACGAACAGGCGCTCATCTTCTCGACCACCGCCACGCGCGTGTACGGCCTCATGACGTCAACCTGAATCCGGCCGGGTCCCGCTCGACGAACTCCTCCAGCAGCGAAATCCGGCCTGCGACCGTCCCGAGACCAGGATCATCATCGTTATCATTGGCGGATGGACGACAACCAGGATCCGGGCCAACAACCGTTCAAGCGCGGCAACAAGGTGGCCGAGGCGGTTGCACGCAGCATCGTCCGGAGAATCCGCACGGAAGGTCTCGGTCCGGGGGCTCAGCTGCCCTCCGAGGCGCAGATGCTCAAGGAGTACGGCATCGGCAGAGGTTCCATGCGCGAGGCGCTGCGCATTCTGGAAGTCAACGGTTTGATCAGGCTCAAGCCAGGCCCCGGTGGCGGACCGGTCGTCTCCGGCGTGCAGAGCGAACACTTCGGCCGCATGGCCACGCTGTACTTCCAGGCGCAGGGCACGACGTTCCGGGAGCTGATCGAGGCGCGGCTGACGCTTGAACCGCTCATGGCCCGGCTGGCGGCGGAGCGGCAGGACCCGGAGCTGATGAAGAAGCTGCCGCAGACGGCCGAAATCGCCCGAGTCGGCGACGATGACGAGTACCTCAGCTCGACCAACGACTTTCACCGGCTGATCGCCGCCATGTCCGGCAACGGGATCATGAACCTGTTCGGCCAGTCGATTTCGGACATCTTCCGCGACAGGGTCAGCGGCATCGTCTTCCCGAAAACGCGGCGCAAGGAGGTCACCAAGGCCCACATGGACATCATGACGGCGATCAAAAACGGGCAGCCGGACGAGGCCCACGATCTCATGTACGAACACATGGCGCAGTACGTGGCCTACGTCAAACGCGGTCACCCGACTCTGCTCAACGAGGTCGTGGACTGGCGCTGAACACGCCCCCAGCCATCCGGCCGGTGCTCACCCGCCCGTCAGCCCGGGGAGGAAGTGGCGCCGGGGAACGGGACATGCCGCGGCGAAGCCCGCATCTCGCCGGGACCCCGGAAAGCCCTGGCAGCTGCACTGCCAGGGCTTTCCGGGGTGCGCTCGGCATGCTGAGCATCACCGATTCACCGATGGACACTTCACCCCTTGACGCCCCACAACTTGAAGTACTGCTCCTGGACGTCCTCGACCACGGGGAAGAGCGAACTCGAGGACGGCAGGTTGTCCTTGTTGATGATCCAGACCGGCGTCCCTGAGTCGACCAGCGGCACACCGACGGTCTTGCGGACCACGGCATCGACCATGGCGAACATCTCTTCGTAGTACGGGAACATGATGGTGCCGTCCATGCTGCCGTTCGCGATGTACTGGAGCACCGTGGTGTCCGGCCCCTCCCCGAAGACCTTGACGTCGCCCAGTCCTGCCGCCTTCAGCGCGGCCGGCAGCCCGATGGCCAGCGCGTTGTCGGCGCTGAGCACCACGTACTTCACCTTGGGATGGGAGCGCAGGTAGGACACGATGCGGTCCGGCACGTCCTTGCCGAGCGCGGAGAGCGGGACGTCCACGCTCTCCACGTCGCAGTCCGGGCACAGCCGGGCCAACTCCGGCTTCAACGCCTTGTAGAGGGCGGTGAGGATCGGGAAGGCGCCGATGTCGAAGAACACCGCGTTGCCCTTGCCCTCGCTCTCCGCGACGACCCAGGCCGCCATGACCTTGCCGAGTTGCTCGTTCTGCTTCGGCGTGCCGACCACGAAGTCGATGCCGTCGGCGGTCGCCGGGTCGGTGGTGCAGCACGCGGCCACGACTGTGCCGTTGGCCTTGACCTGCTTGAGCTCCTTGGCGAAGATCGCCTTCGGTGTCGCGGTGTAGAGCACGCCGTCAGGCTTGTCCCGAACCACCTGGGTCCACGCGGCCTTGACCTTCTCCGGGGTGCCGTCCGTGTTGATCGTCTTCAGGGTCCAGCCGAGCGCGTCGGTCGCCGACCGGATCACGTCGCTTTCCAGGTTGCAGGCCGGGCTGCCACAGCTGATGAAGGTCAGTTGCTTGCCGCGGGGTATCGGCTTGTCGATGGCTTCCTTGGCCGAGATCTCGGTCGGCCGCTTGGTGTGCTCGGCGACGATGCTCTTCGCCTCGTCGACACGCGCGGTCGAGGCATCGCTCGAGGCTGTCTCCGTTCCTCCCCCGCACGCGGCGAGCGCCAGGGCCATGATGACTGTCACCGCCAGAAGCACCGGTCGGCGCCGTCCAGCGTTGTGGAACACATGTCTTCTCATCGGATCCTCCATTGGACCGACTGGAATGGTGCAGGGGGGTGGTTCAGGGGGCCCGACGGCCCCGGAGGCGCGTGCGGCGCTGGACCCCCGAAGACGCCAGGGCGGCGATCAGGACGACGCCGGTGAACATGTTCGACGCCCACGGCGGCGCGCTGCCCAGGGCGAGACCGGTGAGTCCCGTCCCCAGCATCAGGACCGCGGTGAGAGTCCCCCAGGCGTTGAACCTGCCGTGCTTGAACTGCGTCGCGCCGAGGAACACTGCGGCGAACGCGGGCAGCAGGTACGGGGTGCCCGCGGTGGGCGAGCCCGAGCCGAGATTGGACGCGAGCACGATGCCGGCGAAGCCGGCGATCAGCGACGACGCGATGAGCGAGAGAAAGCGGAGCCGCTCCACGCGGACCCCGGCCAGGCGCGCGGCATCCGCGTTGAAGCCCGCCGCGTAGAGCCTGCGTCCCGTCGCGGTGTGCTCCAGCACGTACCAGGTCGCCGCCGCGGCGAGCACCGCGTAGAAGACAGGGAGCACGATGCCGCCGACGTCGGTCTGCCCGATCGAGGTGAAGCTGCCGGTCAGCCGGTCGTCGGTGATGCTGATGTCCTTGGTGACGAAGGTGATCAGCGCCTGGATGATCGAGCCGGTACCGAGCGTGCCGATGAGTGACTCGACGCCCAGCACGACCACCACGATCGCGTTGATGACCCCGACCAACAGCGCGGCGAGAAGCGCGATCCCGATCGCGGCCGGAAGGCCCATGCCGGTGTGCACCATGAGGTAGGCGACGGTGACACCGCTGAGCGACATCGTGTACGCGAAGGACAGGTCGAACACCCGGGCCGTCAGCGGAACCACCAGCGCCAGCGCCGCCAACGCTATGCCGGCGTTGCTGTTCAGGATCTGCTTGGCCGTCGCGGCGGTCGGGAAGACGTCGGGCAGCCAGACCGAGAAGAGCACGATCTGCAGGAGCAGGACCCAGATCGCTCCTATGTTGCCGAAGCCGAACGTGGCCCGCAGTGTGCGAGCCGTCAGCTCGGGTGCGGCTGCCGGGGGTTCACCGCCGGTGGGAGCGTGGGTCGGGTGGGCGGTGCTGTCGGTGGTCATCAGTGTTCTCCGGTCCCCAGGACGCTCATCATTGCGCGCTCGGATATGTCGTTGCCCTCCAGTTGGGCCACCACCGTGCCGCGGCCCAGGACCAGGACTCGGTGGCACATCGCGACCAGGTCGCCCGCGTCGGTCGAGGACACGACGACCGCGAGGCCCGCGGCTGCCTGCTCCGCGATCAGGTCGTAGATGGCCTCGCGCGTCCCGATGTCGACGCCGGCGGTGGGTTCGCTGAGGACGAGGACCCCTGCCTGTGCTGCCAGGCAGCGGGCCAGGACGACCTTCTGCTGGTTGCCGCCGGACAGCGAGGTGACGACCGCGCCGGTCGAGGCCGCCTTGATCTGGACGCGCCGCGTCCAGGTGTCCACCAGCTCGCGCTCCGCCGCCTTCAACAACCGTCCACGGCAGCCCAGCTTCCCGAGCACGGACAGAGAGAGGTTCTCGGCCACGGTGAACTCGGCGATGACGCCCTCGCGACCGCGATCGGCCGGCACGATCGGCAGCCGGGGCCGGCGCGTATCGCCGACGCTCCACCACGCGGCGGAGCTCCCGGGCAGTTGCACCTCCCCGGCGGCCGGACCGTCCGGAGCCTCACCGGCCAGGAGGTGCGGAAGCTCTTCCATGCCCGACCCGGGCAGACCCGCGATGCCGAGCACCTCGCCAGCGCGCAGTTCGACGTCGACGCCGGCGAGATAGCGGGCCCGCAGGCCTCTGCCGCGCAGCACCACCTCGCCGTCGCCTCCGGTCCGACTCCCCGCCCGGTAGTCAGCGTTGACCGCGCTGCCCACCATCAGCTCCGCAAGCGAGTTCCTCGTCAGGCCGGCCACCTCGGTGGTGGCCGCGACGCTGCCGTCACGCAACACCGTGACGCGGTCGGCGATCTGGAAGATCTCGTCCAGCCGGTGGGAGACGTAGAGCACGCTGGAGCCGCTGCGCCGCAGCTCCCGCACGATCTGCAACAGCCGTTCGACCTCGGTGTGAGGAAGTACCGCCGTCGGTTCGTCCAGCACCAGCACGCCGCGGCCACCCTCCCATCCGGCGAGCGCCGCCGCGATGGCCACGATGGTGCGTTGCACCGGAGTGGCCTCGGTCAGCGGCCGTCGGACGTCGATATCGGCGCCGAAGCGCGACAGCATCGCCTCCGTCGTCCGCCGCTGCTGAGCCCAGTCGATCCGGCCGGGCCGGCGGGCGAACCCGCCCAGCAGGGCGAGGTTGTCCATCGCGCTCAGTTCCAGGATGAGTCCGAGGTCCTGGTGCACGAACCGCAGCCGGTCGTGGCGCGACGCGGCCACCACACCGAGGGCGACCGGGGCGTCGTCGAGCCACGCTTGAGCCCCGTGATCGGCGTGGTAATAGCCGGCCAGGATCTTGATCAGGGTGGACTTGCCCGAGCCGTTCTGCCCCATCAGGGCATGCACCTCGCCCTGATGGACGTCGAGGCTCACGTCGCTCAGAGCGCGGGTGCCCGGGAACGTCTTGGACAGCGAGCGCAGACGAAGTACGGAGATACCCGAAGACACGGGTTGATCAGCCATGTGATGCACGTCGCAACCATAATCAGCGACTTCAAACAGTGTCAATCATGCGCATTGATTTCATTCATCGCCTTCGATGCGATCACGCCGAGACCATTGATTACTATGTGCATGGTTATTAGGGTCGTGCCCAACCTCGACGAGGAGGAGCGCACCCATGGCGCGGACTTCACCCAGCCGGCCCACAGCATCTCGGGACACCGGCACCTGCCCTGTCGATCACACGGACTACCGCGTCGATCGGCCCGTACTGTGGCACTACGGACACCTGGACGGCGGGCGCGAGCAGGCCGCCGTGGCGTGGAACGACTCCACGCCGCACGGCTTCTGGATGGTGCAGCGCTACGACCACGTGCTCGAAGCACTCCAGATGCCCGATGCCTTCGGCAACGAGCAGGTCAACGCCTTCGATCCGTCGATGGCGCTCAAGTTGCTGCCGAACATGCTGGACCAGCCGGAGCACAGCAAGCTCCGCAAGGTGCTCAACCCGTACTTCTCCCCCGCCGCCGTGAAGCGGGTGGAACCGATGGCGCACGAGCGGGCGGCAGCCCTCATCGACGAGGTGGCCCAGAAGGGCTCGTGCGACTTCGTGGCCGAGTTCGCGATCCGGTATCCCACCGATCTGTTCCTCGCGCTGCTGGGCCTTCCCACGTCCGACGGTGAGATGTTCGTACCGTGGGTCGAGGGCATCTTCGGCGGCTTCTTCGGTGCCGACGAACAGGCGGCGCGGCACTCCGAGGAGTCGGCGGCCAACATCATGGCCTACTTCGCCGACGCCGTGGAGGACCGGGCCCGGCATCCCAAGGATCCCAGAACCGACCTCGTGTCACGGCTGCTCGAGGCCCGGATCGACGGTGAACTGATTCCCCGCGCGGACGTCCTCACCATCTGCCTCACCTTGATGACCGCGGGCCTGGACACCACCCGCAGCGGCCTCGGCTACCTGCTGTACCACCTCGCTCGTTTCCCGGACGACCGCCGTCGGATCACCCGGGAGCCGGAGCTGTGGCCCAAGGCCATCGAGGAGGCACTCCGGCTCTACGGACTCATCATCGGGGGCAACGGTCGTCTCGTCACCCGGGACATCGAATTCCATGGTGCGCCGATGAAGAAGGGTGACATGGTGTGGATCGGCAACACCTCGGCCAACCGTGACCCGCGGGTGTACGACAACCCGGACCGGTTCGACCCGGACCGCGCCGGGCTCAACCGCCATCTCGCGTTCGGCGCCGGTCCGCACCGCTGCATCGGGATGCACCTGGCAAGGTCGGAGATGGCGATCGCCCTGCGTGAATGGCACCGGCGCATACCCGACTACCGGCTGGCCGACGGTGAGCCGCTGACCGAGCGTGGCGGCCAGCTCAGTCTCAAGTCCCTCCCGCTGGAGTGGGACCGGTGACTTTCATCCTGTCGATCGACCCCGCCAAGTGCACCGGGCACGGCCGGTGCTACACCACTTCCCCCGACCTCCTCCACGATGACGAGGACGGCTTCGTCACCCTTCGCGGGGGCGCGATGGTCGTTCCGCCCGATCGCCTCGCCGAAGCGCGGCAGGCGACGGGTGCCTGCCCGGAACGCGCCATCTCACTCGGCCGGCAGCGGGGCGCCGACAGAGCCGACAGAAAGGATTCCGATGACCACCTTCACCGATCGTGAGGTCGCGGCCCTCACCGAGCGGCTGAACCGGCTGGAGACCGCGGAGCGTGCACGCGAACTCACCGCTCACTACGCTCTCTGCCTCGACCGCAAGGACTTCGAGGCACTCGCCGGACTGTTCACCGAGGACGCCGTGCTGCACGCCGGCCCGGACACCTGCACCGGCCACGCGGCGGTCATGGCTTTCTTCCACAGTGCCATCGAAGTGGTCGACCCGTCGGTGAAGAAGCACCTGATGGCCAATCCCCGCGTGACACACACCGCCCCGGACGAGGTGCGCGTCGACTCCTACTTCCTCTACACCGCGATCGGTGAGGCATCCGTGCTGGGCTGGGGCAGCTACGCCGACGTGGTGCGGATCGGTGAGGACGGCATGGCGCGGTTCAGCGAGAAACGGATCACCGTCGACGTCGCGGCGGATGTCCGTGAGGGATGGGCGAAGCCGTGACCGGGCGCATCGAGGGCAAGGTGGCGATCGTGACCGGCGGTGCCAGCGGCATCGGCGCCGGCACCGCCCGGCGCTTCGTCGCCGAGGGCGCGCGGGTCGTTGTCGCCGACCTCCAGGAAGACGCCGGCAAGGCGCTGGTCGACGAGCTCGGCGAGGCCGCCCGGTTCGTCAGGACCGATGTCGCGGACGAGGACGATGTCGCGGCTCTTGTGGACTACGCCGCCGAGGAGTTCGGGCGGCTGGACGTCATGTTCAACAACGCGGGGATCATCGGCGCGATCGGCTCGATCGCCAAGTGCCGGATGAGCGACGTCGACCGCACGTTCTCCGTCATCCTCCGCGGGACGTTCCTCGGTACGAAGCACGCGGCGCGGGTGATGATCCCCCGGCGGTCGGGGGTGATCCTCTCCACGGCGAGCCCCGGCGGGATGCACGGCGGGCTGGGCCCGCACGCCTACAGCGCGGCGAAGGCCGGAGTGATCGGTCTGACCCGGTCGGTCGCGGCCGAACTGCGGCACCACGGCATCCGGGTCAACGCCATCGCGCCGGGCGCCGTGGTCAGCGCCATGACGGCGGACCTGGTGCTGAACGACCCGACCGACCTGGCCAGGGTGACCGAGGCGTTGAGCGCCGGCGGCGAGCGCCCCGGGATGCCGGAGGACATCGCGGCCGCCGCCCTCTATCTGGCCAGCGACGAGGCGGCGTTCGTCACCGGAAGCGTCCACCTGATCGACGGCGGCATCACCTACGCGAGTGGCCCGTCGGCATTCGCCCGCGGTGACCACGAGGAGCCCGCCGGAATCCTCGAGGCGGGACGGCGGTCATGAGCGGCCGGCCGCCGGTGGCGCTGGTCACGGGCGGCGGATCGGGTATCGGCGCCGCCTGCTGCCGGCGCCTGTCCCGGGCCGGGTACCGCGTGACGGTCGCGGACATCGACGAGGCCGCGGCCAAGACCGTCGCCGCGGACGTCGGTGGGGTCGCCGCCGTGGTCGACTGCGCCGACGCGGACGCGGTGGACGACCTGGTGGGCACGGTCGTACGCACCGAGGGCCGGCTGGCGGCGGCGGTGAACAGCGCGGGGGTCGCCGGCCCACCGCAGCCCGTCGCCGAGTACTCCACACAGGACTGGCGGCGCGTGCTGTCGGTCAACCTCGACGGCGTCTTTCACTGCGTGCGGGCCGAGGTGCGTGCCATGCGCGAGTCCGGCGGCAACATCGTCAACATCGCCAGCGTGTTCGCCGCAGTCGGCGCTCCCCTGGCCCCGGCCTACACCGCCGCCAAGCATGGCGTCGTCGGGCTCACGCGCAGTGCCGCGCTGGCCCATGCCGAGGACGGGATCCGGGTCAACGCCGTCGGCCCCGGCTTCGTCCGCACGCCTTTGCTGGAGGACCGCAACGACGACGAGGGGCTCGCCCGGCTGGCGGGGCTGCACCCGGTGGGGCGGCTGGGCAAGCCGGACGACATCGCGGCGCTGGCCGTATGGCTGTGCGGACCGGAAGCCGGATTCGTCACCGGCGCCTTCTTTCCCATTGATGGCGGCTATCTCAGCCGGTAGAGGAGAACGGGATGTTGGACGGCAAGCGGCTGCTCGTGACGGGCGCCGGACAGGGCATGGGACGCGCGATCGCGGTCGAGGCCGCCCGCCAGGGAGCAGAAGCGGTCATCGTCGCCGACCGGAACCGCGAGAGTGGGCGGGAGACGGTCGAGCTGGTCGCCGAGGCCGGCGCGAAGGCCGCCTTCGCCGAGGTCGACCTGCGGGACGGCGCGTCCATCGAGCGCATGGTCGCGACCGCGGTCGAGTGCGCCGGGGGCCTTGACACCCTGGTGAACAACGCCGGAATCCTTGAGGCGGCACTGACCTCGCAGTCCACGGTGGACACGCTCGCGGAGGAGGTCTGGGACGCCGTCATGGGTGTGAACCTGAAGGCGGTATGGCTTGCCACGAAGGCGGCTGCCCGGCACCTGCGCGCATCCGGACGTGGCCCGTCGATCGTCAACGCGGGGTCGGTCTCCGGACTGACCGGCTACCCGGCGGCGCCCGCCTACTGCTCGAGCAAGGGCGGCCTGATCCAGTTGACCCGGGTCACCGCGATCGACCTGGCCCCGGACGTCCGCTGCAACGTCTACTGCCCCGGCTCGATCGACACTCCCATGGCCCGGGGCTTCATCGAGGCGGCCCCGGACGAGGAGGCGGCCGTGCGGATGTTGACCGGCGCCCACCTCCTACCGCGTCCGGGCCGGCCCGAAGAGGTGGCGAAGTTCGCCTGCTTCCTCGCCTCGGACGACGCGTCCTTCATCACCGGCGGTGTCCACCCCGTCGACGGCGGCACGTCGGCCTGGCGCGGCACCCGATGATGAAAAACCGGCACTCGGAAGGGCGGGACAGGAGCATGAATGACGATGCGAGCGTCGTCGACGTCTTGGTCGTCGGCGCGGGATTCTCCGGGCTCTACGCCCTCTACCGGCTACGGCAGCAGGGTCGCGTGGCGCGGGTCGTCGAGGCCGCCGGCGACGTGGGGGGCACCTGGTTCCACAACCGCTATCCGGGGGCCCGCTGTGACATCGAGAGCCTCGACTACTGCTACTCGTTCTCCGACGAACTGGTGCAGGAGTGGAACTGGACGGAGCGGTACCCGGCCCAGCCCGAGATCCTCGCCTACATCAACCACGTCGCGGACACGTTCGACCTCAGACGGGACATCACCTTCGACACGGTGGTCACGTCCGCGTCGTTCGACGAGCAGGCCAACACCTGGCACGTCGTGACCGACCACGGTGACCGGATCACGGCACGCTACGTGATCATGGCCACCGGCATGCTCTCTGTCGCCAAGCTGCCCGAGATCTCCGGGCTGGAGGAGTTCACCGGCGAGCTACGGCACACCGGGGACTGGCCGCAGGCGGGCGTCGACTTCACCGGCAAACGGGTGGGCGTGATCGGCACCGGATCGTCCGGTGTGCAATGCATCCCCCAGATCGCCCGCCAGGCCGATGATCTGACAGTCTTCCAGCGCACCCCGCATTACGTGGTCCCGGCGCGCAACCATCCGCTGGACACCGAGTACGTGGCCGATGTCAAGGCCCGGTTCGGGGAGTTCCGGGAAGCGGCGCGCCGCCACCCGGGCGGGACCCACCGCGTGATCGGACGGGAGTCGGCCCTGGAGGCCGATCCCGTCGAGCTGCGAAGCCGGCTCGAGGCGCATTGGCAGCAGGGTGGTCCGGACATCCTCGCGTCCTACCGGGACCTGCTCACCGACCGCACGGCCAACGAGAAGGTGGCCGCGTTCGTCCATGGCAAGATCCACGAGCTGGTCGAGGACCAGTCCGTCGCCGACGCGCTCTGCCCGCAGAGCTACCCGTTCGGCGCCAAGCGGCTCGTGCTCGAGATCGACTACTTCAGCACTTTCAACCGGCCGAACGTGCACCTGGTCGATGTCCTGTACACGCCCATCGAGCGGATCACACCCACCGGAGTCCGCACCACCGAAGGGCACTACGAGCTCGACTGCCTGGTACTCGCGACCGGGTTCGACGCCATGACGGGTGCTCTGCTCAAGGTCGACTTCCGCGGGGCCGGCGGGGTCAGCCTCCGCGAGCGCTGGGCCGCAGGACCGCGCACCTACCTCGGACTGTCGACGGCCGGTTTCCCGAACCTGTTCTTCATCACCGGACCCGGCAGTCCGTCCGTGCTCAGCAACATGCTCGTCTCCATCGAGCAACACGTCGAATGGGTCACCGAGTTCATCGCGTACCTGTACAAGAACGAACTGGCCCGCGCAGAGCCGTCCCTCGACAAGGAGGACGCCTGGGTGGAGCACGTCAACGAGGTGGCCGGCGCGACCTTGTACCCCACGGGCAACTCGTGGTATCTCGGCGCCAACGTTCCCGGCAAGCCTCGGGTGTTCATGCCCTACATCGGCGGGGTCGGCCGTTATCGGGAGATCTGTGACCAGGTCGCCCGCGACGAGTACGACGGCTTCGTGACGTCCGCCTCGTGAGATCCGTATCAATTGGCGCGACGTAGGCGCGGTGCGTGCGTCCGGCGCGGGCGGGTCACCGCCCGCGCCGGCTTCCGTCCGGTCGGTCTCTGCCCCGCGGAGTACGGCTGAGGGCCCGGAGGCAAGGCCTCCGGGCCCTTGTCGCATCGCGCGACGGTGACCTCCCGCGCGGATACTCGTCTGCGTCGGCGCCGCGACGTCGGCGCCCGGTTCCCCGCGGTTCGTCTGGATGGTTTCGCCGCGAGCGGTGGTCGTCACCGGGATCGGACGACGCGCCGGAGCCGCCACCGGCCGGGACGCCGCGCCGCGCCGCGGGCCGACAGCCAGGCTCGGCCCGCGGCGATTCAGCTTCTGACCGCGTCGGCCAGCCGCTTGGTGATGGTCTCGACCGCCTCGCCGATCACCCGGTCGACGAGCTCGGCCACTGTCGGCACGTCGTCGATGAGTCCCTGGCTCTGGCCCGCCCACCACATGCCGTCCTCCACATGGCCGGCGGCAAGCACACGCGCCCGGCCACGTGCGCCGGACGCGAGGTCGGCGATGTCGTCGAAGGTGGCGTCCGGCAGCGATTCGATGTGCCGTATCTCCTCGCTGACCGCGTTGCGCACCACGCGGGCGGTGTTGCCGAACCTGCGGAACACCAGCACGGTGGACCGCTCGTCGTTCGCCACGATCTGCCGCTTCACATTCTCATGCACCGGAGCCTCGGCGGTCGCCACGAACCGCGTGCCCATGCTCACCGCCGACGCGCCGAGCGCGAGGGCCGCCACCAGGCCCGTGCCCGTCGCGAGGCCACCACTGGCGACCATCGGAATGGTCAGCCGCTTCGCCGCGACAGGGATCAGGATCAGTCCGGGGACGTCGTCCTCACCGGGATGGCCGGCGCACTCGAAACCGTCGATGGCGACCGCGTCGACGCCCAGGTTCTGCGCCTTGAGCGCGTGCCGCACGGTGACCGCCTTGTGGATCACCTTCACCCCGGCGGCCTGGAACGCCGGCAGGTGCGGCGCGGGACTGCTGCCCGCCGTCTCGACGATGCGGACACCCGAGCTGATGATCGCGTCGCGGTACTCGTCGTAGGGCACCGGACGCACGGTGGGCAGCAGGGTGAGGTTGACCCCGAACGGCTGATCGGTCAACTCCCGGCAGCGCGCGATCTCGGCCGCCAGGGCCTCGGGGGTGGGCTGGGTGAGCGCGGTGAGAAAGCCCAGCGCGCCGGCCTCGGAGACGGCGGCGATGAGTTCAGCGGTACCCACACCGGTCATCCCTCCGCACATCAGCGGGTGGCGTACACCGAACAGATCGGTGAACGCAGTCTTGAACACGGTCCCGGTCACATGTTCTCCTCCATCGTGAAGTCGTCTAATCATTAGCATAAATCGTCCTGACCAGCAAGAATCGCGCAAATCTCAGCCCATCTTGACGGAAATTCATACGCATGAATATCATAGTGATCGTGACGAGAACGCAAGGACGGGCACTCATCGAGGACCGCGCGGACGCACGGTGGATCACCCTGGACAACCCGGCTCGGCGCAACGCCTACGACGAGGTGATGGCGGAGCAGGTCGCCGTCGCCCTGGAACACAGCCAGGACGTGCGCGCGGTCGTACTGACCGGATCCCCCGGCGCCTTCTGCGCGGGCGGAGCGCTCACGGGACTGAGCACACCCACCACGCGCGGGATGCGCCGGCTGTATCGCGCGTCGCTGCGCATGTTCGACGCCATCCGGTCCTGTCCGCGACCGGTGATCGCGGCCGTCAACGGCGCCGCAGCCGGGGGCGGCAACGAGCTGGTCGTCGCCTGCGACCTCGCCATCTCCGCCGAGTCGGCCACCTTCGGTCAGACCGGGCCACGCGTCGGATCCGCACCGGTCACCGGCGCCACCAACGTGATGGGGGTGCAGATCGGCGAGAAGCGGGCGAAGGAGCTGGCCATGCTCTGCCGGCGCTACACCGCGGCGCAGGCGCTGCAGATGGGACTGGTCAACGCGGTCGTCCCGGACGACGCACTGACCGACGAGGTGGACGCGTGGTGCGCCGAGCTGGGCCGGCTGAGCCCCAGGTACCTGGAGATCACCAAGATCAGTTCGAACCTCTGGTGGAACTCCGCGCGCGACTCCTTCAGCAACGGCATCGGCATGCTCGTCCAGGCCGTGGGGAGCGCCGACATGATCGAAGGCGCCAACGCCTTCCTGGAGAAACGGCCCGCCCGGTTCCGGCTGGACGAGGGCGACCGATCCGAGGGGGACCAATGATGCGGACGTACCGCGACTTCGCCCTGAACTTTCCCTGCTGGACCGACTGGCACCTCGGCGCGGTCCTCCGCCACCACGCGGAACGCACCCCGGACCGGGTGTTCCTCGATGTCATCGATGAACCGGGGAGCTGGACCTACTCCGCGATCCTCGGCGCGGCCGAACGCGTCGCCCAGAACTTCCTGGGGCACGGCGCCCACCCGGGTGACCGCGTGGTCATCATGGCGGGCAACTCCTCCGAACTGATCCGGTCCTGGTTCGGCTCGGCGCTGGCCGGCCTGGTCGAGGTGCCGCTCAACACCGCCTACGAGCATGAGTTCCTGGCCCACCAGCTCCGGGTCTCGACCCCCCGGTGGGCGGTGATCGACGACATGTACGCCGTCCGGTTCGGCGGCGGTGGCGTCGCGGCGGCCTGCCCGGACGTCGAACACTTCTGGGTGATCGACACCGGGCACCTCGACGAAGCGCTGTCCGTGCTGACCGCCCTCGGCCGCAGCGCCTCCCCATGGCCCGAACTGGACCGCGCGGTGGCCGACCCCCGGCCGTTCCCGGCAGTCCGGGCGCAGGACCTGGCGTCGATCTTCTTCACTTCGGGCACCACAGGCCCCTCCAAGGGCGTGGCCATGCCGCACGCGCAGATGTACTTCTTCGCCCAGCAGGACGTCAACCTCACCCGGCTCACCACCGACGACACCTACCTGTCGCTCACCCCGCTGTTCCACGGCAACGCCCAGTTCCTCGCCGCGTACCCGGCACTCGTCGCGGGCGCACGCTTCGTGACGCGGCGGAAGTTCAGCGCGAGCCGGTGGATCGACCACGTCCGTGACTACGACGTGACGGTCACCAACTTCATCGGCGTGATGATGGACTTCGTCTGGAAGCAGCCGCCCCGGCCCGACGACGGGGACAACCACCTGCGCTGCGTGTATGCGGCACCGACCGCCTTCTCCATCGTGGAGCAGTTCCAGGAGCGGTATGGCATCGAGGCGTTCGTCGAGGCGTTCGGCCTCACCGAGACCTCCATGCCCTTCATGACCCCCTACGGTGTGCCGCGCCCGGCCGGGGCGGTCGGGCTGAAGGTCGCCGACTGGTTCGACGTGCGCCTGGTCCACCCCGAGACGGACATGGAGGTCGCTGTCGGCGAGCTCGGCGAGCTCGTGGTGCGCCCACGGCACCCGTGGACGGCCGGCATGGGCTACTACAACATGCCCGAGAAGACCACGCAGGCGTGGCGCAACCTGTGGTTCCACACCGGCGACGCGATGAGGCGTGACGAGGACGGCTGGTACTACTTCGTCGACCGGTTCAAGGACGCCCTGCGCCGCCGCGGCGAGAACATCAGCTCCTACGAGGTGGAGCAGGCCATCCTCGGCCACGACGAGGTGCTGGAGTGCGCGGTCATCGGCGTGCCGGCCGCCGTCGACGCCGGCGAGGACGAGGTGATGGCCTGCGTCGTGCTCGCCGAGGGGGCGGACGCGACCGCCAAGGACCTCTGGGCCTGGTGCGACAGGACGCTGCCGAAGTTCGCCGTTCCGCGCTTCATCCGGTTCTGCGCCGAACTGCCGAAGTCCCCGTCACAGAAGATCCAGAAGGCACGGCTCCGCGACAAGGGCGTCACCGCGGACACCCTCGCCAGGGACTCCTGATCGCCGACCCACCAGACCGAATCGAGACAAACCGTGGACTTCAGCACCAGTCCCCTGCACGAGGAAATCCGCCAGGCGGTCCGCGAGATGATGAAGCCGTTCGACGACCAGTACTGGATGGAACACGACAACAACCACGAGTTCCCCTGGACCTTCTACAACGCGGTCGCCGAGGCCGGCTGGCTCGGCATCACCATTCCCGAGGAATACGGCGGTGGCGGGCTCGGTGTCACCGAGGCGGCCATCGTGGAGCAGGAGATCTCCGCCTCCGGCGGCGGAATGAACGCCTGCAGCGCCGTCCACATCGGGATCTTCGGCCTCGACCCGATCATCCGGCACGGTTCGGAGGACCTCAAGCGCCGCTTCCTGCCCCGAGTCCCGTCCGGTGACCTGCACATCTGCTTCGCGGTGACAGAGCCGGACGCCGGCACCGACACGACCGGGATCACCACCTTCGCCCGCAAGGTGCCCGGCGGCTACCGGGTGTCCGGCAAGAAGGTGTGGATCACCAAGGCCCAGCAGGCCGAACGGATGTTGCTGCTGTGCCGCACCAAGAAGCGTTCCGAGGTGACCAAGCGCACCGACGGCATGACGTTGTTGTTCGCCGAGATGGACCCGGACCACGTGGAGATCCGGGAGATTCCCAAGCTGGGCCGCAACGCCGTGAACACCAACGAGGTGTTCATCGACGACTTGTTCGTGGCCGATGAGGATGTCGTCGGTGTCGAGGGCCAGGGCTTCAAGGCGATTCTCGCGGGTCTCAACGCCGAGCGGATCATCGCCTCCAACGCCGCCCTGGGCATCGGCCGCGCGGCGATCCGCCGTGCCACCGCGTACGCCAAGGACCGCGAGGTCTTCGGCCGGCCCATCGGCAAGAACCAGGGCGTGGCGTTCCCGATCGCCGAGGCACTGATGCGGCTGGACGCCGCGGAGCTGATGGTGAACAAGGCGGCCTGGCTGCTGGACGCCGGCCGGCCGTGCGGGCGAGAGGCCAACATGGGCAAGTATCTCGCGGCGGACGCGGCCTTCAACGCCGCCGATGTGGCACTGCAGACGCACGGCGGATACGGCTTCGGCAAGGAGTTCCACGTCGAGCGGTACTTCCGCGAGGCCCGGCTGAAGCGCATCGCGCCGATCAGCCAGGAGATGGTGCTCAACTACCTCGCCGAGCACGTGCTCGGACTCCCCCGCAGCTACTGAGACATCCTGGAGCAACCCCCGTGAAGCCGTACCGCACTGTGCTTTTCGTGCCCGCGCACAAGACGTCCTGGTTCGACAAGGCCGCGGACTCCGGTGCCGACGCCGTCTGCTTCGACCTGGAGGACTCGGTCCCCGCCCATCTCAAGGCGGGGGCGCGTGACGAGGTCGAGGCCGCCATCGCCCGGATCGCTGCGAGCCACCCAGCGATGGGGCTGTTCGTCCGGCCCAACTCGCTGGCCACCGGCCTGACCGGCCTGGACCTGGAGGCCACCGTCAAGCCCGGCCTCACCGGTGTGTTCGCGCCCAAGGTGAACACCGCCACCGACGTGATCCGCTACGACACCCTGCTCGACCACTTCGAGGCCCGGGCCGGCGTGCGCGGCGTCGAGTACATCATCCCGGTGGAGACCGTGCACGGCATCCAGAACTGCGCCGAGATCGCGGCGGCGTCCAGGCGGGTCGGCGCGATGATCGGGCCGACCGCGGAACACGCGGACATCGCCAAGGCTGTCGGCTACGAGTGGACCCCGGAGGGCCTGGAGTCGCTCTACCACCGGACCCGGATCCTCCTCGCCACGCGTGCCGCCGACAGACATCCGCTCACCGCGCTGTGGGAACGCATCCACGACCTCGAGGGCCTGCGCGAATTCACCGTCCGAGGGCGCCGGATGGGCTTCCGCGGCCAGATCGTGCTGCACCCCTCGCACGTGCCGGTGGTCAACGAGGTGTTCACCCCGGACGCCGCCGCCATCGACTTCTACCGCGGGCTGCTGGAGACCTACACCGCGGCCGAGGCGCGGGGCGACGGCGCGGTGATGTACGGGGACATCCACGTGGACAAGGCCCACGCCGACAAGGCCGAGGAGTGGCTGGCCCGGGTCGACTCGCTGGCCGAGCTCAACGGCAGCCTTTGAGATCCAGCCCCTTATTCGCACGACTCCTGGAGAAACCATGACCGGCCTGTACTTCGAGGACTTTGAGATCGGCAAGGAATACCGCCACGAGTGGACGCGGACGGTCACCGAGACCGACACGATCCTGTACACCTCGCTGACGATGAACCCGGCGCCGATTCACCTGGACGAGCACTACATGCAGGGCACCATCCACAAGCGCAGGCTGGTACCCAGCCTCTACACGGCCGGCCTCATCGGCGGCATGATCGTGCACGACCTCACCCTGCGTACCACGCTGGGCAACCTGGGATACACCAAATTCGACTTCCCCAAGCCGGTGTTCCACGGGGATACGCTGCGGGCCGAGAGCACCATCCTGGACAAACGGGAGTCCCGCAGCCGCACCGACTCCGGCATCGTCTACTTCGAGCACCGTGGGATCAATGAGCGCGGCGAGATCGTCCACATCGCGCACCGTGCCGGGCTGATGCTCAAGCGCCCGGATGCGTCGACCTGACGGCCCTGTCGCATCTCGTGTAGGCAATTGCCTGGTGGCGGCGCCAGTCGGACAGCCTGTGGGCTCCTCCTCGAGGACGTGGAGGAGCCCACAAGATGACGGGGTATCAGGTCACCTGTGGTGCGGTGACGTCAGGTAGTGCTGCCTGAGGAGTTCAACGTGGTGGCCGGACCGGGCGCACTGCTGCTCTACCGCCGTACGGGCCTGCTGTACAGCCCTCTGACCCGCCGCCTGGTGGCCGGCACCCTGCCCGGCGTGGTCATCGGCGCCGTCGTGCGGGTCTTCGCCGTGCCGGGGCCAGCCGTCTTCCGCCTCCTGGTCGCCGGCCTGCTGATGCCACTGGGTCTGTGGCTCATCACCCGCACCCTCTCCCCCGGCCGGCCCCAACCGACAGCGGAACCCTCACCCCGCACCATCACCGGCCTGGCCCTGACCGTCGGAATCGTCGGCGGGATCTACGGGATCGGTGGCGGTTCCATCCTCGGCCCCGTCCTGGTCGGCCGGGGCATGCCTGTCGCCAAGGTCGCCCCGGCCGCACTCGCCTCCGCCTTCGTCACCTCCCTCGCCGGCGCCGCGGCATTCACCCTGCTGTCCTTGACCGGCGCCGACGGCGTCACCCCCGACTGGTGCCTCGGCCTGGCCTGCGGCCTCGGCGGACTGATCGGCGGCTACCTCGGCGCACACCTCCAACCCCACCTGCCGGAAACCGCCCTGCGCCTGCTGCTCGGCGCACTCGCCGCCAGCCTCGGCGTCGTCTACGCCTCGAAGTCACTGCTCTGACGCACCGCTCCGGCACCGGGCAGCATTCCTGCGACAAAGACGGTGACCGACGCCGGGGTCTCCTTGCGGCTACTTGATGTCTGAACCAAGCCTCGGACGGGGCACTGGCATCTGGGGCTGCTCCCCGAAGTCCGGCCCCCCTGCCCTTCCTGCTCGCCCAGCTCCGTGCGCATCCACCGCCGGGGGGCGTGGTCAACACCGCAGAAGCCGACGGACGCCATTGGATGACGGGGAGGCAATACAGAGAGCCCTTCGTTCTCCGGGGGCCACCGGGATCACCGATGCGTCCGCCTTCGGCCGTCGGCTCCGCAAGGTGGGATGTGAGCCCTCGGCAAGGAACAACTCCAACCCACGAGCGCCGAAGCTGACCTTCTCTATGCGCATTGCCCGGCGCCGCCCGCTGCCCACAGGGCACCCCCACACACTGCACAGAGCCGAAAGAGGGACAGCGGGCGGTGGGAGCCTCCTGGGACTTTTCTGGGACTTCCAGCTGCATCAAGGGGCGCGAGCGTGAAACACACGAAAGGAGATTCGCCCAGGTCAGCAGCTCATTCCCATCAAACGTGGCAGGTCACGGGGCTCGCTGGTCTCTTCCGGGACATCTGAGGGGCTGACACCGGGGCCGGGGGCCCCGCCGTAGCTACGGCGGGGCCCTCGGGAGAGCGGTTCGGTGGGTCAGGGATGCGGCAGTGCCTGTCCGGCTAGTTCGTGCCGGGCTCCAGCTTCACCCATTTCGCGGTGCTCGGCACGCCCCGCTCGTCCAGCAGGAACAGCATGTACCAGCCGGGCGGGGCGTCAGCGGCCGTTGCCGGGGTGTGCAGGCTGAGCCTGTTGCCGGCACGGTCGTTGATCTTCACCTGGAGGTGGCGCTGGTTGGGGTTCGTCGAGTGTGTGATGGTCGACGGCGCCACCAGGACGGCCTTGTCGACGCTCCTCGGCGTGGAGGTCTGCACGGAGAAGGTGGAGTCGTAGTGCAGCGCACCGGCCGGGACCCGGTTGAGCTGGGGCCGGTTGCCGACGTGCATGTACCACGGCTCGAACATCTCGATGCTGCCGTGCATGTCGTCCTTGATGTCCGGGTCATTGGCGATCTGCTGAGCCTCGTCCCCGGTGACCAGGATCCGTCCGTCGGGCATGAGCACCGCGTTGGAGTGGTAACCGCGCGGCAGCCGCTGGGCCGGGCCGAGCTTCCAGTTGCCGTCCACGTCGCGCGCCTCGGTGTGGCGGTACTTCGGCAGGGCGTTCGGGTTGTACATGCCGTTGCCGTAGTTACGGATGTGGAAGGAGCCGTTGACCGTGAACAGCTTGCCGTCCGGCAGGATCACGGTGTTGTCGTTCGACCGGCCGAAGGCCCGCGGCTCGCGTTTGGTCCAGCTCGCCCCCTTGACCAGTTCGTAGGTGTTCGCGTCGTCCCGGTTGCCGCCGAGGATCAGCACCGAGTCCGGGCCCTGGAAGCCGTTGGGCAGCGCCACCGCGGAGCCGTTGATGCGCTCCGGATTGCAGCCCTCGCCGTTGCCGTCCCTCGCGTCCTTGCAGGGGATGTTGGGCCGGTCCGGCAGCTTCGCCCGCGACTCCGTCTCCAGGTCGAAGACGTACTGCTCGTTGGCCATCCGGCCGAGGCCGTAGATCTTGCCGTCGCGCAGCGAGAACAGGTGTGGGTAGTCCCTGGTGAAGGGCGCCTGGGCACGGAACCTGTCGACCGGTACGTTCACCGGGACGTCGCCCTTCTGCCACGGCACCGGGTGCGCCTTGGCGGGGAAACGCTCGACGACGGGTGTGGGGGTGCCCCAGCCGATCTCCGACTGGCCCGACATGATGAGCAGCCGGCCGTCGGCACCCTCCACGACACCGGGATACCACCGGCCGACCGACATGTCCTGGTTGCGGTGCCAGGTCTCGGTCCAGGGGTCGAAGACGAGTGACAGCTTGGCGCCGCTGCCGCCGTTGCCGCCGAGGTTGCCGCCGAACACGCCCACCATGCCGTTGGGCAGGAACGCGTGGCCGGAACAGAAGAACGGTGCGGGGCGCGCCTCGTTCTTGCCGTCCGGCATCACCACCATCGGCGGGGGAACGCTCTTGAACGCGTCGCGCCCCGTGCCCCTGTCCGGGTCCCACACATAGGCACGGCCCGCGTTCTCCTTGCCGATGACGTCGGTGGGGGCGGTCTCCTTCTGGGGGTTGTCCTCGATCGGCTCGAAGGAGAAGAGCAGCACCTTGCCGGTGGGCAGCATGGCGATGTGGTCGCCGTAGTCCGGTGAGGGGAAGTACTCCGTGAACCGGCCGAACCGGTCGGGCGCGTACTGCTTGTTGGTCTCCGCCTGGGACTCCGTCAGCTTCTTCAGCCGCTCGGTACGGGTCGTCTGCGGGTACTCACCCAGGGCTTTGGCCGTCGCCCGGAGCCGGGCGTGCTCCTTGGCGTGTTCCTCGCCCAGGACGGCCGCCTCGTCGGCTCTCATCTCCTTCTTGACCTGCTTCTCGGGCACCTGGCCCTTCTTGGCCTCGCCCGCGCCCGACCCATCGTGATGGGCACCGTCGTGCGTGTACGCGGAAGGCGCGGCCAAGCCTGCCGTGACGGTCAGCGCGGACACCAGCGCGCATACCGAAATGGCCGCGGAAATCTTTCGTGGGGGCATGGGTCTCCTAGCCACCTGAGGAAAATTTGGATGGAAATTTGAAGAAAGGAAAATCCAGGACTTCACCTGCCCAGAACACAGGCCGCGAGGCGTCCGAATCCCTTCCGAGAACCGAGTCGTTGCACCAACCAACAACAAATATCAGAGATCCCGCGCTCCACGCACCCAGTTCCGTCTCCCCAGTTCAGGTGATGGAGGCGCATATGACCGGCGCATGAGGAAGGAAACGCGCTCCGACATGCGCTCCCCCATCGGAGTGAATATCAAAGCTGTTTGGATGTTTGACTCGGACTCATCTGTTTCATCGATTCAGACGGGGTAACGGGAGACCGAAACGATGCTGTCGAATTCCCCGGAGGAAGCACACGGATGTACACGAACACAGCACCGACCGACCCCAAAAATCCGACCGGTCCCCAAAACCTGTTCCTGCGTGAGGACACCGAGATCCAGGGCGATGTGCTCGCCGGGTTCAAGAAGGACCACATGCAGCTGGTCTTCCTCCGGTTCGAGGACCAGCAGTTGACGCGTACGTGGCTGAAACAACTCCGGCCGCTCATCGCCACCACCGGTCAGGTGGCGAAGTTCAACAGGGAGTTCTCCCGGGCCCGCTCGTACTCAGGTGGCGACGACCCGCAGAATTTGAACGCGCTGTGGTACGGCATCAGCTTCACCTTCGCCGGTCTGCAGTTCCTCACCGGCAACAACCCGCTCCCCGGCATCGACAACAACAGCACCGACGGACCGCTGAAGGCCTTCGCGGAAGGGCCGGCCAAGCGCGCGGCGCAGCTGGGTGACACAGGGCAGAACGCTCCCCAGAACTGGCTCTTCGGCAACTTCGGCGGCGGCAGCGTCCACGCGGTGCTCACCGTCGCCGCCGACCAGCCGCACGTGCTGCGGGCCACCCTGGGAGACGTACGCCAGGACCTCGCCCGCGCCAAGATCGTGACCGTCTACGAGCAGGACGGCGCCACCCTCGAAGGCCCCCGCCGGGGTCGGGAGCACTTCGGTTTCAAGGACGGCGTCAGCGAGCCCGCGATCAAGTACCTCGACGAGCCCGACCCCAAGAACGCGGTCTACGAGAAGGGCCACCCCGGCACCATCCTGATCAACCCCGGTGAGTTCGTCGTAGGGCTGGAGCGGGAGCGCCCGCACCCCCTGCCGTACCCGGAGTGGGCGCATAAGGGCTCCTTCCAGGTGGTGCGCCGACTGGCCCAGGACGTCCCCGGCTGGTGGGCCGGCGTGGCCGCCCAGCTGAAGGTGCTGAAGGAGGCGAAGGCCGCGCCCCAGGAGGCGACGACCGAGTGGCTGGCGGCCCGGCTCGTCGGACGCTGGCGCACCGGGACCCCCGTGGCGAAGTGTCCGCACGCCGACATGTCGTACAACGCGGAGGCGTCGAACGACAACCTGATCTCGTTCAGGGACGACCCCGACGGAAAGGTCACCCCGCTCTGGTCCCATCTGCGCAAGACCAATCCCAGGGACGGCTTCAAGGACCCGAGGACCGGCCAGTTCGTCGAGGACACGAAGTTCAACCACCGCCGGATCATGCGCCGCGGCATTCCGTACGGGCTGCCGTTCGACCCGTCGGCCTCGGCCCTCAACGGCCCGGACGGGCCCCGGGGTCTGGTCTTCGTCTCCTACCAGGCCGACCTCTACCGGCAGTTCGAGTTCATCCAGCGGGACTGGATGAACGACGAGACGTTCCCCAGGCCCAACCCCAACACCCACCACGAGCAGATCGACCCCGGCCCGCACCCCGCCGGCTCCGACACCGTGGCGGGCGAGGAGACGGTGGTGTCCTGGGAACGCCCGGACGGCCAGGGTGAGCCGGTCCCGCTGAGCTTCTCCCAGTTCGTACGGACCGAGGGAGCGGTGTACGCCTTCATGCCGTCGATCTCGGTCATCGACCAGCTGGCAGAGGGCCGGATGAACACCAACATGGTGGTCCACGGGAACACGGTGTTCACCTCCGACAGCTTCGACAACACCGAGCGGGACACCGTCGACTCGGGCACGGTGCGGCTCTTCCTGACGGAGAAGGGCGACCTTCAGGTCATCGGCAGCGGGGACAACAAGGTCCGCTGGTCGGCGAAGACCTCCGCCGGCCCGAAGGCGCAGGCGTGGTTCAAGGACGGGGAGCTCTTCGTCATCGATCCGCAGAACAGGGACAAGAAGCTCTTCAGTTCCGGCACCGCGGGCAACGCGGAGGCCAAGCTCGTCGTCCAGGCCGACGGGAACGTGGTGATCTACAACAAGGACAAGGCGATCTGGCACACCGACACCGTCGGCCGCTGACGCCTTCCTCCACACCGGTCGTCCGACACCGCCCGCCCCACGTGGGGCGGGCGGTGTCAGTCCGCGGGGCCGAGCAGACAGCAGTGCTGCCGCTCCGGCGCCGCCGGGGGCCGTACCTCGGCGGCCGGGAACAGCGACCTGGTGTGGTCAGGGCTCCACAGGACGTCGTACCGTCCGCACGGGCCGTTCGGGACATGCTCGTCGAGCAGCAGGGTGTCGTCCACGACCGTGCACCTGGGCGCCTTGCCCGCCCGCTCGACGACGGGCTCCAAGTGCGCCGGCACCGGGGGCGGCTCCGCCGTGTTCCCCAGGGAACGGCTGCTCAGCCGCCACCGCACATTGGACTTCTGCCCCTCGCCCCGCGGCGCCCATCCCGGGGCGATGAAGGTGAACGCGAGCAGGCCGTCGTCGGTCAGCATCGACCGCAGCGCACGCACCAGTTCAACCGTCTCGTCGTCCGGTGTGTGGGTGAAGACGGAGTACGCGAGTACGTAGTCGAAACGCGTCCCCAGGTCGGGCAGCGCGAGCCCGGGGATGCCCGCGGGGTTGAACTGCGGGTTGTACCGGTCGTAGCGGACCCAGTGCGCTTCCGGCCTGCGTCGCCTGCCCTCCTCGATCGCGTCCCGCGCCACGTCCACACACCAGTAGAGCGACGGCTGGATCCGTCCCGCGGCCTCTTCCAGGAGCACACCGACGTTCCCGCCGAAGTCCAGCACTGTGCGCCCGGACCAGTCCGGATGACCGAGCTGGGTGTCGAAGTAGGCGAACTGGCCCTTCTTCGTGGAAGTGAAGGACATGGGCGCTCACCAGGTGACGGGGAGAGCGGCGAGCGACTGCAGGCGGCGGTGTTCCTTCCAGTCGGCGGACGCCTCGGGGTCCGCCGGGCGCAGCCCGGGAAAACGGGACAGCAGCGAGGTGAGGCCGATCCGCAGCTCCGCCCGCGCCAGATGGGACGCCAGACAGCGGTGGATGCCATGGCCGAAGGCCACATGCGGATTGGGGTCACGGCCCAGATCGAGGAGTTCGGGGTCGGCGAAGGCGTCCGGGTCGTGGTTGGCGGAGTTGAGGGAGGCCACGACGGACTCTCCGGCGCGGACGGTGACCCCGGCGAGGTCGACGTCCTCGGTGGCCACCCGGATCTGACCGTCCCGCAGCACCAGGTGGTAGCGCAGGAGTTCCTCCACCGCGCTCTGGACCAGCGCCGGGTCGTCCCTCAGCCCGGCGAGGTCGGTGGGCCGGTGCAGCAGCGTGCGCAGGGCGGCGGCCAGGGCGCTGGTCACCACCGTATGGCCCGCGAAGAGCAGACTGACGCCCATCCCGGTCAGCTCGGCGTCGGAGAGCGCGCCCCGCTCGTCGTGTGCCGTGACCAGGGCGCTGAACAGATCGTCGCCGGGTGCCGCGCGCCGGGAGTCCGTCAGGGTGGCCAGGTAGTCGCTCATCTCCCGCTGTGCCGCCGTGATCCGCTCCAGAGGGCCTTGGCCGTTCATCCTGTCCACCAGGGCCAGGATCAGGTCGCTGTCCTCGACCGGAACACCCAGCCAGACGCAGATCACGGCCATGGGCAGGGGGCGGGCGAAGTCGGCCACCAGGTCGGCGGGCGGGCCGGTCTCGGCCATGTCGCCGAGCAGCCCGTCCGTGATGCTCTGGATCAGCGGCAGCGAGCGCTGGACCTGCCGGGCCCTGAACTCCGGCATGACCAGCCGGCGCAGCCGGGCGTGGTCGGGCGGCTCGGTGTCCCGCAGGAGGGAGACGTCGGGCGGGAACGGGGTGGTGAACAGCCGGGGGGCGTCGGGCGCGGTGTTGGCCGTCACGCTGAACCGCCGGTCGCGGAGCACCCGGCGTACGTCCTCGTACCGGGTCACCAGCCACACCTCGTGTCCGCTGGCGATGACCACTCTGGTCGCCGGTTCGTTCTCGCGCAGCCAGGCCAGCCTCTCGAACACCTCGGAGTGGACACGGGTGTCGAAGGGGAAGGCGAAGGGCCGGTGGTCCGGGACGGGCATCGCGGTCCCTCCTCACTCGACTCAGGGTTTGTGGAAGGACGGGTCGTGGTCCTCGCCGAGCGCGGCGCGGCCGATGGTGGCGAGGATGTGGTCGTCGTTGTCGTGGCGCTGGTAGAAGGTCAGATCGCGCAGGATCCGTTCGACCGGGCTGGGGCGGACCAGACTGCGGGCGCCGCAGGCACGGATGCAGTGGTGCACGGTCTCCTCCGCCAGGTGCTCCACGACATGCCGGGCCTTGCTGCCGGCGAGCCCGGCCTCCTCCACCCGGCCCTCGTCCCACAGCGCGGCGACATGGCGCAGCCACAGCCGGGCGGTGTCCACGTTGACCGCCATGCTGCCCGCCCGCTGCCGTACGTACGGGTCGGCCCCCTTGCCCTGCTTCCTGAGGTACTCCAGCCCGTAGGCGCACGCGGCCTGGGCAGCGCCCAGGAAGCTGGAGGCGTAATGGGGGACGAACGCGGCCTGCCACCGCCCGGTGAGATAGCTGCCGGGTGTGCCGAGGAGATGGTCGCGGGGGATGAACGTGTCGTCGAACCGCACCAGGTGGCTGACCGTCGCGCGCATGCCCACCGGGTCCCACCACGAGCTGTCGACGCTCACCGTCGGGTCGGACAGCTCGCAGGCGAGCATGAGCAGTCCGCTGCCCGCCGCCCGGCCGTTCGGGGCGGCCTGCGCGTGCCGGGCTCCGCCCGGTCCGGCGGGATCGACGAAGAGGATCGCCCACTGGGCGCCCGTGGCACTGGTGGCGAACGCCTTGGTGCCCCGTACGGTCCAACCGCCCTCGACGGGGGTGAGGGTGGTGCCGAAGCGGCCGGCCTCCCCGGGCTTGGGGGCCCGGGGCTCGCCGCTCCAGGCCACCCATTTCTCCCCCCGCTCGACGACGCCCGTGAACCAGCGCCGCTTCTGCTCGGGCGTTCCCAGGGCGTCGATGAGCACCAGGGAGTTGGCGTGTCCTTCCCAGCAGCGCGCCAGCGAGAGGTCCGCCGAGGCCAGGGTGGTGGTCAGCTCCCACAGGGGCAGCGTGTTGCGCTGCTGCGGACCGAAGCCCAGTCCGCCGTACTCGCGCGGCGCGGCGGCCGCCAGCAGACCGGCGGCGAAGAGGTCGTCGAAGTCCTCGGCGGGGAAGGCCGCCCTGCGGTCGTAGTCGTCGGCGCGGGCGGAGAACGTCTCCGTGGCCAACTTCCGCGCGGTGTCGAGGGCGGCGCGTTGCCCGGGAACCGGACTGTGCGGCTCGCGGTAGCCGTGCATCAGGTCGCCGGTCATGTCAGAGGAGCCCTTCACGAGGTTCGGACGGCTGTGCGAGTCCTGGCCGGTAGTAGTGGGCGCGGTACATCACGGGCGGCACCCGCGGGTCGTCGGGGTGGGCCGTGTGGACGTCGATGGTGAGCAGGCCGCGGTTGAGGTAGCCGCAGAGGACAGTGTCCAGGGTCCCGAGCCGGCCCTCGGCGAGGAAGCCCACGGCCGGCCCGTCGCCGCCCGCGTCCACCAGGGGCGTGGCCGCGAGCGTGGTGCGGGTCCCGGCGGCGCCGGGGCCGTCCTCGGCGATACTGAGCGCGAGTCGGCCCTTGTCCGGTCTGGCGTCGACGGACCGGATGCCGGTGGCCGCGGTGTCGAAGTTGACCCATCCGCCGGTGAGATCGGCCAGGTCGTCCGGGTCGGTCGGCGGTGCCGTCATGTGCCCTCCCGGAAACGGTGGAAGAAGGAGCGGGTCCACTCGCCGGGGCGCTCGCCGTCGAGGGGGATCCGGGACGCGGTGACCACCAGGATTCCCGTCTTGTGGTAGGCGGAGAGAACCGTGCGGGACCCGTCGAGTTCGTAGACGGCGGTGAACGACCAGACGACGGACGGCGCGCCGGGCGCGGTGTGGACGGCCGCCGGTACCTCGCCCCAGTCGCGCGTCCGAAGCGGCTCGCTGCCGATGGCCCGTACGGAGAGACTCGTTCCGCCGTCGGTGACGGTCAGCCGGAGAGGGCCCTTGGAGACCGCTCCGCGGTCGGTGTTGAGCCAGTCGCCCAACAGGGCCGAGACATCCGGACGGTCCGGTGGGACCGGCCCGGCCGGGGGCGGCGCGGGGGCCGCCGAGCTGGTGGTCATGAGGTGCTCTCCCTTCCGGAGAGGTTCGCCGTGAGGTCCTGACGGGAGCACAGGGAGCGCAGCGGTAGGCCGGGAGGCATCGGATGGCCGGTCAGCAGCCGGAACTGCTCCTGGACCTCGATGAGCAGCACCTCCCAGCCGTCGATGCCGAGCAGCCCGCGCACGCGTGCCTCCGCCATCAAAGGGGTGGGCGGATCCCGGTACGCCATCTCCAGCACGACGGCGTCGGGGTCGGCCGTCACGACGGGAAAGGGCGGCCGCTCCACCAGCGGTGTGGCCTGGACCAGCACGTCGTAGCCGGTGGCGCTGAACCCGGACAGCGGCAGGTACGGGACACGCATCCGCTGTGCGGCGTCCCGGCCGCGTGCGTGCCCCCGGTTGACGAGCGTCACCTGAGCCCCGGCGCTCCGCAGGGCCAGCGCGACCGCCCGCCCGGCGCCGCCGCATCCGACGACGGCCGCCCGAAGTCCCGCCGGGTGGATGCCGTTCCGCGTCAGTGCGTGCAGGGCGCCGACCGTGTCGGTGGTGTCGGCCCGCCAGAGCCCGTCCTGCCGCCAGATGAGGTTCGCCGCGCCGCACGACAGGGCCGTCGTGCTCGGCACGTCCGCCAGGTCGAGGGCGGTCTCCTTGTAGGGGGCGGTCACGGTCAGCCCCCGTACGGGCAGTCCGCTCTCCTCCCCGAAGCGGACGGCCGCCCTGAAGAACGGTGCGAGGGCCGGTGCCGGGAAGGGGAGATACAGCGCGGGCAGACCCAGGGCGCGCAGGGCCGCGTTGTGCAGGCGCGGCGACAGCGAACGTCCGGGGTCGCGGCCCACGATCCCGTAGAGGCCGCGCAGCCGGGGGAGCTCCGGCAGGCCGTAGTCGGTCATGAGTTGTCCGAGGCTCGGCATGCCGTCCGGGCCCGGCACGGAGATCCGTCCGAACACCACGGGTGCGCCCAGCCAGGGGGCCAGGATCCGGGTCCAGGTTCCGGCGGTGCCGGACGCGAAGGCGGTCACGTCGTCGCGCCCGAGGCCGGCCAGCATCAGGGGCGCCGCCGTGCTGTCGTGCTCCTGGTCCAGAGGTCCGGGTCGGGCGGCGAGGAGGTACAGCGCCGCGGGGACGGAGCTCAGCGAGGCGAGTCGTACCCGCAGGGCGGCGTGGCCGTCGGTGCCCCTCCCGGCCGGGAGCGTCCCGTGCCAGGAGACGCGCCGCCGCCGTGCGGGAACGGCGGCCAGCAGCTCCGGCCGTGCCAGATCGTGGGGCCATTCGAGATCGACCAGGTCGTAGTGGTCGGCCGCGCGCAGCAGCCGTGTGAGCCGCTCGGCCGGGCCCGCATCGCAGACGCCGCCGTGTGCCCGGGTGCGCAGACAGTACGTCAGGGTGCCCGGGAAGTGCTTGCGCAGGCGGCCGGGGTCGGGGTCGCCGACCAGGTCCGCCCGTACCTCCACGGCCTCGGCGATCCCGTCGAGGTCGCGCAGCCGGGCTCTGCCGAGATCGTCGGGTTCGGTGGCCACGGCCACCAGCCGGGCCCGGGGCACGGCGCCGGCCTGACCGTCTCTTCCTGAGGTCAGCTCCACCGGACGTACTCCTCCAGGCCGGCCCGCCGCGGGACGAACCGGTTGACCGGGGCCGTCTCGTCGGGGTGACCGACGGCCAGGGTGCAGACGATGATCCGGTCGGCGTCGATGTCCAGCTTCCGGCGGAGGGCGTCCGCGTAACCCGCGACGCTGAACTGCGGACAGCTGCCGAGCCCTCGGGCGACCAGTCCGAGCATGGTGTTCTGCAGGAAGAGGCCGGTCTCCAGGAAGGTTGCGGGCACCGCGTCGGCGGGGAGGTGGCAGACAAGGGCGGCCGGCGCGCCGTAGAAGCGCAGGTTGTCGCGGAGATGGGCGCGGCCGGCCGTGGTGTCGTCGGGGGCGTGGCCCTTGGCGCGCAGCACTCCGGAGAGGGCCGTGCGGGCGCGCTCCGCCGCGGTGTCGTCGAGAGTCGGCGGCCGGTTGGCGTAGTCCGGCCGGGGGGATTCGCCGCGGTCGAAGGCTTCGCGGAGGGTGCGGGTCAGCGCGTCCAGGGTGGTGCCGGTCACCACGGTCACCCGCCACGGCTGGATATTGCGGCTGGAGGGGGCCTGCCCTGCGGCGAGGAGCACCTCCGCCAGGACGTCCCGGGGCACGGGCCGGTCGAGAAAGGCCCGCTTGCAGTGCCGGGACGCGATCAGGGACAGGCCGTCGTACACGGGGTCGGTGTGAGCCGTCACGGGCGCCTCGCTCATCCGCGCCTCAACCCAGCCCGGCGGCGCGGACGTCGGGACCGGGGTCGCCGTCGAGGAACTCGTGCAGGCGGGTGCGGACCAACTCCTGGATACGGTGGGCGCACTGGCGGTAGAACTCGGGCGACTGCCCTTCGGGGTTGGGGACATCGCCGTGCGGGTCCAGACAGAGGGTGCGGCTCTCCGCGTCGGGTACCAGGGCGAGCACGGCGTCGCGGTGCGCGCGCGTCATGCAGTAGATGGCCGAGCTGTTCCGGCACAGCTGGGGAGTGAGCGACCGCGCCCGGTGGCGGCCGGGGTGAAGGGGGCCCGGCACCCGCCGTATGCCGAGGTCGGCCAGCGCGGTCCGGGCCGCGAGGGCCAGCGGTTCTCCGTGCCGTGCGGGGGCGACTCCCGCACTGGCGAAGCGCACGCGGCGCGCGGAAGCCCCCGCTTGCGCGGCGTGGGTCCGGGCGATGGCCTCGGCCATGGGCGAGCGGGAGGTGTTGCCGCCGCAGACGAACAGCACCCGCCGGGTGCGTGTGCCGCGTTCCCGCCACCAGGAGACCGCCGCGGGCTGGGACAGGGCCCCGATGGCGATGACGATGAAGACGAGCGCGAGAAGCTGCGCGTCCCCCGGCACCGGCAGTCCGGCGAGACCCGCGAGGGCGTACGAGGCGACCAGGCCGGACAGCAGGCTGGCGCAGCGGTTGGCCGGGACGCACCACGTGTACACGCGGCGGTCGAGGTAGATCAGGGTGCCGAAGACGAACAGCACCTCGTAGGCCACACCGATACCCATGGCCGCCCAGGCGGCGGGAGTGCCGAGGAAGGTGGTGAACCCGGCGCGCAACTCCGGCTGTCCCGCGAGGGCGGCGGCCGCCAGGATCGCGACCAGGAAAACCGGTGCGGTGGCGTGCTCCTCCACGAAATAGCGGCGATCGGTTTCCTTCACTCCGGTCTTGGCCACCCGGCTCATGATCTCGAACCGCCCCACGTAGCCGACGAAATAGACGAGCACGCTCAAACCCGTCGCCAGAGTGAGGTGATAGCTGTCCACATCACCCAGGGCCACCACAACCGCCACCAGACTGAAGGCCAGTCCGGCCCACGCGGAACCGGGAACCTTTCGTTTACGCATCGAGTCGACGAGCGGCGAGAGAATCAGCACACCCCCGCGCATCAGAAGCAACACGAGGAGGATGGAGACACCGGCGAAGGTGAAATTCAGCGTGGTGGTTCCGATGATGAGCGAGGTGAACATCCCCGCCAACAGCATTTCCCTTCCCGGAATGCGGACACGGCGACCCACCCCGGGTATCTCGCGCCGCCCGCTGTAGCGCCACCACCCGCTGACCGTCAGAAAGAGCGGCATGACGGCGAGTTGCCCCAGGGCGGCCGCCGGCAGCAGCACCAGCCCTTCGACCGGCCCTTCGGCCAGCGGCGAGACCCCGCTGGAGAGAGCCTTCACGAGCATCGCGTAGGGAATGTAGGCGAGAAAGTATCCGAGCGCGAGCCAAGCCATATACGTGCTCCTCCGAAGTGGCCCAGCAGAGAGGTCGGTCGGTCAATTTCGCGACGGAACGTACGGAAGGAGCCCGTGTTGAAGATCCCCCCCACACGCGGCCGGCCCATGCACAGATCAGCACACCGACTCATTCGAGTGTGCAGGGGTTCGGTGCCCCACGCAAGTACTTCAAGTCCCCGAGCACGGAAGGAATTTCGTTCCGAATGCAGCTTCGGGCATATTTATCGCAGCGTCGCACAGGCGCGCGAATAGCGTAATGGTGACGTGCGCCCCACGTGCGCCGGTCGAATGCCCCTGTTCTCCGCCCATGCGAACTTGATTGTGGTGGCCGATGTTCTGATTGCGTGGTGATAGGGCGGACCGGGACGCGGGCCGCCATTCGGAGCAGTGACACGCCTTCGGAAGAGTGACCGCAGGATTCACCCCGCCGCACGAGAGCCAGATCGTGGGTGATCCGAGCGAGCGCTTCAGGAGGCGGTGGCCATGGGCCCGCGAGTGCGGCGACGACCGAACGCAGTGGGGCCGTTGCTCATCTACTGCGCCCTGTCCGCCACCATGGTGAGCTCACTCGGCGCGCTGCTGGTTCCGGCCGTCGCCCGGGCGCACCACGTGCCGGTGAGCGCCGCCCAGTCGATGCTGACGGTGACCCTGCTCGTGGGGGCGGTGAGCACCCCGGTGCTCGGCCGGCTGGCGGACGGGCACCGCAGTCGCCGTGCGCTTGTGGGAGTGCTCGCCCTGACGATGTCGGGTTCCGTCCTGGCGGCCGTCGCCGACACCTTTGCGCAGTTACTCGTCGGACGGGCGCTCCAGGGGCCGGCCTGCGGGATGCTGCCGATGACGATCGCCCTGGCGCACCGTCACCTCGCCCCGGCGAAGGTCACGGACGGCATCACCACTCTCGCCGTCACCGCCGCCACCGGGGCCGGGCTCAGCTTCCCGCTGACCGGCCTGATCGCCGAGTATCTCGACCACCGCTGGGGTTTCTGGTGCGCGGCCGGCCTCGCCGCACCGGCCGTCGTGGGGGTCCTGCTGGTTCTGCCTCCGGACGGGCGCCCCCCTGCAGGCCCGGGTGCGGACCCGGACATGCCGGCCTTCTCCGCGCGCACCGACCTGGCGGGCACCGTTCTCCTGGTGGCCGCGCTGACGAGTCTGCTCCTTCTGCTGAAGGAGGGGTCACGCTGGGGCTGGACCTCCGCCCTCGTGCTGACCGTGCTGGTGGATGCCGCGCTGCTGCTCACCGCCTGGGCATGGTGGGAGCGGCGGGTCGCTCGGCCGTTGGTCCGGCCCGAGCTGCTCGTCCATCCCGATGTGCTGCTGGCCAATCTCGCCACGGTCGTGCTCGGCGCCGCGACGTTCGTCGGGGTCTCCGTTCTCGCCACTCTCGTGCAGGCGCCCGTGGGCACGGGTTACGGGCTCGGCCTGTCGGTCTTCGCGGCCGGGTGTGTGATGCTCCCGTTCTCGGCCGGGAGTCAGCTGGCGGGTCGGCTGGCTCGCCGTCCGGCCGTCCGCGCGGGGCAGCACGCGCTGCTCCTGTTCGGAGGCGTTCTGCTGGCCGGTACCCATGTCGCGCTGACCGCTCACCACAACGGGTTGTGGCAACTGCTCCTGGCCATACTGACGTTCGGCCTGGGCAGCAGCATCGTCTGGGCCGTCGTAGCCACCCTGCTCCACGCCACGGTCCCGGGCGGCGATCTGGGCTCCACGACCAGCTTCAATCATGTGCTCCGTGTCGTCGGCAGCGCGATCGGCAGCGCCGCGACCGGTGTGATCCTCGCCGCCCACACCGCCCCCGACGGTTTCCCGACGAACGACGGGTACGTCGCCGTCTTCACCGCCTGCGCGATCGGCTGCACCACCGTGCTGCTCGGACTGCTGGTGTGGGCGCTCACCGAGCGGCGCCGGGCGACAGGTTCGAAGCCGCCGGGATGAACCGGCGCGAGCGCGCCTTCCTTGATCATGTCGTTCCGTACGGTCTACTGGCAGACATTCGTCCACCGGGCGCCGACCGATTCACGAGGTCCGTGCGGAAGCAACTCCGGCCGCTGAGCGGACAGACGGCACCGGCCGCCGCACGCGATCCGCGCCAGGCTCGTATCCCGTTTCCCTGGAGTCGTGTTGTCCCCACTCCGTATGCCCGTGAAAGACCGGACCGTCTCCCCCGATCAGTCCCGCAAGGCGATCAGGGCAGGTGCGATCGGCAACCTCATCGAGTACTACGACGCGACGATCTACTCCCTGCTCGCCCCGGTGTTCGCCCAGCAGTTCTTCCCCGTGGCGAACAAGGCGTACGCGCTGCTCTACACCTACGGTCTCGTGGTGGGCGTGGCCTTCGTGGTGCGCCCCGCGGCCGCGATGCTGCTGTCGCCCTACGGGGACCGGCGGGGGCGTGGCAGACTCCTCTCGCTCAGCCTGTTCCTCATGGGATCGGGACTGCTGATCATCGGCCTGTCGCCCACCTACGGCACCATCGGATGGCTCGCGCCCGTCTGTCTGGTCCTCGGCCGGGCCATGCAGAACATCTCCAACTCCGGGGAATTCCAGGCGGCTTCCGCTTTCATCGTCGAGCACGCGCCGGCCGACCGCCGGGCGACGGCCGGCGCCGCCCAGTACATGACCGCCGGTCTCGGCATCCTGTCCGCCACGTTGGTGGCGACCGTGCTGACCACCGTTCTACCGAAGGCGGTGGTGGCCGACTGGGCCTGGCGGATCCCGTTCCTGATCGGGGCGGTGCTCTGCCTCTACGGCGTCCGCCTGCGGCGCACGGTTCCGGAGAGCCCGCTCTTCACCGCACTGCAGGCCACGGGACAGGTCGAGCGAAGGCCACTGCGGACGGCCGTCAAGCAGTACCCGCGAAGCCTTCTGCTGGTGATGGTGATCCAGTTCAGCCAGGTCACCTACTTCACCTGGCAGGTCTTCCTGCCCACCTACGCGCACCTGGTCGGGAACTTCCCGTTGAAGACCGGCCTGGCCCTGAACTGCGTCGCGCTGGCGGCCTTCGTGCTCGTGCTGCCGCTGGTCGGCATGGTCTCGGACCGGAAGACCGGCCGACGGCCGCTGATCATCGCGGAGGCCCTGGGCTTCGCGGTCCTCGCGTATCCGATGCTGCGCCTGCTGCAGCATCCGACCCCGCTCACCTACCTGCTGGTGGCGGTGACCGGCAATGTGCTGCTCGCCCTGACCTACGGCAACGTCGCCGCGGTGTTCTGCGAGCTGTTCCCCACGGGGGTCCGGACCTCCGGCGTCGGCCTGGCCTACAACGTCGCCGTAACGGTCTTCGGCGGCAGCGCGCCCCTCTTCGCCACGTGGACCATCGCCCACCACCACCCCCTCGCTCTCGCCCACTACGTCATCGCACTGGAACTGACGGCCGCGATCGTCTTCCTCGCCCTGCTGCCGGAGACCCGCACGACCGGGCTGGAGACCAAGTGACACCTGGTGCGGCCGGGCGCACGTTCCCGCCGGAAGGCATGACCCCGCGCGGTGATGCCGGGAGCGGCGGGTCACGGCAGCGGCAGCTCCTCGGCAACGGCGACCGCCGGGGCCGGGGCCGGGGCCGGGGACTTCGACGACGTGGACGTCACGTTCGCGCAGATGATGATCCCGCACCACGAGCAGGCCCTGGAGATGGCGAAGTCGGCCGACGGCCGTGCCTCCGACTCCGAGGTCAAGGAGCCGGCGGGCCGGGTCGAGCACGCCCAGGGCATCGTCGACCGACTCTGCTCCCGCCCCACACCCCCGACCGTGGCCGGCGGCACCGCCTAGGGATGAAGCGTGGCCTCGCCCGTCACGCGGACGCCGGTCCGCCGGCCGGGGCCGACCTGCGACGGGCCCGCGACTCGGACGTCCACCGGATGGTCGAGGCCCGGCACGGCCACGGTCACCTTGGCATCGTGACCGTAGAAGCACACGTCGGTCACCGTGCCCGTCACCACGCCTGCCGTGTCCGCGTCGGCCAGCCTCAGTTGCTCGGGGCGCAGCACCACCGTGCCCGTGCGCCGACCCTCCGGTGGTACGGCCGATGCCACGGTTCCCAGTGCTGTGGCGACCGTGGTGGCTGGTGACAGCCCGCCTCGACGGGGCCGTCCGGCAGGCAGGGGCCTGGTATGGGCGCGGCCGGCCTTCAGCGGCTCAGCCGCCCTGGGGCGCCTGCCCGAGTTCACGCTCGCCGAGCGGGGCGAAGAAGCGTTCGACGTCGGTGTCGGTGACCTCGGCCAGGGTGGCCGGTGACCAGCGGGGGTTGCGGTCCTTGTCGATGACCTGGGCGCGGACGCCCTCCACCAGATCGGGGGTGGACAGGGCCGCGAGGGAGACGCGGTACTCCTGGTCCAGGACCCGCTCCAGCGAGCCGAGCCGGCGGGCGCGGCGCAGCGCGGCCAGCGTGACCTTCAGCGCGGTGGGCGACTTGGTGAGCAGCGTCTGAGCGGTCTCCTTGGCGGCCGGGTCGCCGTGGGCGGACAGCCGCCGGACGATCTCCTCGACCGTGCCGCCGGCCGCGTAGCAGTCGTCGATCCACTGCCGGTGCCCCGCCAACTCCCCTCGCGGCGGCGGCTGTACGTGCCGGGCGAGGGCCTCCCGTACGGGCAGGACGGCGAGGTCGCCGATGAGGTCCGGCAGTGCGGCGGACGGTACGTAGTGGTCGGCGAGTCCGCACAACAGGGCGTCGGCGGCGCCGATCTGAGCCCCTGTCAGGCCGAGGTGGGTACCCAGTTCAGCGGGGGCGTGTGCGAGCAGATGGGTGCCGCCCACGTCGGGCACGAACCCGATGCCGGTCTCCGGCATGGCGATCCGCGACCGCTCGGTGACCACCCGGACGCCGCCGTGCGCGGAGAGGCCGACGCCGCCGCCCATGACGATGCCGTCCATGACGGCGACGTACGGCTTCGGATAGCGGGCGATACGCGCGTTGAGGTGGTACTCGTCGCGCCAGAACGCGGCCGCGGCGGTGCCGTCCCCGTCGCGGGCGTCGTCGTGGACGACCCGGATGTCGCCGCCCGCGCACAGGCCGCGCTCCCCGGCGCCGGTGAGGACGACGGTCTCGACGGCCGGGTCGTGCTCCCACGCGGTGAGCGCCTCGTCGATGCGGCGCACCATCTCGTGGTTCAGGGCGTTGATGGCCTTGGGGCGGTTGAGGGTGATGTGGGCGGCCCGGCCCGCGGTGTGCAGGAGTACGGGCTCCTCGCCGCCGGTCGTCGCGGACGTGCTGGTCGTGGCGGTCATCCGAACGCCTCCGTCAGGCCGCGGGCCACGATGACGCGCATGATCTCGTCGGTTCCTTCCAGGGGCTGGTGGACTCGCAGGTCACGGCCGATTCTCGCAGTGCCGTACGAGGCCGTACGCGCCGAGGTGGTCGTAGCCGTAGCCGTAGCCGCCGGCCACGCGGATCGCCGTGATCCCGCCGATGTGCCGGGCCCCGCAGCGGTCCCGCGGCAGCACGAGACCTGCCTGGTCGCCCCCTGGTCGGCCCTGTCCCGGCCACCCGCCTCCCGCCCCGCCCCGTCCAGCCCGTCCATGTTCTCCCCGTTCGGTTCGGCGGCCGTCGGGGCCCGGGGCCCACGACGCGCCGCGTCGAGTCCTCCGGGCCGCTCGGCGCCGTGCCCGTGCCGTGCTCTGCCGGGGTCATGCGTTCGCATGCAGGGCCTCGGCGGGTTCGGTCGCCACCGCCGTCGTCTCCTGGGGTACGACCGGCCGGCGGCCGCGGGCGAGGGGTTCGGTCCAGCGGGCGGTGATCGGGCCGAGGACGACGAGGATCAGGACGTACGCCGTGGCCAGCGGACCGATGCGGGGTTCGACGCCGACGGCGAGGCCGGCGATGACGATGGAGAACTCGCCCCGGGCGACCAGCGTGCCGCCCGCGCGCCAGCGGCCCTTGACGGAGATCCCGGCCCGCCTGGCCGCCCAGTAGCCGGTGGCGATCTTCGTCAGGGTGGTGACGGCGGCCAGCGCGAGGGCCGGGAGGAGGACGGGCGGGATGTCCGCGGGGTCGGTGTGCAGGCCGAAGAAGACGAAGAACACCGCGGCGAACAGGTCCCGCAGCGGCGTGAGGATGCTGCTGGCACCCTCGGCGACCTCCCCGGACAACGCGATGCCGACCAGGAACGCGCCCACGGCGGCCGACACTTGGAGGTGCTGGGCGACACCGGCGACGACGAGGGCGAGGCCGAGGACGACCAGGAGGAGCATCTCGGCGCTGTCGGAGGAGACCGCGCGGCTGATCAGGCGGCCGTGGCGCAGGGCCACATACAGGACGGTGCCGACGGTGCCCAGGGCGATCAGCAGGGTCAGGGCGCCGCCCGCGAGGCTCACTCCGGCGAGCAGGGCGGTGAGGATCGGCAGGTAGAGGGCCATGGAGAGGTCCTCCAGGACCAGGATGCTCAGCACGACCGGGGTCTCACGGTTGCCGAGCCGGCGCAGGTCGCCGAGGACCTTGGCGATGACGCCGGAGGAGGAGATCCAGGTGACGCCGGCCAGGGCGACGGCGGCGACCGGGCCCCAGCCGAGCAGCAGCGCCATGGCGGCGCCGGGGGCGGCGTTGAGGACGAAGTCGACCGCGCCGGCGGGGTATTGGGTCTTGAGGTTGGTGACGAGTTCGGAGGCGCTGTACTCCAGGCCGAGCAGGAGCAGCAGGAGTATGACGCCTATCTCGGCGCCGGTGGCGACGAACTCCTCACTGGCCTGGAGAGGCAGGATGCCGCCGTGGCCGAAGGCGAGTCCGGCGAGCAGATAGAGGGGTATGGGTGAGAAGCCCACCCGTCCGGCGAAGCGGCCCAGCAGGCCCAGGGCGAGGATGATCGCTCCGAGTTCGATGAGCATGGCGGTGGTGTTGTGCACGGGCGTCTGTCCTCCGTTGACGAGTGCGGTGACGGCGTCTGTGCGAGTGCGAGTGCGTATACGGGTGCAGGTGCGGGCAAGGCAGGCCCGGCGCACCGATCGGCCTGTTCCCTTTCCATCGGCGCGTACAGGCGCGCGAGGTGGCCCCAGCGGTCGGGTGGCCGCGTACTGGCATGACGTGACTGGCCGTCAACCTGGGGCGACCCGGCGGGATGTCCCGGCGGCGACGAGGGCGCGTCAGCGCGCGGGGCGGCCGCTCGGGTCCGCCGCGTCACCGGTATCGGGAACGGCGTCGCGAGCGGCGTTGACGACGCGCACGCGGATGACTCGACCCATGCCACGCCCCCCATCACGTCGGCGGCTGAACCACCGACCACCACTCAACGACTGAGCCAATGAGCGCTCAACAAAGCGTAAGCGCTTGGTAAAGGATTCTAGCGCAACCCGAAAGGGTGAAATCACACAATAAGTAAAATGCTGCCCATTTACCGACCCAGGGCCCGCCTCACCCGTACGCACACGAAGGGGAGCAAGGCGGGCCCGTTCCACGTCAGTTGGTGATCTCGACCTTTCCGTTGTCGCCGGGCCGCGCCGGCTGCTCCGCCACCGTGGCGTCGCGCCGCGAAAGGCCCTTCAGGAGTTCCGCGAGGTCGACTCCGGTGGTGGAGTTGAGGAGTTCGAGACCCTGGGTGACGTTGTCGGCGACCGCGCGCGGGATACGGGAGACGCCGTCGGTGGAGATCACGGTGATCTTGTCCACCGCGGCGAGCGGCTCGGCCGCCTTGGCGACGACCTGGGGCAGCACCTCGACGAGCATCTGCAGAACCGCCGCGTCACCGTACTGCCCGAAGGCGTCGGCCTTCTGCCGCATCGCCTCGGCCTCGGCCGCGCCCTTCGCACCGATGGCCGCCGCCTCCGCCTCGCCCTCCAGCCGGACCGCCTCCGCGATCGCCACACGCCGCGCCCGCTCGGACTCGCCCTGCTTGAGCCCCTCGACGGCCTCGGCCTCCGCCAGCGCGGTACGCCGCTGCCGCTCACCCTCACCGGTCAGCCGGGACCGCTCGGCCTCCGCCTGCGCGGCGGCGATCTCGGCCAGCCGCTCGGCCTCGGCCTGCTTGACCCGCGCGACCCGCCGGGCCTCGGCCTCCTGCTCGGCGGCGTACCGCTGGGCGTCGGCGGGCTTGCGCACCTCGGTGTCGAGCTGACGGTCCTTCAGTGCCGCCTGACGCTCGGCGACCTTCTCCTGCTCGGCGAGGATGTCCTGCTTGCGGGCGGCCTCGGCGAGCGGTCCGGCCGCGTCCGCCCGGGCCGCCGCCGTGTCCGTCTCGGCCTTGATCTCGGCCTGCTTGAGGGCGAACGTCCGCTGCGCGACGGCGATCTCCTCCTCCGCCTTCAGCCGGGCCTGCTCGGCGGCCCGCCGGGCCACCGCCTCGGCGATGTCCGCCTCCTGCTTGGCGCGGGCCGCCTCCGGACGGCCGAGGTCCTCCAGGTAGGAGCCCTCGGTGGTGATGTCCTGGATCTGGAAGGCGTCCAGCACCAGGCCCTGCCCGGAGAGGCTGGCCTCCGCCTCCTCGGCGACCTGACCGGCGAACGCGGCCCGGTCCCGGATGACGTCCTCCACCGACATCCGGCCCACGATGGCCCGCAGCGCGCCCGACAGCACCTCCTGGGTGAAGCCGACGATGCCGTCCTGCTGCATCAGGAACCGCTGGGCGGCGGCGCGGATCGAGTCCTCGGTGCCGCCGACCTTGACGATGGCGACGCCTTCGAGGTTGGCCTTGATCCCGCGCAACGTGACCGCGCCGCGCACCGCCACCGGGATGTGCCGCGACGACAGGTCCAGGGTGAACCGCTGCTGCACGAACGGCACGACGAACACCCCGCCGCCGACCACGACCTTCTGCCCGCTGTTGTCGGTGAACACCCGCCCGGTCTCCGGGTCGGTGGACTGCTTGCCACGCCGCCCGGTGACGATGAACGCCTCACTGGGCCCGGCCACCTTGTAACGGGTGACCACGACAAGTGCCAGCAGCACCAGGAGTACGACGACTCCCACCACCGCGAGAACGACAGGACTCATGACAAACGCCCCCGAATCACGTACGAGAAAGGAAATGCGAGAAGGAAAGAAAGCAAAGGAAAGAAAGGGAAGGGAAGGGAAGGGAAGGGAAGAACGAGAAAGATAAAGAAAGGAGCGGGAAAGGAGCGGCTCAGCGGTCCACAGGTCGCACCACTACCGACGTCGCGGTCGGCGCCGCCTCCACCCACACCTCCGTGCCGCGCGCCACCGGCACCGCGCTGCGCGCGGCGAACTTCACCGGCTGCCCCGCGAGCCGGAGCAGCACCTCACCGAATCCGTCGGCTGGGATGGCCGTCACCACGTTGCCCGACGTGCCCACCAGGTCGTCCCGACGTGGCGCGACGGCCGTCCGGTCGAGCAGCAGGGCCCGGCTGAAGCGGTACGTCAGCCAGGCCGTGGCGGCCCCGAGGGCCGCACCGCATCCGGTGGCGAGGGCCGGACCCGCGTCCAGCACCTCGGTCGCGAGGACACCGCCGAAGCCGGTCGCCGCCACGAATCCGGCGACGACCGGCAGCGACAGCCCCCCGTCGAGGACACCGTCCAACGCACCGCCGAACGCACTGTCCAGCACCCCGTCGAAGAGCAGCGACAGGGCGAGCAGCACGACCCCCGTGATGCCGATTCCGAGAAACCAGGTCATCCGCGCCGTCCCCCTCTCCCCCGTCGCCGCTCTCCGGCTCACCGGAATCCTCACACGGGGAGGGGGACCGGTTCATTGCCGTGTCCCGGCAATGTTCAAGCGCTTTCCCTGCCGACTCGCCGTCCCCCTCTTCCTCCTCAGGCCGCGACCTGACGCACGACCTCCGCGACCTCGTATCCCGCCTCGGTGATGGCCGCGCGTACGGCCGCGTCGTCGACCGTCTCCCCGCGTACGACGACCAGGCCGGCCCGGACGTCGACATCGACCTCGGTGATGCCGGCCACCGCCACGACCTCTTCGGTGACGCTCGCGGCACAGTGGCCGCAGCTCAGGCCGGACACCGTGAAGTACTTCTCGGCCATGATGATCGCTCCTGTCCTCGGTCGGCCCGGTGACTGTGCGCTCGGGGGCGCGGGCCGCGTGGCACGGGGTACGGGGAGCGGCCCCAGGGTGTTCAGCGGCCGTAGTACGTGACCCCCACACACATCAAGGTCACCCAGAGGAGTGCAAGGTCACAGCCGTGCCCTCTGCTGCTCCTTTGTGTCTCTGTCCTAGCATCCGAGCATGACGGTCCTGCCTGACGACGGGCTTGAGCTGGCCGCCGAGTTCCCTGACGCGACCCATGACCAGTGGCAGAGCCTCGTTGCGGGCGTACTGCGCAAGTCGGGCAAAGACGTCGAGGGTGCTCAGGCCGAGGAAGCCCTGTCCACCGCGCTGGAGGACGGGCTGCGCACCCGACCTCTTTACACCGCGCACGACACCGCGCCCCCGCCGGGTCACCCCGGGTTCGCGCCCTTCGTACGAGGAGGCCGGGCCACGGGCAACACCGTCGGCGGCTGGGACGTACGGCAACGGCACACGGCGGCGGACGGCGCCGCCGTGCTGGCCGACCTGGAGAACGGCGTCACCTCCCTGTGGCTGCTGCTCGGCGAGGACGGCATCCCCGTGTCGTCGCTCGGCCAGGTCCTCGACGGCGTCTACCTCGACCTCGCGCCGGTCGTCCTGGACGCGGGCACCGAGGTCGGGCCCGCCGCGCGGGAGTTGCTGCGGCTGTACGCGGAGCGAGGCGTGGCCAAGGAGGCGGCGCGCGGCAACTTCGGCGCCGACCCGCTCGGCCACGAGGCCCGCACCGGACAGACTTACGACTTCGCTCCGCTCACCGCGCTGGCGCGGCTGTGCGCCGAGGAGTACCCGGGGCTGCGGGCCCTGACCGTGGACGCGCTGCCGTATCACGAGGCGGGCGGCTCGGCGGCCCAGGAGCTGGGCAGCTCGCTGGCGACCGGCGTGGCGTATCTGCGGGAGCTGACCGAGGCGGGGCTCGACGCCGAACAGGCCTGTGGGCAGCTGGAGTTCCGGTACGCGGCGACCGCCGACCAGTTCCTGACGATCGCCAAGCTGCGCGCCGCGCGCCGGCTGTGGGCCCGGGTCGCCGAGGTGTGCGGGGTGCCCGCCGCGGGTGCGCAGACGCAGCACGCGGTGACCTCACCGGTGATGATGACGCGCCGCGACCCGTGGGTGAACATGCTGCGCACGACCATCGCCACGCTGGCCGCCGGGGCGGGCGGCGCCGACTCCGTCACCGTGCTGCCCTTCGACCACACGCTCGGGCTGCCGGACGCGTTCGCCCGGCGTATCGCCCGCAACACCTCGACGATCCTCATCGAGGAGTCCCATCTGTCCCGGGTGACCGACCCGGCCGGCGGCTCCTGGTACGTGGAACGGCTCACGGACGAACTCGCCCACGTGGGCTGGGAGTTCTTCCAGGAGATCGAACGCGCGGGCGGCCAGGCCGCCGCGCTGCGCTCCGGCTCTGTACGGGAGCGGCTCGCCGAGACCTGGGCGGCCCGCAGCGCGAAGCTCGCCAAGCGGCGCGAACCCATCACCGGCGTCAGCGAGTTCCCGCACCTGGCCGAGAAGCCGGTGGTCCGCGAGCCCGCTCCCGAGCCGCCGTCCGGCGGTCTCCCCCGCGTCCGCCGCGACGAGGCGTACGAGGCGTTGCGGTCCCGCTCGGACGCCCACCTGGCGGCGACCGGCGCCCGGCCCCGGATCTTCCTGGCCGCGATCGGCCCCGCCGCCGCCCACACCGCCCGTACGACCTTCGCCGCCAACCTCTTCCAGGCGGGCGGCGTCGAGCCGGTCACCGAGGGCACGTTCGAGGAGAGCGGGGCGAGCGAGGTCTGTCTGTGCTCCAGCGACGCGCTCTACGAGGAGCAGGCGGAGTCGGTGACCGCGCGGCTGCGGGCCTCCGGCGCCTCGCGGGTGTTCCTCGCCGGCCGTCCGGGGCAGTACGCCGGTGTCGACTCGTACGTCTTCGCGGGCTGCGACGCCGTGGCCGTGCTGTCCGCGACCCTCGACCGCATGGGAGTGTCCTGATGGGAATCCCCGACTTCTCCGGGATCGAGCTGGGCGCCCCGTCCGTCGACGGCGGCGCCGACGAGTGGCGTACGGCGGTGAAGAAGGCGGCCGGCGGTGACGACCTGCTGTGGGAGACCCCGGAGGGCATCCCGGTCAAGCCGCTCTACACCGGCCAGGATCTGGAGGGCCTCGACTTCCTGGGCACCTACCCGGGCATCGCCCCGTATCTGCGCGGCCCGTACCCCACGATGTACGTCAACCAGCCCTGGACGATCCGCCAGTACGCGGGCTTCTCCACCGCCGAGGAGTCCAACGCGTTCTACCGGCGCAACCTGGCGGCCGGTCAGAAGGGCCTGTCCGTCGCCTTCGACCTGCCCACCCACCGCGGCTACGACAGCGACCACCCGCGGGTGACCGGTGACGTCGGCATGGCGGGCGTGGCGATCGACTCGATCCTCGACATGCGCCAGCTCTTCGACGGCATCCCGCTCGACAGGATGACCGTGTCGATGACGATGAACGGCGCCGTGCTGCCCGTGCTCGCGCTCTACATCGTGGCGGCCGAGGAGCAGGGTGTGCCGGCGGAGAAGCTGGCGGGGACCATCCAGAACGACATCCTCAAGGAGTTCATGGTCCGCAACACCTACATCTATCCGCCGAAGCCGTCGATGCGGATCATCTCCGACATCTTCGCCTTCACCTCGCAGCGGATGCCCCGCTACAACTCCATCTCGATCTCCGGCTATCACATCCAGGAGGCGGGCGCGACGGCCGATCTGGAGCTGGCGTACACGCTCGCGGACGGCGTGGAGTACCTCCGGGCGGGCCGGGAGGCGGGCCTGGACGTGGACGCGTTCGCGCCCCGCCTGTCGTTCTTCTGGGCGATCGGCATGAACTTCTTCATGGAGGTCGCCAAGCTGCGGGCGGCCCGCCTGCTGTGGGCGAAGCTGGTCAAGCAGTTCGACCCGAAGAACTCCAAGTCCCTTTCCCTGCGCACCCATTCGCAGACCTCGGGCTGGTCGCTGACCGCGCAGGACGTCTTCAACAACGTGACCCGTACGTGTGTGGAGGCGATGGCGGCGACCCAGGGCCACACCCAGTCGCTGCACACCAACGCCCTCGACGAGGCCCTCGCCCTGCCCACCGACTTCTCCGCGCGCATCGCCCGCAACACCCAGCTGCTCATCCAGCAGGAGTCCGGTACCACCCGGGTCATCGACCCGTGGGGTGGCAGCGCGTACGTCGAGAAGCTGACGTACGACCTCGCCCGCCGCGCCTGGCAGCACATCCAGGAGGTCGAGGCCGCCGGTGGCATGGCCCAGGCCATCGACGCCGGCATCCCGAAGCTGCGCGTGGAGGAGGCCGCGGCCCGCACCCAGGCCCGTATCGACTCCGGGCGCCAGCCGGTGATCGGGGTGAACAAGTACCGGGTCGAGACCGACGAGGCGATCGACGTCCTGAAGGTCGACAACTCCTCGGTCCGCACCCAGCAGATCGAGAAACTGCGGCGGCTGCGCGCCGAGCGGGACGAAACCGAGTGCCGGGCCGCGCTCGACGCGCTCACCCGGGCCGCCGGCGGCGAGGGCAACCTGCTGGAGCTGGCGGTGAACGCGGCCCGCGCCAAGGCCACGGTCGGCGAGATCTCCGACGCGTTGGAGAAGGTGTACGGCCGGCACGCGAGCCAGATCCGTACGATCTCCGGGGTGTACCGCAACGAAGCAGGCGAGTCCCCGTCCGTCGAGCGCACCCGTTCCCTGGTGGACGCCTTCGCCGAGGCCGAGGGGCGCCGCCCGCGCATCCTTGTCGCCAAGATGGGCCAGGACGGCCACGACCGGGGCCAGAAGGTCATCGCCACCGCCTTCGCCGACCTCGGCTTCGACGTGGACGTCGGCCCGCTGTTCCAGACCCCGGGCGAGGTGGCCCGGCAGGCCGTCGAGGCGGACGTGCACATCGTCGGGGTGTCGTCGCTGGCGGCCGGGCACCTCACCCTCGTCCCGGCGTTGCGTGAGCAGCTCGCCGAGGAGGGGCGCGAGGACATCATGATCGTGGTCGGCGGGGTCATCCCGCCGCAGGACGTGCCCACGCTCCTGGAGATGGGTGCGGCGGCCGTGTTCCCGCCCGGGACGGTGATCCCTGACGCGGCGCACGACCTGGTGAAGCGGTTGTCGGGCGGCCTCGGGCACGACCTGTGACCGATGTCGACACCTATGTGAAGGGGGTGCTCGACGGGAAGCGCGCGGTCGTCGCGCGCGCCATCACCCTCGTCGAGTCCACCCGGCCCCAGCACCGGGCACTGGCCCAGGAGCTGCTGACCGAGCTGCTGCCGCACAGCGGCCGGGCCAGGCGGATCGGGATCAGCGGGGTACCGGGCGTCGGCAAGTCCACGTTCATCGACGCGTTCGGCACGCTGCTGACCTCGCTCGGGCACCGGGTGGCGGTGCTGGCGGTGGACCCGTCGTCGAGCCGTACGGGTGGCTCGATCCTCGGCGACAAGACCCGTATGGAGCGGCTGGCCGTCGACCCGGCGGCCTTCGTACGGCCCTCCCCGACCGCCGGGACGCTGGGCGGGGTCGCCAAGGCCACCCGCGAGTCGATCGTGGTGATGGAGGCGGCCGGCTACGACGTCGTCCTGGTGGAGACGGTCGGCGTCGGCCAGTCCGAGACGGCCGTCGCGAACATGGTCGACTCCTTCCTCCTCCTCACCCTCGCCCGCACCGGCGACCAGTTGCAGGGCATCAAGAAGGGCGTCCTGGAACTGGCCGACGTCCTCGCCGTCAACAAGGCGGACGGCCCCCACGAACGCGACGCCCGCACGGCGGCCCGCGAGCTGGCGGGCGCCCTGCGGCTGATGCACCCGGTGGACGCGGCCTGGACACCCCCGGTCCTCAGCTGCAGCGCCCGCGAGTCCACCGGCCTGGACGCCGTCTGGGAACGCCTCGAACAGCACCGCACCCTGCTCGACTCCACCGGCCGCCTCGCCGCCAAGCGCCGCGACCAGCAGGTCGACTGGACCTGGACCATGGTCCACGACGAACTCCTGCGCCGCCTGCACGCCGACCCGGCGGTACGGTCCCTCGCTCCCGACCTCGAACAGCGGGTCAGGCAGGGCGAGTTGACGGCCACGCTGGCCGCCGAGCGCATCCTGAAGGCGTTCGGGGACTCCGCCTAGGCAAACCGGGGCCTGTCCCTCGCCGGGCCCTGTCGGTGATGCCTCGGAGAGCGGGCGGTCGCCGGCTTGGCGTGGTGAGCCGCCGCACGGCCACATCGGGCCGTCTGACCAGCGGAAACCCCCTCGGAGGGCCGACCGTCCACCCCGGTGCGCCGCGGGCCCCGGAAGACGGGGTTCACCCGGCTGAGCGCCTTGAGTGGTGGTGGAGCCGGATCCGACTGACGGTGGATCACGTCGGGGTCGGGTCAAGTCAGCTGACGAAGCGCCAGCTGCCCGGCTTTGGCGGAAGGACCATCAGATGCGCTCTGCTCGCATGCTCTTCGCTACCGCGGCGGCCACCGCCGTACTCGCCATCACCGCACCCGGCGCCTACGCCGGGGACGAGGGGGACCACGAGGACAATGGCTACAGCAAGGAGCACGACAAGGACAGCAGCCACGACGGGCCGCGTGGCGGGGTTCACACGGGTGGCGGTGCGCTGACCGCCACGACCGCCGAGGACGAGTGGAACTCCGAGCGGGCCACGAAGCAGGAGCCGGACACCTTCAAGGAGCGCGAGCACGAGAAGGAGTCCTGGAAGGACGACCACGGCAAGCAGGAGGACCCCGAGGGCTACAAGGACCGGGGGCACGACAACGACTCATGGAAGGACGACCACGAGAAGGGGTACGGGAAGGACGACCACGGCAAGGACTCCTGGAAGGACGAGCACGACAAGCCGCACGGTGGTGTGCACACCGGTGGCGGCGCGCTCGCCTCGCCCGCGGTGACCGCGGGCGGGCTGGCCGTCCTGGCGGTGGCCGGTACGGGCGCGTACGCCCTGCGCCGCAAGAAGACCGCCGGAAGCATGGCCTGAGCCATGCCGGACGACATAGGTGACATAGGCGACATACCTGACGCCACAGCAGCCGCGGCCGCCACACCGTGTGTCGTGTGGCGGCCCGGCCGGCTTTTCGCCCGTCCTCCGCCCCCACCCTCCCCACCCTTTCGAACGTCCGTTCAGCTGCCGTGCCTAGTGAGGTGGTGTCCGATGGCAGCCCATCCCCCGTTCCCCGGCGGCACCGGTCCGGTGCCGACCCGCCGTGGCACCCGCGTCAATCTGATCGTGCTGTGTGCCGTGGCCCTGCTGATCCTGGCGGTGAACGTGTTCGGCGGCGCGGACTCCCCGTCCGACGCCTCCCGCCCGTCGCACGCCCGGCACGCCCCGCAGGCCGCCCACGCCTCCGACTCCCCCGCCCCGCGCCCGCTGGGACGGCATCTGCCCCGGTCGAGACCGGTCCGCCTGCTCATCCCGGAGATCCGGGTGAGCGCCCCGTTCACGCCGCTCGCCATCGGCCGTTCCGGGGAGCTCGAAGCCCCGCCCGCCGCCGATGTCAACCTCGTCGGCTGGCACGCCAAGGGCGCGTCCCCCGGCGAGACGGGCACCTCGATCATCGCCGGGCACGTCGACACGGCGACCTCGCCCGCCGTCTTCGCGGAGCTCAGCGAGCTGAAGAAGGGTGACGTCTTCCACGTCGTACGCGCCGACCGGCGCAAGGCCACCTTCGTGGTCGACACCGTGGAGACCTTCGAGAAGGACGACTTCCCCGACAAGCGGGTGTACGCCGACACCCGCCGGGCCGAGGTCCGGCTCATCACCTGCGCGGGCGACTACGACCGTACGGCCAAGGACTACACGGAGAACCTGGTGGTCTTCGGCCATCTGACGTGACCTGAGTGAGGGCCGGGCGGTGGGGGGTGCGTGCCCCCACCGCCCGGCGTCACTCAGGTCATGGGGCCGGCGCTCAGCTTCCCGTCGCCTCCGCCGCCGCCTTGCCCGACTGGCGTCCCGAGAAGAGGCAGCCGCCGAGGAAGGTGCCCTCCAGGGAGCGGTAGCCGTGGACTCCGCCGCCGCCGAAGCCGGCCACCTCACCGGCCGCGTAGAGGCCGGGAACGGGGTCGCCGGAGGCGTCGAGGACCCGGCCGGAGAGGTCGGTCTGGAGGCCGCCGAGGGTCTTGCGGGTGAGGATGTTGAGGCGTACCGCGATCAGCGGATGGGCGCTCGTGTCCATGATCTTGTGGGCGGAGGCCGTGCGGCTGATCGAGTCGCCGGGATAGCTGAGGGCGTTACGGATGCCCATGACCTGGACGTCCTTGGTGTACGGGTTGTCGATCTCGCGGTCCCGGGCGTCGATCTGCCGCTTCAGTTCGGCGAATTCGATCAGGTTGTCGCCCGTCAGGTCGTTCATGCCCGTGACGAGGTCGGCCAGGTTCGACGCCACGACGAAGTCGGCGCCGTTCTCCTTGAACTTCTCGATCGGCTCCGGGGTCTGCCAGATGCGCGAGAGCAGCATCCAGATGTTCTTCTCGGTGAGGTCCGGGTTCTGCTCGGAGCCGGAGAGCGCGAACTCCTTCGCGAGGATCTTCTGCGTCGTCACGAACCACGAGTAGTCGTACCCGGTGTCGGTGATCGACTTGAGGGTGTGGAGGGTGTCGTAGCCCGGGATGTCGGGGGTGTTGAAGCGTTTGCCCGTGGCGTCGAACCACATGGAGGACGGGCCGGGCAGGATGCGGATGCCGTGATCGGGCCAGATCGGGTTCCAGTTCTTCAGGCCCTCGGTGTAGTGCCACATCCGGTCGGGGTTGACGATCCGGCCGCCCGCCTTCTCGGTGATCGCGAGCATCCGGCCGTCCACATGCGCCGGCACACCGGTGATCATGGACTTGGGCGGGGTGCCGAGCCGGGCGGGCCAGTTCGCCCGGACCAGGTCGTGGTCGGCGCCGATGCCGCCGGAGGTGACGACGACCACCGGGGCCTTCAGTTCGAACGAGCCGACGACCGTACGGGAGCTGGGCTTGCCGCGTGCGACGCCGCTCGGCTCCAGGATCGCGCCCTGTACGCCGGTGACGGCGCCGTTGGTGGTGACGAGGCCGTCGACGCGGTGGCGGAACTTGAAGGTGACGTTCCCGGCCGAGACCGCCGCCCGCACCTTCTTCTCGAACGGCTCGACCACGGCCGGGCCGGTCCCCCAGGTGACGTGGAAGCGGGGCACCGAGTTGCCGTGTCCGTCGGCGAGACCGCCGCCGCGCTCGGCCCAGCCGACGATCGGGAACCACTGCATGCCGAGGCCGGCGAGCCAGGACCGCTTCTCCCCGGAGGCGAAGTCGACGTACGCCTCGGCCCATTTGTACGCCCAGTAGTCCTGGCCGTAGGGGTCCTCGGTGCCCCGGTCGAAGCCGGCCGTGCCCAGCCAGTCCTGCCAGGCCAGTTCCTGGGAGTCCTTGATGCCCATCAGCCGCTGTTCGTCGGAGTCCACGAGGAAGAGCCCGCCGAAGGACCAGAAGGCCTGGCCCCCGAGGCTCGCCTCCGGTTCCTGGTCGAGCAGCAGCACCTTGCGGCCCGCCGCCGCGAGTTCGGCGGTGGCGACCAGACCGGCGAGGCCATGGCCGACCACGATCGCGTCCGCGTCGTACGACGTGCCGGCGGCGAAGGCCGGGACGGCCTGCGCGGCGAGAGCGGCTCCGGCGAGTACGCCACTGGCCGTCGTCAGGACACTGCGGCGGCTGATCCCGTCCGGGGAAGCGGAGTTCTCCATGGAAATGGGCACGGGCGTGAACCTTCCGGGGGAGGGACAGGAAGTACGCGTGGGACGGGGGCTGTTCCTGCGACACCAGCACTGTTACCGTCGGTAGCCCTCAAGGAAACCAGGTCGTCCCAACCGTGGGGTAGTGGCTGGGGATCAACACATCGCCCGCTTCGTTGTGGCCCGGCGACAGCGCCGGGGACGGAACGGAGCGGGTGGGGACGGGACGGGAGAAGTGCCCATGACGGTCGTCCACGAGCGCGAACCGGTCACCGGGGTCCTGCGGGCCATGGCCGCCGACACCGATGTGTGCGAGGACCTCGTCCGCGCGGCGCGCAGCCGCTCGCCCGAGCTGGCCCGGCTCGGCGAGGCGGAGACCCTCTCCCACGTCACCGCGCTGATCGGCGCGGCCCAGGCGTGGGCCGGCACGCTCGGCCGGGTCGAGGAACACGACTTCGCGGCCGCCCTGCTGCTCGGCGCCGACCGCGCGACCCAGGGCGTCCCGATGACCGCCGTGCTGCGCGGCGTCCAGTCCGCCCTCACCCGGGTCGTCGAGATCACCGTCGAACGCTGCCGCTCCGCCGGCGTCACCGACGCGGCGCTGCTCACCGTCGTACTGCGCCTGAAGGAGTACGGCGACGCCGTGGAGCGGCATGTCGTGAACGGCTGTCGCGCCGCCGAGTCGGGGGCCCCGCGCGGGGCGGGCGAGAGCCGGGCGCGGCTGCTGCGGCGGCTGCTGACCGGGGGCGACGACTCGCGCCCGCCGTCCCGCGAGGAGCTGGCGCGGGCCGGTGTGCGCCCTGACGGGCGGTACCACTGTCTCGTGGCGGACACCGGCGACCCCGCGCGCGCCCGCGCGCTCACCGCCCGGCTCTCCACGCTGCCCGGGGTCTTCGGCGTGGTCGACGACCGTCCGGTGGGGCTGTGTCCGCGGCTGCCGGGGAGCGAGGAGCTGGCGGAGTCGGGCGGGGACGGTGTCGCCCTGGTCGTGGCGTCGCCCGCCGTGACCCCTGAGCGGCTCCGGCCGCTGTACCGGCTGTGCGTGCGGGGGCTGGAGGTCGGTGGCCGGCGGGGGCTGCGCGGGCTGCGGGAAGTCACCGAGCTCGCCGGTGAGATCGCCATGGCGGACCACCCGGTGCTGGGCGCGGCCCTGAGCGACCGGTTCCTCGGCGGGCTCGATCCGGCGGACGACTTCCACCGCCAACTCGCGCTCACCGCACTGGCGTTCCTCGACAGCGGCCGCCGGCTGGACCGGACCGCGACGGCCCTGTTCACCCACCCCAACACCGTCCGCTACCGCCTGGGCCGGCTGCACCACATCACCGGCACGTCCCTCACCGACGGTTCGCTCGACGGCCCTTCGGGGACGCCGGCCACCCTGCACTGGTGGTGGGCGCTGACGACGTGGCTGGACAGGGGCGCGGAAAGCGCTTGTGGACCGTAGCCGCGGAGCCCCTGCCGGACCGTAAGAGAACAGCAGGCGACGAGCTGACCAAAGGCTCTTCTACCAGTGGCCAAGAACGATTCAAGGACCGGCCATGATTCCTCCACGCTCGTCCAAGATTCCGCATCTTGAACGTTTGAACGTTTAGCCGGACGTACGTTCCTGCCCGTGAACTCTGACGCAACACCAGACACAGGCGACGGCGCCGCGGCGACCGCCACCGCCGACGGTCCGATATCCCACGGGAAGCCCCGCGCCCGGCGCAACGTGCTGCGCGCCGCGCTGGCCGGCACCGCCGTCCTCGGCGGCGGCATCGCCGTCGGCGCCCTCCCCGCGGACGCCGAGACCGTCTCCGGCTCGACCAGCGCCACGCCCTCCCCCTCCCCCTCCCCCTCCGCCACCGAGCGGCCGGGCACGCCCGAAGAGGCGCTGACGGAGCTGTCGAAGGGCAACCGACGCTGGCGCACCCTCCACGAGCAGCACCCCCACGAGGGCGCCGCGGTCCGCCAGGACCTGACGACCAGTCAGCATCCGTTCGCCCTCATCCTCGGCTGCATCGACTCCCGGGTCCCCCCGGAGCTGGTCTTCGACCAGGGCCTCGGTGACCTGATGACCGTGCGCAGCGCGGGCGAGGTGCTGGACGAGGCGGTGCTCGGCAGCGTCGCGTACGGCGTGCTCGAACTGGACATCCCGCTGGTCGTGGTGCTCGGTCACCAGTCCTGCGGAGCGGTGAAGGCCGCGGTTTCGGCGGACGAGACGGGCGAGGAACTGCCCGCCCACATCCAGTACATCGCCGACGCGATCATCCCGACCATCGACCACAGCGTCGAGGGTGACGCCCGGATCGCCGCGACCATCGACGCGAACGTCCGGCTGGTCCGCTCCAAGCTGGCGGCCGAGCCGGACCTCGCCGCCAAGGTGAAGGCGGGCGAGGTGGCCATCGTCGGCGCCCGCTACGACCTGACGACGCAGCGCGTGCACCTGCTCAAGTAGGCCTGCCTGGCAAGGGGAAGGCGGCCCCGGTGGACGGTGTCCGCCTGGGCCGCCTTCGCGTCGCCGCGCCTCGGGCCGTTGCTCGGCCCACGGCTCAGCTCTCGACCCAGCGCTCGACTCAGCGCTCGACGAGGGTGATGACCTGCTGCCGTACCGCGTGGAACCTGGGCAGGGGCAGGCCGCTGCCGGACAGTTCCGTGACGGTGGCCTCCACCCGGGCCGGGCCGGTAGCGGCCGGGCTCCGCCTTGTCCGTGTTGGTCCAGGTGTGCTCGGCGCCGTCGCAGACCGCCGATGTGCCGCCCACCGTTCCTTTGGACTGAGCGGGAGTGAGCCCGATCAGCCGCACGCCCCGAACGGTCTTGGGCGCTCCCCCACTGCCTTAAGGGCGTGGGAGGTACCCCCAGGTCCCCGGCGTACTCGACCCCGGGGCGGCGACACGGATCCTGTCTGTGGTCCGGGCCCGGGAGGCCGGTTCCCTGCACGATCCGGCCAAGTGGGTACGGCCAGAGGCGGCGGGGAGGCCTTGAACCATCACGCTGGTGGAGCAGGGGCCCCGCACGCCGGCACCGTATCCGGCGTCCCAGATCGCACAGCCACGCCAACCCGGACGGCCCAGGGTGCCGCAAGCCCGCAAGCCGACCATCACACGATCGAGCTAAAACGACCTTATGCGCGCTCCTCGACGAGCAGTTGCCACCCCCTCGCGGACCCTGCTGTCGCCCCGGCTGAGCGAGGACGAGACGAAGGTGGGGCCGTTGCCGCCGAGGCAGCGGTAGGTGCCGGACAGCGAGAGGGCGCCGTCCGGCGCGACGTGTCCGGTGGAGTCGATCGTCACCGTCTCGAACGGCTCGGTCGTGGCACCGGCGGACGGAGTGGCGCAGAACAGGAGCAGCGCGGCACCGACGGCCGCGCCGACGGCCTGCGGAACACGGGAACCGGACAACGGATCACCTCCTTGAGCTGGGGCTCCAGAGGTACCGGCCGCGCCCGCCCCGTCCGGTGATCATCACCCCTTCGTCGGCGCGTCGGTTCCGCCACCCTTCGTAGGACCAGCCACCACATCCGCCCCTGGGCCCACGGTCATGTCCGCGTCGTGTCACAACACGTCCGGGTGCTGTCACGTCTCGCCGGGACGGCTTGGCGATGTGTTCCGGGCTGGGCATGGTCTGTAGTGCGAGGCGGTGACGAGCCGCCGGCACTCATCCGACACGGAGGTGCGCCATGTGTTCCCACCAGCCCTTGTGCCCGTCGGCCGCCAGCACGGACCGCGACGCCGCGCACATCGTCGCCTTCCACCCCGAGCAGGGCTGGACCCTGCTGTGCGACGGGGCGATCGTCTTCGACGACACCGGTGAGCTGCTGCCCGACGGCAGTGTCGTCGCCCCGCACCGTCTGACCACCGCCGCCTGATCCCCGTCCGGCACGGCTACGGCAGGACCGCGAAGCCGTCGAGTTCCACCAGGGCCCGCTCGTCCCAGAGCCGTACGATCCCGATCACCGCCATCGCGGGATAGTCCCGCCCCGCCAGCCGCCGCCAGATCCGCCCGAGTCGGGGCGCGTGAGCGCGGTAGTCGGCGACATCCGTGGTGTAGACCGTGACGCGGGCGAGGTCGGCCGGTGTGCCGCCGGCGGCCACCAGGGCGGTCAGCAGATTGCCGAGCGCCCGCTCGAACTGCTCCTCCAGCGTCTCCCCCACGACCTTGCCGTCCGCGTCGAGCGCGGTCTGGCCCGCCAGGAAGACGACCCGGGTGCCGGTGGCGACCACGGCGTGCGAGAAGCCGGTGGGCGGCGACAGCTCGGCCGGGTTGACGCGCTCCGCACTCATCGGGCGTACAACTCCTTCGCGATGACGGCCCGTTGGACCTCGCTCGCCCCCTCGTAGATGCGCGGCGCCCGCACCTCCCGGTAGAGGTGCTCGAGCAGATGACCGCGCCGCAGCGCCCGCGCCCCGTGCAGTTGTACGGCCGCGTCCACGACGTACTGCGCGGTCTCCGTGGCCAGCAGCTTCGCCATCGCGGCCCGTGCCGGCACGTCCGGGGCGCCGGCATCGTACGCGGTCGCCGCCGCGTAGACCATGAGCCGTGCCGCCTCCGTGCGCATCGCCATCTCGGCGACCTGGTGGGCGACGGTCTGCAGATCGCTCAGTCTGCCGCCGAACGCCTCTCGCCCGGCGGTGTGGGCGAGCGTGGCGTCCAGGGCGGCCTCGGCCATGCCGACGGCGAAGGCGCCGACGCTCGGGCGGAAGAGGTTGAGGGTGGCCATGGCGACGCGGAAGCCCCGGTCGGGTGCGCCGAGGACGTCGTCGGCGGTGACGGGTACGGCGTCGAGGTCGAGGGCGCCGATGGGGTGCGGGGAGAGCAGGTCGAGCGGGGTGCCGGTGAGGCCGGGGCGGTCGGCGGGGACCAGGAAGGCGGTCACGCCTCGGGCGCCCGCGTCGGAGGTGGTGCGGGCGAAGACCGTGTAGAAATCGGCCTCGGGGGCGTTGGAGATCCAGCACTTCTCGCCGGTCAGCCGCCAGCGTCCGGTGCCGTCGGGTTCCGCGCGCAGGGAGAGGGCCGCCGCGTCCGAGCCCGCCCCCGGCTCGCTGAGCGCGAAGGCCGCCACCGCGTCGCCGTCACTCACCCGGGGGAGCCAGCGGGTCCGCTGCGCCTTGGTGCCGTGGGCGTGGACCGGGTGGGCGCCCAGACCCTGGAGGGCCAGCGCCGTCTCGGCCTCCGTGCAGGCGTAGGCCAGTGACTCGCGCATCAGACAGAGGTCGAGCGCGCCCGACGTGAACAGCCGGGAGAGCAGTCCCAGCCGGCCCAGCTCGGCGACGAGCGGGCGGTTGACGTGACCGGACTCGCCCTTCTCGGCGAGGGGCCGCAGGCGTTCGGCCGCCAGGGCGCGCAGTTCGGCACGCCAGGCGAGTTGTGCCGGTTCGAGCGAGAATGCGGTCATTGCCGGTCCCCTCTCCCCCTCATCGGGCCACCGCCTGAGGTTATCGCGAAGTGTTGACTGCCGTCACCAAGGCGATACGCTCGCCCATGCGAGCCCACCACGACATGCGAGCCCGGTCCGGCAGGGACCAAGCAGGGGGCGAACGTCATGAAATCCAGGGTCACCGCTCACCTCGACACCTTCGCCCGTGACCACCTCCCGCCGCCGGACCAGTGGCCCGAGCTCACCTTCGACCTGCCCGGCCTGCACTATCCGGACCGGCTGAACGCCGCCGCCGAGCTGCTCGACGGGGCCGACCCCGCCCGGCCCGTCTTCCACACCCCCGCCGGGGACACCTGGACGTACGGCGAACTCCGCGCCCGGGTCGACCGCGTCGCCCACGCGCTGACGTCCACGCTCGGCGTGGTGCCCGGCAACCGGGTTCTGCTGCGCGGGCCGACCACGCCCTGGCTGGCCGCGTGCTGGCTGGCGGTGCTGAAGGCGGGGGCGGTCGCGGTGACGGTGCTGGCGCAGCAGCGGCCGCAGGAGCTGGCGACGGTCTGCGAGCTGGCGCGGGTGTCGCACGCGCTGTGCGACGTCCGGTCCGTGGACGACCTCACGAAGGCGGACGTCCCGGGGCTCAGGATCACCACGTACGGCACGGACGGGCCCGACGGCCTGCTGGGGCCGAATGGTGCGCGGGGCCCGTACGAGGCGGTCGGCACGGCGGCCGACGACGTTGCGCTGATCGCGTTCACCTCCGGTACGACGGGGCGGCCCAAGGGGTGTGTGCACTTCCACCGGGATGTGCTGGCGATCGCGGACACCTTCTCGGAGCATGTGCTGCGGCCCCGGGCGGACGATGTGTTCGCCGGGTCTCCCCCGCTCGGCTTCACCTTCGGGCTCGGCGGTCTCGTCGTCTTCCCGATGCGGGCGGGGGCCAGTGCCCTGCTGCTCGAACAGTCGGGCCCGAGGCAGTTACTGCCGGCGATCGCCGAGCACGGCGTGTCGGTGCTCTTCACCGCGCCGACCGCGTACCGGGCGATGCTGGGGGAGCTGAACGGGGCGGCCGGGGCGGCCGGGTCTGCCGGGTACGACGTCTCGTCGCTGCGGCGGTGTGTGTCGGCGGGCGAGAACCTGCCTGCGGCCACCTGGCGGGCCTGGCACGAGCGGACCGGGCTGCGGATCATCAACGGCATCGGGGCGACCGAGCTGCTGCACATCTTCATCTCCGCCGCCGACGAGGGCATCCGGCCGGGGACGACGGGGGTGCCCGTACCGGGGTGGCACGCGCGCGTGCAGGACGCCGACGGGGTGCCGGTGCCCGACGGGGAGCAGGGGCTGCTCGCCGTACGCGGGCCGGTGGGGTGCCGCTATCTGGCGGATCCACGGCAGCGGGAGTACGTGCGGGGCGGCTGGAACGTCACGGGTGACACCTATGTCCGTGAGCCGGACGGGTACTTCCGCTATGTCGCGCGCGCCGACGACATGATCATCTCGGCCGGTTACAACATCGCGGGCCCCGAGGTCGAGGACGCCCTGCTGCGTCATCCGGACGTGGTGGAGGCGGCGGTGGTGGGGCGGCCGGACGAAGCGCGCGGGCAGGTCGTCGTCGCGTATGTGGTCACCGGTGAGGGAGCCGCCCGGGACGGCGAGGCGCTGCGCGCGTTCGTCAAGGCGGAGCTGGCGCCGTACAAGTGTCCGCGCGAGATCGTGTTCCTGGACGCGCTGCCGCGCACGGCGACCGGGAAACTTCAGCGGTTCCGTCTGCGCACCCTTGGTGACCAGCAGTGATGCCGAAGACCTAAAATGATCAACGTGTCCGAACAGCACGCACCACGTTCGCTCATCGTCACCTTCTACGGCGCGTACGGCCGTTCGGTGCCGGGTCCCGTGCCCGTCTCCGAGCTGATCCGGCTGCTCGCCGCGGTCGGTGTCGACGCGCCCTCCGTCCGCTCCTCGGTGTCCCGGCTGAAACGGCGCGGCCTGCTGCTGCCGGCCCGCACGGCGGGAGGCGCGGCCGGGTACGCGTTGTCGCGGGACGCGCGGCAGCTGCTCGACGACGGCGACCGGCGGATCTACGCGACGGCTCCCGAGCAGGACGAGGGCTGGGTGCTGGCCGTGTTCTCCGTGCCGGAGTCGGAGCGGCAGAAGCGGCACGTGCTGCGCTCCCGGCTGGCCGGACTCGGCTTCGGCACGGCCGCCCCAGGGGTGTGGATCGCGCCGGCCCGACTGTACGAGGAGACCCGGCACACGCTGACCCGGCTGCGGCTCGACCCGTACGTGGACCTGTTCCGGGGTGAGCACCTGGGGTTCGCGGCGACCGCCGAGGCGGTGGCGCGCTGGTGGGACCTGGCCGGGATCGCCAAGCAGCACGAGGCGTTCCTCGACCGGCACGCGCCCGTGCTGCACGACTGGGAGCGGCGCGCCGAGACCCCGCCGGAGGAGGCGTACCGGGACTGCCTGCTGGCCCTGGACTCCTGGCGCCATCTGCCGTACGCGGACCCGGGGCTGCCCGCCGCGCTGCTGCCGGCGGACTGGCCGGGGGTGCGCTCGGCGGCCGTGTTCGGGGCGCTGCACGAGCGGCTGCGGACGGCGGGCGCGGTGTTCGTGGGCGTGGGGAGCGATGGATCAGACACCGAGGGTGAGCTCTGAAACGTAAAGTTCGTAACAATTCTGCTCGCTAAGGGAACCCTCAGGTTTCTGCTTCAATCTTCTTAGGATCTTTACTTACTATCCTGACGCATGAGCCTCATGCGCAACCTGAACCGTGCACTCACCGCGACCACCGGTCTGCAAGTACGCAAGGCCGTCCCGGCGGCGTCCGCGGCGGCCGCCGCGCCCAAGGCCACGGCGCCGAAGCCGGTCGCGAAGAAGCCCACGGCGGTGTACCGATGTCCGGCCCCCGACGACCTGGCCACGGACCGGTTGCTGAGGCAGCCGGTCTTCATCATGTCGCCGGTGCGCTCGGGCTCCACGTTGCTCCGCATGCTGCTCAACGCGCACTCGCGGCTGCACTCCCCGCACGAGCTGCACATACGCCGCCTGGAGGTCGGCTACGGCAGCAAGCTGTCGCAGAAGGCGATGAGCGCGCTCGACCTGGAGCGCGGTGACCTGGAGCATCTGCTGTGGGACCGGGTCATGCACCGGGAGCTGGTGAAGTCGGGCAAGGACTTCGTCGTCGAGAAGACCCCGAGCAACGCCTTCGTCCACGAGCGCATCCGGGACTGCTGGCCGGACGCCCGCTTCGTCTTCCTGCTGCGCCACCCGGTCTCCATCGCCCAGTCGTGGCACGAGGGCGACCCCGACAAGCGCACCTACGACGAGGCCGCCGCCGACGCCCTGCGCTACATGAAGGCCGTCGACAAGGCCCGCGAGGGACTCCCGGACGGGCACACCGTGCGCTACGAGGACATCACCGCCGACCCGGAGAAGGAGATGCGGCGGCTGTGCCTGTTCCTCGGCCTCGACTTCGAGCCGGCCATGCTCGACTACGGCAGGAAGGACGACGCCCAGGTCGTCAAGGGACTCGGCGACTGGCGCGACAAGATCAAGACCGGTCAGGTGCAGGCCGGGCGGGCGCTGCCCACCGAGGACGACATCACCGAACTCCTGCGGCCCATGTGCCGGGCGTGGGGCTACGGCAAGTGATGCGGGGCAAGCCTCACGCGGAGATAACCGAGGTCTGGCCGCGTGACGGGCACATCCGGCTCGTCGGACGCATCCACGGGCACCCGGCGGACGGCGTGTGGCGGCTGGTCCTCACCCGCCGCGCCCGGGCCGGCCGCCGGTTGAGCTACGCCGCCGAGGTCAAGGGCGACCGCTTCGAGAGCGCGCTGCCCGTCGCCGACCTCGCCGCGGCCGACTACGCCCCCGTCGAGGAGTGGGACATCCATCTCACCGACGGCGAGGTCGAACTGCGCGCCGGCAAGCACCTCGACGACGTGCGCGGCAAGAAGAAGATCTTCGTGTATCCGGAGCAGCGCATCGGGAACCTCAGCGTGCGCCCCTACTACACGATCAAGGACAACCTGTCTCTGGAGTGCCGTACGGGAGGCACCGCATGACCGACCGTCAGCCCCGACCGCTGCCCCACGTCCGCTATCTGCTGCTGCACGCGTACGGCCGGGGCGGCACCATCCGTACGGTGATGAACCAGGCCAACTCCCTTGTGGCGGCGGGCTGGAGCGTGGAGATCGTCACCGCGGTACGCCGCCGGGACGACATCCAGTTCCCGCTCGACGACCGGGTGAAGGTCTCCACGGTCGTCGACATGCGCGAGGGCGCCTACACCCCGCCGTCCGGCCTGGTCGCCCGCTGGCGCGACCGCAAGCGCGGCGACCTCCTCGAGGCACCCGCCCGGTACATCCCGAAGGGCGAGTTCGGCTACCGCTACTTCAACCGGTACGTCGAGGATCGACTCATCGCGTACATGCGGTCGTTGACCAGCGGCATCCTGGTGACCACCCGGCCCGCGCTGAACTTCCTCTCCGCCGAGCACGCCACCGGTGGGGTGGTCCGGATCGCCCAGGAGCACATGAACCTCGGCACCCACAAGCGTGATGTGCAGCAGCGCATCCAGGAGACGTACCCGCGCTTCGCCACGGTCGCCGTACTCACCGAGCGCGACCGCGACGAGTACGCCGAACTCCTCCCCGGCACCCGCGTCATCCGCATCCCCAACGCCGTGCACTCCCTCGACCAGGTCCCCGCCGACCCCACGTCGAAGATCGCGGTGGCGGCCGGCCGGCTCTTCCCGCAGAAGGGCTTCGACATGCTGATCCCGGCCTGGGCGAAGCTCGTCGAGACGTACCCCGACTGGCAGTTGAGAATTTACGGCAGCGGCGAGAAGAAGTCGGAACTTCGCAACCTGATCGAAGAACACCATCTCTACAATCACGTCTTCCTCATGGGACACACCGACCGCTTGGACGACGAACTCGCCAAGGCCTCCTTCTACGTGCTCAGTTCACGGTTCGAGGGACTGCCGATGGTGATGATCGAGGCGATGAGCCACGCCCTGCCCGTGGTGAGCTTCGACTGCCCGACCGGCCCCTCGGACGTACTGACGCACGGCGTCGACGGGCTGCTGGTCGCCCCCGAGGACCCCGACGCGCTCGCCGACGCCATGGCCAAGCTGATGGCCGACGAGGTGCTGCGCGCCGACATGGGCGTGGCCGCGGTCCTCACGGCCGCCTCGTACGGCCCGGACGCCGTCCACCACCGCTGGGAATCCCTCTTCACCTCCCTCCACGAGCAACGGCACGGCGCCACCGCTGCCGCCGTCGCCACGAAAGGAACGCACGCATGACCACCTCGTCCAGGGCTCAGGGAGCCACGGTCTGGCTCACCGGACTGCCGAGCGCGGGCAAGACCACGATCGCCCGCATCCTCGCCGGTCGGCTGCGGTCCGAGGGGCACCGGGTGGAGGTCCTCGACGGTGACGAGATCCGCCGCTTCCTCTCCGCCGGCCTCGGCTTCTCCCGCGAGGACCGCAACACCAATGTGCAGCGCATCGGCCTGGTCGCCGAGGTCCTCGCCCGCAACGGCGTCCTGTCCATCGTGCCCGTCATCGCGCCGTACGCCGACAGCCGCGAGGCCGTCCGCAAGCGCCACGACGCGAGCGGCACCCCGTATGTCGAGGTGCATGTCGCCACCCCCGTCGCGGTGTGCAGCGAGCGCGACGTGAAGGGCCTGTACGCCCGTCAGGCCGCCGGCCAGCTCAAGGGCCTGACCGGTGTCGACGACCCGTACGAGCCGCCGGCCGATCCGGCGCTCGCGCTCGCGACGCAGGACCAGACGCCCGAGGAGTCGGCCGGGTCCGTGTACGCGCTGCTGGCGGAGCGGGGCCTCGTATGACCGTCC
>NZ_JAEMUX010000340.1 GCF_016598475.1 Streptomyces adelaidensis
GGCGGGATCACGCCGCGCTGCGGCCGGTGCCCGCCCGTCCCTATATCGTCGCCGACCGGTTTCTGCGGCACGTGGCCAAGGACTGCCTGGTCGCTTTCGACGCCAACTTGTACTCGGTGCCCGCCGTCAAGGTCCGCCACCGACAGCTGGTCGAGGTCAGGGCGTCGGCCGCCACCGTCGCACTGCACTCCACCGTGCCCGACGTGCAGGGCATCACGCTGCTGGCCGTCCACT
>NZ_JAEMUX010000341.1 GCF_016598475.1 Streptomyces adelaidensis
CGTGTCCTGATCCGCCATGTTGCGTCTCCCCGCCCGGCCGTGTTCACGGTGACCTAGTAGTGTCGACACTGTCGCCATCAGGCGACGGATTCCTGTGCGAACTCCATGAAATCTGTCGACAGTACGTGAAAGTTCAGAGTGTTTCTCTAGCTTTCCAAGGGTTCTCACAGGAGTTCGTTTAAAAGTTCGTCCAAGCGTTCGTCCAAGCGTTCGTCCCAGCGTTCGTCCCAGC
>NZ_JAEMUX010000342.1 GCF_016598475.1 Streptomyces adelaidensis
GGACCGGCTCAAGCAGCTGAGCGCCGGGGACGAGAAGGTGCTGCGTCTGGTCGGTGATCTGCTCGGTACGCTCGCCTCGCGTGATCTGAAGGCCCGCTGCGTGGCCGGGCTGGAGCACGACAGCGAGCGGTGGGCCGGGCGCAAGCGCGCCCTCACCGGGGAGTCGTCCTCGCGGTGGGCGGGGTCGGTCACGAAGGCCACCCATGATCAGTGGGCGCTCGCCCGGCGCGG
>NZ_JAEMUX010000343.1 GCF_016598475.1 Streptomyces adelaidensis
TGACCGGCTCAAGCACCTGACGGTCGGGGACGAGAAGGTGCTGCGTCTGGTCGGTGATCTGCTCGGCACGCTCGCCTCGCGTGATCTGAAGGCCCGCTGCGCGGCCGGGCTGGAGCACGACAGCGAGCGGTGGGCCGGGCGCAAGCGCGCCCTCACCGGGGAGTCGTCCTCCCGGTGGGCGGGGTCGGTCACGAAGGCCACCCACGATCAGTGGGCGCTCGCCCGGCGCGG
>NZ_JAEMUX010000344.1 GCF_016598475.1 Streptomyces adelaidensis
TGTTTCCTGATCCGCCATGTTGCGCCTCCCCGCCCGACCCGTGTTCGCGGTTGACCTAGTAGTGTCGACACTATCGCATCAGGCGACGGATTCCTGTGTGAACCCAATGAAATCTGTCGACAGTACGTGAAAGTTCAGAGGGTTTCTCTAGCTTTTCAAGAGTTCACCCAAGAGTCCGTTTAAGAGTTCGTCCAAGCGTTCACCAAGGATTTCAGGATTTCAGGAGGCAA
>NZ_JAEMUX010000345.1 GCF_016598475.1 Streptomyces adelaidensis
CTGTGGAACCTGTACAACGGCCGCCACGCCCCCGGCGAACACGTCCGCGTGTTCCCGCTGTCCAACTGGACCGAGCTGGACGTCTGGCAGTACATCGCCCGCGAGGGCATCGAACTCCCGCAGATCTACTTCGCGCACGAGCGTGAGGTGTTCCAGCGGGCCGGCATGTGGCTGACCGCCGGCGAATGGGGCGGCCCCAAGGACGGCGAGAGCGTCGAGAAGCG
>NZ_JAEMUX010000346.1 GCF_016598475.1 Streptomyces adelaidensis
GTCCAGCCCGGAGAACGCCCGGCCGGCCAGCACGTGATCGCGGACGATGGTCACCTGGCGTTCGACCCGGCCCTTGCCGGTGGGCCGGTAGGCGGCCAGCACGTCGATGTCGAAGTCGTAGTGCCCGGCGAACGCGACGGCCTCCGGATGCAGGGGGACCGCCTCGCCGGGTGCGACATGGCGGCGGACCACGGTCTTGGTCCGGTCGTAGACGATCACG
>NZ_JAEMUX010000347.1 GCF_016598475.1 Streptomyces adelaidensis
ATCCAGACCCGAGAAGGCCCGGCCGGCCAGCACGTGATCACGGACGATGGTCACCTGGCGTTCGACCCGGCCCTTCCCGGTGGGCCGGTAGGCGGCCAGCACGTCGATGTCGAAGTCGTAGTGCCCGGCGAACGCGACGGCCTCCGGATGCAAAGGGACCGCCTCGCCGGGTGCGACATGGCGGCGGACCACGGTCTTGGTCCGGTCGTAGACGATCACC
>NZ_JAEMUX010000348.1 GCF_016598475.1 Streptomyces adelaidensis
GTTCCCGAGCGGCAGCACATCCTGCGACTCCTCGTCAAAGACGTCCTCATCGGCCCCGAGAAGATCACCATCCGGCACCGCATCCCCGTCCGCGAACACGCCGCCAGCGACGGCCAACATCAAGATCAAGACGCTACGGAGGGTGACTCATGCCCGAGTTACCCATTGCGTTGGGGGCGTGAGAACACCCCCTTGTGGCGCACCACTCAG
>NZ_JAEMUX010000349.1 GCF_016598475.1 Streptomyces adelaidensis
GAGTGAGCGCCCGGGCTGCGGCACGTGCGACCCCATGGGCCGGAACGAAGGTTCTGCTGTCGAATGTGTGACCTTTGCCGGTGGTGGTCGTTGGGTGCGGTGAGGGGTTGTTCGGCCGGTGCGGGGACGGGGTGTGGGGGATGGGTGGGCTGCGGGAGGTGGCGGCGCCGTTCGTCGCCTGGGGGCCGTCCGGTGTGGCGGTCCG
>NZ_JAEMUX010000035.1 GCF_016598475.1 Streptomyces adelaidensis
CCTCGGGCGCCTCGGCATGAGTGCGGCCCGCCGCGGCCCGGCAACGGAGGCCGACGGATGCCGACGAAGTCAGCCTTGCGCGGCAGGCACGGGAAAGAGCATGCAGCTGCTGGTGGCGTGGGCCAGCAGGCGGTCCGTCGCGTCGAGCAACTGGGCCTGGGCGAGGGCCGTTTGGCGGCCGCTGTTGACAACCGTGCCGATGGCGCGCACCGGGCCCGTGTCCACGGTGATCCTCCGCAGGAACTTCACGGTCAGATCGAGCGAGGTGTACGCCATGCCCAGCGGGAGGGTGGAGTGGACGGCGGCGCCCGCCGCCGAATCGAGAAGCGTGGCGAAGATGCCGCCGTGCACGCTGCCGATCGGGTTGTAGTGCTCCTCACCCGGTATCAGGGAGAAGACCACCCGGCCGGGCCGCACCTCGTCCAGGGTGAAGTCGAGGGTGTGGTTGACGGGCGGCCCAGGAAGCTGTCCCGTCTGAAGTGCGCGCAGGAAGTCGACACCGGCCATGCGTCCGGCGGCTTCCGCCAGGATCGCGGGATCGTCCCATTGATACGTACGTGTTCGCCCCACGGCCCAGCACCCTTCCTCTGACTTTTTCAAGCGAAGCTAGCCCTGCGCACGCCTGACTGTCAATGACGAAGCCAGAGCCTCTACGATGGCGGCATGGAGTGGCTTGAGGCGAGTACGGAGAACTGCCCCGTGCAACGCACGCTCGACGTGGTCGGGGACAGGTGGACGTTGCTGATCCTGCGCGACGCTGTCAACGGGGTTCACCGCTTCGACGACTTCCACCGCCACATCGGCCTGTCGGAGGCCGTCCTCAGCGACCGCCTCCGGAAGCTGACCTCAGCCGGCATCCTGAGGACCGCCCCTTACCGGGAGCCGGGCAGCCGCTCCCGCAACGAGTACCGCCTGACCCGCAAGGGCTGGGACCTGTGGCCCGCCCTGATGGCACTGAGCCAGTGGGGCGAGGCGTACACCCTCGGCCCCGAGGGCCCCGTGCTGAACGTTCACCACACCGAGTGCGGCGCCGCCGTCCGCGTCGTCGTCGAGTGTTCCACGGAGCACTCCGCCCTCGCCCATGAAGAGGTCACGGCCCGGCTGGGACCGGGCGCCCGTCGCCGGTCGTGAATAATATTACGTGCGTCAGACCATGAACTAGGCTGGAGTGCGAGGCAACGGCCTTACGGAACGACGGGAGGATGCTCGTGGCGCGCTACACCAAAGAGCACAAGCAGGTGACGCGGCAGCGGATCATCGACAAGGCCGGCCATCGGTTGAAGCAGAACGGGATAGACGGGTCCGGTATCTCCACTCTGATGTCGGATGCCGGGCTCACCAACGGAGCCTTCTACGCCCACTTCGCGTCCAAGGACGACCTCGTCGCCACCGTCGTCGCCGACGAACTGCGCGCGCAGGTGGAGAGATACGGCACGCTGCGGCCCGGCCGCCAGGGGCTTGAGGACCTCCTGCGCGAGTACCTGTCGCCCCAGCACCGCGACCAGCCCGGCCTCGGCTGCCCGTCCGCCGCCCTGCTCGACGAGATCGGCCGCTGCGAGGACGCGACCAAGGAGGCGTACACCGACGGCGCAAAGGCCATCGTGGAGGAGATCGCCGCCCGTCTGACACCTGGCGATCCGGGGTCCGCTCGCGGGAAGGCCATAGGACTCTTCACGATGATGGTGGGGACGTTGCAACTGTCCCGCGCCCTCTCCGACCGGAAGTTCGCCGACGAGGTCCTCGAACAGGGAATTGAGAACGCCCTCGCCCTCATGCGCTGAGCACGCGAGCGGTGGCGCGCCGACGGACCGACCATCCTTCCCTCACGCTTCGCCCTTACGACCGCTCGAGGAACTCAAGGGCCTCCACCACGAACCGCTCATGGAACTGGAAGATGCCTCCGTGGCCGGCGTCGGGGTAGATCACCGGCTCGGCGTTCGGCAGTCGCCGCGCCAGGTCGGCCGAGTTCTTCGACGGCACCATCCTGTCGCTCTCGCCATTGGCGACGAGCACAGGGTGGTGGACGGCCGAGAGATCGTGGGGCCGCTCCAGCCCCCAGCGGTGAATGGCCTTGAGCTGGGCGCCGTACGACGGGAGGGAGATCGCCTTGTCTCGGTCGTGGGTGCGCTCCTTCAGGCGGGCCAGGAACTGCCTTCCGGCTCGACGCCCGCCCGCCGTGCGCGTGAAGAAGAGGAACTGCTTCGGGTCCTGAAGGGTGAACAGCGCCCGGACCGTGTCGAGATGCGACAGCCGGGTCACGTTCTTGATGCCCTCGCCGCCCGCGGGGCCGGTCCCCGTGAGGATCAGCTTGCGGACGAGCTGAGGGTCGGTCCGCGCGATCACCTGGGCGATCATGCCGCCCATCGAGAAGCCGTGAATGTCGACGCTTTCCAGCCCGAGCGCCCGGATGAAGGTGACGGCGTCCTCGGCCATCTCCTGGATGCTCTTCGGCGTCGAGCCGGTGGTGGCGCCGACGCCCCTGTTGTCGAACGTGATGACCCGGCGCTTGGCGGCGATGCCGTCGACGACCCGGGGGTCCCAGTTGTCGAGGACCGCGGCGAGGTGGGTGATGAACACCACCGGGACGCCGGACCTGGGACCGAGGTCGCGGTAGGAGAAGGTCACTCCCCCGGCGGTGACGGTGCGGGTCGGTGCGTTCTTGTACGACGTCACCACGTCGTCGCCTACTTCTTGCGCGTCATTCATGGCGGTGTCCTTGTCCTTCGGTTCGGGGCCGTGCGCGTGCGTCGCCCGATTGCGGCTGCGGTCCGCGGAGGTCGACGGTCGACTGCCGTGTGGGTGCAAGCCGGCGGGCGAACGAGATGAGCGATCCGGTCAGGTGGCGAGGAAGTCGGCCACCTGAGTGGTGAAGGCCTTGGCGTACTGGAAGAGGAAGGCATGGCCGGCGCCGGTGTAGAGGACGAGGGTGGCGTTGTCCAGGTGCTGGACCGCGACGTAGGAGGCGTGGGCGGGGATCATCACGTCGTGCAGGCCGTTGGCGTAGAGAACGGGATGCTTGATGGCCTCCAGTTCCGCCCGCACCTGATCGAAGGGGGCGGCCAGAAGTTCGCCCGCCGCGGCGAGCATGCCCTGCGCGGCCGCCTCGGAGACCGCCGGGCCGCCGGCGGCGAGCCGGGTCGAGACGTGCTCGAAGTGCTCCTTCCCGGCGGCGCGGGCCGCGTCCGTCTCGGGGTAGAACAGGTACAGCATGTCCTCCAGGTCGGCATCAGGCTTGGCCATGATGCCCAGGACCTTCTCACTGAAGGGCGGCGCACCGGGCACCCAGCCGGCCGGGCCACTGCCCGCCACGACGAGCTTGCGCACCAGTTCGGGTCGGCGCAGGGCCACGCGCTGGGCCACGATGCCACCCAGGGACCAGCCGAGCAGATCCACCTGCGCGAGGGCGAGTGCCTCGATGAACTCGATGGCACCCTCGGCGAATCCTTCGAGGGAGTCGCGCGGCTCGCCGTCGGTGTAGCCGACGCCGACGTTGTCGAACACGATCACGTCATGGTCGGCGGCCAGGTGGTCCAGGAACTCCGGGTCCCACCAGTCGACGGTGCCGCGGAAGCGGTTCAGCAGGACCAGCGGGACACCGCCCTGCGGGCCCATCCGCCGAAAGGTGAACCGCGCGGAGTGGCCCTCGACGGTGAGGTTCTCGGCCTTGTCTGCCAGATACGTGCTCATGGTGCCCGCGCTGGGGGGTTATCCCCCGTTCCGATCTTGGGGTGCGCCGGATCGCGCCCCGGTGGGGGCGAAACTAGCGTCCAGCCATGACTTCGACTCTGAGAAAGCACCTGGTCCTGGCACTCGGTGTCGCTACGCTGCTCACCGCCGAGGTGGTCCCCGCCATCGCTCAGCCCGCCGGTCCCTCCCCTGTGGAGCGGTTACGCCGGGACACCGAGGCGATCCACGCCCTCGGTGTGAGCGGTGTGCAGGCCCGCGTGATCGCGCCTGACGGTCGGCAGTCGGTCGCCACCAACGGTACCGCTGACCTGAACAGCGGCCGCCCGGTCTCTTCCGGCGGCTACTTCCGCATGGCCAGCACGTCCAAGACGCTGGTCGCCACCGTGGTCCTCCAACTGGAGGCCCAGGGCAGGCCGTCCCTGGACGACACGGTCGACCACTGGCTGCCCGGAGTGGTGCGGGGCAACGGCAACGACGGCAGCCAGATCACCATCCGCCACCTGCTCCAGCACACCAGCGGCATCCGGGACGCCCTGCCCGGATACACCACGCCGAAGGAGTACTACCAGCAGCGCCACAACATCTACGAACCCAAGCAGCTGGTCGACCTCGCCATGGCCCATGAGCCGGAGGACTTCCTGCCCGCAAGGGCTGGGCGTACTCCAACACCGGCTACGTCCTGCTCGACATGATCATCCAGAAGGCCACCGGTCACCCCACTCACCAAGAGATCAAAAACCGCATCCTGCGCCCGCTGGGCCTCGACCAGACCCGGTGGATGGGCACCTCGCCCACCCTGCCCCGGCCCCACTCCCAGGCTTACCAGCGCTTCGGCCCCGGTTCCCGGGTGGATGTCACCGACCAGATACCGGTGGACCACGAGAACCTTTCGTGGGTCACGACCACTCGGGATGAGAACCGCTTCTTCCGCGCGCTGCTCGACGGCCGCCTACTACCGGCACGGCAGCTGGCCAAGATGAAGCAGACCGTCCCCGTGAGTGCGGAGGTCCAAAAGCTGTGGCCGGACGGCCGATACGGGCTCGGCCTGGTCGAACGCCCCCTGGGATGCGGAGGAACCTACTGGAGCCATGAGGGCGGGGACGGCGGCTACATCACCCTCAACGGCGTCACCGATGACGGGCGTCGAAGCGCTGTGGTCTCCATGTCCGAGGCCCGCGGCGACACCAAGGAGCACATACTGGAGCAGGAGAACGCGGCCAGCGCCCTGATCGACCACGCACCGTGCGCCGGCTCACACACTCGCTTCACGCTGTGACCTGCACGCTTCTCCGCCTCGATGAACGGGTGCACCGTCACCGGGTCTCCTTCGCGAAGAAAGCCGTCGCACGCTTGAGGACCTCGACATCCTCGCGCAGACGGCGGTTCTCCCGCCGCAGTTCCGCCAGCTCCTCGCGTTCGCTGCTGGTCAGGCCGTCCCGCTCGCCCGCATCGACCTCGGCCTGGCTGACCCACAGCCCCACCGCGGTCTCGGTCAGATCGAAGTCCTTGGCGATCTGACCGACCGAGCGGTCACCACGTCGGCACAGCTCGACGATCTCGGCCTTGAACTCCGGCGTGAACGAACGGCGAGGCCGAGGCTTCTTAAAGAAGCGTTGCCTCAAACGCCCTTCAGAACACGATCAAGTGCCGCCCGGCCTGCAGGTCCCCAGTGCGGCTTGCCGCCGGGAAGGCCCCGATCGCCGTTCTGCCCCATGAGCATCAGGAAGAGGCTCTTCATCGCGGCCAGCCCACGGGCGCGCCGGATCGCCGCCTCGTCTGCATACGCGTACATGTCGAAGAACCGTGAGGCCATGCCCGCAGGTAGCAGCACCCATGCGGCGGCAAGGTCCCACGCCGGGTCGCCGGCGAACATGGCACCGAAGTCGACGATGCCCGAGAGCGTTCCTTCCGAGACGACGGCGTTCGCGGGATGGAGGTCGCCGTGCACCCACACCGGCGGGCCCTCCCACGCGTCGGCCGCAACGGCGTCGTCCCAGACGGCCCGGACGTCAGCAGCGATGTCGTCGGAGACAACGGCCTGGAAGAAGTTCTCGAAGCCGTCCGTGCAGTTCCTGGGGTGGGCACCGAAGTCCGTAGAGAGCGGCGCCTCGGCGGGCGCCTCCACATGGAGCGCCCGGAGGAAGCCCGCCAGCGTGTCGGCCGCGTGGGCGCCGCGGCTGATCGAGCCGTGGTCCAGCGGCTCGCCGGGAACCCACGTCATCACGGTCCAGTGCTTGGGAAAGCGCTCGGACGGGTCACCGAACCGCACCGGGAGCGGCACCGGGAGCGGCAAACGCGGGGCCAGCACCGGTAGCCACCGCCGCTCCTTCAGTTGGAGCTCCGGAGTGGGGTCCATGCGCTGCATGCGCACAGCCAACTCATCCCCGAGACGCCACATTTGGTTGCCCCAGCCGCCCGCCACCTCCCGGATGGCCAGCCCTGCAAGGTCTGGATGTTGCTCCTGCAGCAGGTCGCGAACCAGGTCTGCGGTGATCTCAATCTCGGTGTCGGCCATGCGAAGTCACAGTACTGAGCCGGCAGGGGAACGGCTCTCGCTCTCCGGAACACTCGCTGTGATTTCTGGCATCACCAATCCGGTTACAGAGAGCTGCAGATCAGAGGTTCTGGGACGCCCAGCCTCCAAGTTCAGAGAAGCAGGCATGTTCGTGCTGGCAGGGGGTGCCATAGGGGCGCCCGCAGGTGCCCAGTGAGACCTTGCGGAGCTCGAAGTGCTTTTGGAAGTCGTGCCACTCCTGTTCGGTGGGCTCGCGGTACTCGTCCTGCGGTCGGTCAGCCCGGCGCCGGTCGAGGAAGCCGCGGTAGGTGCGCACGAGGTCAAATGCGCAACATCCACCGACTAGGCCGGTTGGGGGACGTGCCTCGGCGTGTCCTTCGGTCGTCCGGTCGACATCTCCCTGCCTTCCGCCCTGACATCCGACAGCGGAAACGCCCTGGCATCCGCATACCACAAGCACTCAGAAACGCCCCGAAGGACTGGACATGAGCGCACCCCGGAATCCCCCTCCCCCGCACGATCGTCGCACCAGAACGTCCCGACCCCGACCCGTTCCGTGGCCGTCGGCGGCGTGGACTTCGTCCATCGGCAGCTCGGTCCGGAGGATGGGGTGCCGCTGATCCTCCTGCTTCACCCGGCCGGGAACCTGGACAACGGGGATCCGCGCGTCGTCGACGGACTCGCCGCGCGACGCCGGGTGATCACCTTCGGCAACCGTGGGGTGGGCGGGTCGGGCGGCTCCACGCCGGCACGATCGAAGCGATGGCTGGCGACGCGGTGCGGTTCATCCGCGCCCTCGGCTTCGACCAGGTCGATCTGCTCGGCCTGTCCATGGGCGGCTTCATCGCACAGGTCATCGCCGGAGAAGAACCGCGCCTCGTCCGCAAGGTCATCCTCGCCGGCACCGGCCCCGCCGGCGGCCACGGCATCGACAAGGTCCCGGCTCTCACCATCCAGGCCACGCTCAAGGGCGCCCTGACCGCCAGGACTCGAAGCTCTCCCTCTTCTTCACCGGGACCGCGGACGGCCGGGAGGCAGGACGCGCCTTCCTGCGACGGCTGAAGGAGCGCACGGACAACCGCGACAAGGACATCGCGCTGCCGTCCGTCCGCGCCCAGCTCAAAGCCATCAAACGGTGGGGCCGCCAGACACCCGCAGACCGGTCCGCCCTTCACCAACCGGTCCTCGTCGTGAACGGTGAGCACGACCGGATGGTGCCCAGTCACCACCCCCTCGACCTGGCCGAACGCCTGCCCCGGAGCGAACTGGTTCCCCCTCTACCCGGATGCCGGGCACGGAGGGATCTTCCAGTACCACGAGGAATTCGTGACACGGGCGCCGGAATTCCTCAAGTCCTGAATTCCCTGCCCGAATACCTCGTCATCCGCCCCCGTCGAGATCGGTGCACTGCCGCGCCACCCTCAACTCGTCGCCGTGGAGCCGCATCTCGTACAGCTTGCCGCGCGCGTTTTCGAACGGGCGGTGGAGGACCATCATCAGCCGGCCGTCGAAGGTGGCGAAGAGCATGCCGTGACCGCTGTCGTCGCGGACCAGCGGCCGTCGCTGTCGCCACGGTCCCGTGATGTCGCCGGACTCCGAGACGGCGTAGGTCTGCACGTATCCGCCGCTGACCGTGCCGTCCTGGCCGATCAGGTTCTTCTCGTACGTCGACCACAGCATGAGCAGCGAGCCGTCAGGGGCTCGGTGCAGTTGTGGGCCGTCGGTGATGTAGGGCGGGAGCTGATGCGGTGTGCCGGCGGGGATCTGTTCGCTGAGCCAGGGCGCGTCCGAGCCCTTGAACAGGAAGAGGGGATCGCCGGCCGTCCGGGACAGGTCCGGGGCCAGGCGGATCGCTTCCATGGTCCCGTCGATGGTCTGCAGCCACTCGTGCGCGTAGACCATCCAGGGTTGTCCGGACGGATCGACGTAGAGCGTGCCGTCGAGGGTCATGAGGTTCGCGGGCGGGGTGGGGCGTGCGGGGTCGACAACCGTGAAGGGGCCCAGCAGCGAGTCGGATACGGCGGTGATGGTGCCGCGCGCGTAGTTCGGGATCTGGAACGGTGTGCCCCATTGGTTGGGTGAGGGCACCGGCAGGAGCCGGTCCTCGTTGTGCAGCGTGGTGAAGAGGTAGTACTTGTCGCCCCATGCGTGCACTTCCGGCGCCCACGCACCGTCCGTCGCCCAGATCCCTTGCTGTTCGGCAGTCAGGAAGACCACGACGGGACGCGTCCAGTCACGCAGGTCACGGCTACGGTAGACCATCGTGCCGGTGCCGTCCACGCCCGACACGGAGGGTTCGTTGGACGTATAGAGGTAGTAGGTGCGGGTCTTGTCGTCGGCGACGACGAACGGATCGTGCAGCGGCATGTCGGGAAGCCGCATGAGGTCGGTCTCAGCCACGGTCGGAGCATACGTTGACGCGACAGCGACAAACGGCGCGTGGTCGAGGGGAGAGTGGGGAACGTTGGCCGAGGCGGTGCGGGGATCGCGGGGGCCGGTGGTGGCGGCGACGCGGGGACGCCCTGTGGGGCTGTTCGTCGGCTTGAGCACACTGGATGTCATCCAGCTCGTCGACCATGTGCCAGGTGCCGACGCGAAACTGACGGCCCGTGAGCAGGTGGTGGCCGCAGGCGGTCCGGCCGCCAACGCGGCCGTGGCCTTCGCTCACCTGGGCGGCGCGGCCACGCTGCTCACCGCGATCGGCTCCCATCCCCTGGGAGTCGCCGTCGCGGCGGACCTGGACCGGCTGGGCGTGACCGTGTCGGACCTGGCGGCCGGCTCGGTCGAGCCGCCCGCCGTGTCGTCCGTTCTGGTGACCCCGTCCAGCGGGGACCGTGCCGTCGCCTCGACCAATGCGACGGGGTACCGGCTCGCCCCGCCCGCCGACCTCGACGCGTTGGTGGCGGCCTGTGCCATCGTCGAATTCGACGGCCACCACATGGAGTTGGCCGTGGCCGCCGCCCGCGCCGCAGGTGTCGCCGGTCGTCGGACCCTGCTCGACGGGGGCAGCTGGAAGGCCGGTACGGAGAAGCTGCTGGCGTCGATCGACGTGGCCGTCTGCTCGGACGACTTCCACCCGCCCGGCACGAACAACCCGACGGACGCCCTGCGGTTTCTGCGGGAACACGGGGTCGGCTGGGCGGCGGTCAGCCGGGGAGGACGACCCCTCGTGTGGGCGGGCCCCGACAGTGGAGGCACGGTGGACGTGCCTGCCGTACGGGTGGCGGACACGCTGGGCGCGGGTGACGTCCTGCACGGGGCCCTCGCCCATCATCTCGCGGCGGCTCAGGACGACTTGACACCGGAGGCGTTCGTAAACGCCCTACGCGATGCGGCCTCGGTGGCCTCGCGGGCGTGTGCCTCGTTCGGAACCCGGGCGTGGATGCGGGGAGAGTGAGCGGGTGCGGGGAGAGTGCGCCGGCACCTCCCGGTGGCCGCCTCCCGGTGCCCGCCTCCTGGTGACCGCCTGCCGGTGGCCGCCTCCCGGGAGCCGCCTCCTGGTGACCACCACCCAGGTGCCACCACCCGGTTACCGCTCCGACTGCCAACACATCGGATCTATTCCTCCTCATTGACGACACGCTCACCCCATCTCCATGCTTCATCGCGATATAGCTCCGATGACTCACGTGAGCCTGTCTGGAGGCACCTGCCCGCTCCCTCCGCGCCCGATCCGTCCAGACGTACCGTCCTCGCCACCGGATCCACCTTGGGTGGCGTACTACTGACCACCTCGGGTCTGCCCACGCAGGCAACAGCGGCCGACCGGGGCGAGGCCGCCAAGACCCCCGATGCCACCGAGGCCGACGCGACCCCTGTCGACCCCTGGCGCTCCGTCCTCGACGACGCCGACCTGGTCTGGCGGCGGATGCCGACGACCTGGCACGAAGGCCCGTTCCTCGGCAACGGGTTCCTCGGCTCCGGGATCTACGCCGAGCCGGGTGCCGCGTCGACGGCTGTGCGTTTCAACGTCCAGCACTCCGAAGCGCAGGACCACCGGCCGGAGTTCGGTTCCCTCTTCGGCCTGGCCCGATCGACGTACGGGACGGGCGGGGCCACGCCCTCCGGTACTCCGCCGCCGACGACGGCGCGATCCAAGTCGCCCTGCGCAAGGGCGAGTCGGCGCTGATCACCGCCAGGGGAGACCGGCCCGACCTGACCGTCACGCCCGCACGCCCGAACGAGGACGCGCCCCACTGGGGGTTGCCAGGTATCTGAACGAAGCCCCGCCGCACGAGCCCTTTCGCACTCAAGAACGTCGTGGCATGCTCACGGGTCAACGCAGATCTGAACGTCGTTCACATCCATGAAAATCCATGGGAAGGGCGAACGGGCATGAGAGACGCGCACAGGGCCGCCTCGGACGGCCGAAATGTCATGAGCACGGCTAGGCGAACTCTGCCGGGAAGCGCCATCGCCGTAGCCGCGGGCACAGGCACCGCGGCTGCCGACAACCGCCCCCTTCTCTGGCGGGAGTTCAGGCGCACACCCTTCACACACCCGCAGATCCCGTACATCGGCCGAGCCGGTTTCCGCGGCGGGGCGGCCCGTTTCCCCCGCCGCCCCGCCGTCGCCGACGTACGCGATTTCGGCGCGGTGGCGGACGGCAGGACCGACTCCGCCCCCGCGATCAACCGTGCCATCGCCGCCGCCGGCCGGGCAGGCGGTGGCACGGTCACCATCCCGCCGGGCACGTTCCGGATCGACGACGTGGTCCGCCTGGACCGCTCGAACGTGGTCCTCAAGGGCGCCGGCAGCGGCCGTACGACGCTGTACGCGACGAAGAACCTCACCGAGCTGATCGGGGTGTACGGCTCCCGCTACGGCGGTGACAAGTCGGGCTGGTCGTGGGCGGGCGGCCTGATCTGGCTGGCCCCCAAGGCCCGCTGGGCCTCGCTCGTCGCCGCGATCAGGGCGAAGGCGTGGCCCTTCGAGGGCTGGACGGGCAACAAGCGCGACGAGTGGCGTCCGCTCACGGCGGTCGCTCCGGCCCGGCGGGGCTCATGGACGGTCACGGTGACGGACCCGACGTCGCTGCGCCCCGGCGCACTGGTCCTGCTCCGGCTCGCCGACGACGCGGACCACACACTCCTTGAGCACATGTGCGGCGGCGGCCCGGGTCCGGAGGCCTACCTCTGGGACGACAAGACGAAACTGACGTCGTACGTCCCCTACGAGTGGCCGGTGCGCATCACCCGGGTCCGGGGTCGACAGGTCACCCTCGAACGCCCGCTCCCACTCGACGTACGCTCGGAGTGGAGCCCCCAACTAGCCACGCATGTACCGGAGTTGACGGCGGCGGGGGTCGAGGGACTGACCCTGGAGGCGACCGAGACTCCGCAGCAGCCGCATCTGCTGGACAAGGGCTACAACGGGGTCGTCCTGCAGTGCGCGTACGACTGCTGGGTGGACGACGTGACCGTCCGCCACGTCGACAACGGCTTCGGCCTCGTGTCCGCCTCCGCGTGCACCCTGCGACGGACACGTGTCACCGGCCGTGGCTCCCACCACCCCTACTTCTGCCGCGAGGGGTCGCACGACAACCTCTTCGAGGACTTCACGATCGAGGAGCGCACCAGCCGCGCGCCCTCCGACACCCAGTTGCACGGCATCAACGTCGAGGGGGCTGTCCTCGTACAACGTCTGGTCCCGGGGCGACATGCGGATGGGCACCTTCGACAGCCACCGCGGTCTGCCCTTCGCCAATGTCCGCACCGACATCACCGTGAACAACAACGGCCGCCACGGCGGCGACGCGAGCGCCGGTCCGCTGTTCGGCGCCCGGTTCACCCACTGGAACATCCGCGTCACCAACGCCCGGGCGGGCCTGATCAAGATCGACGCCCTGGCACCGTACTCCGCCACCGTCGGCATCGACGAGGTCAGGGAGTTCGACCCGATCGACGTCCCCGATTTCACCGGTGACCCGCATACGCGCCTGGAGCTGTACGGCAGCCCGCACGCGGTACGGCCACGGAACCTGCACGCGGCGCAGCGCGGGCTGGGCCACTCGGCGGTGGATCACACGGCAGGGGACGAGCTGAACGGAGTGGACCGGTGAGCGCGGGACCACGGCTGGGCGTGCTCCTGGTGGCCGACCATGTACACTCACGCGGACAGCGTTCATCAGTGTGAACGCGTGCGGCGTTCGACAGGACCCCCGCGGCGAAACGGGTGAGCCCCGGCGCGATCAGATCCAGCCCTGCTGCCAGGCGTGATGTGCGGCCGCGTGGCGGGTGGGGGCGCCCAGCTTGGACATCGCGGCGGAGAGGTAGTTGCGGACGGTGCCCTGGGCCAGGTGCACCTCGGTGGCGATCTCGGCGACCGAGGCGCCGGTGCGGGCGGCGCGCAGGACCTGGAGTTCGCGGGCGCTGAGCGGGCAGTCGTCCTCGGTGAGGGCGGACGCGGCGATCTCGGGGTCGACATAGCGGCGCCCGGCGGCGACATCGCGGATGATCTCCGCCAGCCGGGCCGCCGAAGTCGTCTTGGGTACGAAGCCGCGTACTCCGGCGGCGAGGGCCCGGCGCAGCACCGCGGGGCGGGCGTGCCGGGTGACCATGACGATCCGGGTGGGGAGTTCGGCCCCGATCTCCTCGGCGGCGCGCAGCCCGTCGGTGGGCGGCATCTCCAGGTCCAGTACGGCGATGTCGGGGCGGTGTTCGCGGGCGAGCCGTACCGCGTCGGTGGAGGTGGAGGCCTCGGCCACCACGGTGAGGTCCTCCTCCAGCGCGAGCAGGGTGGCCAGGGCGCTTCGGAGGAGGTCCTCGTCGTCTGCGATGAGGAGCCGGATCATCGTGCCGCTCCCTTCACCGGACTTGTGGGGTTCGGGTCGGGTTCGTGGTGCCCAGTGGCAGGGACGCGGCGACGACGAAGCGGTCGCCGTCGCGGTGCCACGTCAACTCGCCGTCGGCCGCCCGCAGTCGCTCGCCGAGGACGGTCAGTCCCGTTCCGTCCCCGGTGGGGGGAGCTCGTCGGCGCCGTCGTTGCCCACCCGCAGATGGGCGTGCCCCTCGGTGACGCGGTAGTCGACCTCGGCGTACCGGGCCTGGCTGTGGCGGAGCACATTGGTGGTGGCCTCCCGCATGACCAGGCCCAGCAGGTGCCGGGTGGAGTCGGCCATCCCGGCGGTGAGGGCGGCGGGTTCGAGGGCCGTACGGGCGTCGATGCCGGCCGCGGCGAGCACCCGGCCGGCGTTGGCGATCTCGTCGTCCAGGGTCGTACGGCGGTAACCCCGCACGACGGCCCGGGTGTCGCGGAGGGCGTCCACAGACAGCTGCCGTACCTCCCTCATCTCGGCGGCGGCCCGCACCGGGTCCAGCTCGACGAGCCGGGCCGCCAACTCGCTCTTCAGCGCGATGGCTTGGAGGTGGTGGCCCTGGATGTCGTGCAGGTCGGCGGCGAACCGCAGCCGTTCGTCCCTGACCGCCAGCTCCGCTTCCAGCCGTCGCGCCCGGTCCAGTCGTCCGGCGAGGTTCCAGGCCCAGAGCGGGCCGAGAACCATCCAGACGGTGAACGCGACGAGCCCGGCCGGGAAGAGCGCGGCATACGCCGGCTTCCCGTCCCCGGCGGCCAGGCTGACCGCGCCGCCCGGCAGCGGGGCGAGGAGCACCGCGCCGACGATCAGTGAACGCCGGTGGCGCGGCGCGAGGTAGGTGGCGCAGATCGCCACCGTGATGGCGGGCGCGACCGCCCACAACCCGTAGTCGCGCCGGGCCAGCGGGAGCGCCGCGAGCACGACCGTGGCGGCGACGGCGGCGACGGCGGCGACGAGCCATCCCCTGGGCGGGCGTACGGGACGCGTGTCGGCGGCGGCGGCCGACAATGTCAGCCAACCACCGAGCAGCACCGCGCTCGCCACCGTGTCGACCACGAGGGCCACGGCCGTCGGGACGCGGGCCAAGGCGGGCACGTCCGTGTCCAGGATCCATTCGCCGAAGAACACCACCAGAAGGCACACGGTGGTCCCCAGCACGGTCCACCAGGTGAAGCGACGGAAACTCCTCAGCCCCGCCCCGCGCTCGCTCGGCCCGTCACTCACACGGCCATTGTCGCAGCAGCCCGGCGCGGGGACAGGGGGCCGTACGACCAACTCGCCGTCCCCGCATGACAGATGTCATACGGCAGACCTGACATCACCACGCTCGGACATGCGGATACGGCACTACTGACGGCGCTGCTCCACGAGCAGGCTGAAGGCCGTGGAGACAACCGGCCCAGGCCCACAACAGCTTACGGAGAGCGCCATGCGGACACATGAGGACAGCACTGTGCGGACACAGGACGACGGCGAGGGCGGGCACGGCTGGTGGGGCTTCGCCCGTCACTACCTGGAGATGGTGGTGGCCATGGTCGTCGGGATGCTGGTCCTCGGCACGGTCACGGACATCGCGCTGACGCTCGCGGACGTGGAGTTCTCCAGGGCCGGCCATCCCGAACTCGCCCTCCTGGAGATGGCGTTCGACATGTCGGTCGGCATGACCGTATGGATGCGCCTTCGCGGCCACGCCTGGCCGGACGTCCTCGCGATGTGCGGCGCGATGTTCGCACCGGCGGTCGCGCTCTTCCCGCTGCTCTGGCTGGATGTGATCGCCGCCGACTCGCTGATGGTCCTGGAGCACGTCCTGATGCTGCCGCTGATGTTCGTGGTCATGCTGCGCCACCGCGACGAGTACGGCGCCTGACCGCACTCCCCGCGCCCCGTCCACGTACGCCTCGTTCCTCACACCACAGGAGATCCGTCATGTCCGCCACGACCTCGTCGGGCGCCTTCGCGGAGCGGCGGCGCCCGGTCAAGGCACTGCTGCGGCGCTGGCCGACGGCGTTCGCCCTCGCGCTTCTCGCCGAGTACGAGGAGCAGAGCGCCCGCTACCGTCGCCTGGTGTCCGACCACGACCTGAACTCGAAGGCCAAGCGTCCCGTCAGCGACGGCCGCCACGTCGACCTCCGGTGGGTGATCCTCCACCTCATCGAGGAGACGTCCCGCCACAACGGCCACCTCGATGCCGTACGTGAGCTCGTCGACGGGCGGACCGGCGCCTGAGACCTGTCGTGCGGGTCGCGGGCGGAGCCACCGTCGGATCCCTGACCCTGCTGCCGGACCAGCACATCTGCGTGGTCCGGGCGAGCCAGATCGTTCCCGAGTGCCCGAGGCGCTGAGCCGCCTGGACCGTACCGGCCGCTGACGCTCGTCTCCGGCCCCTCGGCCACCAGCGACGGCGTGCACGGGCCGCGCGTCCTGGACATCGTCGCCATCGAAGACGCGTAGCGGCTCCCCGTGGCGGCCACCACCGAGCACCCGGGTGTACGCCCGCCTTCAGAGCGCCCGGGACCTCGCCCCCAAGGCATGGCGGTTCGGCAACCGTCTCCATGGGTTCAGGGGCCGTGCCGCTGCGGGCGCCTACCGGCTCGTAGGCGCCCGCCGGCGAAGACTTCAGGCATGCCACCGGGGTGGCGCCAGTCAGTCGACCGGGCTGAACGTCCACAGCAGGTTGTTGTTCTGCTGCCACGTCCACTGCTTGGTCACGGCCCCTGAGGCGACGATTCCGCCGCCGTCGAGGACCAGTCCCGTGCTGCGGTTGGCGATCGAGTACCGGCCTTGGCCGCGGTGGGTGATCCGCCACTGTTGGGTTTCACTGCCGTCCCAGGCCCTCTGCCGGGCCGGGTCGGCGTTGCTGGTGTAGCCCCAGCCGTCGGCGACCATGCCGTTGGCTCGGTTGACGAGCCTGTAGTAGCCGTTGCCGAGTTCAATCGCCTGCCACTGGAGATTGGCGTGCTCCATCGACTCCCACTGCTTCAGGTTCGAGCCGCTGGCGACCTGTCCGCCGCTGTCCAGCATCAGATGGTTCGTGACGTTGGTCAGGCTGTAGTACGTGGCCGGGTCGAACGTCACCTTCAGCGAGGCTATGGCGTCGTTGTCTCCGGTCGTCCGAAGGTCGGCGGTGTTGGAGGTGAACGTCCAGGCGGTGCCGGTGAAGTTGTCGCCGGAGTAGCCCGTCACCTGGTAGCGGTCGGGTACGAGGAGGGAGGAGGTCATGGCAGGCCCAGGCCGGCGGAGGACAGCTGGGAGGAGGTGTAGCTGCCCAGAGGAAGAACGGCGCGGGCACCTTGGTAGCCGGTGTTCTGGAACACCGTCGCGGAGACCCTCACGGGCATGCCCTGGACCTCGACGCACACCACGGAGTCGTTGGCGTTCGGCGCGGTGGCGGGCACGGTGACGTTGATCTGGTCGGTGACGGTGTACGGGAGCGACCGAGGGGTTGTTCAGCAGATAGACGCGGCTGACCGTGTTGTCGACCGCCGGGATCCGGAGCTGGCCGTTCGTGGGCCAGGTGAAGACATGGGCGAAGAGCTTGCCGTTCTTCTTGGTGACCTTCCCCCACGCCGGTTCGGTGGCGAACGGGCTGCCGCTGGTGCCGTGAATGCTGTCGCTGTACGTCGACATCCATGAGGCCAGGCCGTTCAGGACGGTCTGGGTTCCCGCCGTGACTGAACCATCGCCCTTGGGGCCGATGTTCAACAGGAGGTTGCCGTCCCGGGAGACCACTGTGACGAGTTCCTGGACCATGTCCTTGACGGATCTGTAGGAGTTCTCCCTCGACGCGTCGTAACCCCAGGCGCCGTTCATGGTGGCGCACCGCTCCCACGGCCGGCCCATCGGCTCGCCGGGTATCGCGAACTCCGCGACCGCGTAGTCGCCGAGACCGTGGTCCCGCTTGACCCGTTCGTTGACGATGAGGCCGGGCTTGCGGGCGATCAGCCAGTTGTAGAGGCCGACGCCGTCCGATGTCAGCCACCAGTCTTCCAGGGTGGGGCTGGAGGGCTCGCCGAACCAGTCGCCGTCGAACCAGAGCAGGGCCGGGTCGTAGCGGTCCAGCAGTTCCTGGAGCTGCGCCTTCATGTCGGCGATGTACGCGGTGCGGGCGGCCTGCGAGGACATCGTCGTGAGACCGCCCTCGTGGCGGTCGGTCTGGGACGGGTGGTTCCAGTCGAGAATCGAGTAGTACAGGCAGAACTTGATCCCACGGCTCTCGCACTCCGTCTTGAGGTCCATGAGCAGGTCGGTCCGGATGCCGTTGAAGTCGTGCAGGTTGTACTGCTTGTTGCCCGTGCTGTCGGTGAAGCCGGGGACGTCGGAGTCCCACATCGCGTAGCCCTCGTGGTGCTTGGCGGTGATCACGAGGTACTTCATGCCGGCGTTCTCGGCCAGTTCGGCGATGGTGGCGGCGTCGAACTCGGTCGGGTCGAAGCTATCGGTGACCTGCGTCTGGTAGTCCGCCTTGCTCCACCGCTGGCTGTCGAACGCCCACTCGCCCTGGCCGAGGTGCGAGTAGGACCCGAAGTGGATGAACATCCCGAACCGGGCCTGGTACCACCAGTCCATCTTCGAGGGGACGGCGTACGCCGCGGCCGTGGAGGGCCACAGGGCCTGCGGCAGCCCGAAGGCCGCCACTCCTCCGGCAAGGGCGGCGGCCTTCATCAGAGAGCGTCTGCTGAGGCGAGCTGAGGACATGGTGCGGCTCCATGTGTCAGGGGGAGGGATGGCAAGGCGTCAAGGAGCGAAGTGCCGGCCTGGGTGCCGTACTCCGCGTCATCCCAAAGAAAAGACATCGGATGGATTTACAGGATCACAATGGCGGCCGTGTCTAGAGGTGAGACAAGAGCCGCCGGGAATAAGGCTATATACGAAGGATCTTCGGACGCGGGTCCGCCTACTGAGGGGCTGTCATCCATCCGGATCGATGCTATACATCGGATGTCCTACACTTGAGGTCGCGCGTACCACGCTCGCGGTGGCCCGTCATTTCGCCCGGCACCGACAGTTCTACGGCGCGATGCTGACCGGATCGTGCGCGTATGCCGCGATCAGAACGGTGAACAGCCTGTTCCGCCCCTACAGCGTCGCCGGCGCCCGGCAGTTGTTCGGCGACCTCGACGAACAGGCCGCCGGCGAGGTGGCGGATTTCTTCACCGGTGCCACAGCGATGGCGCTGACCGGGTGGCTGGTCGACGGGCCGGTCCCGCTGGATCCGGACGGGTTCGCCGAGCGCCTGCCGCGTATCCAGTCCGTCATCACCGGCGCGCACGGCGGCCGGGCCCCCGCGCACGCGGAGGAGCCGCGATGAGAACACCGCCTTTGACCAGCCTGCTCATCGCAGCACGCGCGGCGCGTCCGGCTCCGGCGGGGACTTCGTCGTTTCGGTTGAGGCAACCGAGAACCTGAGTTGTTCAGCGAGGGCGGCGCTTGGCGAGGCGGCGAACGAGCAGGGGGACGACGGTTCCTGTCAGGAGGGCGGCGAGCGGTAAGGCGACGTTCACCCAGGGGGCTCGGAGGGGTTTGTAGGTGGCGGTGCCGTCTTTGATCTCGATGTAGCCGCGGGGGCGGGCGCCGGCTCCGCCCCCTCCTTCGCCGGTGTTGGCGGCTCCGGCTTCGGGGCCCGTGCCCCCGGCGAATCCGAAGGCGACTTCGGCGACCGGAATGACGGTGATTCCGCCGCTGGTGACGGGTTCGCCGAAGACGGCTGTCACCGAGGCCCGGCTACCGAGCTGTTCGGCCAGGCGTTCCATCAGGGCTGCGGCCGTGCCGGCCTGCGGGACGGGCTGGGCCGGTGCTTCTGAGCTGGTCATCGGATACCTCCGGGGTGGCGGTTGCGGCGGTACCGAGGATATGGGGGGTGCCTAGCATGGGCCGCGTGCGGATCGGTTGCGTGGCGGGGAGCCGGGCACACCACGGCCGCCTCGAACCAGCCGTCGGGGAAGGGCAGTTGCAGGGCTCCTACGCGGCGGAAGCCGTGGTGATGCCGATGCACTTCAGGTTCGCCGGGCGGCGCAGCCAGAGGGCGGGTGTCTGGTTCGTCGTCGCGGTTGGGGCAAGCGGACTGATCGGGGGACTGCGTCGAGGGGTCACGGTCGTGGTCGGGCGAACAGTCCCCGCTCGGTCTCGATCAGGACGCCGCGGCGGGCCAGGCGCTTGAGCTTGGTGCGGACGTTGTTGACGTTGTTGACGTTGTTCGGCACGATCTTCAGGTCCATCGCTTCTTCGCAGACGTGCCATGCCCACAGCGGACCGTCGGCCTCGGCGAACACCGCCAGAATCGGCGAGCAGTGCGTCGGCGGTCACGTCGGAGAACGCCGGGGCCTCTCACTCCTGGAAGAACACGGCGCGGCGATCACGGCGATCGGAGCGGATGAGCCACTTGCCCTTGTGCCGGCCACCCCGCCTGGAGGGAGTGGAGCCCATCTTGCGATCACACCTGTCGTCGTTTGAGCCACGCCATGAGACATGTGGCGGTGAGGCCGGGACGCCTTCACCGGCTTGCGGGCGTGTGATTCGTGTGGTGAGGGCGGCAGAGGAGTTCTCGTACTGTGACCATGGGTTACTGGAGTCGGAAGGTTCAGTGGCCGTCATCTGGCCGCGCCAGTTCGGTGCGCGGCTCGACGGTGCCCGGGCGGGAGCCGTTTGTGCCGCCGTCCCAGGCGGGGCGCAGTGCGACGGCGGCATGCGGCGCCTCGGCAGACGCTCCTCACCGAGATCCTCGTGTCGCTGACAATCGAGGCGTCGAGGGGAGCAGATCCGGCAACCCGGCCGGGAACGCGAGAAGGAGGCGCTGAGCGTGATCGGTACATGGCTCCGTGAGCTCGGCCCACGTGACGAAGACGCGGTGGCGCACTCGGTGCTGCCGCCGCCCAGGCTGGCGGAGTTCGTGACCCGCGTCGGAGCGGGCCCCTCTGGCTGGGCGGTGGAGCTCGGCCGGGCCATGACCGTACACATCACCGAGGAGATCCCGGAACTGGCCCTCGACGGGATCGCGCAGGAGCTTCGCAGGGGCTGCGAGGCGGTCGCCCTGGGCCTGGTGGCCGCCCTGTCCGAGCAGCGGGACTTCGCTGTCGCCGACGTGCCCGAGGTCTTCCTGGGCACGGCCGAGGTGGTGAGCCGGGGCGTAGGGATGGAGCACATGCTGCGCGCGATCCACGTGGGCCACGCCTTCGCCGTCCACGAGGTGCTGGACGCCTGTGAACGGCTGCTGCCGGTCGACGAGCGGTTCACGGCGATGCGGCGCGTCTGCGAGCTGATGCTCGCGGTCGTCGACGAGCTGACGGCCGACATGGCCCGCGAGTTCGGTCAGGTGCAGCAGGCATGGCTGGCCAGTGCCGCCGCCGCCCGGATGGAGGTCGTACAGAGCGTCCTGCACGGCGACCCGGTGCCGCTGGATCGTGCCGCGCGTGTTCTCGGGTACGACCTGACCAGGCAGCATCTCGCTGTCGTCGCCTGGGCCGACGATCCGACCCCCGTGTGGTCGGGCCGGCTGGAGGAGGCCGCGGTCGACCTGCTGCGTGCGGCCGGCTGCACGTCGACCCTGGTGGTGCCGGTCGGCGACCGGAGAGTGTGGGCCTGGGGCTCCGGTGTCCGTCGGCCACCGGTCCTCCCCGCGAACGGCACACCCCGGCCCGGCCCTGGAGTGCGGATCGCCGCGGGGCTGGCGGCCCCGTCGCTCGACGGTTTCCGGGACAGCCACCACCAGGCGCTGGAAGCCGCCCGGGTCGGCATGATGTCCCACGGGCAGCCGTCCGGCGCTCGCCGGCTTTTCGACTACGGCGAACTCGACCTGGTGGCCATGCTCAGCTACCGCATCGGCCCGGCCCGCGAATTCGTCCGGCGCGAGCTCGGCGGGCTGGCGGGTCCCGGTGAGTCCACCGCCACGGTCCGGACCACGCTCAAGTGCTACCTGGACGAGGAGCGCAGCCTCAACGGCGCGGCCGAGCGCCTGCACGTCGCACGCAACACGGTCGCCTACCGGGTGCAGCGGGCGGAGCAGCTGCGCGGGAGAGAGATCGGCGTACGGCGTATGCAGCTCCAGGCGGCCTTGACGCTCGTCGAGGAGCTCGGCGAGGCGGTCCTCTCCCCGGACCCGACGCCGTCCTGAGGCAGTCGGGACAGGCTTCCCGGCCCGCAAGGTGACTGGAGTACAAGCGGAGCGCGTGCGTTTGCACCGCAGTCCAAGCGACACCACGGGGACGTGGGGCTTCATGGTGGGGTCCGTACCGCCCCCCCGACACCGCTGACGCGGGACGTCGGCCCTTGCCAGGAGCCCTTGATGCCGGCTGTCACGAACAACCCGACCCGCCTTCCGGCCGAGGTGCTCGAATCCGTCGAGCGGCGTGTCCTGTGGCTCTCGGCGGCGATGGTCGACCACGCCAACAACGTCCGCGAGGACCCCTCGGGCCTGAAGGTCGCAGGCCACCAGGCGTCGAGCGCGTCGATGGTCTCGGTCATGACCGCGTTGTGGTTCCAGCACCTCCGGCCCCAGGACCGCGTCTCGGTCAAGCCGCACGCGTCACCGGTGCTGCACGCGATCAATCACCTTCTCGGCGACCTCGACGCCAGGTACCTCACGACGCTGCGTGAGTCCGGCGGCCTGCAGAGCTACCCCAGCCGTACCAAGGACCCCGATCCGGCCGACTACTCGACCGGCTCGGTCGGCATCGGGGCGACGGCACCGGTCTGGGGCGCGCTGGCACGGCGTTATGTCCACGCCCGCTTCGGGGGAGCCGGCACAGGTCGCCAGTACTCCCTCATGGGCGACGCCGAACTGGACGAAGGCGCCTGCTGGGAGGCCGTCCTGGACCCGATGGTCGCGGACCTGGGCGAGGTCGTCTGGATCGTGGACATGAACCGCCAGTCACTGGACCGTGTGGTGCCCGACATCGCCGCCCACCGTCTGGGGGGAATGTTCGCCGCCGCCGGATGGCAGGTCGTCACCGTCAAGTACGGCAGCCTCCTGGAGGGCCTGTTCACCCGCCCCGGTGGCCACGCCCTGCGCGAGCGACTCGACGCGATGACCAACCCCGAGTACCAGCGGCTGCTCCGGCTGCCGGCCCGCGACGTGCGCGAGCGCCTTCCCGGCACCGACGCCGACGCCGGCACCGACGCGGACACGCACCGGATCCGCTCCCTCCTCGCCGAAGTACCCGACGAGGATCTGCTGCGGGCTCTGCGCAACCTGGGCGGCCACGACCACAAGGCCCTCGCGGACGCGTTCGACACCATCGACGACAGCCGCCCCACGGTGATCTTCGCCTACACCGTCAAGGGGTACGGCCTGCCCACCGAAGGCCACCCCCAGAACCACTCCTCGCTGCTGACCGCGTCCCAGGTCGCCGATCTCGCCGCCCGGCTCGGCGTGGACCTCGCGGACAAGTGGGCCCGGTTTCCCGCCGGCAGTCCCGAGGCGGTCGCCTGCGCCGAGGCGTCGGCACGCCTTGCCCGCGCCCCGGTCCCCGAGGCCGACCCGCCGCCCGTGCCGACCGACTTCGGCCGGACCGTCTCCGGAACCCAGTCGAGCCAGGCGGCCCTCGGCCGGACTCTGCTCGACCTCCTCAGGTCGGCCCCCGAGACCGGAGCGCGCGTGGTCACGCTGAGCCCCGACGTCAGCTCCACCACGAACCTCGGCGGCTGGGTCAACAAGGTCGGCGCCTGGTCCGCCGCCGAACGCCACAACTGGTTCGCCGACGACCCCGACACCTTCCTGCACTGGCGCGAAAGCCCCCACGGCCAGCACATCGAGCTCGGCATCGCCGAGACCAACCTCGTGTGCGCCCTGGGCGAGCTCGGCTCCACGTGGAGCCGCTGGGGCCGGCCACTGCTGCCGATCGGCGTCCTGTACGACCCGTTCGTGGAACGGGCCCTGGAGCCCTGGTCCTTCGGTATCTACTCCGGCGGACAGTCGATCCTCGTCGGAACCCCCTCCGGTGTGACCCTCGCCGCCGAGGGCGGCGCACACCAGTCGGTCAAAACGCCCTCGATCGGTCTGGAGCAGCCCGGCTGCACCACCTACGAACCGGCCTTCGCCCAGGACACCGAGTGGGTCCTGCTCGCCTCCCTGGCCCGCCTGGGCAGGAAGAACGGCCGCTCGGCCTACCTGCGCCTGTCGACCAGGCCGGTCGACCAGACGCTCGCCGACGTGCCGGCCGACCCCGTGGCACGCGAACGGCGCCGCAGGCACACCGTCGCCGGCGGGTACGTGCTGCGCCGGACCAGCGGCGCCGTCGTGACCATCGCCGCCATGGGTGCGCTCCTGCCGGAGGCCGTCGCGGCCGCGGACCGTCTCACCGCCCTGGGGCAGCCGGCGGACGTGCTGTGCGTCACCAGCCCCGGTCTCCTCTTCGAGGCCGTACAGGCACGCCGCGGCCTGAGCGACACACCGGACCGGATCCTCGACACCCTGCTGCCCGCCTCGACGGCCAGGCCCCTGGTCACGGTGCTCGACGGACATCCGCACACCCTGGCCTTCCTCGCCACCGTGCACGGCGTTCCCGCCACCCACCTCGGTGTCAGCCGGTTCGGACAGTCGGGCGACCTGGCGAGCGTGTACCGCCACCACGGCATCGACGAGCCGGCGATCGTGTGCGCCGCCCTGGACCTCGTCGACTGAAGCCGACCGAACCGACCGAACCGACCGAACGGGCCGAACGGGCCGAACCGGCCGAACCGGCTGAACCGGCTGAACCGGCTGAACCGGCCGAACCGGCTGAACCGGCCGAACCGGCCGAACCGGCCGCCGACATGCCAACGCGCCCGGCCCGCGTTCCCCACACCAGTCCCACCAGCGCCCCGGAGGCTCGTCCATGGTCACCCATCTGGCCCACTACCGCTCCTTCAGCGAAAACAGGTGGGGTGTCGTCATCGACGGTGGGCTCTCGCCCCTGAGCGACACCTACCGCACCACCGCGGACCTCATCCGGCACGGCAGCGACGACTGGCGTGCCGCGAGCCGCCAACCCGTGGCCCTCCACCTGGACGACGTGGAACTGCTGTCCCCGGTGACGCGGCCCTGCCGGGTGATCTGCCAGGGAGCCAACTACCGTCAGCACGCGATCGAGTCCGGGATGGACCCCGACGCCCGCGCGTTCAACCTCTTCTTCGACAAGACCGACGCCTCGCTCACCGGCCCGCACGCGTCTGTCGCCCGGCCGAGCCATGTGCGCCTCCTCGACTACGAGATCGAACTCGCCCTGGTGCTGCGCAAGGAGGTCACTGAGCCGGAGGAGGTCACGGACAAGAACCTCCACGAGTACGTCTTCGGGGTCACGATCGCCAACGATCTCTCCGCCCGCGATGTTCAGTTGCCCCAGGGCCAGTTCCTCAAGGGCAAGAGCTACCGCGGTTTCTGTCCCGTCGGCCCTTTCCTCGCCGTACCGGAACCCGACGAGTTCCCCCTCCTGGACGAACTCGGCCTGCGCCTCGAAGTCAACGGAGGACTCCGCCAGCAGGACAGCACCACCAACCTGCTGTACCGCCCCGCCGAGACCCTCAAGGAGCTGACCACCTTCTGCAACCTCAGCCCCGGTGACCTCCTCCTCACCGGCACCCCCCACGGGTGCGTGGCGACGTCACCTCCCGCCCTGGTGCGCCGGCTCGCCACCGCCCTGCTGCCCGAGGACAAGCTGTGGGCCCTGTTCATCCGCCAGAACCTGAAAAAGCCCTATCTCGCGCCGGGTGACGTCATCACCGCCGCCATCCACAACGCCGACCGGTCCATCGACCTGGGCGTCCAGCACACCACCATCACCGCGCCCTGAACGGACCCGAGGAAGGACAGCACATGCGGCACACGAGCCCCGACACCGCGGCTGGCCAGGAATCATCTCCTTCGGGCGCCCTCGCTCCCGACTTCCTGGCCCACTGGGTCGTCAAGACCGCGCGCGGCAAGGAGATGATCGCCTGGTACGGCACCGTCTTCGGCGCGCGCGTCGTTCACGAGGACAAGCAGATCGCCTTCCTCACCTGGGACGAGGAGAGCCACCGCCTCGCCCTCGTCAAGGTCCCCGGCCTCCTTCGCCACGTCTTCCCCCTGGCCCGGTTCCGCCGGAAGATCTACGGAATCGACCACCTCGCCTTCACCTTCCGGTCGCTGGAGCGGCTGTTGTCGACCTACGACCGCCTCAGGAAGGCCGGAGTCCTGCCGGTGTGGGCGATCAACCACGGCCCCACGACCTCCCTCTACTACGAGGACCCCGACGGCATCCGCCTGGAATTCCAGACCGAGAACTTCCCCACGTCCCAAGCGACCGCGGACCACTTCGGCAGCCCCGCCTTCGCGGCCAATTCCATCGGAACCGACATCGACCCCGACTACCTGCTCGAACGGCTCAGGAGCGGTGCGTCCCCGGCGGACCTGCTCAAGCCCGGCGCCGGCACCCGCCCGGGCACCACTCCGCGGGCCAACAAGCGGGCGATCACATGGAAGACGCTCTGAGCCATGTCCATCGAACCGACTCAACCAGCCGAACCGGCCGAGCCGATCGTCATCGTCGGTGGGGGAGCGACAGGATGCACCCTCGCCCTCCTCCTCGCCCGCCACGGCATCCCCAGCACCGTCCTCGAACGGCGAACGGACCCCCTGCTGCACCCCGCCGCACACGTCGTCAACGCGCGCTCATTCGAGATCTGGCACCACGCGTCACCGAAGCTGGCACAGGAGATCGCGGCGCTGGCCCCACCGATCGAGACCGTCAACATCATCCGCTGGAACTGCCGGCTCGCCGACGAACCGCTGGGCGAGATCGACCTCCTCGAAGACTCCGAACAGCTCGCGCTCGTACGCACCCACAGCCCGTTCCTGATCTCCCACATCGGACAGCACCTTCTGATGCCCGTGCTCTGGAAGGCCCTGGAACGCGAACCCCTCGTGGACTTCCGGCGCGGCACCACGGTCCGTCACATCAAGGACGTGACCGCGAGATTCGTCATCGCCGCTGACGGCGCGAACAGTGCCATCCGCGAAAGCGCCGGGATCCGTATGCGGGGCCGGGCGCTGGCGAACATGGGCAGCGTCTTCTTCAACGCCCCCGACCTCCACCCGGAGGGCACGGCCACACCCCTGCTCACCTGGATCTACGAACCGAACCTCTGCGGCGTCCTGATCTCCCACGCGGGCGGCGACTACGTGCTCATGACCGCCTACCTCCATCCGGAACAACAGATCGCGCGCGACAGCCGCACCTACTGGGAGCGCACCCTCCCCAAGGTGCTGGGACCGGACGTCCCCGTCGAGGTCCGTTCGACCGGTACCTGGACCATGACCTCCCACACGGCCGACACCTTCCGCCAAGGCCGGCTGCTCCTCGCCGGCGACGCCGCACACCGCTTCCCGCACACCGGCGGATTCGGCCTCAACAGCGGTGTCCAGGACGCCCACAACCTCGCCTGGAAGATCGCCGCGGTGCTCGACGGCTCCGCGAACGACACTCTCCTCGACACCTACGAGACAGAGCGCCGGCCCGTCGTCGAACGCTTCGCCGAGCAGAGCGTGGCCAACCACTTCCGCCTCGACGAGGTGACCAAGCCGCTCGGCATCACCAACCGGTCTCTTCGCGCGGCCACCGAAGCCGTCAGCCACCCCCTGCTCTCCCGGGTACCCGGACGGCTGATGGCCAGGGCCGCGGACCTCGTGACACGCCTGCAGCTGCGCCGTACCCGAGCCCTGCGGGGCGACAGTTCCCGGGCGCGCCGGCTCCGTACGGACATCGCCTCCAGCATCCCTGCGCAACTGGAGCACTTCGCCTCCACCGGACTTGAGTTCGGCTACGCCTACGACGGTCCTCTCATCTGCCGCGAGCCGGGACCGCAGCCGCTCGACGGCGAGGGCGTCGTCAGCTACCGTCCCACGACCTGGCCCGGCGCCCGCCTCCCGCACGCCATGGTCCTGCACGAGGGAAGCCCTCACCCGGTACACGACCTCCTCGCGCACAACGGACTCACCCTCGTCACCCCGGACCCCCGGGCATGGACACACGCGCTACGGGGACGCCGGTTCGCGACCATTCTTCCCCTCCAGGTACTCGGCCTGGTCGCCACGCCCCCCGGCGATCAGCGAAACCTCCTGGACCTCTACGAGGTGGGTGAGCGAGGAGCCGTTCTGGTGAGACCGGACGGCCACGTCGCCTGGCGCACCACGGAGGCATGCCGTGATGCCGCCGACGAGCTCATCTCCCTGCTCGAGAACAAGTGGGGACCCTTCGGCGCGGCTCAGCGCTGAGCGTTCCGCCGTAAGTCCGGCGGACAACCCCGTGATCCCGACTGCGGAAAGGCCCGCCCGCTTGACAGGAGGCAAATATCGGCAACACTGTAACCATTATGAAGACCTGGTCTGAATCCCAATCCGACTCGCTCTTCGCGGACGTCGATGGTCTGCGGGTCCACTACAAACGCGCCGGGCACGGGCCGCCAGTCGTGCTGCTGCACGGCAGCGCCTCGTCCCTGCACCACTTCGAGGGCGTGGCGGCCCTGCTCTCGGAGTCCTACGACGTCATCCGTCCCGACCTGCCGGGGTGGGGACTCACCGGTCCGCGGGCCGACCGCAACTACCGCGTCCCGACGTACGCGGCGACCGTCGCCCGTTTCCTGGACGCCCTGGGCGTACGCCGCTGCGCGGTGGTGGGCAACTCGCTCGGCGGGAACATCGCGTGGAACCTCGCGCTGGACCGCCCGGAGCGGGTCAACGCCCTGGTGCTCGTCAATGCCACCGGTTACCCGGAGCATTCGCTCCCGGCGGGTATGCGGCTGGCCCGCAACCCGCTGCTGCGTCCCGTGCTGCGCCGGGCGATGCCACGCCGCGCGATCGAGCGGAACCTGCGCTCGGCCGTCGGCCCGCACTCGGAGATCGTCGACGCGGAGCTGGTGGAGCGGTCGTACCAGCTGATGAGCCGGCCCGGAAACCGGTCGGCCTTCGTCGACTTCGTCAACACCGACCAGCCCGACCGCAGTGCGGAGATTCCGCGCATCGCGGTGCCGACGCTGGTGCTGCGCAGCGCGGCCCTGGATGGCCAGCATTTCGCCCGGGACATCCCCGGCGCCCAGGAGCTGGTCCATCCCGACGGCGGACGCCTGCTGCCGGAAGAGGAGCCGCAGTGGGTCGGCGGCGCCGTCGCCGGCTTCCTCGGCTCCCCTGCCGACAGCACGCGGCCGCGGCGAGGAGGCCGACCGTGAAGTACTTCGTATCCACCAGTGAGGACCGCCGTCTCGACCCGGCCTCGCGACAGAACCTGCGCGGCAGCTTCGTCGAGCTGTCCGACGGTGTCACCCACTACGAGCTGGCCGGACCCGGGGACGGCGACGTCGTCCTGCTGGCCGGCAGTCTCACGGTTCCGCTGTTCTACTGGGACGCGCTGGCGGCGGAACTCCAGGCCCGGGGGCTGCGCACCCTGGCGTGCAGCGCGTACGGGCGCGGCTACTCCGACCGCGTGCGGACGACGTACGACGAGACGCTCTTCGTCCGCCAGCTCTTCGAGCTCAAGGACAAGCTCGGCATCAGGCAGCCGGTGCATCTGGTCGGCACCTCCATCGGCGGCCTCGTCGCGATGCAGTACGCCGCGCGGCACCGGGAGTCCCTGATGACCCTGACCATCGCGGGACCTGCCGGGCTCATCCCCAAGAAGGTGCCGACGGACCGGCTGTTCGCCAGTGACCTGCTGACCGGCTTCGTGGCCCGGCGGTTCGGCCGCCGGCTGCTGGAGAGCCACCTGGGCCACAACGTGCGCGATCCGCAGCGCCAGGCAGAGCTGACCGCGATGGTCCTCGACGCCTACCGCTACGAAGGTTCGCTCTACGCGTTCTTCGAAACCCTCCAGCATGTGCCGCTGTCCGGCCGCGCCGAGCTGTTCCGGCGCGCGGGCGACCTGAGCATACCGACACTGCTGCTCTGGGGCGCCGACGACAACGTCACGCCCATCGAGGCTCTCGACACCGCGCGCTCCCTGTTGAAGCCGCAGGAGTGCCACGTCATCGACTGCGGCCACATGGCCCCCTACGAACGCCCCCGCGAAGTCGCCGAGCACATCGCCTCGTTCGCGGCAACCCATACCGAAAGGCACAGCTCATGAACCACCACAAGCCCCTCGACGTCCTGATCATCGGCGCCGGCCCGACCGGGACCGCCCTGGCGATCGACCTCGCCCGGCGCGGCCTCGCCATCCGTATCGTCAACAAGTCGGACCACATCTTCGACGGCTCACGGGCCAAGGGCATCCAGCCCCGCAGCCTGGAGGTGCTGGAGGACCTCGGAGCACTCGACTCGGTCCTCGCGAGCGGCAGCACCTATCCGCTGCTCGGGATCCACGCCGGCCCGCTGGCGGTGCCGTGGCGGATGATGCGCAACCGGCAGCCGAGCGCGGACGTTCCGTACCCCAACACATGGCTGATCCCCCAGTACAGCACCGACCGCGCGCTGCACGACCGCCTCGAACAGCTCAGCCACCAGGTCGAGTTCGCGACGGAACTCGTCGAACTGACCCAGGACACCGACCTCGTCACCGCCAAGGTGGCGGGCCCCGACGGCATCGAGGAGATCACCGCCCGCTACGTCGTCGGCGCCGACGGCGGTTCGAGCGCCGTCCGCAAGCAGCTCGACATCGGCTTCACCGGGTCCACGGACGAGCAGGACCGGATGATCATCGTGGACGCCGTCACCACGGGCCTGCCCCGTGACCGCTGGCACATGTGGCCCCGCCCCGGGGGCAGGTTCACCGGCGCCTGCCCCCTGCCCCACAGCGACCTGTTCCAGTGGATGATCCGGCTGGCGGCCGACGAGGAGCCCGTGCTCGACGAGGCGCGGCTCAACGAACGGATCCGCTCGACCACCGGCAACAAGCACATCACACTGAGCGACATCCAGTGGACGTCGGTGTTCCGGCCCAACATCCGCCTCGCCGAGAGCTACGGCCAGGGTCGCGTCTTCCTCGCCGGGGACGCCGCCCACGTGCACACCCCGGCCGGCGCCCAGGGGCTGAACACCGGCATCCAGGACGCCTACAACCTCGGCTGGAAGCTCGCCCAGGTCCTGGCCGGCGCCGACCCCGCGCTCCTGGACACCTACGAGGCCGAACGCATGCCGATCGCGGCCGCGGTGCTCGGGCTGTCCACGAAGAAGTACGACGGCATCGCCAAGCTCGACCCGTCGAGCCTCAAGCGCGGCAAGGACGAACAGCAGCTCGCCCTCACCTACTTCGGCGGCCCCCTCGCCCCCGCCGACAGCAACCGCACCACGACACTGCGCGTCGGCGACCGGGCTCCGGACGCCGTGCTGACCGGCAGCGCCGGCAAGCACGTCAGGCTGTTCGACGTCATGCGCGGACCGCACTTCACCGTCCTGGCCCACGGCCGCGACGCCGCCCAGGCCCTCGACCAGCTCGAATGGCCGTCGACCGGCGCGCAGTTGAAGCGGATCGCCGTCGGCTCCACCGCCGAACGCGCGGACCACGTCCTCACCGACTCCGCGGGAACACTCGGCTCGGTCCACGGCCTCACCGAGGACACCCTGCTGCTCGTCCGCCCCGACGGCTACATCGGCCACATCGCGACCGGCGACTTCCTCACCAGCACCCGCGCCGCCATCCAGGCGATGACGCCCCCCGCGGGGAACCACACCGTATCGGAGGCCTCCCCCGGTACGGGGCGCGTCGCATGAGCCGTGTACTGCTGCGCGGCGCGCGGGTCGTCACCATGGCTCCGGGCCGACCCGACGCCGAGCGTGCCGACATCCTCGTCGACGGCGACCGCATCGTCCTGATCGGCGAGAACCTGGACGCGCCCGACGCCGAACCTGTCGACCTCACCGGGCGCGTGATCATCCCCGGTCTGGTCAACGCACACCTGCACACCTGGCAGACCGGGCTGCGTGCCGTGGGCGCCGACTGGACGCTCATGGAGTACCTCACCCACCTGCACGGGGGCGCCGTCCGGCACTACGGGCCCGACGACATGTACGTCAGCAATCTCGCCGGCGCGCTGAACCAGATCGACTGCGGCACCACCACCCTCGGCGACTGGTGCCACAACAGCCTGACGCCCGAGCACGCCGACGCGGCCGTCGAAGGGCTTCTCCAGGCCGGCATCCGGGCCGTCTTCCTGCATGGCACCCCCTACCGGGATCCGGACCTCCCGCATCCGCTCGCCGAGATCGACCGACTGCTGGACGGCCCTGTCCGCGGCCATGCCCTGCTCACCCTCGGCATGGCCGTCCAGGGGCCGCAGTACTCCTCCCCCGACACCGCGGTGGCCGACTTCCGGGCCGCGGCCGAACGCTCTCTCGTCGTGTCCCTCCACCAGAGCGGCGGGGAACTCGCGCCCGGCTGGGACGCCGTACGCACGGCCGGACTGTTCGGTCCCCGCACCAACGTGGTGCACGGCTCCGACATGCCCGACAGCTGGGTCAAGACACTCGTCGAGGCAGGCGTCACCTTCACCAGCACCCCCGAGAACGAACTCGGCCAGGGTCACGGCACTCCCGTCACCGGCGCCCTGCTGCGCCACGGCGGAGCCCCGTCGCTCGGCACCGACGTCGACACCGTCGTGCCCGGCCAGGTCCTCACCGCCGCCCGTGTCGCCCTCGCCCACCAGCGCGGCCTCGATCACGCCGACCACCGGCAGCGCACCGGCACGCACGCCACCACTGCGTCTCTCACCGCCAAGCAGGCTCTGGCGTGGGCCACCGTCGAAGGCGCGAAGGCGCTCGGCCTGGCCGATCAGGTCGGCCGCATCGAGCCGGGCATGCAGGCCGACCTCGTCGCCGTCGACACCCGTGCCCTGAACCTGTGGCCCGCCCACCATCCGATCGCCGCCGCCCTGCACTGCGACATCGCGAACATCGAAGCGGTCATGGTCGCCGGCCGCTGGCGCAAACGCGACCACGCCCTGCTCGACTGCGACCTCGACAAGGTCAAGGACCGGCTCCAGGAGTCGGGCGAACGGCTCCTCCGCGCGATGGACGGGGTGTGAGCGCTCGCAGCCGGCTGCCCGCGGCACCCGGGCAGCCACGCGTCGGCGCGCGTCCTCGCCGGCCGGCCGTACCGCGGGACACCGCGTTCCGGCTGGTGGCACCGGCCTTCGCCGGGACGATGCTGGGCACCACCCTGCCCACCCCGCTGTACGTGCTCTACCAGCAGCGCCTGGGCTTCTCGACGCTCATGAGCACGGTGATCCTCGCCGCGTACGCGGTGGGCGTCCTGACCGCACTGGTGCTGTTCGGACGTCCTCGGACGGCGGCGCACCCTGCTGCCCGGACTCGCCTGCGCCGCACTCAGCGCTCTGGTGTTCCTGGAGGCGGACAATCTCACCCTGCTGATCACCGGCCGCGTCCTGTCGGGCCTGTCCGCCGGCATCTTCACCGGCACAGCGACCGCCGCACTGGTCGACCTGGCCGGCAGGGACGCGGGTGAACGCGCCACCCTGGTGGGCACGGTGGCGAACATGGGCGGCCTGGGCGCGGGACCGCTGCTGTCAGGGCTGCTCGCCCAGCTCGCCCCGGCACCGCTGCGGTTGCCGTTCGAGGTGCACCTCGGCATGCTCGCCCTGGTCACGGCCGGCATCTGGCTGATGCCGCAACCGGTCGAGATCACCGGACGGCCGCGAGCGCGCATCACCCGCCCGAGGGTGCCCGAGCAGGTGCGGGCCACCTTCCTACGGGCGTCGATCGCCGGATTCGCGAGCTTCGCGGTGCTCGGGCTGTTCACGGCGGTCGTACCGTCGTTTCTCGGGCAGCTGCTGCACCTGTCCGATCCCGCGCTCTCGGGCGCCGTGGTCTGCACGGTGTTCGCCGCCTCGGCCATCGGCCAGATCACACTCGTACGCCCCCTGGGGCGAGCGGCCCAGCCCGTCGGGTGTGCTCTGCTGATCGCGGGCATGGCCCTGCTGATCGCGGGACTCGCCGCCGAATCGCTGGTACTCCTGCTGGGCGCCGCCGTGACAGCCGGGCTGGGGCAAGGGGTGAGTTTTCGCGCGGGACTGGCCGCGATCAACGCCGAAGCGCCCGCCGGGCAGCGGGCGGAGGTCGCCTCGACGTTCTTCATCGTGCTCTACGTCGCCATCTCCGTGCCCGTGGTGGGCGTCGGGGTGGCCGCCGACGTCGTGGGGCTTCGGGCGGCCGGGATCGGCTTCGGCGTGGCGGTGGCCCTGTTGGCCGCGAGCGCGCTGGTGGCGGTGCGCCGGTCGACGGCCAGTACGGGGAGCGGATCGTCGACCTCGTGATGAACGGGCTTGTGGACGGGGGCACACAGCCGCGAGACATCCGCCGCCCGGGCGATCGCGGGCGGACACCAGGTCGGCGGTCACCAACACGACGTGCCACCGTTCCGTTCATCCGGGGGCCGCGCGGGGAGTACGAGACGGAAGGTGCACCCCTTGCCCGGGGCGGTGTCGAGTTCCAGACGGCCGCCGTGGCCCTCCGCGATCGCGGAGGCGATGGAAAGGCCCAGGCCGCTGCCGCCGTGGGCACGGGAGCGGGAGGGGTCGGCACGGTAGAAGCGCTCGAAGACGTGCTCGGCGTTCCGGGCGGCGAGTCCTGGCCCTTCGTCCGCCACCTCGACGACGCCGACAGGCGTGCCGTGCGGCAGGGGTGGTGACGCGCTGGTGCGTCCCGGGCGGTCCGCTCCGCAGGTGTCCGCATTCACTCGGGTCTCGCCCACCCTGACATGGACCGGAGTGCCGGACGGGGTGTACAGACGGGCGTTGGAGAGCAGGTTCTCCACGATCTGTCTCAGCCGGTGGGGGTCCCCGGTGGCTTCGACCACGTCCAGTTCGCCGCTGCCCACCGGGTCCGGCAGCGGGCCCAGGTCGACCGGATGGCTCGCCCCGTGCAGGGCGGCGGTCCGCACGGCGTCCGCCGCCAGGGAGAGCAGGTCCACCGGGGCGCTGTCGTACGACGGTTCCCTGTCCAGCAGGGCCAGGAGCTGGAGATCGTCGACGAGGAGGCCCATGCGCTCCGCGTTCTGTGCGATGAGCTGATGGGCCTCGTCCTGCTCGTCGGCCGACAGACGCGCTCGGCGCAGTGCGAGCTGTGCGTAGCCCTGGATGGCGGTGAGGGGGGTGCGCAGTTCGTGGCCGGCGTCGGCGACGAAGCGCCGCATGCGCGCCTCGGACGCCTCCCGCTCGCCCAGGGCCTGCCGCAGCCTCTCCAGCATGGAGTTCAGCACCCGGCCGAGCCGCCCGATCTCGGTGCGGGGATCGGTGTCGGGGAGTCGCAGATCGAGCTGCCCCGCGCTGATGCGCTCGGCGGTGTCCTCCATGCGCGTCAGCGGGAGCAGGCCGAGCCGCACGACCCAGCGGCCCAGCGCGAGGAGGGCGGCGACGGTGATGGCGAGCAGCACGGCATCGAGCCAGAGGCTCTTGGAAGTGGCACCGTCGACCGTGTCCAGCGGCAGGGCCACGACGGCGTGCATGTCGTCCGGGCCGGAACTCAGCAACACCCTCCACCGGCTGTCGCCGCTGACGGCATCCACCGTCGCCGGGTGACCGTCCCGTATACCGAGCTCCACCACCGAATCCGCGATCCGAGGCCCTGGCGTGCCGTCGGCACCGAGCGAGACGTCCGTCCGGCGGCCGGAGGCGTCATAGAAGTAGACGCGGAAGTCCGAGGGCAGGACGCCGGGCCGTCCGCCGGGAATGCCCCCTCTGCTCGCGTCGACGTAGGCGGGGGAGGGAGGGTGGAAGTCGGCGAGCTGCTGGTCGACGCGGTCCAGCAGCCACGAGCGCAGCACCACGAAGCCGAAGACCTGGGAGACGACGACGGCGACCGTCGCCAGCGCGGTGACGCCCAGGATCAGGCGTCGGCGCAGGGACCCGGGCGGGCGGGGAAGCAGCGGCTTCACTGGTCCGCCGCCCCGCGCGGCAGCCGCAGGCAGTAGCCGACACCGCGCACGGTATGGATGAGCGGCGGTTCGAAGCGGTCGATCTTCTTGCGCAGGTATCTGACGTACGTCTCGACGATGCGGGCGTCGCCGGAGAAGTCGTAGCTCCACACATGATCGAGGATCTGGGCCCTGCTCAGCACCCGGCCCGGATTGGCCATCAGATAGGCCAGCAGCTTGAACTCGGTCGGCGACAGCGCAACGTAGTGCCCGGCGCGGTGCACCTCATGCGCCCCCTCGTCGAGCTCGAGGTCGGCGTAGCGCAGCACGGTCTCCGCGACGAGCAGTTCCGTCCCCTGGGCGGCTGTGCGGCGCAGGATGGCCTCGATGCGCAGGAGCACCTCCTCGATGTGGAACGGCTTCGTCACGTAGTCGTCGCCGCCGGAGCTCAGACCCTTGATGCGGTCGTCGACGTCGGTGCGGGCGGTCAGGAACAGCACGGGAACGCCGTTCCCGGCCGCCCGCAGGCGTTGCGTGACCCCGAAGCCGTCCAGGTCGGGGAGCATCACGTCGAGCAGCACCAGGTGCGGTTCCCGCCGTTCGATCTCGACGAGGGCGGACTGGCCGTCCTCCGCCCCGCTCACCTCGTATCCGGTGAGACGGAGGGTGGACTCCAACAGAGTGCGGATGCTGGGTTCGTCCTCGACCACGAGGAGCCTGTACCGCGCCCTGTCCGCGGGCTGCTCTGTCATCGTGCTGTGCGGTCCGTTCTGTCGCTGCTCACTGGGCGGGGGCGCAGTCGTAGAGCACGGAGGCGCCGCCGGAGAGCGCCGCACTGCCCGTGCTCTGCTGAGACGTCTCGCTGCCTCCGTACTCCGACGCGGAGACCTTGGTGCAGTTCTTGGAGATCCAGTCGGAGCGGTCACTGGCTGCCCCAGACCCCTGCGACATGCCCGGTATCATCATCGCTCCACCGCTGGAGTCGTCCGATCCGAGGATGTACCTCAGCTCTCCGTTTTTGGTCCACTTCTTGAGCTGGGCGACCGAGGGTGCGTCGTCGGAGCCCATGAAGCCACCCATGCCGATCACCGTCTCGTCACTGTTCAGGATGAACGCGTTGGTGGACTGGGCGCCGCCCGACACGGCGAGCTTGATCCGCGCCTTCGGTGAGTGCTTCACGGCGTAGTCGAGCATCTTGCGCTGCTCGGAGGTGAGTGTCGAGCCGCTGGAACCGCCGAATCCGCCGGACATCCCGCCGGATCCACCGGGGAAGGAGGGCATTCCCTGGTCGCCGGAGTCCGAGCCGGAGTCCGAGCCGGAGTCCGAGCCGGAGCCGGAGCCACCGGACGCGCCCATACTGGGCATGCCGCTGGGGACACCACTCGGCATGCCGCCCTGACCACCGCTCGGCAGACCGCCCTGGTCACCACCCGGCATCCCTGACGGCATACCCGACGGCATCCCGGAGGGCATCCCGCCCGTCGGCTGCTCGCCCTGCTGCCCCGAGCCGGAGCTCCCGCCGGGGAAGCCCTCCATGCCCGAGGGCATCCCGGAAGGCATTCCCGACGAGCCCTGACCCCCGCCGGAACCCTGGCCGGGCATACCGGACATTCCGAAGGCCGATTGAGTGGGACCCGCCGTCGGGTTGCCGCCCGCCATGAAGTTGGACGAGGCCGAGGCCGACGTGCTCGCCGCCCACACCCCCGGCGCCGCCAGCATCGACACCACCGCGGCAGCCACCCCGGCCAGGAGAAGGTTTCCACCGCGCCGGGCCAGCAGGAGTGCGATCGCCACACAGCCGATCAGCAGCACGGGCCAGATCAGCCACCCGTTCCAGTCCGGCGTATGGCGGATGAGAACCATCGCCCAGCCGACCGTCACCGCCACGGCCGCCGCGCCGGCCCAGGGAGCCCACGCCACGCCGGCTCGGTGGACACGGCTCAGGGTTGCCAGCATCCCACCGCACAGGGCGGCGATCGCCGGGGCCAACTGCGTGGTGTAGTACGGGTGGAAGATGCCCTTCTGCGTGGAGAACACGGCCACGCACACGATCAGCCAGGTCCCCCACAGCAGCCACCCCGAGGCGGGCAGGAGGGTGGACCGGTCCAGTTGCCCGCGGCGGTGCAGCACCGTGCACAGCACCACGAGCGCCAGCGCCACGGCACACGCCGGCAGCAGCCAGCTGATCTGGCCGCCGATCTGGGTGTTGAACATGCGGCCGAGACCCGCCCGCGCCACCGAACTGCCCGGCGGACCGCGACGAGCTTCCGCTGGAGCCGAAGACCCGGCCCAGCCCGTTGTAACCGACCACCAGGTCCCAGGCCGACCCGTCCTCGCTGCCGCCGATGTACGGCCGGCCCCCCGGCCACAGCGCCACCATCGCGACCCACCACAGCGAGGACGCCACCAGGACGGCTCCCGCGCCCAGCAACCGCCCCACTCGTGCGACCCAGGCGCCGCTTCCCGCCACGAGCCGGACGAGGGCGAAGGACGGGACCACCATCCAGGCGGCCAGCATCTTGGTGAGGAACCCGCACCCGATCAGGGACCCGCTCGCACACAGCCACCAGGTCGCCGCCCGGCCCTCCGCCTGAAGGGCGCGGGTGAGCGCGTACGCCGCCGACACCAGCAGCAGGACGAGCAGCATGTCGGGGTTGTTGTCCCGGTTGACGGCCACGGTGATGGGGGTGAGGGTGAGCACCAGGGCGGCGAGCAGCGCGGCCTGCTCCCCCGCCCAGCGGCGCACGGTGCGGTGCAGCACGAACACGCCGGCCACGCCCTCGATCACCTGCGGGAGGATCAGCGCCCAGCCGTGCAGCCCGAAGATCTTGCTGCTGATGACCTGGGGCCACAGCGCGGCGGGCGGCTTGTCGATGGTGACGACTCCGGCCGGGTCGTAGGCGCCGAAGAGGAAGTACGTCCAGCTCTTGCCCATCGACTTCACGGCCGCGGAGTAGTAGCCGTTGCCCCAGCCCAGCGAACCGAGCGCCCAGCCGTACAGCACGGTCGCCACCAGCAGGATCGCGCCGAGCGCGGCCGGTGCCGCCCAGGCGGGCAGGGAGCGGGCGGGGGTGTCCGGGGGACCGCCGGGCACCGGCGCGGCGGACAGGGTCCGGTTGGACTCGTTCATGGAAGGAGTTCAGCTCTCGTCAGAAATCGTGGTGGCGGGCTTGGGTCCGGCGGCCTTGCTGCGGAAGACCGCCGGCCGCAGCACGGCGAAGCGAACGACGGTGACCGCGACGGACGCGAGGGCCAGCACGGCGGTTTCGGCTGCCGGTGAGGCGCTGGGGTCGGCGTCCTTGAACCACAGCACCGTCCCGGAGGTGACCAGATAGCCGAGGACGAACAGGCCGCCCGCGCCCAGGTGCGCCCGGGCGGGCCGGGTCCCGGGCATGCCGGAAGGTGAGGCGGCGGTTGGCCTCGGTGCTGAGCACCGTCAGGACCAGCAGCGACACCAGGTTGGCGACCGCGGGCTGCCACCAGCCGCGCAGCAGCCAGTACAGCAGCGCCTGCCCGACGGTGGAGGCGATGCCGATCGCGGTGAAGCAACCCACCTCCCACGACAGCACGCCGCGCCTCGTGGGCGGCGCCAGGACCGCGTCCGGGTGCTCGGCGGCCGGTGCGGGGCGGCGGGGCAGTTCGACGCGGGCGGCGCCGGACCCCTTCAGCCGCGCCATCCGCCACAGCCCCCTGAGGTCGTCGGTGGCCGTGCTCACCACGTCGACCCTGGTGTCGACGTCCTCCACCCAGTCGACCGGCACCTCGTGGACGCGCAGCCCGTTGTGCTCGGCGAGCAGCAGCAGTTCGGTGTCGAAGAACCAGGCGTTGTCCTGAGTCACTGCCAGCAGCGGCCGCAGCACCTCCGTACGGGCGGCCTTGAACCCGCACTGGGCGTCGCTGAAGCGCACGCCGTGGGTGAGCCGGATGATTCCGTTGTAGCAGCGGGATATGACCTCGCGGCGCGGCCCACGCACGGTGCGCGCACCCGGTGCCAGCCGACTGCCGATCGCGAGGTCCGAGTGCCCGGTGGCGAGCGGGGCGACGAGCGGCAGCAGCCCGTCGAGGCCGGTGGACAGGTCCACGTCCATGTAGGCCACGACGTCCGCGTCGCTGCGCCCCCACACCGTGCGCAGGGCGAGGCCCCGGCCCTTGCGGTCCAGGTGCACGACGTCGACGCCGGGCAGACCTTCCGCGATGCGGCGGGCGACGGCCGGCGTGGCGTTCGTACTGGCGTTGTCGGCGACCGTGATGCGCCAGGGGAACGGGAACTCTTCGGTCAGCCGGGCGTGCAGGGTACGCAGGCAGCCGGGCAGGGCGCTTTCCTCGTTGTAGACGGGGACGACGATCTCCACGGTCGCCGTGCCGGAGCCGGCGCGTGCGGTTCCGCCGGGGCACTGGAATGTGACGGTCCGGTCAGGGGCGTCGGTGAGAGCCGTGCTGTGGGGGGTGGGTGACATGGCTTCCTCAGGCGAGAAGGGACACGGGTTGCGGCTCCATGGGGCTGATCGCGAACAGGTCACGACTGTCACCCACCCGGCGGGGAGGCCTGGGAGAGGAAAGCGAGAACTGACAGAGAGTCAGATAACTAGGCCTGATCACAGCCCTACGGCCGGGATTCGCCGTCCCCGGCCAGGCATGCCGCTCCCCCTCCCCCTCGCCGTCACACAGGGTCCGCCGCATCCCACGGCACGGCGCCCGACAACCAGTGGCCGAGCTCTTTCCCCTGCTCCTCGTTCTCCGGCGCGTCAGCATTCACCCGAGGGCCGACGGCGGCTGCCGGCCGGCCGGAAGCGGGACGGGCATCCGGCACGTCTTCCCGCCCTGCCGGCTCAGGCGCGGCGGTGTCGGTCTCGTGCGGCAGCAGGAGCCTGAAGGTGCAGCCCTCACCGGGCCCGGTGTCGAGCTCCAGACGGCCGCCGTGGGCCACGGCGATGGCGGAGGCGATCGCCAGACCGAGCCCGGAGCCCGAAGCGGACCCCCGCACCGAGTCCGCCCGGTAGAAGCGCTCGAAGACCCGCCGGGCGTCCGCCGCGTCGAGGCCGGGGCCCTCGTCGGTCACCTCGACGGCGCAGACCCGGGTGCCGACGCGCAGCGGTGGATTCACGCTCGTGCGTCCGGGCCGGTCCGTGCCTTCCCCGCACGGGCGAACGCGAAGCGTGCCGACGCGCGCCTGGATCCGCACCCCTGGCGGGGTGTGGGCACAGGCGTTGCCGAGCAGGTTCGTGAGGATCTGCGCCAGCTGATAGGGATCGCCGTATGTCTCGACGACGTCCAACTCGGCCTCGAAGGAGCCCTGTTGGTCCGTGAGCGCGCCCAGGCCGATGGTACGTCCGGGGTGGCGCACGGCGACGGCGGTGATGCTGTCGGCCGCCAGGGACAGCAGGTCGACGGGCTCCCGGTGCATGAGGGGCGCGTCGCTCAGCTTGGCCAGCTGGAACAGGCTGTCCACGAGGCGGCTCATCCGTTCGGCGTTCCGCACGATCAGGAGATGGGCTTCCTGCCGCTGCCCCGTGGTCATCTCCGGTTCCTGTACGAGGAGTTCGGCGAAGCCCTGCAGCGTGGTGAGGGGGGTCCGCAGCTCGTGGCCGGCGTCCGCCAGGAAGCTGCGCAGCCGCTGCTCGGACGTCTCGGTGCGGTGCAGCGCGGCACGCAGCCGGTCGAGCATGGTGTTCAGCGCACGGCTGAGATGTCCCACCTCGGTGACCACGTGACGGTCGGGAACGCTCAGCTCCACCTCGCCGTCCGCGATACGTCGGGCGGTGCGCTCGACCCGGGCCAGTGGCCGCAGGCCCACGCGTACGACCACGTTGCCGAAGAGAACGACGCCGACCGCGACCACACCTCCGATGATCAGGCTGAACCACAGCATCTTTGAGGTCGCGCCATCCACCGCGTTCATCGGGAGCGCCACCACGACGCGTGTGCCGTCGTCCCTCGCCCTGGCGATCACGCGCCAGTGGCTGCTCCCGTCGGTCGACGGCAACGTCTCGGGGTGTCCGTTCTCCAGGCCGAGCGACGACTCCCTCCGCGGCAGGCGTGGTCCCGCGCCCTCCTCGTCGTCTCCGCCCAGTGACGCGGACAGCTTGCGTCCGCTCGGGTCGTAGAAGAACACCCGGTAGTCCGACGGAAGGACGTCCGCGCCGCCCGGTCCTCCGGGGGAGGCTCCGCCGCCGACGGCATCCGGAGAGAGCGGCACGGACTGGAAGCGGATGAGCCTGCCGTCGGTCTGATCCGTCAACCAGGTACGCAGCACGGTGAGTCCCGCCGCCTGGCAGAGCAGGACGGCCGCGGTCGCGAGCAAGGTGGTGCCGAGGACCAGCCGTGCCCGCAGCGAGCGGAGCTGAGCCCTTCGCGTCCATCGCTTCACAGCGCTTCCGCTCCGGATTCGTCGCGGCCGGTCCGCAGGCAGTAACCCACTCCTCGCACCGTCTGGATGAGCTGGGGCGGGACCCGGTCTATCTTGCGCCGCAGGTTGCGCACATAGGTGTCGACGATGCGGGCGTCGCCCGCGAAGTCGTAGTGCCAGACGCGCGAGAGGATCTCCTTCTTGTCCCAGACACGTTCCGGCTGCGTCAGCAGGCAGGCCAGCAGCCGGAACTCGGTGGGCGACAGCCGTATGGGCAGCCCCGCCCGGCGCACCTCGTGCGTCTCTTCGTCCAGGACCAGGTCCGCGTACCGCAGGGGCGCCCGCCGGGCCTCGTTCACCGGAGACATTTCGCTGCGCCGGAGGATGGCGCGGATTCGCAGCAGGACCTCCTGGATGTGGAAGGGCTTGGTGACATAGTCGTCGCCGCCGGCACTGAGTCCGATGATCCGGTCCTCGATGTCCGTACGGGCCGTCAGGAACAGGACGGGCGTGTAGACGCCCTCGGCGCGCAGGTGGCGCGTCACCGCGAAGCCGTCGGTGTCCGGCAGACCCACGTCGAGCACGATCAGGTCCGGTCGCCTTCGGCCCGCCTCGAACATGGCCTCCTGTCCGGTCTCGGCGGTGGCCACCGTGTATCCGGCGGCGTGCAGTGCGGAGGTGACCAGGGTGCGGATGCCGGGGTCGTCCTCGACGACGAGCACGGTGTGTCGGGTGAGTGAGGGGCCGGGCGGCATGGCGGGCATGAGCGGTTCCTTCGATGAAACGGACTTCAGGAGTGCACCGAGCGCCCGGACGGGGATCCGAACTGGACCTCCCCGTCCGGGCACCGCGCCCGAATCAGCCGGTCACCTCCTTGTCCTTCGCCAGTGCCTTCGTACGCTCTTCGATCGTGGTGCGCAGCTGGTCGACGGTGGAGTCCACGCTCTTGGCGTCCGCGCCGGCCGCACGGGCCTGGTCGGCGATGCCGTCGAGCGCCTTCAGGGCCGTACCAGAGCTGTAGAACTTCTCGTACAGCTCCTTGTAAGCGGTCTTGTAGACGCCGTCCAAGGCGTCCGACTCCAGAAAGCGGCTCTTGAGCGGATGCCCCGAGAGGCCGCCGAACCCGCCCTGGCCGTTCTGGGCATCCTCGCCGCCCTGCATACCGCCCGGCATCCCTTCCGGCATGCCGGAGGGCATTCCCTCGGGCATGCCCGACGGCATACCGCCTTCGGGCATGTTCGTCGGCATTCCGGAGGGCATGGCGCCCTCCGGCATACCGGAGGGCATGCCCTGGCCGTCCTGCTCGTCCTGGCCGGTGGTGTCACCGCCCTGTCCGCCGCCGAAAGCGCCGCCCATGTCGGAGGAGTCGTCCGGTCCCGATGTCGCGTCGCCCGAGAAGGTGAGGTTGTAGTCCCACCCCAGTACCGAGAACTTCTTGGTGTCCAGGTCGTACCAGAGCATGTAGTTCGAGCCGGGGCCCGACATGTCGTCGAAGTTCAGCAGCAGGTTCTGCGCCGCGACGTACGTGGCGAGGGACTCCACGTCCACGTGCTGGTCGAGTTCTTCCTCGAACTCCTTGTCGGAGGCCTTGTCGGCCCACTTGATGAGCTTCATGACCGGTGTCAGGTCCTGGCTGCCGATCTTGTTGAGCTGCTTGAAGGAGTCCCCGTAGTCGGTCGGATCGTCGCCCTTGTACTCGAAGCTGCCGCCGGCCCGGGCCTTGTAGAGCACGCCGTTGCCGTCCGCGACGGACTCGGCGTAGTCGGTGTCGGGGCTCTCGACCATCAACCGTGTGGTGACGGGACGGTTGTTGACCTTGACCGATGTGAAGGCGTACCGCTCGCTCTTCTCACCGGTGGTGTCCATCAGAGACAGTGACAGCGCCTCGTTCACCGGCACCTGTCCGTCGCTGCCCGGACGCAGCGAGATCTCCCGCTCACCGTCGTACGCGCGGCCCTCGACGTACTCGTCGATCTTGATCAGCCAGGGCAGTTCCTCCGGCTTGTCCTCGGACAGGTCGTAGTTCATGACCCCGCCCATGCCGCCACCGGCTCCGCCCATGCCGCCACCGGTGGCCTGCCCCCCGGTCCCGCCGCTCTGCGACGGGACCGGAGTACCCTGCCCGGCTTCGGCACCGTCGGGCAGTGCCTGGCCGCCACCAGGCATGCTCTGGCCGTCGCCGCTCAGGGATCTCAGTGTGGAGTTGCCCTTCAGACGGATCCCGACGTCCTCGAGGTAGACCCCGTCGATGGTGAGGTCGGCCTCGATGTAGTCCTTGGTCTCGTCGTCGCGGAACTCCTTCATCATCTTGTCGAAGTCGGTCTGGTCGTACTCCAGTTGCACGGAGTGGGCGACGGATGTGTCGTACAGGTCGACCGTGCCCTCGACGTTCTCCGTGATGGGGTCGGCCTCCACTCGGGAGGCGGAGGTGACATACGGCGAGACGCGGGCGTCGCCGAAGAAGAAGAGCGTGAGCGCCAGTCCGGCACACAGGGCGCCCGCCGGCTTCCAGTGGTGCCTCAGCCGCACGGGGACACGGTCCCGCAGTGGCCGCTGCCGTCGTTTCGACGCGGGGCTGGCGGCCATCACAGATCGGTCGTGTCGTAACCGGTCAGGACGGTCACCCGTTGGCCCGAGGTGCGCTCCTGCAAGGCGGTCACCAGGTCGCCGGGTTCGGTGCCCTTCTTCATCCGCACGGTGTAGAAGACCTCGTTCAGTGCTCCGCCGCGTATCGTCTCGGTGCTCACCAGCTCGAACTCCATCGTGTAGCGGATCAGGACGTCACGGATGGCCGCGCTGTAGTCCTCACCGGCGGGAACCTGGACCTTGACGACCTGGCGCTGGACGTTCAGGGCGAACCAGTTGAACTTGAACATGACGAGGGCGACGGCGCAGATCACCACGGCGCCGACAGCTGCCAGCGTGTAGAAGCGGGCACCGCAGGCCATGCCGATCGCCATCGCCAGGAAGATGAAGCCGACGTCCCTGGTCTCCTTGACGGCGTTCCGGAAGCGGACCACGGACAAGGCGCCGACCAGGGAGAACGCCCTTGCCAGGTTGGAGCCGACCACCAGCATGATGAGAGCGACGATCATGCCGACGATGACAAGGGTCTGGACGTAGGACTGGCTGTAGGAGACGTTGCGGTGCGTGTACCGGTACACGTAACCGATCAACGTGCTCAGGATGAACGACAGCGCCATGGCGGCGACCACGTCCATGACACTGAACGTCCCGCTGAGTTCCTGCAGATCGAAATTCACTGTGCTCCTGCTTTCAAGGGCGCGTCCTGCGCCGGCCGCTGCGCGGGCAGCGGGTTCGTGGTAGTGGTGAGAGACGGGTGACCCGCCTCGTTGATGTGGAAGACCGACCGGGGCGCCAGGCCGAACGCCTCGATGGACTGCACGTACTTGGAGACACGGACGAGGTTGAGGTTGCGGCGCGCGGCCAGGTCCGTGATCCAGTGCGGCGTGCGCTCGTTGACCTTGATCTCCATCACCGACAGGTGCGGCGAGATGGTGAACCGGTTCTCCGGGGTGGGAGTGCCGAAGTGGAAGTCCCGGTCGCGGCCACGGATCCGCCGGTCGAAGGTGACCCTCAGCCCGGTGTCGGCACTCCGGCCGACCAGGGCTTCGCGCTGATAGCCGGTGATCGCGGTGGGCTGCAGATTCAGCCTGATGATCAGTTCGAGCACCTCCTGGACGAAGGGGCTCTCCTTCGGCGAGTGTTCGATCAGTTCCCGGCCGTCGCACAACTGCCGGGCGACGCCGTACGGGAGGGTGATGCGACGCTTCTGCGTGACCCGGTTGACCCGTTGCTTGATCTCCACGCACACCGGCGACTCGTCGGTGACCCCTTCGAGGTTGCCGTAGTGACGAATCCGGAGTTTGCGCCGGAACTTCAGGCCCTCGATCTTCTCCCAGTAGAACCGGAGCTGAGGGGTGTCGTAGTAAAGGCTCCACACCCCGTAGCCGCCGACCGGGCTGTTGAGGTCCCGGTCCATCCGCTCGGCCAGTTCGTCCCGGATTTCGGCCGCTTCCTCGACCGGGACCAGGTACTTCAACTCGAACCGGTTGAACGCGTGGAGTCTGCTGGCCACATGCAGTGGCTGCTCGTCCGGCTGGGCCGTGTTCTCAAGCGATCCGGCGGGTGCGGGAACTGCCGCCGTCCCTCGCGTCTTCCTCAGTGGGAACCCCTGGGACAGCGCCACCATGCGCCTCCTCCTCGTACGTCGCGGTCCTGATGTCACGGGACACGTAATCTGCGTCGTGTGAGAAAGCGCTGAAAATTCCGAGGTAATTGCAAGGGTATTAAAGGTGTCCGAAAAGTGAATGACAGGTGCCGAGGGTCCTGCGCGGTGGCCGAGGCCCCCCGGCCGGGCCCGCAGAGTAGTAGGCGTCAAGGTCGTCGATGTTCTCGTCCCTGGCCGGAACCGTCGCGGTGCCCGGCTCGGCCGCGTACACCACGGCGCAGCATGCCCTTATCGGTCTGACCCGCTCTCTGGCCGTCGACTTCGGCCCCGTCGGAGTCCGGGCCGGCGTGATGTGTCCGGGACCGACCCGTACCGGGATGTTCGATCAGGTCGGGGCCCGCCCGGTGCGGGCGTGCCCCTCGTCGTCGGCTGTCCGCTGTCGATGGCGAGTAGGCGTGTTCGACAGCCATGAGCAGGGCGCCGCCCCACTCGGCGCCCGCAGCCATGCCCTGTATCAGGCGCAGCAGCACCAGCGCGATGGGCGCGAGTACGCCGATCGTGTCCGTGGTGGGTAGCGCCCCGATCAGAGTCGTGGCCATGCCCATCACGACGAACGTGACGACGAGCGTGCGCTTGCGGCCGAAGCGGTCGCCGAAGTGGCCGCGATGGCGCCGCCCAGGGACGGGCGAGGAAGCCGACGGCGAAGGTGGCGAGCGCGCCGAGCTGACTGGCGACGGCGTCGTCGGAGGGGAAGAACAGCGGGCCGAAGTCCGTGCCGGTGAGCAGCCCGTACAGGCCGAAGTCGTAGAACTCGATGGCGGTGCCGACCGTGCAGGCCAGTGCGACCCGCCGCGCCTCCTTGGGGTGGGTGGCCGACGCACTCTCTGAGGATGTCGACGGGTCGCCGGGTCTGGCGATTTCGGGCAGTTGCGACATGGGAACCGCTCCTTGTCCGTCAGGACACGATGTGCATGCGGCAGGGTGTGACGTTGAGCTCGTCCGGTCCGCTCTCGCCGACGACGACGGTGCCGCCGATGTTGACACGGTGCTGCCCGGTACAGGCGTTGGGCTCGAAGGCGAAGGCCATGCCGGGGACGAGTTCCAGGTCTCTGATCGGCTCGACGGTACGGAAGACACGACGGGCGTCCTGGCCTGGGATCTGCTCGGCGTTCAGGGCGATGTGCCCCGCGAAGGCCGCCGGGGTGAGGCTGTGCACCAGGGGTGTCATGTTGTAGTGGCCTGCCTTGAGGAGGGGTTCGCTCATGGCGTTGGCCAGGTCGAGGAAGGCTGCTCCCGGGCGCAGGGCCTGAAGGCCGGCGTCGTAGCAGTCGCGGGCGACGGCGTGGAGTGTGTGCAGCACCTCGGGCACCGGCTCGATGGCGACGGATATCTGGACCTGGGTCTCGAATCCGCCGTAGCAGGACATGATCTCGGCCTGCACCAGGTCACCGGGCCGCACCGTGCGGGACGGGCCGCCGGCGTACGTCCAGCTCGCGGATTCCCGGCCGGTGGCGGCCTCGGCGAGGTCGCTCTCGAGGATCCCCAGTCACCATGGCGCACCCAGTCGTCCTGAATTATCGGACAGCCATGTCGCCCTACAGGACAAGTGAAGCGGAGGAGGCCTGACCCGTCAAGCAACGATGCCCGCACTCCCAGCTCGCCGAACACACCGGGCTCCCAGGCTCGACGATTCACCGGTTGGTGTCCGCCATGGAGATCGAAGGCGCGCTCGTCGCCGCGTCTGCCACCGGCTGGGACCGGCGATGGAGCACGGAGCCAGAGACTCGGGGTCCTAACCGTGGAAGGACGCGCCCAGGTCGTCCCGGTGGTCTCGTCCACCACCGCACAGGCGCGCCGACCGCAATGGCCGATCGATGCATCTCCCGCAAAGGATGCACATTGAGAAAACATGCACAGAGTGCAAGTATGGAACCATGACTCGTAAGAAAGAAGGACTGCGTGAGCGCAGGCGCCGTGAGACGCGGCAGGAGATCCGGGCCGCCGCGCTGCGATTGGCGGGAGAACACGGCTTTGACAAGGTCACCGTAGAGATGATCACCACGGAGGCCGATGTCTCTCATCGAACCTTCTTCAACTACTTCTCGACCAAGGAGGCGGCCGTCGTCCAGGCGCCGCCGAAGTTGCCGGACGAGGAGGTCGATGCCTTCGCCGCCCTCGGCCCAGCGCACCCCCGCGAGATTCTGGCGGACCTGACCGCGCTGCTCCTGCGGGACATAGCCGAGCAGCCACCACGGCGAGACGAGTTTCACGCGACCTTCGCCCTGGCGCGTGAACACCCGCCTGTACTGGCCGCGATGCTGGCGGGCTTCGGAGCGTTCGAGCGGTACCTGGCCGGCATCGTGGCGACGCGCACGGGGCAGCGGGCGGAGGACGAAGCACCGCGCCTGATCGCCGCCCTGGCGATGACCGCCCTCAAGACCGGCATGGAGAGCTGGGTGGCCGAAGACCCCAAGGACGAGAACGACAGCCCGATGCCGTACGTGGAGCGCGTGATGACCTTGCTGCGCACCCTCCTCGGGCACTGAGCCCGGCATGACCCCTCGTCAATTCGCCGCCCCGGGCCGCCACCACGACATCACCCCTCTGGAGATCCGATGACCGACCCCTCCCCCACTGCGCAGGCGGAGCAGCCTGACTCCTCCGCACTGCCCCCGCGGTTCGGCCTGCTGTTCGCCAGCCTGATGACGACCATGCTGCTCGCCTCACTCGACCAGACGATCGTCTCCACCGCACTGCCGACCGTCGTCGGCGAACTGAACGGCCTGAACCACATGGCGTGGGTCACCACCGCCTACATCATGGCCGCCACGATCGGCATGCCCGTGTACGGCCGTTTCGGGGATCTGCTCGGCCGCAAGGCCCTCCTCCTCAGCGGGATAGGTATCTTCCTCGCCGGATCCGTCATCGCCGGATCCGCGACCAACATGACCATGCTGATCATCGGGCGGGCCGTTCAGGGGCTGGGCGGCGGCGGTCTGATGATCACCTCCCAGGCGATCGTCGCCGAGCTCGTACCACCGCGGGAGCGGGCGCGGTTCATGGCCCCGATCGGCGCGGTCTTCGGCCTCTCCGCGGTGGCCGGGCCGCTTCTCGGCGGCTACTTCACCGACACCGTCTCCTGGCGGTGGTGCTTCTGGATCAATCTGCCCGTGGGCGCCGCCGCCTTCGCGGTGGCCACCTTCGCGCTGCGCACACCGCGCAAGCGCGTCAAGGTCACCATCGACTACCTCGGCATCACCCTGATGGCCGTCGCCGTCGCCGCCACGGTGCTGGTGGCGGACTGGGGCGGCAACGCATACGGCTGGACGGACCCGGTGGTCCTCGCTCTGGCCGCCGGAGCCGTCGCCGCCTGGGTCCTGTTCTTCTTCTCGCAGAGCCGCGCCGCGGAGCCGATCGTCCCGCTGTGGCTGTTCCGCAGCCGAATCTTCAACATCGCCACACTGGTAAGCCTGATCGTCGTCGGCATAGGCATGTTCGTGGTCGTCGCCTATCTGCCCACGTACCTGCAGATGGTGTACGGCGTCTCCGCAACAGAGTCCGGGCTGCTGCTCGTCCCCATGGTCATCGGACTCATGGGCACCGTCATCCCTTCTGGGGTTCTGATAAGCCGGACCGGCCGCTACAAGATCTACCCGATCATCGGTTCGCTGCTGGTGACCCTTACCGCGGTACTGCTCTCCACGATGGACGTCGACACTCCGGTGGCAGTGGTGTCCGGGTACACCTTTCTGCTCGGCGCAGGCGTCGGCCTGGTCATGCAGAACCTGGTCCTGGCCGTGCAGAACGCGTTCCCCACCGGTGAAGTCGGCACCGCCACCTCCTCCAACAACTTCTTCCGCGAGATCGGCGCGACGATCGGCACGGCGGTAGTCGGAGCGGCCTTCGCCCAACGACTCACCGACCAACTCTCCGCGCGGCTGTCGAGCGGCTCCGTCAGCGGGCTGGGTGACACCAACTCCCTGACTCCGTCGCTGGTGCACTCGCTGCCGGAACGGCTCCAGGACTCCGTGATCGACGCGTACCAGCAGGCGTTGACCCCGATCTTCGGATACCTGGCCGCTCTGTTGGCCGTCGGCTTCGTGCTGGCCTTCCTCCTTCCGGAGAAGGAACTCGCTCTCACCAACACCGACACCGACGTGTCAGCCGTCCCGCGACAGGTTCAGACGGGCGAGAAGACCGCCGGCAGCACCTGACCACCTCCCCTCAGTCCGCACCCCACCCGAGCCACCACGCCGAAGCGGCGCAGCTCAACGTTGCGGGGGGGCGAGGTCCAGGCCGCCTTGTATGGCCGGTACAGAATTGCGCCCATCCGTCCTTCGACGTGTTTCCAGGGTTGACACGCTTGCGGCTCGGCCGACCAATAGTCGTAATGACACGAACGAGATGAGGTGCGACTGCCGACGCGCAGGGGCGGACCATGCTCGGTGCGCGTGTTCCGCTGCGACGGCGTCCTCGATCATCGGGACGTCTGTCTCAGCGATCGGCGGCGGGCAGACGGCGAGCGGATGTGCGTGTACGTCGCCAGGGTCGTCGACGGCGGCGTCACGGTCGGCACCGGGATGCGGCCCGGCCCTGGACGCCGTACACCACGGGCGGTCGCGCCATGAGGCGTTCGGCCACCCGGCTCTCCCCGTGGTCGGCCCGCTACCCTGCCGCTGACGTGGGCGTCGCAGGCGGCGAGCGTGGGACGGAAGGGTGTGGGGCGGTGGTACGCGGTCCGGCGGGCGCGATCCCGGACGAGGCGGTCTTCGCCGCGGGCGCTCTGGTGCGCACGGCCCAGCAGGTCCACGACCGGCTCTGGCAGGAGCTCGTGCCCGACGGGTACACTTCGCCGCAGTTCGCCGTACTGCACCGCCTGCGGATGCGTCCGGGCATCGACCAGCGCACCTTGGGTGAGGCGCTGAGCCTGGACAAGGCCACCGTCGCGGAGCTCGTGGCCCGGATGGACCACGCGGGCCTGCTCGCCCGCGAGCGCGCCGCCGACGCCCGCCGCAACGCGCTGCGGCTCACCGGCGAGGGCAGGGCCGCGTTCTTGGATGTGGCCCCGTGGGCCGCCCAGGTGCAGTTGCGGCTCACCGCGGCCCTGAGCCCGGACGAGACCGGCCGGTTCCTGCACCTGATGCGGACGATCGCCGGTGTCGTTCCCGGCGCCTGGACCTCCACGGCACCCGCCGTGGTGCTGATCGGCCTGCCCACCGACCCCGCGCACATCCCCGGACACCTGATCCGGGTCGCCCAGCAGCGGCACACCCGGTACTGGACGGATGCCGTGGGGACACGGCTGACCTCTCCGCAGTACGGCGTGCTCTACCGGCTCGCCCGTGAGCCGGGCATCGACCAGACGACGCTCGCCGAGCGCGTGGCCCTGGCCAAGGCGCCGGCGGGGGAGATCGTCAAACGCCTCATCTCCCGCGGTGAGGTGGGGCGCACGGCGGACCCGTACGACGCTCGCCGCAAGCTGCTCACCCTGACGGACGAAGGGCTCCAGGTGCTGTACGAGGTGATGCCCGCCGTCCTGGACGTCCAGCGCAGGCTGACGCAGGGCCTCCGGCCGGACGAACTCCGCGAACTGCTCGGTCTGCTCCGCCTGCTCGGACGGAGGAGCGAGGCATAGGGCGCTGGGCGGGAGCGGCGTGTGACCGCCCGGCTCATTAGTCACTCCACGAACTTTATTGCGCGCTCTTTCGTTTTCCCGCAAGGACCGCAGGAGACCAAGAACTCTGTGGAAGCTGAGCGGACTGCTCACCCCGACCCCGAAGGCCCAGGCCGTGCCCTACCGCTGGCGCGGCAGGGAACTGCATGAGCTGGGCGAGCGGGCCGGCGAGCTGGTACCCGTCGACCGGGGCGGCGACCGCCGGGTGCTGTCGCTGAGCAACCCGGGCCTGGGCGGCGCCCCCTACGCCACCGCCACGCTGTGGGGTGCCGTGCAGTACCTCGGCCCCGGCGAGAGGGCCCCCGCCCACCGCCACACACCGGCCGCGCTGCGCTTCGTACTGGACGGCGAAGGCGTGTGGACCCTGGTGAACGGCGACCCGCTGCACATGTCCGCCGGAGACCTGATACTCACCCCGAGCTGGACCTGGCACGGGCATCACAACCCCGGTGACACGCCGATGACCTGGTTCGACGCGCTGGACCTGCCGCTCGTCGAGGCGCTGGACGCCATGTTCTTCGAACCGGGCGAAGGACGTACGGCCTCGTCGGCGACCGCCGAACGCTCCACGTCGGAGGTCCTGTTCGGCGGCGGGCCGGGCCTGCTGCCCGGCGGTACTCGCGCGCCCGCCCCCGCCCACTCCCCCGCTGCTGCTGCGCTACCGGCGGGGCCTCCAGCGGTCCGGTGCCGCCGCCCGCGCGCGAGCGCGGCAAGTGACCTGCGCCGTCCGAGAACATCCTCACCAGCCGCGCCGACGACGACTACACCCACACGGACTGGCTGTACCTCCCGGCCGCGGTCTGACCCCGTACGCAGTGTCCGACCCGGGAAGAACCCAGGGCGTGTTGGGCGGCCCCGTGGAGGCCCTGGCGCACGCGTCGGCCGCATGCCCCCCGGTGGCATGCGGCCGATCGCACCTTCCTATACCTACGGATTTAGAACCCGAAGCTGTGTCAGGCCCCTCCGTCACGCCTGCGGCTGGAGCACCGTCTCCTCGGTCTCGGCAGTCGCCGCGTGCTTCCGTTCGGTCTTGCGGCCGGCACGGCGCTCGCGCCGGGTCTCGACCATCGTGTAGAGAGTCGGGATCAGAACGAGCGTCAGCACGGTGGAGCTGAGCAGTCCGCCGATGACGACCACGGCGAGGGGCTGGGAGATGAAGCCGCCCGAACCGGTGATGCCGAGTGCCATCGGAGCCAGCGCGAATATGGTGGCGAGCGCCGTCATCAGGATGGGCCGCAGCCTGCGACTGCCGCCCTCTCGGACCGCCTCCGGGACGCTCATGCCCCGGGCCCGGTACTGGTTGATCAGGTCCATCAGCACGATGGCGTTGGTCACCACGATGCCGATGAGCATGAGCAGGCCGATCAGGGCCGCGACGCCCAGCGGGGTGTCGGTGACGCGCAGCAGGGCGATGGCACCCGTGGCGGCGAAGGGAATCGACACCAGCAGGATCAGGGTCTGGCGGATGCTGCGGAACACCGCGACCAGCACCAGGAACACGATGGCGATCGCCGCCACGATGGCCAGGGCGAGCTGACCGAACGCGTCGTTCTGGCTGGAGGTGACACCGCCCATCTCGTAGGAGACGCCCGACGGCAGGTCCGCCTTCTTCACCGCGTTCTCGACCGCCGTGCTCGCGGCGCCCGTGTTGTCGCCCACCGGGGTCACCGAGACGGTGACGGACTCGGTGCCGTCGACTCGTGACCGCTCGACGGGTTCCTCGGTCTGCGTCACGGTCGCGACACTGTCGAGCCGAACGTCACCGGAAGACGTGGAGATCTTCAACGCGCGCAGTTCGCTGACGGAGTTCGGGGCGTCGGAGGTTGTCCTGATCACCACATCGCGCTGCGTGCCGTCGACGGTGATCCGGGTGACCGTGGAGCCCTGGACGGCCTCGGCGACCGAGGAAGCGATGCCTGTCTCGGTCAGCCCGTGCTCGGCCGCCGCCTCGCCCTTGGCCCGTACGGTGATCTGAGGCGCTTCCTGGGAGAGGTCGCTCGTGACCGCGGTGACCTCGTCGACCTTCTTCAGTTCCTTCTCGACGCTGTCAGTGGCCGTACTCAGCGCCGCCGTGTCGTCGCCCTTGAGCGTGACCTCGACATCGCTGCTCGTGCCGAAGCCGGTGTTGGAGCTGAACGTCAGGTCGCCCGCGCCGTTGAGCTTGTCGAACTTGTCGCGCAGCGTGTCCTCCACCGCGGAGGAGTCGGCGCCGTCCGTCAGGGCGATGCTGTAGTTGGCGCTGTCCGACACGGAACTCGTCGCGATGAAGCCGCCCGACGAGCCGATCGTGACCTGGTACGAGTCGACGCCGTCCACAGCGGACAGCACCTCCTCCACCTTCTTCGCCGCCGTGTCGGTCCCGTTCAGGCTGGTCCCGGCCGGCATGGTCTGGGTGACGCTGAGGGAATCCGACCCGGAATCGCCGAGGAAGCTGGTCTTCAGCCCGGAGACCATGCTGAAGGTCAACACGAGCAGTACGGCGGCGAGGCCCAGGACGGTCTTGCGGCGCCGCGTGGCCCACTCGATGACAGGCACGTACACGCGCTGCAGACGGCCGTTGCGCTCCTCTTCCTCCACGAGCACGCGGAACTGCTGCGGGTCCTTGCCCACGGCCTCCTTCGGCGGCTTCAGGAACCAGTACGCCAGGACGGGCACGATGGTCAGCGACACCACCAGGGAGGCGAGCATCGCGACGGTGACGGTGACGGAGAACGGGGCGAACAGTTCGCCCACGATGCCGCTCACCAGGCCGATCGGCAGGAACACCGCGACCGTGGTGAGTGTGGAGGACGTGACCGCGGCCGACACCTCGCGCACCCCGGTGAGAATGGCGGCACGCTTCTCCTCGCCGTATCCGAGGTGCCGCTTGATGTTCTCCAGGACGACGATCGAGTCGTCCACGACCCGTCCGACGGCCATGGTCAGGGCGCCCAGCGTGAGGACGTTCAGCGAGTAGTCCTCGTACCACAGGGCGATGAGCGCGATCAGCAGGGACAGGGGGATGGAAACCGCCGTCACCAGCGTGGAACGGACCGAGCGAAGGAACAGGACGATGATGAGGATCGCCATGAGCAGTCCGAGGGCGCCCTCCTCGACGAGGCCGTTCACCGACTCGCTCACCTGCGGGCCGTTGTCGGAGATGACCGTGAGTCGCGCGTTGTCGCCGAGGGACTTCTCCAGGTCCGGGATCTTGGCGCGGACGTCGTCGGAGATGGAGACCGAGCTGCCGTCGTGGTCCATGGTGACGGAAATACCCAGGCTGGCCTCGCCGTTGGTCCGCGTCAGCGTCGTCGCCTCAGAGTCCTGGACCTTTACCGAGGCGACGTCCTTGAGCTGAACCGGGTCCTGCGAACCGGAGCCGGTGGACGTCGTGCCGGTGCTTCCCGTGGCACCTGCGCCCAGCCCGGACGAGGCACCCGCGCCCGAGGGGGACCCGGAGCCGCTCGTCGTGCTCGAACTCGATCCGGACGACGCGCTCAGCCACAGGTTCTCGACCTGCCGCACCGAGGTGAGGGAACCACCGACCTCGATGCTCAGGCTCTTGCCGTCGGAGTCGACGGAGCCGCCGGCGCTGGTGCCGCCGTTCGAGGTCAGCGCGGTCCTGATCGACGAGACGGTCAGGCCCGCGTCCTGAAGCTTGTCGGAGTCGGGCGTGACGGTGACGACCTGGTCCGTCTCTCCGGACACGGTGACCTGGTTCACGCCGTCGACGGCCTTCAGCTCGGGTTCGACCTTGTCCGACAGGTCGTCGGCGAGCTGCTGCTGGTCCGCGTCGGAGGTCGCGGCCAGGGTGATGGTGGGCTGGTCGCCGGTGCCGCCGGTGACAACCTGGGGGTCGACGCCGTCCGGGAGGTTCACGGTGCCCTTGTCGAGGGCCTGTTGCACCTCGCTCGCCTTCGTGTCGGTGTCGACACCGAAGTCGAACTGCAGCAGCACCGTCGCCGAGCCCGTGCGCGAGGTGGAGGTCATCGACTCCACCGAGTCGACGCTCTTGACCGCGTCCTCGATGGGCTTGGCGACCTGGTCCTCGACGACGTCCGGGGACGCGCCCTGGTAGGTGGCGGTCACGGTGATCGCGGGAAAGGACAGGTCGGGCAGCAACTGCTGCTTCAGGGACGGCACTGCGTACACCGCCAGAGCGATGACGATCAGTGTGAGGAGGGCGGCCAGCTTGCGATTGGCGAGGCTCAGCCTGGACAACCAGGACATCTGGAGGGTCTCACTTCTGCGGTGGGACGGAGGAAAAGGAGGCCGCCCCGGGTCATGCGGTCCCGGGACGGCGTGTCCCCCACCCTGTCCGCCTCTCCCGTCATCCGTCATCGCCCGGCCGCGGTGGTTTCCGCGTACCACGCATGCGTTATCCGGCGGATGGCGTACCGCGTTCGCGGAGGCTCACTGTGTCTCGCCGGGCCGTACCAGACCGCTCTCGTAGGCGATGGTCACGAGCTGGGCTCGCTCGCTGACGCCGAGCTTGGTCATGGTGCGGTTGAGGTGCGTCTTGACGGTGTGCCGGCTGAGCCGCAGCCGCTCGGAGATGTTGTCGTTGGTGAGCCCGGTCGCCAGCAGCGTCAGTACTTCCTTCTCCCGCGGTGTCAGTTCCTCCAGCAACCGCGTCTCCTTGTCCCACGTCCGGGTCGAACTCACCCGGAAGCGGGCCATGAGAGCGGCCGTGGCCGCCGCGGACAACAGGGGCCGACCCGCGCCGACCGTCTCGATGGCGGCCAGGAGCTCCTCCGGGTCGGCACCCTTGCCGACGAATCCGCGGGCTCCGGAGCCGATCGCCTCGGCGACGTACTCGTCGATCTCGAACGTCGTGAGGATCAGCACCTTCACCCCGGCGAGGTCCGGGTCCGCGGTGATCGTCCGGGTCGCCTCGATGCCGTCCGTGCCGGGCATCCTGATGTCCATCAGGACCACGTCGGGGTGGTGCGCACGCGCCAGGGCCACGGCTTCCGTGCCGTCCGCGGCCTCACCCACCACCTCCATGCCGGGCGAGTTGTCGAGGAGTCGCCGCAGCATGCCACGCAACAGTGCCTGGTCGTCGGCGAGCAGGACGCGAAGAGTCATGAGAGGTCGTTGCCCTTCCCCGCGGGTTGCGGACTGCCGGTCCGGCTCAGCGGCAGACGGGCCGCCACGGAGAAACCGCCCTGTGGTCGTATCGCGATCTCGGCAGTGCCACCGACGGCCGCCACCCGCTCCCGGATCCCGATCAGGCCGCGCCCTGTGCCGCCCCCGTTCGGCGGGCGCCATCCTGCGGGGCCTTCGTTGTCGACCGTGATGGACAGCGCGTCATGGCCGACGTCGATTGCGACCCGTGCGGTGTCCACCCCGGAGTGCTTGCGCACGTTGGTCAGTGCCTCCTGGATGATCCGGTAACCCGTCGCGTCCACGGCCGAGGGGATGAAGCACCCCGCGCCCTGCCGGACGACCTCCACCATCAGGCCTGCCCGCTCGAACGACAGCACCAGGTCCTCGAGCCGGCCCAGCCCGGGAGCGGGCTCCAATGGTGCCGCTGCCTCCTCCGGCTGCGCGAGGAGCCCCACGATGGCGCGCAGCTCGCCGAGTGCGCCCCTCGACCCGTCCCGGATGGCGGTGAGCAGGTCAGCCATCTGGACCGGGTCGTTCCGTCCCACGTGGACGCCGATCCCGGCCTGCGCGTTGATCAGGGTCAGTTCGTGGGCGACGACGTCATGCAACTCGCGCGCGATGCGCATCCGTTCGGCTGCCACCCGGCGGGCGGCCTCTTCCTCGCGGGTCCGTTCGGCGCGCTCCGCCCGCTCCTCCAGCGCCCGGACGTAGGCGCGGCGGTTGCGGACCGCGTCGCCGACCGCGGTGGCCAGCCCGATCCAGGCCACGGCGCCCACCCGCTGCGGTCCCAGCACCGGCCCCGTCTGAAAGAGCATCGCGGCCGCGACCGTGCCGGTGGCGACGAGAGCGGCGGCGATCAACGCCGGTCGCCGTCCCTGATGCAGCGCCAGACCGTGGAGGCCGACCATGAGGGCGGGCAGTGCGGGCGTGGGCGTACCGCCCCACGCCTGATGGACGAAGGCCAGCGCCGACAGGACGGCGACTGTCGTCATCGGCGCATGTCGCCGGGCCAGCAGGGTCGCGCCGTACGCGAGCGCGAAGGTGATACCCAGAGCACCCGGCCGTTGAAGGACCCCTGCCACCGGATCGAAGAACGCGGACAGTGCGGACATGGCGATCACGCAGCCGACGAGGCCGGACTCGCGCAGTCGGGCACGCCCCGGTCTTCGGGCGCACGTCACCCGGCCCCATCGGCCCTTGGTTGTCATGGTTGCAGCGTAGGCACCGGTACGGCCCTCGTTCGTCGCCTGAACGTGGCATTGGCCACTACCGCAATCGCGGTACGTGAGCGACGTGCGTCACGGGCGCGGTCGCCTGACGGACATGCCGCAGTCCCGAAACCGAGCCCGTCCCCTCACTGCCGACGGTTGACGCCTCCACCACCGCCTGCCTATTGTCCTGTAAAACGAAACTCTACTCCTGAAAAAGGGGACACAAAATGGCGATCACCGGCCTCGGTCACACCGGCTTCTGGGTGAACGACCTCGACACCATGCGCGACTTCTACACGCGGGTTCTCGGCCTGACAGTGACCGACGAGGACGAGGAACGAGGCATCGTCTTTCTCTCCTCGCGTCCCGAGGAGGAGCACCACGAGTTCGTCCTCCAGCGGGGCCGCACCGCCCCGGAGGGGGCGAAGCTCACGCATCAGGTGTCGTGGCGCGTGGACTCACTGGAGTCGGTCATCGCCTTCCACCACCGGTTCCGCGACGAAGGCATCGAGGTGCAGCAGGAAGTCACCCACGGCAACGCCATCGGCATCTACTTCTTCGACCCCGAGGGCAACCGCAACGAGGTGTACCTGCGGGTGGACCGCGACGTGCGGCAGCCGTTCCGCAAGACCCTCAACCTCGATCAGAGCCCCGCCGACGTATTCGCCGAGGCCGAGCGGCTGCTGACCGACGGCGGCCCCGCCTACCAGCCGGTCCACTAGCCCGACGTGCCCCGCCCTCGCCGCCGACCGATGGAGCCCCGCCCATGAGCGAGCCACTGACACCACCTCAGGAAGCCCGGCACCGGTCCGGCTCCACCGCCCCGGTGGAGGCCGACGTACTCGTGGTCGGCGCCGGGCCCACGGGGCTCACGGCCGCCCATCTGCTCGGCTCACTCGGCGTACGCGTCCTGCTGGTCGAGCGCAATCCGACGACCAGCGACGACGCCAAGGCGATCAGCCTGGACGACGAGTCGCTGCGCACCCTGCAGTCGGCAGGCGTCGGCGGGGCGGTCTACCCGATCATCATGCCCGGCACGGGAACGAAGTTCTTCGGCGTCGGCGGCCGGCCCCTCGTGCACGCCCGCGGCCTCGGCGAGCAACGCTTCGGGCACCCGTTCAAGAGCTCCTTCGCCCAGCCCGACCTGGAACGGGTGCTCGTCGAGGAACTGCGCCGCCATCCCTCGGTCGAAACCCGCTTCGACACACGGCTGTTCTCGCTGGAACAGCGCACCGACGGGGTACGGGTCGGCATCGGACCGAGCGCGGGCCAGGAACCGGTCCGGCACCTCGACGTCTCGTACGTCCTCGGCTGCGACGGCGGACGCAGCACCGTCCGAGAGCTTCTGTCCATACCCATGCGGGGGTCCAGCTTTCCCGATGTGTGGCTGGTCGCCGACACGTCGGGGGACCCCCACGACCAGCGCTACGGCATGCACCACGGGGACCCGCGCCGCCCCACGGTGATCGTGCCGGGCCGCGACGGACGGTGCCGCTACGAGTTCCTGTTGCGGCCCGGGGAGGGCAGACCCGGCCACTCCCCACCGTTCGAGCTGGTGCGCGAACTGCTGCGGCCGCACCGCGAGATCACCCCGGACCAGGTCGAGCGCGCCGTGGCGTACACGTTCAACGCCTTGCTGGCCGACCGGTTGCGCGACGGGCGCTGCTTCCTCCTGGGCGACGCCGCACACATGATGCCGCCCTTCGCCGGACAGGGCCTCAACTCCGGCGTGCGGGACGCGGCCAACCTCTGCTGGAAGATCGCTGACGTCCTGGCCGGGCGGTGCGGAGACACACTGCTCGACACGTACGACGACGAGCGCCGCCCGCACGCCCAGGCCGTGATCGACCTCTCGGTCCGGCTCGGCCGCATCGTGATGACCACCAGTCGCCGCCGGGCGCACCTGCGTGACCTGTTGGTACGTCTCGCCATGCGCACACCGCACGGGCGCCGGTACCTCACCGAGATGCGCTTCCGGCCGAACACCCGCGTACGTTCGGGCGCGATCGTCCCGCTGGACGGCGAGGCCGAGTCACCGGTGGGCACAGCCCTTCCGCAGCCACGCGTCCTGCACGGCCCGCAGTTCCAGGTCACCCGGCTCGACGACGTGCTCGGCCGGGGCTGGAGCCTGCTGGGCGTCGGCCTCACCGACGCCGACTGGGACGCCGCCGCACGTGCCGGCCTTCCCGCGGGCACTCGCGTGGACGTCGTCCTCGACGACCGCTCCCCCCGCGTCCGCCCGGGGCGCACCGGCGTCGCCGACGCCGACGGCCGGCTCCAGCCCCTGTTCGGCAGGCACACCGGTCGCTTCGTACTCGTCCGCCCGGACCGGCTGATCGCCGCCGTGTTCTGGCCCGACCAGAGCGACCGCGTCTCCCACAGCCTCTACCGGTTCGCACCCCGGCCGAGCCGCGGCGTCTTTCCTCCGGGGACGCGGAGCCCGGCGAAGGCCGACCCCGAGGACACCAGACCTGGGACCGACCACACCACACCCGCCGTCAGCGTCCCCGGCACCCAGAGCATCCCCGAGATCCAAGGAGGGCCCCGATGAGGCTCAGCACCGTCCGCCTGCAAGACGGCCGTGGCACGGCCGCCGCCCGCCAGGAAGGGGACGAGCTCGTTCTGCTGCCCTATTCCGACGTCGGGGCACTGCTGTCGAGCGGCGACGACTGGCCGGAGCGGGCGGCCGCCGAGGGCGGTGACCGCTTGCCGCTCGGGACCGCCTCCCTGGCCCCGGTCGTCCCCCACCCGAACAAGATCGTGTGCCTGGGCCTCAACTACGCCACGCACATCAAGGAGATGGGCCGCGCGACCCCGGCCCACCCGACCCTCTTCGCCAAGTACGACGGCTCCCTCGTCGGCGCGCACGACGACGTGCACATGCCTCCGGTCAGCGATGACCTGGACTGGGAGGCGGAGCTCGGGGTCGTGATCGCCCACCGCGCACGTCATGTGAGCGCGGACAGGGCGCTGGCGCACGTCGCCGGGTACACCGTCGTCAACGACGTCACCGTCCGGGACTGGCAGCATCGCACCCGCGAGTTCCTGTCCGGCAAGACCTTCGAGGCCACCACTCCGGTCGGGCCCTCACTCGTCACACCGGACGAACTGCCGCGCGGCGCCTCCGGGTTGACGATCAGCTGCCAGGTGGACGGCCACACCATGCAGAAGTCGAACACGGCGGACCTGCTCTTCGACGTCGCCACGATCATCGCGTACGTCAGCACCATCATCACGCTGTTGCCCGGTGACCTGATCGCCACGGGCACCCCCGGAGGTGTCGGTGCCGGCCGCGACCCCAAGGTCTTCCTCCGGCCGGGACAGGAACTCCTCACGGTCGTCGAAGGGATCGGAGAACTGCGCAACACGGTGGTCAAGGACAAGTTGTGACGCCCGGTGCCCCTGATGGCCCCCCACGCGCTAAAGTGTCCCGCATGTCAGGAACAGGGTCCCCCAGCTATCGCGAGCGCAACTCCACGGCCGACCGAGCCCTGGACATCCTGCTCATGTTCACCGACACCCAGCTCGTCATTTCCGGCACCGCGGTCGCCGAGCGACTCGGCGTGGCCCGCTCGACCGCCTACCGGTACCTGCAGTCCCTCGCGAGCAGCCGCTTCCTGGAGGAGGCGCCGGGCGGAGGCTTCCGTCTGGGGCTGCGTGTCATGGAGATCGCCCGCCTGGCACGACGTAGCTACGGCCTGTCGGAATTCGCCCTTCCGGCGATGACGGCGCTGGCCGAGGACGTGAACGAGACGATCCTGCTCACCCGGCGGACCGGCGAGCTGGTCGTCTGCGTCGACCTGGCGGAAGCCGGAACGCGTGCCGTGCGCATCTCCTACGAGCGGGGCAGCACGCTCCCCCTCAATGCCGGCGCGTCAGCACTCGTCCTGCTGGCCTGGCTGCCCGAGGAAGAGGCCCGGCGGCTACTGCAATCCACGGACCTGCACCGTTTCACTCCCGCCACCCTCACGGATGTCGACACCCTCATGAAGCGGCTGGCCCACATCCGGCGCGCCGGCTACTCGGTCACCCGCGGCGAGCTCGACCCCGACGTGATGGGCATCGCCGCGCCCGTCCGGGACGAGCAGAAGCAGGTGGTGGCGGCGGTGAGCATCGCGGCCCTGGCCTCCCGTGTGTTCCCCGAGGCCGAGGCGGAGCTTGCCCGCAAGGTCCGGGAGACGGCACAGGAGATCAGTGACCGGCTGGTCGCCGTCGGAGGCTGACACCCGCAGCCGGGCACGCCGTGCAGGAAGGTCAGCGGGAGGCGGAGTGCTCGCCGGCCTCGGCCAGGGCTCGGAGTGCCTTGATCGGCTTGCGCATGCCGTAGGCGACAACGGTCGAAGGGCCGTCGGGGCGTTTCCAGGTGAGCAGTGCGCGTCCGTTCTCCACACTGCCCTCCACAGTGGTGGGTTCACCGGTGAGCGGGAGAGGTCCGACGACCTTGAGGGCGAGGCCCGCGACCTCGGTCCAGAAGTAGTCGTCGTACGGCGTTCCCGTGGGCGCAAGGCCGAGGGCGGAGGCGGCGGCGACCTTGCCCTGGGCGACGGCGTTGGACCAGAACGGGGCACGCCGGTCCGGCCCGATGTCGTCGGCGCGGAGATGGGTGACGTCGCCGGCGGCGAACACGCCCGGCACCGCGGTGGCGCAGGTCTCGTCGATGCCTACGCCCAGTTGTCCGGCCAGGCCCGTGCCCGCCAGCCAGTCCGTGCAGGGCGTCTCCCCCGCGCAGGTCACCACGAGGTCCGCGGTGAGCTCGGTGCCGCCGGGCAGCATCACGCCGCGCACAGGGTCGCCCGTCGGCACGGCGAAGCCGAACGTCTGCACGCAGCTGATGCCGTATGCCTCGGCGCGTGCGGTGAGCGCGGCGGACAGGTAGCCGCCGAGGATCCGCTCCAGCGGCCGGTGGACATCCACGACGGTCACCGGAACGCCACGGGCGGCACACGCGCCGGCCACCTCCATGCCCAGAAATCCCGCGCCGACGACGATGGCGGAGGCCGCGGTCTCCAGGCGGCTGCGCAGCAGACGGGCGTCGTCCAGCGTGCGCAGGACGAGTTCGCCGCGTCGGCCGGGCGCGGCGAGCCGGCGGGCCTCGGCGCCGGTGGCGATGATCAGTGCGTCGTAGCGGAACTCTCGCCCGTCCGTGGTGGTGACGGTACGGCGGCTCGTGTCGGCCGCGGTGGCGGCCGAGCGGACGATGTGGATGTCGAGCCCGTCGAGATCCTGGAACAGGGCGTCATCGGCGCCGGGGTCCCTGAGGACGGCTTTGGACAGCGGTGGGCGCGAGTAGGCGCCGTGTGGTTCGGCGCCGATGATCGTGACCGGGCCGGTGTGACCCAGGGCCCGCAGCTCTCGTGCGGCGGTCGTCCCGGCGAGCGACTCGCCGACGATGAGCACCGAGCGCGGCGTCACGGCAGCACCCGCAGTGCGGCGACGGGACACACGTTGACGGCCACCCGGGCCGCGGACCGGTGCTCGTCGGGCACGTCGGCACCATCGAAGTGGTAGGTGAGTTCGGCGTCGTCGTCCAGGCTGAACACTTCGGGTGCCTGGTCCGCGCACAGGCCGTGGCCTTCGCAGCGGGCGTGGTCGACGGAGATCTGCATGATGTTGTCCTTCAGCAAGGGGTTCTGACCGGAGCAAGCGGCAGCCGTCTAGGCGGGGATGAGGGCGAGCGGGAGGCGCTCGTAGCGGTGGATGAGGTTGTTCAGAGCCCACTCGGGCGTGCCGGTCGACTCGATCCGGTCGACGCGGGCGACCAGGGCGCGAAGCATCGCGGAGGTCTCCATGCGGGCCAGCCCTTGTCCGGCGCAGCCGTGGGTGCCCTGTCCGAAGCCGAGTTGGCGGCTGGCGTCGCGGCGGATGTCGAAGGTGTCCGGGTCGTCCCACTCCAGCGGGTCGCGGTTGGCGGAACCGTAGACGACCAGCACCCGGGAGCCCGCGGGGAGAGTGGTACCCGCGAGTTCCGTGTCGCGGGCGACGGTACGGGAGAAGGCCCGGATCGGGGACTCGTAGCGGACGACCTCGTTGACCGCGTTCGGGATCAGGCTCGGGTCCGCCTTCAGCAGGCGCCACTGTTCGGGGTGGGTGGCGAACAGGTGCAGGGCGCTGGAGATGGCGCTGATCGTGGTGTCCAGGGAGGGCGCCAGGTAGTCGATCATCAGCTTGGCGCACTCGTCGGGCATGACCCTGCCCTCGTCGGCCGCGCACTGCAGGTCGTGGCCCATGCTGCCGTCCAGTACGGACCGGTCGCGGACGACGCGGCGGGCGTAGCGCATCATGCCGAGGGACGAGGGAAGGCTGCGCACGGCCTGGCGGTTGGCGGGGCCCAGTCCGTCGAAGGCGGCGCCGGCCCAGCGCAGCAGGTGTTCGCGACCATCCTGGGGCCAGCCGATGAAGTCGGGGACGACGGACATGGGCAGGGCCGTGGCGAGTTCCACTCCGTCGACGTTCCGGCCGGCGACAGCGGCCTCGACGACCTCGGCGGCCTGCTCCTCCACGGCGGCCGCCATCGCGCGCAGGGCCTTGGGAGTGAGCCGGTGGGCCACCTGGCGGCGGCGTCGGGCGTGGTCCTCGCCGTCGCTGAAGAGGGTGGTGCCCCGTCCCACGCGGTTGGCGAGGGGGTTGAGGGCGACGCCCCCGCCGGAGATGAACGTCTCGTCGTCGAGGAGCACGGCCTTGCACTCGGCGTAGCGCGGCAGGGCGTGGACCTTCTGCTTGCTCAGCCACACCACAGGGCCGAGGGCGCGGAGCGCGGCGTAGTGGGGGTGGGTGTCGCGGATGGCCGCGGCTGAGTAGATGTCGGCGCGGTAGAGGGGGGCGTCAGTGCGGGCAGTCATCAGCGATCCGTTCCTGGGCGGGTCACGTGGCGATCAGGGTGGCGAGGTAGCAGGCGACGAGCGCGGCGCTTGCGAGGGCGGGCGTCATGCCGCGGAGTCCGTCGCCCTTGCGCCCGTGCGTGATCACGGCTCCGGCCATCAGGAGCAACAACCCCGTACCCGCCAGGGCGCCGAGCAGGGGCACGGCCAGGCCCAGCAGGACGCCGGCGGCACCTGCCAGCTCCAGCACGCCGATGACGCGGTAGGCCCCGACGGAGAAGCCCGCCTCCGCGGCCAGCACCCGCATCGGTGCCAGCGCGAGGATCTTGGTCACTCCGACGGCCGTGAAGCCCAATGCCACGAGGCAGGTGAGAACAAGGGAAAGGATCACGAGTTGTTCCTTGGGTGTGCGGATGGCGACGGCGACCGGTGAAGCCGGTCGCTGAGGAGTTCCTTGGCCGCCCGGTATCGGCCGACTTCGGGCCAGCCGTACCGTCAAACGGTCATGTGCGGCTCGGTCCCTACTGCGCGTGGCTGACCGGGGTGCGCTGCCCGCCGAGATCGATCCGCCCGTCGGGGGTGGTGACGACCGCTTTGGGCGGGGCCTTGAGGGCTGTACCGCCGGGCGTGCCGGTCAGGAGCAGGTCGGCGCGTGTTCCCGGCATGGCGTCCTCTCGAGCGACACTCCTTAATGATGGAATCGTCAACTCTGCTTGGAGAATCGTCAATAGTTACACCAAAGAAAACTGATAGCTCCATCAGATGTGCGGGTATGATCGGACCGTTGCTACGATCGGCCGCATGCCGACACTCGAGCCGCCCGTCAACCGCTTCGAACGACGCCGGGCCGGGACGCGTAAAGCTCTGATACGCGCAGCTCGAGAGTTCCTTGCCGCGAGTGGGGACACCAGCGCGAGCATCCAGGCCATCACCGAGCGCGCCGATGTCGGCTTCGGGTCCCTCTACAACCACTTCGAGTCCAAGACGGAGCTGTTCGACGCGGCGGCGGCGGATGCCCTGGACGAGTTCGGCCAAGCCATCGACGAACGCCTGCAGGGGACTGTCGACGACCCGGCGGAACTCGTCGCGGCGGGCTTCCGCCTCACGGCCCGCATGGCCGACTCACACCCGGAGCTGATGCAGATCCTCCGCCACCGCGGCCTGCGGCACGTTCACTCCGAGCGCGGCATCGCTCCGCGCGCCCTGCGCGATCTGGAACGCGGCGTCGCCGCCGGCCGCTTCGCCGACGTCGATCCCCTCAGCGCGCTGTCCGCCATGGGAGGAGTGCTGATGTCCCTGGTGGAGTTGCGGTTCGCCCGGCCCGACCTCGACGGCGAGCAGGCCGCCGCGAACATGGCCGAGATGACCCTGCGCATGCTGGGCGTCCCGTCGGACGAGGCTCGGGAGGTGGCCCGGCGTCCGCTGCCGACGACCAGGGACGCGTGACAGACAGCGCTTCCGCGCTTTCGCTTCCCGTGGTCGAACGCACGAAGCCGCGCTGCGCCATGGGGCCGCGGGAAGGACGGCTCCGCACGTCCCGGCCGTCACCAGCGGCCGCCCGGGCTCGAACCGGCCCCGGCTCGGGCAGGGAACAGCTCGCTCACGCTGCCGGTGCGCTGATCTCCCGCTAGAGGATCTTGCCACTCGGTCCCCCGGCAGCCTGTCCATGAGCCACACGGCCTGGGGGTACTTGTACGCCGCGACCCGGCGCTTGACGTATTGCCGCAGCTCCTCCGGCATGGCCTCGGCGCCGCGGCGCCGGCGACTCGAAGCCCTGCGTCGGGACGGGGCGAGGGCGCTGACCGTACGACTTCGACGGCCTGACCTCCGGTGTGCCCCCAGCGCGCCGCCGGCGGGAACGTCGTTCGAGCGCGCAGAGATCTGCGCATACCCGCATATACCCACACATTCCTAGGCGGACGGGTTCAGTGACTGTCCCGGCTGGTCCCGCACCGATGATCAGGACATCTGGCCGGGTGGTCCCGTCATGAGTCGATGCGATCGTGCCGGGCGGTGATGAAGGAGGACATCAGGTCCGCGGTGTCCGCGGGACGCTCGTACGGAGCCATGTGCCCGCAGTCCTCGATGATTTCGGTGCGCGTCGGCCGGACCAGGTCGCGCGCTCGGCCGAACCCGCTGATGGGGGTGACCTGGTCGTCGGTTCCCCACGCCAGCAGGGTCGGAATGCCGAGGCTGCCGGTCCGCCGGTAGAGGTCCTCGCGGCCGGAGATCGGGTAGTTCTGCAACGTGGAGAAGAAGCAGTACATCGATCCCTCGAACCGGTAGCAGTCCGAGATCATGGTGGTCAGGGGCTCGACGAGGGCGGGATCGGAGACATTGCGCCCGAGATGGCCGAGCAGGATCTTGCGGCCGAAGCGCCGTGCGGCGAACGAGGCGATCGGGTCGGCCTTCAGCGCACGCTGCTGCAGCGCGGTGTCGTTGGACAGGCCCGCGGGCCCGATGAGCGTGAGGGTCCGGACCGTCTCGGGACGGTCCAGGAGGTAGGCCATCGCGCCCAGCGCCCCCATCGAGGTCGCGACCAGGTTCACCGGCGTGTCGATGCCGAGGTACGAGAGCAGTTCACGGAGTTGGCGCACGTACATCGCCTCGTCGTACCGGCCCTGCGCGCGGTCGGAGTAGCCGCGCCCGTATGCGCTGAAGGCCAGCGTCCGAATGCCCCGCGCATGCAGCTTCGGCACCACACCGTCCCAGTAGAACAGCGGAATGGTCAGTCCCGGCACCAGGACGGCGAGTTCGCCGGTCTCGGGACCGCGCAGCTCGTAGTGCGTGTACCCGTCGGACAACTGGGCGAAGTCGCCGCGCAGCGACTTCCGGGCGTTCGCGTCGAGCTTGAGGGTCTCGTCCGGCATCACGAAGTACTTCATCGGGGTGTCTTTCCTTCGAATGTCTCGAGTGTCTGGAGGAACTCGGCGGCTTTCACCGGGATCAGCGCGTCGAGGCGCTCGGGAAGATCGAGAGATGTTCCCGCCGAGCTGGTTGCCGAGAAGTCCATGTCAGCGCGGGCGCCATCCATAACGGTTACATCGTTGCCAGAATAAACCGAGGCGTCAAGCGGCGCCCGGCAAAAGGTCACAGCGTTGCCGATTTTCAGCCCGTGTCAAGCGGGCATACTTTTCAGGTGCCAACATCACGAGATCAGATGCGAGGAGGTGGGTCGCCGGTGCGGCGCTCCCCCGGCCGTCCGCCCATTCCGCTCGAGCGGATCGTCGCCGCGGCGGTGCAGATCGTCGACGAGGAGGGTGCCGATGCCCTGTCGATGCGGACGCTCGCCCAGCGCCTGGGCTCCGGCACGGCCACGCTCTACCGGCACTTCGACAGCCGGGCGGCTCTGGTGGCCCACGTCGTGGACCGCATGTTCGGTGGGGTCGAGATCATGGGCGATGAGCTCGCCGCCATGGGCTGGCGGGACGCCTGCCGCACAATGGTGCAGGCCATGTTCGACGTCGTGAGCCGGCACGAGAACGTGGCGCCCCTGCTCGCCGAGGGGATCCCCGTCGGCCCGAACGCGATGGCCGTGCGGGAGCGTTGCCTCACCATCCTCCTCGCCAACGGATTCCCGCCACAGGTGGCGGCGCAGGCCTACGCCACTCTGTCCCGCTATGTGCTCGGCTTCGCGATACAGATCCGGGGGCATCAGGGCGCGGAGCAGCCCGGCAGCGACGCCCAGGCGTCCGCCGTCTTCCGGACCGCGGATCCAGCTCTGTATCCCGCCACCGCGGCGGTGGCCGACTGGATGCCGGTCCCGCTGGAGGACGAGTTCCGCTTCGGCCTGGAACTCGTCCTCGACGGGCTCGGTCGGCTGCGCGACAGCCTCTGACCGTCAGCAGGACATGTCGCCGTCGAAGCCGCGGTGGCCGAGCCGGCGGCCGGGACGGCCCGGGTGAGTTCTTCGGCCACCGCCCGGCGACCGGATGCCGCCCGCGGTGCCCGCCCTCGCAGTCAAAGAGGCGGGCACCGCCATGTCATCCGAGCTCGCGCTTGAGGATCTTGCCGGTTGCCGTCAGCGGGAGCCCGTCGGCGAACTCGACGATGCGCGGGTACTTGTAGGCGGCGAGCCGTTCCTTCCCCCAGGCGATGAGTTCGCCTTCGGTGGCGGTGGCGCCGTCCTTGGGGACGATCACGGCCTTGATCTCCTCACCGTGCGACTCGTGGGGAACTCCGATCACGGCGATCAGCGAGACGGCCGGATGCTCCATGAAGAGCTCCTCGATCTCGCGCGGGTAGACGTTGAAGCCGCCACGGATGATCATGTCCTTGGCGCGGTCGACGATGAAGTAGAAGCCGTCGGCATCCCTCCGGGCCAGGTCGCCGGTGCGGAACCAGCCGTCGCGCAGGACTTCGGCGGTCGCCTCGGGCCGCTTGTAGTAGCCCTTCATCACGTTGTGGCCCTTGATCGCGATCTCGCCGATCGCATCCGGGTCACTCTTCACGTCGGACCAGTCGTCATTGATGAGCTTCATCTCCACACCCGGTATGGGCACCCCGATCGACCCGACGCGCGGCGCCTCGCCGAACACCGAGAACGAGGCCACCGGAGAGGTCTCCGACAGCCCGTAGCCCTCCAGGATCGTCACACCGAACCGCTCCTGGAACTCCCGGTGCACCTCGCCCGGGAGGGCGGACCCGCCGGCGACGGCGACCCGGAGGTCGCGGGCGAGGGCGGCGACGTCGACCGACTCGTCCAGTGCGCCGAGCAGCCCCCAGTACATGGTGGGGACGCCGCCGAAGAGCGTCACCCGCTCCTCGGCCATGAGGCGTAGTGCCGCGCGGGGCTCGAACCGCGGCAGCATCACGATGGTGCCGCCGAAGGCGAGGGCGGCGTTCTGGAACACCGTCTGGCCGTAGGAGTGGAACAGCGGCAGCACGCACAGATAGGTGTCCGGACGGTCCGCCGACGTGTCGAACAGCATCTCGTCGATGAGCGCGTTGTCCCGCATGTTCCGGTGCCGCAGCTCCGCACCCTTGGGTACGCCGGTGGTGCCGGACGTGTACAGGATGACGGCCGTGTCGTCCTCGTCCGTGGGCACCGTGTCGAATGCGGGCGGCTGTTCGGCCCAGGGCAGCTCCAGTGAGGGATCGACGACGTACAGGTCGACCTCCGTCCCCTCCGTCGCGGCACGCGCGGTATCGCCGATGGGCAGCTGGGCGGTGCCCTCGAAGGCGACGTACGCCCGGGCGCCGGAATCCCGCAGGTGGTAGGCCACTTCGCGCGCCTTCAGCAGCACGTTCAGCGGCACGACCGTCGCGCCCGCCTTGAGGATGCCGTAGTAGGCCATCGTGAAGTACGGCAGGTTCGGCATGGACAGCGCGACCTTGTCGCCCGGGCGGATGCCCCGTGCCACCAGCAGGTTCGCCACCTGGCAGGCCGCCGCGTCCACCTGCGCGTAGGACAGCCGACTGTCGCCGAAAACGATCGCGGTGCGGTCCGCGTACCGTGCGGCCGAGCCCTCCAGGAGCTCGGCGAGGTTGTATTCGGTCACCACGCGCCCACGTTCCACTCGTACGACATACACACTCCTTTGTCGCGGGTCGCCCTCGCGTCCGTGGACGCCGGGCGGGTGCGTCAGGGGGCGGTCGGACGGCAACGCGACGACCGACTTCCGGCTTCCGGCTTCTCAGATCCCTCCCAGGCCCACGTACGCCGGGTCGGGGTTCCTCCATGCCTTGCGCCTGCGTGCGTCACGTCGGCACCCGGAAACCAAGAGCCCCTTGACATGAGAGTATTAACGGCAACACTGTATCCATTACCTGGGTCCAAGACAAGCGAAGACCAGAGAGAGGCCCTTGATGGAGGACGTGTACGAGCTGGCGGCGATCGCCGCGTTCTGCGCGTTGCACTGGTTCGCCTGGAAACGGCTGTTCCGTGACACGACGCGGGGGCCGGGCCGGGCTCGCCGGGCGGGCGCGGCCGTCCTGGTCCTGGGCCCGCTGCCGGCGGCCGTGACCTGGGCGGCCGAGCGCTCAGGCGCCCCGTTCCGGCTCCAGCAGATCCTGGCCTGGCCTGGTTACCTGTGGCTCGCGCTGTCGCTCTACCTCATCCTGGCGCTGCTCGCCGGGGAGTTGGTGCGGCCCGTGCTGCGCCGGGTCGTGCTGCGCCGGGCCGTGGGCGGCGGAAGGGGCCGCTCGCGGGAGGAAACAACCGTCGTACATCCACCCCCGCCCGCACGGACGGGGGCAGGTGCCGGGCAGGGCAGGCGCGAGCCCGAGGGCGGGTCCGCCCCCGGTGCCGGGTCCGTCATGCCGGCCCCCGAGGCCAGGACCGTCATACCGAGCCGGGCCACGGGCCACAACGCACCCTCTGACCTCTCCCGTCGCCTCTTCGTCTCCCGGACGATCGCCGGAGCCGCGGCGGTCACCGCCGTCGGGACCGTCGGTTACGGCACCTACGCCGTGTTGCGCGGGCCCGGGGTCAAGCGGGTCACCGTCCCGCTGGCCAAACTGCCCAGGGCCGCGCACGGCTTCAGGATCACCGTCGTCAGTGACATCCACCTCGGTCCGATACTGGGCCGTGGCTTCGCCCAGAAAGTCGTGGACACCATCAACTCGACCCAGCCCGACCTCATCGCCGTGGTCGGCGATCTGATCGACGGCAGCGTCGAGGACCTCGGCCCGTCCGTGGCGCCACTGGCACAACTCACGGCGCGGCACGGCGCGTTCTTCGTGACCGGGAACCACGAGTACTACTCGGGCGCCGAGCCGTGGGTCCGGCACGTACGGGACCTTGGACTGCGCCCGCTGGAGAACGACCGCACGGAGCTTGCCCACTTCGACCTCGCCGGTGTGAACGACGTCTCGGGCGAGGAGGAGGGCGACGGACCCGACTTCGCACGAGCCCTCGGCGACCGGGACCGCACGCGCTCCTCGGTCCTGCTCGCGCACCAGCCGATCGTCATCCATGACGCCGTCCGGTACGGCGTCGACCTGCAGCTCTCCGGCCACACCCACGGCGGCCAGATGTGGCCCGGCGGCCTCCTCGCGAGCCTCAGCAATCCCACGGTGTCCGGACTCGAACGCTACGAGAACACACAGCTGTACGTCACGAGGGGCGCCGGAGCCTGGGGCCCGCCGGTCCGGGTGGGCGCACCCTCCGACATCACGGTCGTGGAACTCGCCTCCCGGAGCGCCTGAGCGGTGTCTGCGAGCCCGGTCCCGCGTCGGGGCCCGTGCCCGGCCGGGGCGGCGTCGACGGGAGTACTCCGGACGGTGTACTCCCGCGGCCGCGTCCCGTGGGCCCGCCGGCGTCCGTGTTCCGCCGCCCGTCGCAGGTGCCCGTGGCGATCGGCGCCCGTCCGGTGCGGACCAGGGGGGTGGCGCCCTCCCCGGATGAGAACGTCCGGGCCAATTCTGTACTGCCTCATCAGTACTGAGACTTCCGTCCAGAGCATGACGATGACAGACCCGCCCCCCGAAACCCTTGGGGGACCCGAAACGCAGATGTGGAGACCCCTCGTGGCGACTTTCCTTTACAAACTGGGCCGTCTGGCCTTCCGGCGGCGCTGGTACGTCGCCCTGATGTGGCTGGCCACGATGGCCGGCGTCGTCTTCGCCGCCTCCCAGGCCGAGGGAACCTCCGCCGAGGGGTTCTCCATGCCGGGCATCGAGGCTCAGCAGGCGTTCGACCTGGCGCAGGAGCGCTTCCCCGGAACCACCGTCGAAAGCGCGAGCGCCCAGGTCGTCTTCGTCGCGCCGGACGGGCAGAAGGTGACCGCGTCCGACAACAGGGCGGCCGTCGAGAAGGCCGTTGCGGAGCTGGCCGACAGTCCCCAGGTCAACAGGGTCGACGACCCCTTCCAGACCGAGGCGGTCAGTAAGGACGGCTCGACGGCGTACGCGACCGTGACGTACAAGGTCAAGGACGTCGATGTCACCGACGCCAGCAAGGATGATCTTTACCAGGCAGTCGACCAGGCTCGGGACGCGGGCCTGACGGTCGAGGCCGGCGGCGAGGCGCTGAACAGCGGCAGTGGACCGGGCGGCACGGCCGAGCTGATCGGTATCGCGATCGCCGCCCTCGTGCTGCTGATCGCCTTCGGCTCGATGGCCGCCGCCGGACTGCCGCTGCTGACCGCGCTCATAGGTGTCGTCGTGAGCCTGTGTTCGGTCACGGCGGTGGCCAACTTCTTCGGGCTGTCCGACACGGCCAGCACGCTGGCCACCATGCTGGGCCTCGCGGTCGGTATCGACTACGCCCTGTTCATCGTCTCCCGCTACCGCGAGGAGCGTGCGAAGGGCCGTGCCCCGCAGGAGGCGGCCGGGCTTGCGGTCGGTACCGCCGGGTCGGCGGTCGTCTTCGCCGGGCTCACCGTCGTCATCGCGCTGGTGGGCCTGTCGGTGGTGGGCATCCCGACGCTCACCAAGATGGGTATGGCCGCCGCCGGTGCGGTCGTCGTCGCCGTACTGGTCGCTCTGACGCTGGTCCCCGCCTTGTTCGGCTTCTGGCCGAACGCCGCGCTCTCGCGGGCCGCCCGCAAGACCGCCCGCGACGGCGGCACGATCAAGGAGAGCACCGAGGACAACGGGGGCACCCGCTGGTCGCGGTTCGTGCTGCGCCGTCCCATCCCCGTGCTGCTGCTCGGCGTGGCGGGCCTCGGAGCGATCGCGGTGCCGATGGCGAACCTGCAGTTGGGCATGCCCGGCGACGAGGCGAAGTCGACCTCCACCTCCGAGCGCCGGGCCTATGACGCGCTGGCCGAGGGCTTCGGGCCGGGCTTCAACGGGCCGCTGACCATCGTCGTGGACGCCAAGGGCGCCTCGGACCCGAAGGGGGCGGCGCAGACGATCTCAGAGGAGGTCGCCGCCACGAAGGGGATCGTGACCGTCTCCCCGGCCCAGTTCAACGACGCCGGCGACACCGCGGTCTTCCAAGCCGTGCCCTCGACCGCTCCGACGGCCGAGAAGACCAAGGACCTTGTGGAGGCCATCCGGGCCGAGCGTCCCGGAATCGAGTCCGAGGCAGGGGCGACCTTCCAGGTCACCGGTAACACCGCGGTGAACATCGACATCGCCGCCGCGGTCCAGGCCGCCCTGCTCCCCTATCTCGCGGTCGTGATCGGTCTGGCCTTCGTACTGCTGCTGGTGGTCTTCCGGTCCGTGCTCATCCCCATCAAGGCGGCTCTCGGCTTCCTGCTGTCGGTGCTGGCGGCTCTCGGCTCGGTCGTCCTGGTCTTCCAGTACGGCTACGGCGCCGACCTGCTGGGCGTGGAGCAGACCGGGCCGATCATGAGCCTGATGCCGATCTTCCTGGTGGGCATCGTCTTCGGACTCGCCATGGACTACGAGGTCTTCCTCGTGGCGCGGATGCGCGAGGCGTACGTCCGCGGTGAGCGGCCCGCACAGGCCATCACCACCGGCTTCCGCCACAGCGCCCGGGTCGTGGTCGCCGCCGCGCTGATCATGATCGCGGTCTTCGCCAGCTTCGTCGCCGAGACCGACTCCATGATCAAGATGATCGGATTCGGCCTGGCCGTCGCCATCCTCTTCGACGCCTTCGTGGTCAGGATGGCGATCGTGCCGGCCGTCCTCGCCCTGCTGGGTGACCGGGCCTGGTGGCTGCCGGCCTGGCTGGACCGGCTGCTGCCCCACGTCGACATCGAAGGCGAGGCGCTCACCCACCGGGCGGCCGACGGCCTCGACGCGGACTCGGACGGCCGTGTCACGGACAGCAATGCCTCAGACACTCCCGTCGGGGTCCACGTCTGATCCACTTAGCTTTCCCGAGCCGCCCGTGGTGTCCCACGGGCGGCTCCCGCCACCCGATGGGAACGCCGTGCCCCGCCCACAGGAGAGCCAATGATCACCAGCTGGACGCGCGGCACGGAGGGGCGCCGCCGTGCCGGCCGCCGTGTCCTCGACATGCTGACGGCCCTGGCACTGTGGGTGTGCGTCGTGCTCGGCGACTCGCTCACCACCCGGGACGGTGCGCCGCCGCCCCCCGCCGAGTGGCCCGCCGACGCTCTCGCCGCGCTCTCCTGTCTGGCCCTGCTGGCGAGTCGTCGGCACCCGCGTGCCGCCCTCGTCGTGACGGCGGTCTTTACGATGATCACCGTCACCCTGGGGTACTACCTCACCCCCCTGCTCCTGGGGCCCGTCATGGCCGGTCTGTACCGGCTCGCTGCGCGGACCGACGCCAGGTCCACCCACGCCTACGGCTTCACGACATTCGCGGCGCTGATCTGCACGTCCGTGATCACCAATCCGACGGATGTCCAGGTGGCCGGTCCCCTGCTCTGGCTGCTGCTGCCCCTCGCCTGGGGACACACCGCCCGGCTCCAGGGCGCCTATCTGGAGGCCGTGCAATCCCGTGCCGAACACGCCGAGCGCACCCGCGAGGAGGAAGCACGCCACCGCGTCGTCGAGGAACGCATGCGAATCGCCCGAGATCTGCACGACGTCGTCGCCCATCACATGGTCCTGGCCAACCTGCAGGCCCGGACAGCCGAATACTTCGCCCGTACCCGTCCGGAGCAGTCACAAAAGATCCTCGCCGAGCTGACCGGCACCACCAGCTCGGCACTGCGCGAGCTCAAGGCCACGGTCGGAGTCCTGCGCCAGGACGACGACCCCGACTCCGCTCCCCTGGAACCGGCTCCCGGACTCGACCGGCTGCCTGAGCTGATCGCCGCATGCGAGTCCGCCGGAATCAACGTCACCGTCACCACCGAGGGGGAGCCCCGGCCGCTGTCACCGGGCGTGGACCTGACCGCGTTCCGGATCGTGCAGGAAGCGCTCACCAACGTCACCAAGCACGCGGCGTCGAAAGCCGCGCACATACGGCTCGACTACGCGCACACCCGCCTGCTCATCACGGTCACGAACGAGGAAGCCGCCACCGTCCCGGACACCGCCGGATCCGGCTCAGGCCGTGGCTTCGGCCTCATGGGCATGCGGGAACGGGCCCATTCCGTGGGCGGCGAACTACGGGCCGGCCCCCGAGCCGCAGGCGGCTTCGAGGTCACCACCGCACTGCCGCTGCACCTTGCCGCCTCGGAGAAAGAAGGAACCACATGACGATCCGTGTCCTGCTCGCCGACGACCAGGCCCTGCTGCGGGCCACTTTCCGGGCCCTGATCGACTCCTGCGACGACATGGAGGTCGTCGGCGAGGCTTCCAACGGCAGGGAGGCCGTGGAACTCGCCCGTGTCCACCACCCCGACATCGTCGTCATGGACATCCGTATGCCCGGCACGGACGGCCTCACCGCCACCGCTGCGATCTGCGACGATCCAGGGCTGGCCACCACCCGCGTCCTCGTCCTCACCACCTTCGAAACCGAGGAGTACGTCGCCCGAGCCCTGTACGCCGGCGCGAGCGGCTTCCTCGGCAAGGACGTCACGGTCGACGAACTCCACACCGGCATCCGCACCGTGGCCCACGGCGAGACGCTTCTCTCGTCCGGCGCCACGCGCTCCCTCATCACCCGCTTCCTCACCACCCGCACCCCCGGCGCCCACCTGGTGCCCCCCGCACGGCTGGCCGAGCTCACGGTCCGCGAGCGCGAGGTCATGGCGCTGGCCGCCGAGGGCAGGTCCAACACGGAGATCGCCGACGACCTGGGGATCAGCCCGCTGACCGTACGCACCCACATCCAGCGCGCCATGACCAAACTGCGGGTCCGCGACCGCGCCCAGCTGGTCGTCATCGCCTACCAGACCGGTCTCGTACAGCCCCCTCCGCCCGCCGCCTGACCATGGCCGGGCCATCGGATCCACAGTTTGGCCCCGGCCGGCGACGCGTCAACGTCCTGTGGGCCCCGATCCGTGATCGGCGGTCACCAAGTACCGCAGCCAGTGACTACAGCTGCTTGACAACAGCATCAGGTGAGCGGCATCCAGGACGACATGCCCGGGTTGATGCCCGCCGCCACGGCCACGGGGTCGGCGCCGTCCGGAAGCGGGAGGGCCATGGCGACCGCCATCCGCTCGGCGTACGTGCCCCAGGGGGCCTCGATCTCGCCGGTGTACACCAGTGCGCCGTCGGCGGTGCGGGCGACCGCGTCCACGCCCGGTACGAGCGGGTACTGCCCGGTACTGCTGTAGTGCTTGCCGGAGGCCCTGGCGCGCACGATGGGGTGGATCGCGGCGGCGACCAGGTCGACGGTTCGCAGGCCCCGGCCGGCCTGGGGCTCGGGAAAGTCCAGGTACTCGGGGGCCGCGCCTGCCGTCGTCACTACTGCCGCCTTCATCACTGCTCTCCTTTGACTGGGAAGCACACTGCGGTCCCGCGTCGCTCGGGGTTGCGCCCCCGACGCCGAAGACCGGCGATCGCATGCCGGGTGGGCCGACAACCATTTTATCGGGTACAGTGTAGCCATAAATTCGCCCCCCGGCCTCGGGTCATTTTCAGAGGGGCGCCACAGGAATAACGGCTACAGTGACACCGGAAACTTATCTTTCTGACATCCGCGCGTCAGGAAGGCGGCTGAGAGGGGGATCGATACATGGCTTCGGAGGCACCGCCCGTTCCGGGCAGTCCCGCCTGGTGGGTGGGGCGGACGCCCGCTCCCGCGTACCGCCGTGGGCGTCCCCCGATGGACGTCGGCCGGATCGTCGACACGGCTCTGCGGCTCATCGACGAAGTCGGGGTCCAGGCGCTGACCCTGCGCATGCTCGCCGACGCCCTGCACTCGGGCACGGCGACGCTCTACCGCCACCTCAGAAGCAAGGAAGAACTCCTCGCCCTCGTGGCCGACAGCATCCTGGGCGGTGTACGCGTCCCGTCCGAGCGGACGGACGGCCTGTCCTGGCGGGAAGCCGCGACCGTCACCGCGGACTCCTTCTACGAATCCCTGCGTCGGCACCCCCGTGCCGTGCCCTTGCTGGCGGCCCAGGTCCACGTCGGCCCGGGCGGCCTGCGCGTAAGGGAACGGCTCATCCAGCTACTCCTGAGCCATGGGTTCTCCACCGGCCTGGCCGCCCGAACCTTCACCGCCCTGGGGCACTACGTGATCGGCCTGGCCATCCAGCAGCACGGCCCGAAAACACCGCGTCCCGAGGATCAGATGCACCTGCGGGACTACTACCGTTCCCTGGACCCGGCCACCTACCCGGCCACGTCGGCCGCGGCCGACGCCCTGACTTCCGTATCCCCGCACGAGGAGTTCCGGTTCGGCCTGGACCTGCTCCTCGACGGCCTCGAACAGGCCAGACGCACACCGTCCGAGGTAGCCGGAGAGCACCGCGGGCTCGCATGATCCCAGGCCGGACATCGCGCGACCACGCCGAAGCCGGGGCACCCGGCACCGGCACCCGGTCCCAGTGGTACCGCGGTACCACTCGAGCACCCAAGATTCCCCCGTCGTCCCAGGATTCGTGCCCGCCACGCCCGCAGTTTCGAATGCAGGCACCGCGGCCGAGTTCGAGGCAGGAAAGGCCCATCACCATGATCGAAGCGCGTGAGCTGACGAAGCGATACGGCGACAAGACGGTCGTCGACAACCTGAGCTTCACCGTCAAGCCCGGCGAGGTGACCGGCTTCCTGGGCCCCAACGGCGCGGGCAAGTCCACGACGATGCGCATGATCGTCGGCCTGGACTCCCCCACCAAGGGCTCGGTCACCGTCGCCGGCCGTTCCTACGCCAAGCACGCCGCACCGCTGCACGAGATCGGCACCCTGCTGGAGGCCAAGTCCGTCCACCCCGGGCGCAGCGCGTTCAACCACCTGATGGCACTCGCCCACACCCACGGAATTCCGCGCCGCCGGGTGGACGAGGTCATCGAACTGGCCGGGCTGACCAGCGTGGCCGGCAAGCGGGTGGGCGCCTTCTCGCTCGGCATGGGCCAGCGGCTCGGCATCGCCACGGCGCTGCTCGGCGACCCTGCGATCGTCATGCTCGACGAACCCGTCAACGGTCTCGACCCCGAAGGCGTGCTGTGGGTGCGCAACCTCCTGCGCTCGCTGGCCGACGAAGGGCGGGCCGTGATGCTCTCCTCGCACCTGATGAGCGAGACCGCGCTGATCGCCGACCACCTGGTCATCATCGGACGCGGCCGGCTGCTCGCCGACACCACCGTCGACGACTTCACCCAGGAGGCCGGCGGTGGCGGCATACGGGTCGCCACCGCCGAGGCCATGAAACTGCGTTCGCTGCTGGCCGGCCCGGACGTCACGATCACCTCTTCCTCCAACGAGGAGCTACTGGTCTCCGGACGGGACGCCCGCGAGATCGGGGCGATCGCCGCCCGGAACGGCATCGCGCTGCACGAACTCACCCCGCAGTCCGTCTCCCTGGAGGCGGCCTTCATGGACCTCACCCGCGACGTCGTCGAGTACCAGAGCGCTCCGGCCGACACCGAACGAAAGGCCGCCTGATGCCCACCACCGCACTGCGCCGCACCCAGCGCCCCGGCAAGGACGACAACCTCTCCACAGCACCCGATCCCCACACATCCGCCACGCGATACAAGGTGACCGGCATCCGGGTGCTGCGTTCGGAGTGGGCCAAGTTCTGGTCGCTGCGCTCCAGTTGGATCACCCTGGGCGTGGCCGTGTTCCTGCTGGTTCTCTTCGGGGCGATCGCCTCCTTTACCTACAGTGCCGACGCCACGGCCGGAGGGGGGCCCGCCCCGGGGGGCGGCAGCGGCGACAGCGACGCCGTGAGCCTGGCCCTGACCGGGGTGACCTTCGCGTCGCTGGCCGTGGGCGTGCTCGGGGTGCTGCTCGCCGCGGGCGAGTACGGCACCGGCATGATCCGCTCGACCCTCGCCGCGGTACCGCGCCGGCTGCCGGTTCTGTGGTCCAAGGCCGCCGTGATCGGGCCGATCGTCCTGGTCCTCACCGTGATCGGCGCCCTGGCCGCCTTCCAGCTGGGGACCCCGGGCCTGGACGGCGAGAAGATCGCCCTGTCCCTGGGCGACGACGGCGTGCTGCGCAGCCTGGCCGGCGCGGGCGTCTACCTGTCCCTGGTGGCCGTGTTCGGCGTGGCACTCGGCATGCTGATCCGCTCCTCCGCCGGAGCGATCGCGGTCCTCGTCGGCACCCTGCTCATCCTCCCCGGCCTGGCCTCGCTGCTGCCCGACTCGCTCTACGACACCATGAATCCCTATTTCCCCAGCAACGCGGGCTCGGCGGTCTACGCCCTGAACCAGTCCTCCGACGCCCTCTCGCCCGGGGCGGGCATCGCGGTCTTCGCCGGCTGGGTGGCGCTGACTCTCGCCGGCGCCGCCTACCGGCTCCGCAAGTCCGACGCCTGACCCAGGTACGAGGACGATGGTGGCCATGAGCCCGCGCCGCACGCCGGCCGGCGGGGACACCGCCCGAGGGACGGCATCAGCCCCGCCGTCCCTCGGGTTCGACGCCCCGTGGGCGCACCCGCTCCCGGGCCGTCTGCCGCGCGACCAGAGCCGTCGGCAGCGGCTGGACCGCCGGCATCCCTGGCTGCTCGACACCTCGGTAGTGCTGGCCGTCGCCCTGATCAGCCTGCCCGACCTGCTGCTGGGCAGCGGCAACTCCCCTCAGTCGGTGGAGCGACGAACAACACCGTCAGCGGGCGAGGATGTCCGTGACCGACTCGGTCACGTGGACCCGGTGCTCGTACTCGCGTGTGCCGACGTCGTCCTGCGGTCCCCGTCCGGCGCCGGGCCGGCCGGTCCGGGCAGCCCGCTGGGACCGGCTTCTGGGACCGGACGTCCGAGGGCCGACTCGGTGCTCTCGCCGAGGAAGCCGCCCGACTGGTGCTGCCACAGCTTGGCGTAGGCGCCCTCCGCCACGAGCAGTTGCTCGTGGGTGCCCTGCTCGACGACGCGTCCATGGTCGAGGACGACGAGACGGTCCATGCCGGCGACGGTGCTCAGGCGGTGGGCGACCACGAGGGCCGTACGTCCGTCCATCAACCGCCACAAGGCGTCCTGGACGAGGAGCTCGCTCTCCGAGTCCAGCGCGCTGGTCGCCTCGTCGAGCAGCAGGATCGGGGCGTCGCGCAGGATGGCCCTGGCGAGGGCGACGCGCTGGCGCTGGCCGCCCGAGAGTTTCACTCCCCGCTCCCCCACCAGGGTGGCGAAGCCTTCGGGGAGTTGGTCGGCGAACTCCGTGACGTGCGCGGCCGCGGCCGCGGCGTGGATCTCCTCGTCGGTCGCGCCCGGCCGGGCGAAGGCGATGTTGTCCCGCAGGCTGCGGTGGAACATGGCGGGTTCCTGCGGGACGTAGGCGATCAGTGAGCGCAGGTCGCTCTGGTGCAGCCGGCTGATGTCCTGCCCACCGATCAGGATGCGTCCGTCGTCGATGTCCGACATCCGCAGCAGGAGCCGGGTGAGCGTGGTCTTGCCGCCGCCGGACCTGCCGACCAGGCCGATCCGTGCGCCTGCGGGCGCGTCCAGGTCGAGTCCCTGGAAAATCGGCTTCGCGCCCGCGTGGGCGAACGTCACCGCCTCGAAGCGGATGCTGGTGTCCCGCGGTGCGAGCGGTTCGGGTTTCGTCGGGTCGAGCACGGTGGGCGGATCCAGCAGCAGTTCGGTGAACTGCGCGGCCTCGGTCATCGAGCTTTCCAGTCGCCGGTAGATCTGGTTGAACTCGAACATGATCTGGGTGGCGTTGGAGTAGTACGTGAAAGCGACGACGATCTCCTCGACTCCCTGGCCCGAGCCACCGAAGGCGATGGCGACCAACAGACCCAGCACGTTGGTCAGTACGGACATGGGGGCGATCAGGATGTCGACGCGCAGATTGCCGTAGTCCCACGACCTCAGCGTCAGGCGCCGGGAATCCGCGACACGGCTGCGGTGTTCGTCGGACTCCCGCCGCTCGGCCGCGAACGCCCGGATGGTCTCCATGTTCGCGAGGCTGTCGGCGACGTGGCCGGAGACCCGGGCGATCGCCGCCTCACGGTCGTTGACGAGCCTTTGCCGGCGACGGATCAGAGGCGTCGCGGCCACCACGGTCAGCGCGATCATCACAAGAAGGCCGGCGACGAGCATCGGTTCGTAGCTCCACAGCACCACGGCACCGAACACCAGGGGGATGAGACTGCCCACGATCCGGTACGTCACCGTGTCGACGAAGTCCTCGAAGCGCTTGCCGAAGCTCAGCACCCGTTTGGTCAGCGAGCCGGCGAAGTTGTCGTGGAAGAACGCCGCGTCCTTGGCGAGGAGTTCGTCCATGCCGCTCACGTACAGGTGTTCCATGCCGAGGGCGTCCACGCGGTTCAGACAGTGCTGCCCGACCCGCCACACGGCCTCGGCCAGCAGCAGCGTCACGCCGAAGCCCACCACGTACGGCAGCGCCGAGCTGAGGGTGAGACCGCCGTCGTCGGCTGCCTGTCCCACCAGTTTGGCGATCAGCAGGGGGGCGACGTAGCGGATCCCGATGTTGCCCACGGCCGGCAGCAGCAGCGCAGGCAGGGCCAGCCGCCGTAGTCGCAGCAGTTCCCGGCCGTAGCGGCGCAGCGCCAGAACGACCGCGCTCCTGCCCGGCGTCGGCCCTCGCGTATCTGTTGTCCCCATCACACTCCCGGAGGTCGGAAGACGGAAGTGTCCCGTCGAGGAAGGCCCCCAGTCCAGGCATTTACCGCGGATTGGCGAGAACCGGACAACGCTGCTTTCGGCGTACGCAACGGAGGTAGCCAGTGGTGAGCTCGCGGTAGTTGGTGCGGCCACCGTCGTATTTCAAGGCCTGGCGCTGTAGACGTTCACCTATCCGGTTCTGACCGCGGCTCCGTGAGCGATCGACTCGATGCGGTACAGGCCGACCGTCCGCTGATCGCAGTCGCCATGGAACCCGAGAGTCCTGGCCGCACCGCCTCCTCCGTCATGACGGTCGTGGACGAGCTGCTGGCGTTCCACGACTTCCCCGCCGAGCACTGGATCCACTTGCACACCACGGGTCCGATCGACTCCGCCCAGCAGCGGTGGCGGGCCCTGAACGCGCGCCCCGCCTCGTCGCCCTGGTCCGGGCCGGAGCCCGCTTCGAAGGAGGCCGGCTCGTCGAACGGCCACAGACGACCGCGGCATGAATAGGGTGGCGGACCTGCCTCAAGTTCGGGATCATCCGGCCATGTTGGATGGCGCGCCAGGACAGGACCCTCCGGTCGGCTTCAGGTTCCGGCCATATCGCGGCGACGAAGACCACGGCCCTATGGCCGCGGTGCGGCTGGGGTGTGCTGAACGGGACCGGGTCGACGCCCATTCCGTCGTAGAAGGGCTCCCGACAGCGGCCGAGATCGCCGAAGCCTCTGCCAAGCTGGAGGAGCCGTCCAAGAACCAGATCCTGGTGGTGCACGACGGGAGCGTCGTCGGCCACTCGACGATCCGGTGGTGGCAGGAGCGGGACGACACGTGGCTGTACCTGCACCGCGGCCACCTCTTGCCCGAGCATCGAGGCCAGGGCATCGGCTCCGCCATGCTGAGCTGGGCCGAAGAGCGGATCCGCCAGCTCGTCGAACAGCATGGAACGGTGCGGACGGCAGTGATCGGCGCGAACGCCATGACTTCCGAGCAGGACACCACGGCGCTTCTGCTCTCAGCCGGCTACCGACGCGTCTTCAGCCTGGTCGAGCTGGAGCTGGGCGATCTGCGGCGGTTGCCCGAGCGGGGCGGCGAACTGCCGGCCGGGATACGGACGGGGCCGATCGAGACAAGCCACTACCGGGCAGCCTGGAGGACGGTCGTCGATTCGTATGCGGACACCGGCTTCACTCAGAAATGGCCTTTCCAGGACTTCGTCGACACCGCCGACCCGGCATGCTGGAGGGCCGCATGGAATGGGCAGGAGATGGTGGGCGTCGCCCTCTGCTCCATCCGCCGTCACGACCACACCGTGGGCGAGGTTGAAGAGCTGAGTATCCGGACGGACCAGCGACGCCTCGGAATCGGCCGGGCCCTGCTGCTGGACGGGCTGCGGAGCCTTCGCGGGCAGGGCGCGACGACCGCCCGGCTGTTCACAGGCACGGCGAACCCGCACCGGTCCTACGATCTTTACGAGAGTGTGGGGTTCCGGCGGCAGAACGAGTACGTCCGATACCGCAAGCCGCTTGCTTGACCGACCGGTCAAGGGGCTGTCCGATCAGTCCACGCGCCGGCGCTGGAAACGGCGGGCGCTGTCCGGGGCGAGACCGGCGCGACGTGCGATGTCCTCGACCAGGGGAGGTCGGCGGTGGTGAAGTTACCCGCCCTTTTGACCGCTGTTGGCCGATGCCGTCAGCAGCGGGGAG
>NZ_JAEMUX010000350.1 GCF_016598475.1 Streptomyces adelaidensis
GTGTTGCGGCGGTGGCCTTGGCGGCGTTGGGTGCTGAGGTCGGCGGCGAGTTGAGCGTCGTCGCCGGGTGCGAGGGAGCGGAGGAAGCTGCCGAGGCCCATCAGTGGCCGCCTCCTTGGGTGTCGGGGTCGGTCCAGGCGCCGCATTTCGTGCAGACGAGTTGGGTGCCTTGGCGTTGCATGGGCTGTCCGCAGCAGGTCATC
>NZ_JAEMUX010000351.1 GCF_016598475.1 Streptomyces adelaidensis
ATGTTGCGGCGGTGTCCGGCTCGGCGTTGGGTGCTGAGGTCGGCGGCGAGTTGTTGGTCGTCGCCGGGGCGGAGGCTGCGGGCGAAGTCGCCGAGGCCCATCAGTGGCTGCCTCCTTGGGTGTCGGGGTCGGTCCAGGCGCCGCATTTGGTGCAGACGAGTTGGGTGCCTTGGCGTTGCATGGGCTGTCCGCAGCAGGTCATT
>NZ_JAEMUX010000352.1 GCF_016598475.1 Streptomyces adelaidensis
TGTCGGCGTACGGGCTCTGGTGCAGAGGTGCGTACGGGTTGATCTGCAGAGGTAAACCGGCGTGTCGGGGTGGGGTCTGGCGTGCTGAGAGGAGCCTGGCGCTGACTGTATGAAGCGTCGAGGAGGGACCGGCGGATGTTGCTGGAGCCGGAGCGGTGGCTGGAGCTGCGGCGTTTCCGGGCTCTGCATGAGGCGGGCGC
>NZ_JAEMUX010000036.1 GCF_016598475.1 Streptomyces adelaidensis
GGCGGTATGCAGCAGCAGGGCATGCGAGGTCCCGGTGGACCTGTGCCCGCTGGGATATCGGGCCCGCCGCAGCAGATGGGGGGCCCCATGGGTGGGCCGCCCCAGCTGCCGAGCGGTGCGCCGCAGCTGCCCGCCGGCCCTGGTGGCCAGGGGCAGCAGGGTCCCGGCCCGATGGGTCAGGGACCGATGGGCCAGGGCCCGATGGGTCAGGGCCAGATGCAGCAGCAGATGGGTCAGGGTCAAATGGGCCAGGGCCAGATGGGTCAGGGCCAGATGGGTCAGGGCCAGATGGGTCAGGGCCAGATGGGCCAGGGACCCATGGGCGGCCAGCCTCCCATGCAGCAGCAGATGGGTGGCCCGATGGGCGGCCCCATGGGTGGTCCGATGGGCGGCCCCGGTCAGGGTCCCGGCGGCGACAGCGCCGCGCGTGTGCTCTCGCTGGCCCAGCAGACCGCCGACCAGGCGATCGCCGAGGCCCGTTCCGAGGCCAACAAGATCGTCGGTGAGGCCCGCAGCCGCGCCGAGGGTCTGGAGCGCGACGCCCGTGCCAAGGCCGACGCCCTGGAGCGGGACGCGCAGGAGAAGCACCGCGTCGCGATGGGCTCCCTGGAGTCCGCCCGCGCCACGCTGGAGCGCAAGGTCGAGGATCTGCGTGGCTTCGAGCGCGAGTACCGCACCCGCCTGAAGTCCTATCTGGAGTCGCAGCTGCGTCAGCTGGAGACCCAGGCCGACGACTCGCTGGCACCGCCGCGTACTCCGGCGACCGCGTCGCTGCCGCCGTCCCCGGCGCCTTCCATGGCTCCGGCCGGCGCGAGCGCCCCGTCGTACGGCGGCGGCAACCAGGGCATGGGTGGAGGCATGGGTGGTGGCGGCATGGGTGGTGCGCCGTCCCCCGCCGCGCCTTCCTACGGCGGTCAGCAGCAGATGTCTCCGGCCATGACCCAGCCGATGGCTCCGGTCCGGCCGCAGGGTCCCTCTCCGATGGGACAGGCTCCCTCGCCGATGCGCGGGTTCCTCATCGACGAGGACGACAACTGACGATTACTGGTACGCCGTAGGCGTCGGCAGCGTTCAGGGCGGGGCCCCGGATTTCGATCCGGGGCCCCGCCCTTTCGCTGTGCGCGTTCGGGGTGCGTGGGGTGGTTGTTCGGGAGTGGGCGCGGATGTACGGCGTACGCAACGCCGAAGGCCTGGGGCACCGAGATTTCTCGGTGCCCCAGGCCTTCGGGTTCGACGAGGAGGCGGTTACGCCTTGCGCAGCCGGAAGGTCAGGGTCAGGCCCTCGTCCGTGAACGGTGTGCCGTACGTCTCGTCGGCCTCGCCCTCGGCGAAGTCCGTGGCGAGGACCTCGTCGGCGATCAGGGACGAGTGCTCGGCCAGGGCCGCGGTCACCGCCGGGTCCGTGGCCGTCCAGCGGAGCGCGATCCGGTCGGCCACGTCCAGCCCGCTGTTCTTGCGGGCCTCCTGGATCAGACGGATCGCGTCGCGGGCCAGGCCCGCCTGACGCAGCTCCTCCGTGATCTCCAGGTCCAGGGCGACCGTGGCGCCCGAGTCGGAGGCCACGGACCAGCCTTCGCGCGGGGTCTCCGTGATGATGACCTCGTCGGGTGCGAGGGCGACCGTCTCGCCGTCGATCTCGACCGAGGCCGTGCCCTCGCGGAGGGCGAGGGACAGGGCGGCGGCGTCGGCCGCGGCGACGGCCTTGGCGACGTCCTGGACGCGTTTGCCGAACCGCTTGCCCAGGGCGCGGAAGTTGGCCTTCGCCGTGGTGTCGACGAGCGAGCCGCCCACCTCGCTCAGGGAGGCGAGCGAGCTCACGTTGAGCTCTTCCGTGATCTGGGCGTGCAGCTCGGGATCGAGGGACTCGAAACCGGTCGCGGCCACCAGGGCGCGGGAGAGGGGCTGGCGGGTCTTGACGCCCGACTCCGCGCGGGTGGCGCGGCCCAGCTCCACGAGGCGGCGTACGAGGACCATCTGGCGGGACAGCTCCGGGTCGATGGCGGCGAGGTCCGCCTCGGGCCAGGAGGCCAGGTGGACGGAGTCGGGGGCGCCCGGGGAGACCGGCACGATCAGGTCCTGCCAGACCCGCTCGGTGATGAACGGGGTCAGCGGGGCCATCAGTCTGGTGACCGTCTCGACGACCTCGTGCAGGGTGCGCAGCGCGGCCTTGTCGCCCTGCCAGAAGCGGCGGCGCGACCGGCGTACGTACCAGTTCGAGAGGTCGTCGACGAACGCCGAGAGCAGCTTGCCGGCGCGCTGGGTGTCGTACGCCTCCAGGGACTGGGTCACCTGGTCGGTGAGCGCGTGGAGTTCGGACAGCAGCCAGCGGTCCAGGACCGGCCGGTCCGCCGGGGCCGGGTCCGCCGCGCTGGGCGCCCAGTCGGACATGCGCGCGTACAGGGCCTGGAAGGCGACCGTGTTCCAGTAGGTGAGGAGGGTCTTGCGGACGACCTCCTGGATGGTGCCGTGGCCGACACGGCGGGCCGCCCAGGGGGAGCCGCCGGCCGCCATGAACCAGCGGACGGCGTCGGCGCCGTGCTGGTCCATCAGCGGGAGCGGCTGCAGGATGTTGCCGAGGTGCTTGGACATCTTGCGGCCGTCCTCGGCGAGGATGTGGCCGAGGCACACGACGTTCTCGTACGAGGACTTGTCGAAGACCAGGGTGCCGATGGCCATCAGCGTGTAGAACCAGCCGCGGGTCTGGTCGATGGCCTCGCTGATGAACTGGGCCGGGTAGCGGGACTCGAAGAGTTCCTTGTTCTTGTACGGGTAGCCCCACTGCGCGAACGGCATCGAACCCGAGTCGTACCAGGCGTCGATGACCTCCGGCACGCGCGTGGCCGTCTTCTGGCACTTCGGGCAGGCGAAGGTGACGTCGTCGATGAACGGGCGGTGGGGGTCCAGCTCCGACTGGTCGGTGCCGGTGAGCTCGGTGAGCTCGGCGCGGGAGCCGACGACCGTGAGGTGGTCGTCCTCGCAGTGCCAGATCGGCAGCGGCGTGCCCCAGTAGCGGTTGCGGGACAGGGCCCAGTCGATGTTGTTGTTCAGCCAGTCGCCGTACCGGCCGCTCTTGACCGAGTCCGGGAACCAGTTGGTCTTCTCGTTCTCCTCAAGGAGACGGTCCTTGACGGCGGTGGTGCGGATGTACCAGGACGGCTGCGCGTAGTAGAGCAGCGCGGTGTGGCAGCGCCAGCAGTGGGGGTAGCTGTGCTCGTACGGGATGTGCTTGAAGAGCAGGCCGCGCTGCTGGAGGTCCTCGGTGAGCCGTTCGTCGGCCTTCTTGAAGAAGACGCCGCCGACCAGCGGGACGTCCTCCTCGAAGGTGCCGTCCTGGCGGACCGGGTTGACCATCGGCAGGCCGTACGCGCGGCAGACCTTGAGGTCGTCCTCACCGAAGGCGGGGGACTGGTGGACCAGACCCGTACCGTCCTCGGTCGTGACGTACTCGGCGTTGACGACGAAATGGGCTTCCGCCGGGAACTCGACCAGCTCGAACGGACGTTGATACGTCCAGCGCTCCATTTCGGCGCCGGTGAAGGTCTGACCGGTGGTCTCCCAGCCCTCGCCGAGCGCCTTGGCGACGAGCGGCTCGGCGACGACGAGCTTCTCCTCGCCGTTCGTGGCGACCACGTAGGTGACCTCGGCGTGCGCGGCGACCGCGGTGTTGGACACCAGCGTCCACGGCGTGGTCGTCCACACCAGGAGCGCGGCCTCGCCCGCGAGCGGACCGGAGGTGAGCGGGAAACGGACGTACACCGAGGGGTCGACGACCGTCTCGTAGCCCTGCGCCAGCTCGTGGTCCGACAGGCCGGTGCCGCAGCGGGGGCACCAGGGGGCGACGCGGTGGTCCTGGACCAGCAGGCCCTTGTTGAAGATCTCCTTGAGCGACCACCAGACCGATTCGATGTACTCGGGGTCCATCGTGACGTAGGCGTCGCCCAGGTCGACCCAGTAGCCCATGCGGGTCGTGAGCTCTTCGAAGGCGTCGGTGTGGCGCAGCACGGAGTCGCGGCACTTGGCGTTGAACTCGGCGATGCCGTACGCCTCGATGTCCTTCTTGCCGCTGAAGCCGAGCTCCTTCTCCACGGTGAGCTCCACCGGGAGGCCGTGGCAGTCCCAGCCGGCCTTGCGGGCCACGTGATAGCCGCGCATCGTGCGGAAGCGGGGGAAGACGTCCTTGAAGACGCGCGCCTCGATGTGGTGGGCGCCCGGCATGCCGTTGGCGGTGGGCGGGCCCTCGTAGAACACCCATTCGGGGCGGCCTGCGGACTGCTCCAGGCTCTTGGCGAAGATCTTCTGCTCGCGCCAGAAGTCGAGCACCGCGTGCTCGAGCGCGGGCAGGTCGACCTGGGCGGGCACCTGGCGATACGTCGGCTCTGTCATGAGCGAACTTCCTCCAACGGACTTGCTGCCTTCCGTCGGAGGGACGAGAGCTTCGATCCTTCGTACGCCGTGTGCGGCGCGCTCCCGCGGTACCACCCTCCTTGGCTCTCCTGTGCGCCGTACGCGCCAGGGAGCCCCCTCATTGGGGTCGCGATGCCGGATCTACTCGCCGCGCCCCAGGGGCTTCGGCTTTCTTCCGGCGGCTCCGGGGTGATCTTCGCGCCGCGCTCGCCCCCGGGCTTCCACCGTCCCCGGGTCGCTCTGGGCTGCGTCCGACGCTACTCGTCCCCATCCACGCTTTTCGCTCCGCCCAGTGTACGGGGCCGCGCGGACAGCGGCCGACCGGTTTTCCGGCGGCCGTGGGCGGGTGCGGCGGGGGTGGGCGGGGCCTCGTCGGTGGTGGGCGGGGTGACCTGCGCGGTGACCCGAATGGAGCGGGTCGGGCGTCCGGATCCTGGGACGTCCGGCACGGCGGAATACCCGGCGGGGAGCTGGGCACAACGCTTGCAGGCTTGCCGCGCGACGGTCGTGGGGCGGGTGGAATGAGTGGTCCGCCCCGTTGCCGCGGGACTCGGGTCGATTTATCGTCCCAGCACGATTCGCGTGCAAGATCACGATATGTGAAGGGGCCGCGGCCATGGTGGCGAAGAAGACCGCCGAACAGCAGTCGGCGTCCGGCAGATCCACGGTGGCCTCCGACGACACGGGTGAGAAGGCCGACGACACGGGTGAGAGGGCGGCCGGCAAGAAGCGGGTGGCCAAGAAGGCGGTGTCCAAGAAGGCGGCGGTCGGGGAGACGGCAGGGAAGGCGGTGGCGGACAAGGCGGTGGCGGCCGTCGCCGAGGAGGCCGTTGCCGGGAAGAGCGCCGCTGCGAAGGGCGCGGTCAAGAAGAGCGCCACCAAGAGCACATCCAAGAGCACCTCCAGTACCAACACGTCCACGAAGAAGAGCATGGTCAAGAAGGCGGACGCGGCCGAGGCCGCCGAGACGACGGGAGCCACGACGGTGGTTGCGAAGAACACTCCTGGTACGGCTACGGCGGCGAAGAAGCCCACCGCCGTCCCCAAGGCACGGCCCGCAGCGGTGGAGCCCGGCGAGCTGGCGGTACGCCCCGGTGAGGACCCCTGGAGCCCGGCCGAGGTCGACGAGGCCCGGACGGAGCTCCAGTCCGAGGCGATGCGGCTGCGGGCGGAGCTGGAGGCCTCCGAGCGGTCGCTCACCGGCCTGATGCGGGACTCCGGGGACGGCGCGGGCGACGACCAGGCCGACACCGGGGCGAAGAACATCACGCGCGAGCACGAGATGGCGCTCGCCAACAACGCGCGCGAGATGCTCGACCAGACCGAGCGCGCCCTGCACCGGCTCGCCTCGGGCACGTACGGGCTCTGCGAGAACTGCGGCAATCCGATCGGCAAGGCGCGCATGCAGGCCTTCCCCAGGGCCACGCTCTGCGTGGAGTGCAAGCAGAAGCAGGAACGCCGCTAGTGATCACCGCCTGAGCCCCTGGTCCGCGGGGGTCGTGTCGTACCTTTGTCCTCAGTCAGGAACCTAGGTTGAGGGACTCACGTGGCAGAGGCGGAGCGCATCATCGGTACGCCGGACATTCCAGAAGCGGCGGGGGCCGGCCCGGAGCAGTCCGACGGCGAGAACGGCACCGCGGCGGCGCAGGCCGACGCGGCCGCGCAGCCGCGCGGCAAGCGCCGTATCGCCGTGCTGTTCGGGGTGGCCGCGCTGGCGTACGCGCTCGACCTGATCAGCAAGATGATCGTGGTCGCGAAGCTGGAGCACCACGAGCCGATCGAGATCATCGGGGACTGGCTGAAGTTCGAGGCGATCCGCAACGCGGGCGCGGCGTTCGGCTTCGGCGAGGCCTTCACGATCATCTTCACGATGATCGCGACGATCGTGATCGTGGTGATCGCCAGGCTCGCCCGCAAGCTGTACAGCCTGCCCTGGGCGATCGCGCTCGGCCTGCTGCTGGGCGGTGCGCTGGGCAACCTCACCGACCGGATCTTCCGGTCGCCGGGCGTCTTCGAGGGCGCGGTCGTCGACTTCATCGCGCCCAAGGGCTTCGCGGTGTTCAACCTCGCGGATTCGGCCATCGTGTGCGGCGGCATCCTGATCGTGCTGCTGTCCTTCCGGGGGCTCGACCCGGACGGGACCGTCCACAAGGACTGAGGATCACCGGCCGCGTCGAGGGGACTTGTCCACAGGCTCGGTCGGGGGTGCGTCACCCGTCCGGCATACTCGACGGGTGAGCACGATTCCCGAGATCCGTAACCTGCCCGTGCCCGACGGCCTGGAGGGCGAGCGTGTCGACGCCGCCATCTCCCGCATGTTCGGCTTCTCCCGTACCAAGGCCGCCGAGCTCGCCGCCGCGGGGAAGGTCACGGTCGACGGGTCGGTGGTCGGGAAGTCCGAGCGGGTGCACGGCGGGGCCTGGCTGGAGGTCGAGATGCCGCAGGCGCCCGCGCCGGTGCGGGTCGTCGCCGAGCCGGTCGAGGGCATGGAGATCGTGCACGACGACGATGACGTGGTCGTGATCGTCAAGCCGGTCGGCGTGGCCGCGCACCCCAGCCCCGGCTGGTCCGGGCCGACCGTCATCGGCGGGCTCGCCGCCGCCGGGTACCGGATCTCGACGTCCGGCGCCGCCGAGCGCCAGGGCATCGTGCACCGGCTCGACGTGGGCACCTCCGGTCTGATGGTGGTCGCCAAGTCGGAGTACGCGTACACGTCCCTCAAGCGCCAGTTCAAGGAGCGGACCGTCGACAAGCGGTACCACGCGCTGGTCCAGGGCCACCCCGACCCCACGAGCGGCACCATCGACGCGCCCATCGGCCGGCACCCCCAGCACGACTACAAGTGGGCCGTCACCGCCGAGGGCAAGCCGTCGGTCACGCACTACGACCTGGTCGAGGCGTTCCGTGCCGCCTCCCTGCTCGACATCAAGCTGGAGACCGGGCGCACCCACCAGATCCGCGTCCACATGTCCGCCCACCGGCACCCGTGCGTGGGCGACCTCACGTACGGCGCCGACCCGACGCTCTCCAAGCGGCTCGGCCTCACCCGCCAGTGGCTGCAGGCCGTACGGCTCGGCTTCGAGCACCCCGGTGACGGGAGCTGGGTCGAGTTCGAGAGCGACTACCCCGCTGATCTGCAGGAAGCCCTGGACAAGGTCCGGGAGGAGACGTACGCGTGAGCCCGGCCGCCGCGTCCCCCGTGCCGTACGCGGTGCGGGTCGCCGAGGACCCAGGTGACCGTGAGGCGTGCTTCGCGGTGCGCAAGGAGGTCTTCGTCGTCGAGCAGGGCGTGCCGGAGGACCTGGAGTACGACGTGTACGACGCCGGGGCCCTGCATGTCCTCGCCGTACGGGACGACGGGGTGCCGCTCGGCGCCGGACGGCTGCTGTACGGGGAGGCCGCCGCGGGCAAGACCGGTGGGGCTCCCGGTGTGGGGTCCCTGGGGCGGCTGGCGGTCGTACCGGCGGCGCGTGGGCTGGGCGTCGGGGTGGCGCTGGTGCGGGCCGTCGAGGACGCGGCTCGCGCGCGTGGGCTGACGGCGGTCGATCTGGGCGCGCAGACGCATGCGCTGGGGTTCTACGAGCGGCTGGGGTACGTGGCGTACGGGGCGGAGTTCCTGGACGCGGGGATACCTCACCGGGCGATGCGGCGGAGTCTGTAGACCGGAGTCTCCTGGACCGGAGTCCGCCGACCGGGGTCTGGGAAGACGGCTGCGGAGCAAGCCGAGTGGGCGTGGCAGGCTGGGGTTGAGCCGAATGTCCGGATCTCGTCCCGCGGAGTGCTGAACGTGGATCAGTTGGCCCTGTTCTTTGTGCTGTTGCTCGGGGCCGTGGTCAGTGTGCCGGTGGGGGAGCGGCTGAGGCTGCCGGCGCCGGTGCTGGTGACGTTGCTGGGGATCGGGCTCGCGGTGCCGGGGTTCGTGCCCAATGTGGAGATCCCGCCGGAGTTCATCCTGCCGCTGCTGTTGCCGCCGTTGCTGTACGCGGCGGTGCGGCGGACGTCCTGGCGGCAGTTCGCGGCCAACCGGCGGCCGATCTTCCTGCTGGCCGTGGCGCTGGTTTCGTGACCACCGCAGTGGTGGCCGCCGTGGCGCGCGCGATCGTGCCCGGGCTGCCGATCGCGGCGGCGGTGGCGCTCGGCGCGATGGTCGCGCCGCCCGACCCCGTCGCGGCGACGGCCGTGGCGGGGCAGCTGGGGCTGCCGCGGCGGCTGGTGTCCATCCTGGAGGGCGAGGGCCTCTTCAACGACGTCACGGCCATCGTGCTCTACCACGTGGCCATCGCGGCCGCCGTCGGCGGATCCTTCTCGCTGCCCCGCGCCGCCCTCCAGCTCGTACTGTCGGGCGGCGTCGCCGTCGCCGTGGGGCTCGCGCTCGGCTGGGCCGCCAACAAGCTGATGGACTTCCTCGACGACGCCACGCTGCAGATCGGGCTGACCCTGCTCGTGCCGTACGCGTCGTATGTGCTGGCCGAGGAGCTGCACGGGTCCGGGGTGCTCGCGGTGCTCACCACCGCGCTGTTCCTCGCGGAGTACGCGCTCGGCGCGGACGACGTGCTGACGCGGCTCGCCGGGCACACGGTCTGGGACGTCGTGGACACGCTGGTCACCGGTGTCGCGTTCGGGCTGATCGGGCTGGAGCTGCACAACGCGATCCGGACGGCGTCGGGCCGGTGGGGCGAGATGCTCGGCTGGGCGGCGGCCGTCGTGGCCGTCGTCGTCCTCGTACGGCTGGTGTGGCTGCTCCCGGCGACGTGGCTCGCGCGGAGGTTGCACGCGAAGCGGGACTACGACGAAGAGATCCCGATGTCGTGGCGCGAGACCGTGGTGATGTGGTGGGCGGGGATGCGGGGGGTGGCGTCCGTGGCGCTGGCGCTCGCGATTCCGTTGGAGACGGACAGCGGGGCGGCGTTTCCCGACCGGGACGAGATCGTGTTCATCGCGTTCGGCGTGATCATGGGGACGCTTGTGCTCCAGGGGCTCACTCTGCCGTGGCTCGTGCTGCCGCTCAGCCCCTGCCCGTCGACCTCGGTGGTTCGTGGACGCGGCCGCGGGTGGCGCGGGGGATCATGCCGTCCGAGTGGGCGTTGGGGTGGGTCGGGGGGAGGACCGCGTCGGCCGTGTTGACGCGGGGGAGGGTGTAGGGGTGGGTTTCGGTGAGCCAGCGTACGAGGTGTTCGCGGACCGTGACGCGGACGGTCCAGAGGTCGTCCGGGTCCTTGGCGGTGACGAGGGCGCGGACCTCGATGGTGGTGGGCGTCGAGTCGGTGACGGTGAGGTCGAAGTGGCGGCCGTCCCAGGCGCGGCAGGCCCGCAGGATGTCGCGGAGCTGCTCGCGCATCTCGGGCATCGGGGCCGCGTGGTCGACATGGAGGAAGACCGTGCCGGTCATCTGGGTGCCGCCTCGGGACCAGTTCTCGAAGGGCTTCGAGGTGAAGTAGGAGACGGGCATCGTGATGCGGCGCTCGTCCCAGGTGCGGACCGTCAGGAAGGTGAGGGTGATCTCGTCCACCGTGCCCCACTCGCCCTCCACCACGACCACGTCACCGAGGCGGACCATGTCGCCGAAGGCGATCTGCAGCCCCGCGAAGAGGTTGCTCAGCGTGGACTGCGCGGCGATACCGGCGACGATGCCCAGGACCCCGGCCGAGGCCAGCAGTGAGGCGCCGGCCGCGCGCATCGCGGGGAAGGTCAGCAGCATCGAGGCCACGGCCACCACACCGACGACCGCGGTGACCACCCGCATGATCAGCGTCACCTGGGTCCGCACCCGGCGCACCCGGGCCGGATCGCGGTGGGCGCGGGCATAGCGGCTGTAGGTCGTTTCCACTATCGCGGCCGCGATCCGGACCATCAGCCAGGCCGTCGCCCCGATCAGGACGAGTGTCAGGGCCCGGCCGACGGCGGTCCGGTGCTGCTCCAGCAACTGCGCCTGGTCGAACGACGCTCTGAGGAAGGCGGCGCACAGAACCAGCTGGTAAGGGATGCGGCCGCGGCGCAGCAGGCCCCACAGTGGTGTCTCGTGGTGCCGCTGGTCGGCCTTGCGCAGCAGCAGGTCGGTGGTCCAGCCGATGAGCAGCGTGAGGACGACCGAGCCACCGATGACGATCAGGGGGCGGAGCAGGTTCTCCATGCCTTCGAACGTAACCGGCCGCGAGGGGTGATGAACATGTGACTTCGGCCGCCTTCGGGGTACGGGCGCCCGAGCCCGTTGTCGTACCCGGCTGGCACCATGGCCTCATGAACATCATGCTCTTCCACTCGACCTATGGTCTGCGGCCCGCCGTGCGCCAGGCGGCGGACCGGCTGCGCGCCGCCGGACACGAGGTGTGGACCCCCGACCTCTTCGACGGACGGACGTTCGGCACGGTCGAGGAGGGCATGGCCTTCAACCAGGAGCTGGGCCGGGAGGAGCTGCTCAAGCGGGCGGTCCTGGCCGCCGCGCCCTACTCCGAGCGAGGGCTCGTCTACGCCGGCTTCTCGCTGGGCGCCGCGACCGCGCAGACCCTGGCCCTGGGCGACAAGAACGCCCGCGGGCTGCTGCTTCTGCACGGCACGTCGGACATCGCCGCCAGCGCCTCCGTCGACGGCCTGCCCGTCCAGTTGCATGTCGCCGAGCCCGACTCCTTCGAGCCGGACGACTGGCTGAGCGCCTGGTATCTCCAGATGCGCAAGGCGGGCGCCGACGTCGAGGTCTACAGATACGCGGGTGCCGGGCACCTCTACACCGACCCGGACCTGCCCGACTACGACGAGGAGGCCGCCGAGGCCACCTGGCGGGTGGCTCTCGGCTTCCTCGAAACCCTGTAAGACCTGGACCTGCCGGACTATAGGACCCGGACGTGCTGGACTTGAAGAACCTGGACGTGCCGGCTTATACGGGGTCGTACGTGCGCTCCACCTTCTGCGTGCCGCTGCGCGTCCGGTACGAGCGCGCCCAGGACGACGTCGCGTCGGCCTTCGTACGGTCGGAGAGGACGTAGAAGTCCATCTGCGCCCGCGTGGCGGTGATGTCGAGTACGGCATAGCCGTGCCGGTCGGTGTCGACCCAGTGGACGTGCCGGTTGGCCGCGCGGATCAGTGGGGAGGCCACTGCGGAGACGGTGCCCTCGGGGACCTTGACGAGGTCGTCGAGGTTGTCGGAGGTGACCGAGGTGACGACGAACTCGGTGGCGGCGGAGGCCGACAGCGGGTACGTACCGGCGTTGACCGGCACGTCGTTGGCCCAGGCCATGTGGATGTCGCCGGTGAGGAAGACCGTGTTGCGGATGGCGTTGTCCCGCAGGTGGGCGAGGAGTTCGCGGCGGTCGTCGGTGTAGCCGTCCCACTGGTCGGGGTTGAGGGCGAGGCCCTCCTTCGGCAGGCCGAGCAGCTCGGCGAGCGGTTCGAAGAGGTCGGCGGTGAGGTTGCCGAGGGCGAACGGGGCGATCATCACCGAGTTGCCGACCAGCCGCCAGGTCGTGTCGGAGGACTTCAACCCGGCCTTCAGCCAGTCGAGCTGGGCCCGGCCGGTCAGCGTACGGTCCGGGTCGTCGACCTCACCGTCGCCTATCCCCACCTGCTGCGAGCGGAAGGAGCGCAGGTCCAGCAGGGAGAGGTCGACGAGCTTGCCGAAGCGCAGCCGGCGGTAGGTGGTGCCCGCGATCGCCGGGCGCACCGGCATCCACTCGAAGTACGCCTGCTTGGCCGCCGACTGACGGGCGGCCCAGGTGCCCTCCGTGCCCTCGGCGTGGTTCTCGGCGCCGCCCGACCAGGCGTCGTTGGCTATCTCGTGGTCGTCCCAGATGGCGATGACCGGCGCGACGGCGTGCAGGGCCTGGAGGTCGGGGTCGGTCTTGTAACGGGCGTGCCGGACGCGGTAGTCGGCGAGGGTGACGATCTCGTGGGTCGGCGCGTGCGGGCGTACGACCTTGTCGCGGGTGCCGTACTCGCCGGTGCCGTACTCATAGATGTAGTCGCCGAGGTGCAGCCAGGCGTCCAGATCGCCGCGCGCGGCGAGATGGCGGTAGGCGGCGAAGCGGCCGCCCTCCCAGTTGGCGCAGGAGACCACGCCGAAGCGCAGACCGGCAGCCGCGGCTTCGGTGGCCGGGGCGGTACGGGTGCGGGCGGCGGGCGAGTCGGTGCCGCCCGCGGAGAAGCGGAACCAGTAGGCGGTGGCGGGCGTGAGGCCCCGTACGTCCGCCTTGACGGTGTGGTCGGAGGCGGCGGTCGCGGTGATCGACCCCTTGGCGACGATGTTCGCGAACGCCTTGTCCAGGGCCACGGTCCAGCCGACCTCGACGTCCGGGCCGAGTCCGGAACCGGGTACGGCCTGTGCGGTGGGCGTCACCCGGGTCCACAGCAGGACGCCGTCGGGCAGCGGGTCGCCCGAGGCGACGCCGTGCACGAAGGCCGGTGCCTCGGCGGCGCCCGCCGAGCTCGCGGAAGCCAGCGATGCGGCGAGCGGCGCGGCGAGAACGGCTCCGGCCGCGGCCGTCTTGACGACCGTACGGCGGTTCGGGGTGGGGGAGTTGGGGCTGGAGTGAGATCTGCGACTGGTCACGGCCGATCAGATTACTGATCGGTACGGACTGGGGTAAGGCGGACGCGGTGAAATCCGCTCAGTGTTCAGATCGCTGTGTCCTGCTCGTCGGTCGACGAACAGGACAGGACAGGACAGGACAGGACAGGACACGGCTCGGCGGCCCGGCGTAAGGACTGACATACCGTCACCCGGCGCGCGTCGCGTAGCCCCCGGTCGTACGGGCGGGCGGACCGTGAGAAGTCCGCCCGCTCTCGTCCCCCGCCTTACTTGGTGACGCCCGCGTCCTTCAGCGCCGTCTCCCAGTCCGCGACCGTCGACGGGTTGGTGATCGCCTTGTCGTTGACCTTGATGGTCGGCGTCGATTTGACGCCCTCGGCGTCGTCGAAGGTCTTGCTCATCTTCATCGCCCAGGCGTCGTAGGTGCCCTTTTCGACGGCGTTCTGGAACTTCGTGTTGTTCTTCAGCGCGTCGACGGTGTTCGCCACCTTGATCAGGTAGCTGTCGTTGGCGAGTTCGTCGGTCGTCTCCTGCGGGTGGTACTTCGTCGAGTACAGGGCCGTCTTGTAGTCGAGGAAGGCCTCGGGACTGACGTCGAGGGCGGCGCCGAGCGCGCTCAGCGCGTTCTTGGAGCCCTCGCCGCCGAGGTTGCCGTCGAGGAAGGTGCCGATGGTGAAGGAGAGCTTGTAGTCGCCGTCCGTCATGCCCTTGTTGACGGTCTCGCCGACGGTCTGCTCGAAGCTGGCGCAGGCCGGGCAGCGCGGGTCCTCGAAGAGGTGGACGACGTTGGCGGTCTTGGAGTCGCCGATCAGCACGGTGGTGCCGTTCTTGCCCGAGGTGTTGGCCGGCGCGACCACCGTCGCCTTGGCGGCCTCCTCCCACTTCGTCGGCTGGTTGTTCTGGACGACGGCGTAGCCGATGCCGCCGGCTATGGCGAGGACCGCGACGATCGAACCCGCCACGATCGCCTGCCGCCTGACCTTCGAGCGCTTGGCCTGACGCTCGCGCTCCAGCCGCAGCCGCTCACGGGCCGCCGACTTCGCCGTCTTGCTGTTCCGCTTGCTCATGGGGGTGAACTCCCTGTGGGCCGCGCACATGCCGTGCGCGGAATACGTATGTGAGGGGGACTTGCTCGTGCTCAGCGGGTGGTCACGCGAAGGTGACCGAGCACGGCGGTCCACGCCGTCCCAGGGAGTGCGCGAAGAGCAGGGTGCGGGCGGTGCTCGTACGGTGCGCGGTGCGTCGCGTCGGCCGATGCTCCGCCGGGGCGGGCCGCGGCGTGACCGAGGCGACCGCGATCAGCAGCGGCCGGAAGCCGGTGGCGACCGCGGCGTCCAGCAGCTGGGCCAGCGCCCGCTCGCCGCGCCGCAGCCAGGCGGCGGCCAGCAGCCCCACGGCGAGGTGCGCGGCGAGCAGCAGCCAGGCGGTGGACGGGCCGGCGCCTGCCAGCAGGTTGGCCGCCCGCTCGGAGTCGCCGGTGACCCGCGCCAGCGGCGTGCCGACGCTGCCGCCGCACAGCAGGTCGAGCCCGACCTGACGCAGCGGACCCGTGACCGGGCCGCCCGCCGCGCCGTAACAGGCGTGCTGGCCCGTGGTGAACACCGTGTCGGCGGTCAGCTCCAGCGGGATCAGCACGCCGGCGATCCGGCCGAAGCCGCGCTCGCGGCCGGCCAGCGCGTACGCGACGGCGAAGACGGCGGCGGCGATCGCGGCGACGGTGGCCGGCGGCAGCGGGACCCCGGACAGCAGCACGTGCGACGCGGCGCTGAGCGTCACGGCGAGTGCCGTGAACAGCGCCGCGCGTACGGCTCTGAAGTGGGTCCCGGATATGGCCATGGCGTTGGCGAGTCTCCCACCACCCACGTAAGGGACCGCTAAAAGGCGCCTGTGAGTGCGCGATGCCTCAGGTGTGGGTGCGGTGGCCGGCACGTCTACAGGCCGGGGATCCGGCCGTTGCGGAACAGGTCGACGAAGGTCTGGTGGTCCGCACGCGCGCGTGCCCCGTAGGCGTGCGCGAAGTCCACGAGGAGGGGCGCGAAGCCGTCCTCGTCGGCGGCGATGGCCGCGTCGATCGCCCGCTCCGTGGAGAACGGCACCAGGGACTGCCCGCTCAGGTCGTCCGCCGCCGCGTGCATCGTGGCCGTGGCCCGGCCGAGGTCGGCGACGACCGCCGCGATCTCCTCCGGGTCGTCGATGTCGCTCCAGTCCAGGTCCACCGCGTACGGCGACACCTCGGCGACCAGCTGCCCGGCGCCGTCCAGCTCGGTCCAGCCCAGCCACGGGTCCGCGTGCGCCTGGAGGGCGCGCTGCGAGATCACCGTGCGGTGGCCCTCGTGCTCGAAGTAGTCACGGATCCGCTGGTCGGTGATGTGGCGGGAGACGGCCGGGGTCTGGGCCTGCTTGATGTAGATCACGACGTCGTTCTCCAGCGCGTCGCTCTGCCCCTCCAGCAGGATGTTGTACGACGGCAGCCCCGCCGAGCCGATGCCGATGCCCCGGCGGCCGACGACGTCCTTCACGCGGTACGAGTCCGGGCGGGTCAGGGAGGACTCCGGGAGCGTCTCCAGATAGCCGTCGAACGCGGCCAGCACTTTGTAGCGGGTGGCCGCGTCCAGCTCGATGGAGCCGCCGCCCGGCGCGAAGCGGCGCTCGAAATCACGGATCTCGGTCATCGAGTCGAGCAGCCCGAAACGGGTCAGTGAGCGGGCGTCGCGCAGCGCGTCCAGGAGCGGGCCCTGCGCGGTGTCCAGCGTGAACGGAGGCACCTCGTCCCGCTTGGCACCGGCCGCGACGGCGTGGATCCGCTCGCGGTAGGCGGCCGCGTAGGTCTCCACCAGCTCGGTGATCTGCCCGTCGCTGAGCGCCTTCGCGTACCCGATGAGCGCCACGGAGGCCGCGAAGCGCTTCAGGTCCCAGGTGAAGGGGGCGACGTAGGCCTCGTCGAAGTCGTTCACGTTGAAGATCAGTCGGCCCGTGGAGTCCATGTACGTGCCGAAGTTCTCCGCGTGCAGATCGCCGTGGATCCACACGCGCGAGGTGCGCTCGTCCAGATACGGCCCGCTCGGCTCCGCGGCGTCCAGGTCGTGGTAGAAGAGACACGCCGTGCCCCGGTAGAACGCGAAGGCCGAGGCCGCCATCTTCCGGAACTTCACGCGGAACGCGGCCGGGTCGGCGGCCAGGAGCTGGCCGAAGGCGGTGTCGAAGACGGCGAGGATCTCCTCGCCACGTCGCTCGTCGTTGAGCTGCGGGACCGACATCGCTGGGTGCCTCCTGGTGGTTCACGGGTGGGTCGGTTTTTCAACGTCCGAAGGTACGCGGGAGTGCCCGCGACCCCTCCATGAAGGTACGGGGGAGAGCCCTCCCGGTGTCAGTGCCGAGGCATAGACTTCGACGCTGTCCCCCAGACTGTCCGCAGCCCGTGGGGAACTCGTCCACTGCCGTTTCCCTGGAGGCCGAAGCCGTGTCAAAACCGCCGTTCACGCACCTGCACGTCCACACCCAGTACTCGCTGCTGGACGGTGCCGCGCGGCTCAAGGACATGTTCGACGCGTGCAACGAGATGGGCATGACCCATATCGCCATGTCCGACCACGGCAACCTCCACGGGGCGTACGACTTCTTCCACACGGCCAAGAAGGCCGGCGTCACCCCGATCATCGGCATCGAGGCGTACGTCGCCCCCGAGTCCCGGCGCAACAAGCGCAAGATCCAGTGGGGCCAGCCGCACCAGAAGCGCGACGACGTGTCCGGTTCGGGTGGTTACACGCACAAGACGATCTGGGCGTCGAACAGCACGGGCCTGCACAACCTCTTCAAGCTCTCCTCGGACGCGTACGCCGAGGGCTGGCTGCAGAAGTGGCCCCGGATGGACAAGGAGACCATCTCCCAGTGGTCCGAGGGCCTCATCGCCTCCACGGGCTGCCCGTCCGGCGAGCTGCAGACCCGGCTGCGCCTCGGCCAGTTCGACGAGGCGGTGAAGGCGGCCGCCGAGTACCAGGACATCTTCGGCAAGGACCGCTACTTCCTGGAGCTGATGGACCACGGCATCGAGATCGAGAGCAGGGTCCGCGAGGACCTGCTCCGGGTCGGCAAGAAGCTCGGCATCCCGCCGCTGGTCACCAACGACTCGCACTACACGTACGCGCACGAGGCGACGGCGCACGACGCGCTGCTGTGCATCCAGACCGGCAAGAACCTCTCCGACCCGGACCGCTTCCGCTTCGACGGCACCGGCTACTACCTGAAGTCGACCGACGAGATGTACGCCGTCGACTCCTCGGACGCCTGGCAGGAGGGCTGTGCCAACACCCTCCTGGTCGCCGAACAGATCGACACGGCGGGCATGTTCGAGGCGAAGAACCTCATGCCCAAGTTCGACATTCCGGAGGGCTTCACCGAGGTCACCTGGTTCCAGGAGGAGGTCCGCCTCGGCATGGAGCGCCGCTTCCCCGGCGGCGTCCCCGACGACCGCCAGAAGCAGGCCGAGTACGAGATGGACGTCATCATCCAGATGGGGTTCCCGGGGTACTTCCTCGTCGTCGCCGACTTCATCATGTGGGCCAAGAAGCAGGGCATCGCGGTCGGTCCGGGCCGTGGCTCGGCGGCCGGTTCGATCGTCGCGTACGCCATGGGCATCACCGACCTCGACCCGATCCCGCACGGCCTGATCTTCGAGCGGTTCCTCAACCCCGAGCGCGTCTCCATGCCCGATGTCGACATCGACTTCGACGAGCGCAGGCGCGTCGAGGTGATCAGGTATGTGACCGAGAAGTACGGCGCCGACAAGGTCGCCATGATCGGCACGTACGGCAAGATCAAGGCGAAGAACGCCATCAAGGACTCCGCGCGTGTGCTGGGCTACCCGTACGCGATGGGCGACCGGCTCACCAAGGCGATGCCCGCCGACGTCCTCGGCAAGGGCATCGACCTGAACGGCATCACCGACCCCTCGCACCCGCGTTACAGCGAGGCGGGCGAGATCCGGTCGATGTACGAGAACGAACCGGATGTGAAGAAGGTCATCGACACCGCCAAGGGCGTCGAGGGCCTGGTGCGGCAGATGGGTGTGCACGCGGCCGGTGTGATCATGTCCAGCGAGCCCATCGTCGACCACGCCCCGATCTGGGTGCGCCACACCGACGGTGTGACCATCACACAGTGGGACTACCCGCAGTGCGAGTCGCTCGGCCTGCTCAAGATGGACTTCCTGGGCCTGCGCAACCTCACGATCATGGACGACGCCATCAAGATGGTGAAGGCCAACAAGGGCATCGACCTGGAGATGCTCGCCCTCCCGCTGGACGACCCCACGACGTTCGAACTGCTCTGCCGCGGTGACACCCTCGGCGTCTTCCAGTTCGACGGCGGCCCCATGCGCTCCCTGCTCCGCCAGATGCAGCCCGACAACTTCGAGGACATCTCCGCCGTCTCGGCCCTCTACCGGCCGGGCCCCATGGGCATGAACTCGCACATCAACTACGCGGAGCGCAAGAACAAGCGCCAGGAGATCACGCCGATCCACAAGGAGCTGGAAGAGCCGCTCCAGGAGGTCCTCGCGGTCACCTACGGCCTGATCGTGTACCAGGAGCAGGTGCAGAAGGCCGCCCAGATCATCGCCGGGTACTCGCTCGGCGAGGCCGACATCCTGCGCCGCGTGATGGGCAAGAAGAAGCCCGACGAACTGGCGAAGAACTTCACCATCTTCCAGGCCGGAGCCAAGAAGAACGGCTACAGCGACGAGGCGATCCAGGCCCTGTGGGACGTACTGGTCCCCTTCGCCGGCTACGCGTTCAACAAGGCCCACTCCGCCGCGTACGGACTGGTCTCGTACTGGACCGGCTATCTGAAGGCGAACTACCCGGCCGAGTACATGGCCGCGCTGCTCACCTCGGTCAAGGACGACAAGGACAAGTCGGCGGTCTACCTCAACGAGTGCCGGCGCATGCGCATCAAGGTGCTGCCGCCGAACGTCAACGAGTCCGAGCAGAACTTCGCCGCCCAGGGCGACGACGTGATCCTCTTCGGCCTCTCCGCCGTCCGCAACGTCGGCACGAACGTCGTCGAGTCGATCATCCGCAGCCGCAAGGCCAAGGGGAAGTACGCCTCCTTCCCCGACTACCTCGACAAGGTCGAGGCGGTGGCCTGCAACAAGCGGACCACGGAGTCGCTGATCAAGGCGGGTGCCTTCGACTCCATGGGGCACACCCGCAAGGGCCTGACCGCGCACTTCGACTCGATGATCGACAACGTGGTCGCGGTCAAGCGCAAGGAGGCCGAGGGCCAGTTCGACCTCTTCGGCGGCATGGGCGAGGAGGAGACCAGCGAGCCGGGCTTCGGCCTCGACGTCGAGTTCACCACCGACGAGTGGGAGAAGACCTATCTCCTCGCCCAGGAGCGGGAGATGCTCGGTCTCTACGTCTCCGACCACCCGCTCTTCGGCCTGGAGCACGTGCTCTCCGACAAGGCCGACGCGGGCATCGCCCAGCTCACCGGCGGTGAACACGCGGACGGCGCGGTCGTCACCATCGGCGGCATCATCTCGGGCCTCCAGCGCAAGATGACCAAGCAGGGCAACGCCTGGGCCATCGCCACCGTGGAGGACCTCGCCGGTTCCATCGAGTGCATGTTCTTCCCGGCGACCTACCAGCTCGTCTCGACCCAACTCGTCGAGGACGCCGTCGTGTTCGTCAAGGGCCGCCTCGACAAGCGCGAGGAGGTACCGCGGCTGGTCGCGATGGAGATGCAGGTCCCGGACCTGTCGAACGCGGGCACCAACGCGCCCGTGATCCTCACCATCCCGGCCACCAGGGTCACCCCGCCCATGGTCAGCCGCCTCGGTGAGATCCTCAGCCACCACAAGGGCGACAGCGAGGTCCGGATCAGGCTCCAGGGACCCACCAAGACGACGGTGCTGCGCCTCGACCGGCACCGGGTGAAGCCCGACCCGGCGCTGTTCGGCGACTTGAAGGTCCTGCTCGGCCCGTCCTGCCTGGCCGGCTAGCGGCCGACGGCGGACTTACAGGCGCAAGCGCGCGAGGGGGCGCATCCGGACTTCCGGATGCGCCCCCTCGGTGTATCTGGGCTGCAACAGCCCTTTGTGCGGAGGTCAGTTGTGACCGAAGCGCTTCTGACGGCCCTTGCGGGCCATGTCGCCGGGTGTCACCTGGGAGGCGCGCTGCTCCGTCTGCGACTCCATCGAGGACTGCTGGGCCTCCTGCTGACCACGCTCGGACTGCGGCTGCTTACGGTCCTGCTTCTTGTTCTTGGCCATGGTGACTGCCTCCTGCGGGGGATCTAGGGGCCAGGGCCGCGACCAGATTCACATAGCCTGACAAGCCGCGCATTTCCGAAAATCACCGTCCGTTACGACAGTTGTCGGAGCGTATGTCGTGTTGGAGGGGTGTACGGCGAATACGCCACGCCGAAGATCGAGTTCCGGCCGTTAACCTCCGCGTGGTCGGGCAGACTCGAAGGAAGCCCGAAGCAAACCTCCCGGAAAGAGGGTGGATCGAGTGGACCGCTGCATCGTCCTGGTGGACGCCGGGTATCTGCTCGGCGCGGCCGCCAGCCTCCTCGCCGGAGAACCTTCCCGCTCCCGGATCACCGTCGATCACGCCTCCCTCATCCAGGGGCTGCGCGAGCGCGCCGAGGCCGACACCGAGCGGCCGCTGCTGCGCATCTACTGGTTCGACGGCGCCCCCGACCGCGTCCCGCAGCCCGAGCACCGCAGGCTGCGCGTGATGCCCCGGGTGACCGTACGGCTCGGCGCGCTGACCCGCAGCGACGGGCGGTGGGCGCAGAAGGGCGTGGACGCCGCCATGCACGCCGAACTGACCGAGCTGGCCCGCAACCGCGCGTGCTCCGACGTGGTCCTCGTGACCGGCGACGGGGATCTGCTGCCGGGCATGATGGCGGCCAAGGAGCACGGCGTCGCCGTGCACCTGTGGGCGGTGCAGGCCGCCGACGGGGACTACAACCAGTCCGAGGACCTGGTCGCCGAGGCCGACGAGCGGCGGGTGCTCGACCGGGCGTGGATCACCAAGGCCGTACGGGCCAGGGAGTTCGGCGGGACCTGCGCCCCGCAGCCGGTGCCGCGCACGGAGATCGCCGCGATCCTGTCGGCGCCGCTGCCCGAGTCGGCCCTCGCGGCCGCCGAGCGGGCGACCGGGGAGCCCGAGCACGCCTCGGCCGCCGACGCGGGGCGCAACGGCGCGGAGGATCGGGCGTCGACTCCCAAGGGCGTACCGACGCCCAAGGACCTCGCGGCGATGCGGGGCCCCGGGGCCCATTCCGCGCAGCATCCGGCGACCGCCACGCTGCGGTGGTCCTCCGACAAGGGCTGGGTGGACCGGCCCGGCGTCGCGGCGGAGGGGCCGGACGCGGCGGCGATGCCGACGCTGGCGCAGCTCACCAGCGCGGAGCAGCGGTGGGCCGACCGGGAGGAGGACATCACGACGGTCGGTGGCGACCCCTTCGAGGTCGGGCAGGTGTTCGCCCGGCGGTGGATGTCGCGGCTGACCGATCAGTCCCATCTGCAGAAGGTCTCCGGGATGTATCCGCGGGTTCCGCACCGGGTGGACGGGGAGCTGCTGCGGTACGCGGCACGGTTCGGGCTGCTCGCGCACAAGGACGACCAGATCGATGAGCACGACCGCTATGCGATCAGAGCCGGGTTCTGGCGAGAGATCGATGTGCGGACCGCCGCGGAGCGCCTGCCGGCGGGGGAATGAGCGCCCAATAGCTCGGGCTGTTCTGTTTGTGGGCGACTGCGGCTTTGTTGTGGCTGGTCGCGCGGTTCCCCGCGCCCCTTTGGGGCCCGCTGCTGGTGCCCCCGGGAGAAAATCGGTACTGAAGACCCCGTAGGCTCGCTCCTCGTGAGTACGCGTACGGCACAGACGATCCGGCACGGTCGGGATGTCGTGTGTGCTGTGCGGGGGCTCACCAAGACGTATGCGGCCACGCGGGGGCGGCGCGGGGAGCCGGGGACGCCCGAGGTGCGGGCCAATGACGCGGTCGCGCTGGAGGTCCGGCGCGGGGAGATCTTCGGGCTGCTCGGGCCTAACGGGGCCGGCAAGACCACACTCGTACGGCAGCTGACCGGGCTGATGCGGCCCGACGACGGCACCGTCGAGATTCTGGGCCACGACATCGTGCGGCACCCGGAGCGGGCCGCGCGGATCCTCGCGTACCTGGGGCAGGAGTCGACCGCCCTCGACGAACTGACCGTGGCGCTGGCCGCGGAGACCACCGGACGGCTGCGCGGCCTGGAGGTACGGCGGGCGCGGGCCGAGCGGGACGCCGTGCTGGCGGAGCTGGGGCTGACCGCGCTCGCCTCGCGGCCGCTGAAGAAGCTGTCCGGCGGACAGCGGCGGCTCGCCTGTTTCGCCACCGCCCTCGTCGGGGAACGGCCGCTGCTCGTGCTGGACGAGCCGACCAGCGGCATGGACCCGTTGGCCCGGCGGGCCGTGTGGGCCGCCGTCGACCGGCGCCGCGCCGAGTCCGGCACCACCGTCCTGCTGGTCACCCACAACGTCATCGAGGCCGAGACCGTCCTCGACCGGGTCGCCGTCCTCGACAAAGGGCGCGTCATCGCCTGCGACACCCCAGCCGGGCTGAAGGAGAAGGTCGCGGGCGAGGTCCGCGTCGAGCTGGTGTGGCGGGAGAGGGCCCCGCTGGACGTACCCGAGGTCGCCGCGCTGCGCCCGCGCGCCGTGGAGTCCGGGCGCCGCTGGACGCTCCGGCTCGCGCCGGACGAGGCGCGCGCGGTGGTGGCCACGGTGACCGGGGGCGCCGCCTTCGTCGCGCTCGACGACTTCACGCTCGCCACGCCGAGCCTGGAGGACGTCTACCTGGCGCTCGGCGGCAGCGCGGGCAGCGCACAGGGGCTGGTCAAGGGGTGAGGATCGCGGGCGTGAGCCGGAGAGCAGTCGGTGCGGAGATGAACGGCAGGGCTGCCGCAGCCGTACGAAAATGGGCGACAGCCGAAGCGAAGGGGAGCAACTCGACGTGAGTGTCGTACCCGCCGAGATTCTGCCGGGCAGCACCCTGGCCGTAGAGGAGCGCGTGGAGCGCGGAGCCGCCGAGCTCGGGCCCCGCGCGCGGCTGTGGCCGTCGCTCTGCGCGGTGTACCGGGCGCAGCTCTCCCGGGCGCGGGTCGCGCGGATCCCGCTGCTGTTCGTGGCCACCTTCCAGTCGATCGGGATCATGATCCTGATGCGCGGAGTGGTGGACGGCGGGGCCGAGGCGCGGACCGTCGTCGCCGGTTCGGCGGTGCTCGTCGTCGCCTTCGTCGCGCTCAACCTGCTGGCGCAGTACTTCGGGCAGCTGCGGGCGAGCGGCGGCCTCGACCACTACGCGACCCTGCCGGTGCCGCCGGCGGCCGTGGTGCTCGGCGCGGCCGGGGCGTACGCCTCCTTCACCGTCCCCGGCACCGTGGTGACCGCGGTGTTCGGGTGTGTGCTCTTCGGGCTGCCGCTGTCCCACCTCTGGATTCTCGCCGCCGTGATCCCGCTCGCCGGGGCCGCGCTCGCCGGTCTCGGCGCCGCGCTGGGCCTGCTCGCCCCGCGCCCGGAACTCGCCACCGTGCTCGGTCAGCTGGGCATGTCGGCCGCGCTGCTGCTCGGCGTACTGCCGGCCGACCGGATGCCGGCCTTCATCCAGTTCGCCCGGGACCTGCTCCCGTCGACGTACGGGGTGGAGGCCTTCGCGCGGACGTTCGGGCCGAATCCCGACTGGGCGTTCGTGCTCGGTGACCTCGCCGTGTGCGCCGGGGTCGGGGTCATCTCCCTCGCGGTCGCCACCTGGGCGTACCGGCGGGCCGCCGTCCGGTGACGCGCCGCACAGCCGCGCCTGGCACGATGTCAGAGTGACCGCACCGTTGACTCCCCCTCCGCCGCCGCACGGCCAGCCTTCGCACGACTCCTGGGCGCCTCCGCCCGCCGGCGACGGGGGTGCGGGGCACCACGGGTACGAGCCGGACAAGCCGTCCGGGCCCGGGCTGAGGACGGAGCTGATCGAGGCCGCCGTCGTCACCGCGGTCATGGCGCTCATCGGTGGTGTGCTGCTCGGCCTGCTGTGGTGGTGGCTGGCGCCGCACGTACCGCTCGTCTCCGACGGGTCGGCGGTCTACTTCAAGGACACCGAGGGCGAGCAGGCCGTCGGCGTCGATGGAACGTTCACGCTGCTGGCCCTCGGTGCGGGTGCGCTCAGCGCGCTCGTCGTCTTCGTGCTGCGGCGGCGTGGGGGCGTGCCGCTCGTCGTTGCGCTCACGGTCGGTGGGGTGCTGGGGGCCGTGCTGGCGTGGCGGCTGGGGGTGTGGCTCGGGCCCGATACGGATGTCGTGGCTCGGGCGAAGGAGGTGGGGGAGGGGGTGACCTTCTCCGCGCCTCTGAAGCTCGGGGCGAAGGGGGCGCTGTTGGCCTGGCCGTTGGCCGGGTTGCTGGTCCATCTCGGGCTGACGGCGTTGTTCGGGCCGCGGGATCCCGATCCGTACGGGCAGCAGCGTCAGATGACGGACGAGTACGGTGCGCCGCTCGGGCCGCCGGCGGCATAAGGGCGTTTGTTCTCGCCCCCGCCGCCCCTACCCGTCCCATCCCCAGGGGCGCTGCCCCTTCTACCCCGGCTCTTTGTCTGCGGGTTCGGTGGGGGCTTGTCGCGCAGTTCCCCGCGCCCCTGAAAAGAAAAGCAGGGGCTGCGCCCCCATGCTCTTCGCCTTTGGGGGCGCGGTCAAGGAACTCACGCGCGGGCGATGGGCGCGGAGACCGCTTCCGTGAGGCGCTGGAGATCGGTGGGGGCGAGTTCGACCTCCAGGCCCCGGCGGCCGGCGGAGACGCAGATCGTGTCGTGGCCGTCCGCCGAGGCGTCCAGTACCGTGCGGAGCCTCTTGCGCTGGCCCAGCGGGGAGATGCCACCGCGGACATAGCCCGTCGTGCGTTCCGCGAGGGTGGGGTCGGCCATCGCCGCTCGCTTGCCGCCGACCGCCGTCGCCAGGGACTTCAGGTCCAGCGAACCCGCCACCGGCACGACCGCGACCACGAGGGAGCCGTCGACGTCCGCGACCAGGGTCTTGAAGACCCGCTCGGGGGACACACCCATGGCCTCGGCCGCCTCCTCGCCGTAGGACGGGTGGGCGGGATCGTGCTCGTAGGCGTGGACGGTGAACCGCACACCCGCCGCGCTCAGCGCCACGGTCGCGGGCGTGCCACCCGCGCCCGACTGCTGCTTCTTCGACTTCTTCGCCATCAGCCTCTCGCGTGCGTCAGTTGAGGTGGTTGCGATCAGTTGAGACTCGTCGGCCCGCGCGTCAGCTCCGACGCAGGCAACGACGGCAGATTACGGATGATGGCGGTCTCGGCGCGCAGGAGTTTCAGCTCGTCGCGCAGGCGGGCCGCGGTGTCGGGGGCCTGGAGGAGCAGCTGCTTGGCGGGGGTGTCGAGCATCATCGCGGCGGCGACCAGGTAGGAGACGACGGCCGGCTCGTCCGGGAGGTCCGCACCCGTCGACAGCGAGCGCTCACGGGCGCCCGCGAGCCGCTTCTGGTACTGGCGGAACGCCCGCAGCACACCCTCCGCGAGCGCGCCCGCCTCGTCGCCCGGGTCCTCCGGAAGCTCTTCGAGGTCCGCCATGAGGAACGGGCCGGAGGTGTCCACCGAGAGCAGCCGCACCCGGGTGGTGCCGGTCGCGAGGACCTCGAACGTGCCGTTGTCGCGCTCCCGGATGGTGGCCGCGTCCGCGATACAGCCCACGGGGTGGAACGCCTTGGACGGTTCGCCGCCGAAGCCGGCGGTCGGGCCGCGCTCGGGCAGGGCGGTCGGATCCGGCATACCGGGTGCGCTCGGCGCGACCTCGTGGCCGTCGCGGATGGCGACGACGGCGAAGCGGCGGGGTTGGTCCTCGGGGGTCTTCAGCAACTCGCGCATCATGGCGCGGTAGCGCTCCTCGAAGATGTTCAGAGGAAGCACGAGCCCCGGGTACAACACCGAGTTCAGGGGGAAGAGTGGCAGCCGGACGGTGGTCACGAGGCCAGAGCCTAATGGTCGTCGGGGCGCGCGCGTTCGCTCGTACTCGTTTGTGACCTCCCATGTGACCTCCCGGTCCTCCCCGTCCGCGCCCGCAGCGGCATCGCCGACGCCACTTCGAGCCGTACGCCGTCCCGCAATTCGAGGAACTGGCCCAGCGGATCGTCCGAGACACGGTCCCAGGGGAACGACGTGGCGTACGGGCCGATCATGCGCAGCTGGGCCAGGGCGTCCGGCCAGCGTTCCAGGCGGACGAGGACGTAGGTCAGGAGGTTGCGGACCTCGGCGGGCCACGGGTCGCCGGGCGCGTACTCGGCGGAGAGGGCGATCGCGCCGTCCGCCGCCTCGTCCAGGCGGGCGCGCGGGACCACGGCCCCGCCGCCCTCGGTGAGGTAGGCGAAGGCCGCGCGGACCGGCAGGGCACGGACGAGGGAGCCGGGGAGCGCGTCCTCGGCGGCCCGCTCGGCGAAGTCGAAGCACTCGCGGTGCGATCCGTACCAGGAGGCCGAGAGGTACTTCAGGGCCGAGACATGGCAGCCGTAGTGGTGCGGGGAGCGGCGGACCGCCTCCGCCCACAGCTGCTCGAAGCCGGTGTGGCCGAGGCCGGTGCCCCGGGCGTGGTCCAGGGCGATCCGCCAGGGCACCGGGTCACGGGGCTCACCCTCGGCGGCCGCGGCGATCAGCGGGCCTACCTCGCGCAGCAGTTCGACCCGGGCCGGGGAGCGCAGGCCCCGGGCCACCGTCAGCTCGGCCTTGATCAGCAGGACGTCCGGGTCGTGCGGGGCGGCCGCCTGCCAGGCCCGCAGCCACCCGTCGCGGGCGTGGGCGAAGGCGGCGAGCCGCAGCGCGTACCGGTCGCGGTTCTCCCACTCGGCGGACTCCCGGGTGATCCCCAGCAGCTTGGCCGCGGGCACGTACTCGCCGCGCCCCGCCGCCACCAGCACGGCCCCGAGCCGCTCGTCGGGGGCGTCGAGCAACACCTCGTCGTCGGCGGGCAGCCCGGCGGCGAGCCCTGAGGTGTGACGGACCATCCGGGCGGTACGGACGAGCGCGCGCAGTGGATCCATGGCGGCCCCTTGCGCCTAGGCCGGCGCCGCTCTCGCGGACCGGGTGCTCACCGTCGTGGTTTCGCAATTGATGGTTTCGGTATCAAGACGGTGGGAAGACGGTTCAGGTTGTGTGCCTTCAGGTTACGGTCCGGATCGCTGCTCAGAGCTGGTCAGTGCTGATCAGTTCCTGCTCAGGAGCCGGGTCGCCCCCGCCGCGACCGTCGTCGCGAGGATCCAGCCCAGGATGATCACCGCCGCGGCCAGCCACTGCCAGCCGCCGCGCAGCTGCCAGTAGCCGACCTGGCCGAGCTCGATGACCGGCAGCAGCAGGTCCAGGGCGAACAGGGTGGGGCTCCAGTTCGGGTGCTCGCCGCTCTTCATCGGCGGATGGTCGGCGTGTGAAAAGGCGTACGAGGTCAGCGCCCACAGCACCGCCATCCACACCGCGGCCCGGCCCGGCCGGTACCCGTACGCGACCGTCCAGTCCTGCGCGTGGCCCCAGAGCTTGGCCGCGAACGGCAGGTTCTCCCGCCGGTGGCGCTGCTTGGCCAGCAGCACCTCGCGGGCGCCCTCGTCGTCGCCACCGGTGCGCAGGACGGCCGCGAGCCGCTCGTACGGCTCCGGGTTGTACTCGGCGGTCGCCGCCGCCACCCATGCCAGCCGCTCGGCCAGCGGGAACCGGCCGCGCGGTACGAGGGTCTCGTACTGGAAGCCGCCCATGTGGAGGTTGCCGGGGCCCGGCCAGCTGTCCGCCTCGTCGATCAGGACGCCGACCCGGGCGCCGGACAGGACGACCTTGCCGCGCTCCGGCCTCTCGCCGAGAAAGCGGAGCTCGGGCGCCTGGACGCGGCGCAGGGACACCTCCTGGTCATCCGTGAGGGTGAACCGGGCCCGCTCCAGGTCGACGGCGTCCCCGAACCGCCCGTCGTCCAGCCGGATCCCGCCCTGGCACACGAACCGCTGGACGCGGGTCCCGCGCGCGGGCGTGCTCCCGCTGGTGTGCAGCGGATTGCCGACGCCGGCCGGGGTCAGATAGAGGGTGCGCTCGACGGTCAGCTGGGGCGCGTTGAGGGCGAGACGGCCGTACGGGTTGGAGAGCCGGCTGCCGCGCAGGCTGAGCGAGGCGCCGATGGTCGCGCCGCGCAGGCTCAGCTCGCCGTGCGACTCCAGCATCTCGGCCTGGACGTCCTGGGCGACGGTCAGACCGTCGGCCGAGAGCGAGCGGCCGTGCCGGTCGCGGTAGACGACCGCCTGGTTGAGCAGCAGATCGGTGCCGATGTGCGCGTCCGCGAGCCGCACCCCGTTGTGGAACCGGCAGCGCGGCAGATGCAGATCGCCCTCCGTGTGCAGCCGCGCCGCCTCCAGCCGCGGCACCGAGCAGTCCACCAGCCGTACGGTCGTGAACCGTGCCTCCGGCAGCAGGATCTGCTTCTCGAACCGGCAGGCCCTCATCTCCACGTACGGCACCACATTGCCGCCCGCGAGCTCCAGGGTGCCCTTGATCTGGACGCCGACCAGCTTCAGCGCGGACACCCGGCCGGCCAGCGCGGGCGGCCCGTCCAGCAGCAGCCAGGCCACGATCCGGGCCCGCACGCTGCGCTCGGGCCCCCAGGGATGGCCGCCGTGCGGATCGTCCACGGCGGTGTCCCCGTCCCGCAGGTCGTACACGCTGCCATTGCGGAACGCCTGCCACATACCGGCCTCGGCGGCGGACAGGTCGTCCGGCAGGTCCCCGTCCCGGACGCCCGCACCCTCGGTCACAGCTCTTCCTTCCTCCGTCCCCTGCACTCACGTGTATCGCACAACTGTTCAAGCTGGTGATGCCCGCTGAGTGACGCCTTGAACGCTAGACGTGAAGGTGATCTTCCAGGTTCCCGGTCGGCGCGTATCACCCAGTGGAACGCGCGGATGACGGCCGACGCGGGTCTGAGAGAATTGACCGCGTGATCTCCCGAATCGATCTGCGCGGCGACGCCCTCCCCGAGGGACCCGCCCTGCGCGACCTGCTGCCCCGAGCCGACTTCGACGTCTCGGCCGCCCTGGAGAAGGTGCGTCCGATCTGCGAGGCAGTGCATCATCGGGGCGACGCGGCGCTGATCGACTTCGCGGAGAAGTTCGACGGCGTACGTCTGACGTCGGTACGGGTCCCGGCCGAGGCCCTCACGCAGGCGCTGGAGCAGCTCGACCCGGCCGTCCGCGCGGCCCTGGAGGAGTCGATCCGCCGCGCCCGCATCGTCCACCGGGAGCAGCGCCGCACCACGCACACCACCCAGGTCGTCCCCGGCGGCACGGTCACCGAGAAGTGGGTACCGGTCGAGCGCGTGGGCCTCTACGCCCCCGGCGGCCGGTCGGTCTACCCCTCGTCCGTGATCATGAACGTGGTCCCCGCGCAGGAGGCCGGTGTCCCGTCGATCGCCCTCGCCTCGCCGGCGCAGGCCTCCGCTTTTGAAAATGACCCGGCCGACGGGCTGCCGCACCCCACGATCCTCGCCGCCTGCGCGCTGCTCGGCGTCGACGAGGTCTACGCGGCCGGTGGCGCCACCGCCGTCGCGATGTTCGCGTACGGCACCGAGTCCTGCCCGCCCGCTCCCATGGTCACCGGGCCGGGCAACATCTGGGTGGCCGCCGCCAAGCGGTACTTCACCGGTGTCATCGGCATCGACTCCGAGGCGGGCCCGACCGAGATCGCGGTCCTCGCGGACGACACCGCCGACCCGGTGCACGTCGCCGCCGACCTGATCAGCCAGGCCGAGCACGACCCGCTCGCCGCCGCCGTGCTCGTCACCGACTCCGTCACGCTCGCCGACGCGGTCGAGAAGGAGCTTCAGCCGCAGGTCGAGGCCACCAAGCACATCGAGGACCGGATCCGCCCCGCGCTCGCGGGCCGGCAGTCCGCGATCGTCCTGGTCGACGGCCTCGACGAGGGCCTGCGGGTCGTCAACGCGTACGGCGCCGAGCACCTGGAGATCCAGACGGCCCGTCCGCAGGAGGTCGCCGAGCGCGTGGTGAACGCCGGCGCGATCTTCATCGGCCCCTGGGCCCCGGTCTCGCTGGGCGACTACGCGGCCGGCTCCAACCACGTGCTCCCGACCGGCGGCTGCGCCTGCCATTCCTCCGGTCTGTCCGTCCAGTCCTTCCTGCGCGGCATCCACATCGTCGACTACACACGGGACGCGCTGGCCGAGGTCGCGCACCACGTGGTGACGCTGGCGGAGGCGGAGGACCTGCCCGCGCACGGCGCGGCGATCAAGGCTCGGTTCGGCTGGAAGGTACCTGAGGGCAAGTGAGCGACGTACGCATCGACGATCTCCCCGTACGGGACGAACTGCGCGGCAAGAGCCCTTACGGCGCGCCCCAGCTCGACGTCCCCGTCCGGCTGAACACCAACGAGAACCCGTACCCGCTGCCCGAGCCGCTGGTCGAGCGGATCACCGAGCGGGTCCGGGAGGCGGCCCGGCACCTCAACCGCTACCCGGACCGGGACGCGGTGGAGCTGCGCACGCGGCTCGCCGAGTATCTGACGAAGACGTGCGGGTACGAGGTCGGCCTCGCCAACGTGTGGGCCGCGAACGGCTCCAACGAGGTCATCCAGCAGCTGCTGCAGACCTTCGGCGGGCCCGGCCGTACGGCCATCGGGTTCGAGCCGTCGTACTCGATGCACGGCCTCATCGCGCGCGGCACGGGCACGGGCTGGATCTCCGGCCCGCGCGAAGACGACTTCACGATCGACCTCCCGGCCGCCGAGAAGGCGATCGCCGAGCACCGGCCGGACGTCGTCTTCATCACCACCCCCAACAACCCCACGGGCAACGCGGTCTCGGCAGACACCGTCCTCGCGCTGTACGAGGCCGCGCAGGCGGCCAAGCCGTCGATGGTGGTCGTGGACGAGGCGTACATCGAGTTCAGCCACGGCGACTCGCTGCTGTCCCTCATCGAAGGACGGCCGAATCTCGTCGTCTCGCGGACGATGTCCAAGGCCTTCGGCGCGGCCGGACTGCGCCTCGGCTACCTCGCCGCGCACCCGGCGGTCGTGGACGCGGTCCAGCTCGTCCGGCTGCCGTACCACCTCTCGGCCGTCACCCAGGCGACCGCCCTGGCCGCCCTCGAGCACACCGACACCCTGCTCGGCTATGTCGAGCAGCTGAAGGCGGAGCGGGACCGGCTGGTCGAGGAGCTACGCGCGATCGGCTACGAAGTCACCGAGTCCGACGCGAACTTCGTGCAGTTCGGCAGGTTCGAGGACGCGCACGAGATCTGGCGGAAGATCCTCGACCGGGGCGTCCTGGTCCGGGACAACGGCGTACCGGGGTGGCTGCGGGTGACCGCGGGAACCCCCGCCGAGAACGACGCGTTCCTCGACGCGGTACGTGAACTGAAGAAGGAGCAGAGCACATGAGCCGGGTAGGACGCGTGGAGCGGACCACCAAGGAGACGTCGGTCCTCGTCGAGATCGATCTCGACGGCACCGGCAGGACGGAGATCTCCACCGGGGTCGGCTTCTACGACCACATGCTCGACCAGCTCGGCCGGCACGGTCTGTTCGACCTGACCGTGAAGACCGACGGTGACCTGCACATCGACTCGCACCACACCATCGAGGACACCGCCCTCGCGCTGGGCGCCGCCTTCAAGCAGGCCCTCGGCGACAAGGTGGGCATCTACCGCTTCGGCAACTGCACGGTCCCGCTGGACGAGTCCCTCGCCCAGGTCACCGTCGACCTGTCCGGCCGCCCCTACCTCGTGCACACCGAGCCCGAGAAGATGGCGCCGATGATCGGCGAGTACGACACCACGATGACCCGGCACATCCTGGAGTCCTTCGTCGCCCAGGCCCAGATCGCCCTGCACGTGCACGTGCCGTACGGCCGTAACGCGCACCACATCGTCGAGTGCCAGTTCAAGGCGCTGGCCCGGGCCCTGCGCTACGCCTCCGAGCGCGACCCGCGCGCGGTCGGCATCCTGCCCTCCACGAAGGGCGCGCTGTGAACGGCCTCTCCACGGTCCTGATCGTCGTCGGCCTCTTCCTGGTCGGCGGCATCATCTCCTTCGCCAAGCAGCAGATGCCGAAGAGCCTCATCGTGCTGCTCTCCATCGCCGCCGGGATGTGTCTCGTCGCCGGCGCCATGAGGCTGGAGGTGTGGAATTGAGCACCGCGTCCAAGAAGGTAGTGGTCTTCGACTACGGCTTCGGCAACGTCCGCTCCGCCGAGCGCGCCCTCGCGCGCGTGGGGGCCGACGTCGAGATCACGCGTGACTTCGACAGGGCCATGAACGCGGACGGGCTGCTGGTGCCGGGCGTCGGCGCCTTCGCCGCCTGCATGAAGGGGCTGAAGGAGGCGCGCGGCGACTGGATCATCGACCGCCGGCTCTCCGGCGGGCGTCCGGTGATGGGCATCTGCGTCGGCATGCAGATCCTCTTCGCGCGCGGCATCGAACACGGGGTCGAGACCGAGGGCCTCGACGAGTGGCCCGGCGCGGTCGAGCCGCTCCAGGCCGAGATCGTGCCCCACATGGGCTGGAACACCGTCGAGCCCCCGGCCGGCACGGAGCTGTTCGCCGGCCTGGACGCCGACGCCCGCTTCTACTTCGTGCACTCCTACGCCGTCCACGACTGGTCCCTGGAGACGCGCAACCCCGCCTTCGCCGCTCCCAGGGTCACCTGGTCGACGCACGGCAAGCCCTTCGTGGCGGCCGTCGAGAACGGCCCCCTCTGGGCCACGCAGTTCCACCCCGAGAAGTCCGGCGACGCCGGAGCGCAGCTGCTGAACAACTGGATCGGAACCCTGTAGCCATGGCAAAGCTCGAACTCCTCCCCGCCGTCGACGTGCGTGACGGCCAGGCGGTCCGGCTCGTGCACGGCGAGTCCGGCACGGAGACCTCCTACGGCTCCCCCCTGGAGGCCGCCCTCGCCTGGCAGCGCGCGGGCGCCGAGTGGCTGCACCTGGTCGACCTGGACGCCGCGTTCGGCACCGGCGACAACCGGTCCCTGGTCGCCGAGGTCACCCGGGCGATGGACATCAAGGTCGAACTGTCCGGCGGCATCCGGGACGACGCCTCCCTGGCGAAGGCCCTCGCCACCGGCTGCACCCGGGTCAACCTCGGCACCGCCGCGCTGGAGACCCCCGAGTGGGTCGCCAAGATCATCGCCGAGCACGGCGACAAGATCGCGGTCGGCCTCGACGTGAAGGGCACGACCCTGCGAGGCCGCGGCTGGACCCGCGACGGCGGCGACCTCTACGAGACGCTGGAGCGCCTCGACAAGGAGGGCTGCGCCCGCTACGTCGTCACGGACATCGCCAAGGACGGCACCCTCCAGGGCCCGAACCTGGAGCTGCTCCGCAACGTGTGTGCCGCGACGGACCGCCCGATCGTGGCGTCCGGCGGCGTGTCGTCCCTCGACGACCTGCGGGCCATCGCCGCGCTGGCACCCCTCGGGGTCGAGGGTTCCATCGTCGGAAAGGCGCTGTACGCGAAGGCGTTCACCCTGGAAGAGGCCTTGGAGGCTGTGGCGTCATGACCGGATCCGCGCGGCGCGTGCAGAGCGGCAGTCCCTGGGAGGAGTCCTTCGGGTTCGCGCGCGCCGTCGCGGTCGGCGACCGCGTCCTGGTGGCGGGCACGACGTCCTTCAAGGGCGATGTGCTGTACGGGGAGGGCGACCCGTACGAACAGGCCAGGGTCGCCTTCGCGAGCGCGATCGAGGCGATCGGCGAATTCGGGCTCGGCGTCGGGTCCGTGGTCCGTACGAGGATGTATCTGGCGCACCTGCGGGACGTCGACGAGGTGGGGCGGGCCCACAAGGAACTCTTCGACCCGGTGCGACCGGCCGCGACCCTGCTGGTCGTGGAGGGTTTCATCGACCCGCGCGTCCTTGTCGAAGTAGAGATCGAAGCATTCAGAGGAGCCGTGGATTCATGACCCTGGCGGTCCGAGTCATCCCCTGCCTGGACGTCGACAACGGCCGGGTCGTCAAGGGCGTCAACTTCCAGAACCTGCGCGACGCGGGCGACCCCGTCGAGATGGCCAAGGTGTACGACGCCGAGGGCGCCGACGAGCTGACGTTCCTGGACATCACCGCGTCGTCCGGCAACCGCGAGACGACGTACGACGTGGTGCGCCGCACCGCCGAGCAGGTCTTCATCCCGCTGACGGTCGGCGGCGGCGTCCGTACGGCCGAGGACGTGGACAAGCTGCTGCGGGCGGGCGCGGACAAGGTCGGCGTCAACACGGCGGCGATCGCCCGCCCGGAGCTGATCCGTGAGATCGCCGAGCGCTTCGGCCGCCAGGTGCTGGTGCTGTCGGTCGACGCCCGCCGTACGGAATCCGGCTCCTTCGAGGTCACCACCCACGGCGGCCGCAAGGGCACCGGCCTCGATGCCGTCGAGTGGGCCCACCGGGCCGCCGAACTGGGCGCGGGCGAGATCCTGCTCAACTCGATGGACGCGGACGGCACGAAGGACGGCTACGACATCGAGATGATCGAGGCCGTCCGCAAGCACGTGACGGTACCGCTGATCGCCAGCGGCGGAGCGGGACGCCTCACGGACTTCCCCCCGGCCATCGCGGCAGGCGCGGATGCGGTGCTGGCCGCCTCCGTCTTCCACTTCGGCGATCTGCGGATCGGCGAGGTGAAGGACGCGCTGCGGGGTGCGGGTCACCCTGTGAGGTGACGCGGCAGACGCTGATGTAAGCCCCGGTCACCTGGTGGCCGGGGCTTACACCGCTTCGGATACCGCTCAGATACCCAGCTGCTTCGTCTCGTGCAGCTTGGTGATCGCCTCCTTGTCGCCCTCCAGCTCCACATCGGCCGCCTGCTGGCGGCCGTACAGGAAGAGCAGCAGCTCCGAGGGCTCGCCGGTGACCGTGACGACGGGGGTGCCCTTGTGGGCGACCGCGGTCCGGCCGTCGGGGCGGCGCAGCACCAGACCCGTTGGGGAGCCACGGCCCATGAGGCGGGCGGTGCGCTCCAAACGCGACCAGAGGGCGTCCTGGAAGACGTGGTCGAGCTCGCGCGGGGCCCACTCGGGCTGGGCGCGGCGGAGGTCCTCGGTGTGGACGTAGAACTCGATCGTGTTGGACGCCTCGTCGATCTGCTTGAGGGAGAAGGGCGAGAAACGCGGCGGACCGGTCCGGACGAGCTGGATCAGCTCCTCGTACGGCTTCGCGGCGAACTCCTCCATCACCCGGTCCAGGCGCGACGCGAGCTGCTTGATGAGGATGCCCCCGGCGGCGTCGGGGCGGCGCTCGCGCACCACCACATGCGCGGCCAGGTCACGAGCCTTCCATCCCTCGCACAGGGTGGGAGCCTCTGGCCCCGCGGTCTCCAACAGGTCGGCGAAGAGAAGCCGTTCACGCTTGGCATGGGTCGACATGACAGCCAGCCTACGACCGGGCCACCCGTCCGCCCAGCGCAGGTCCGGCCGATACGCGGCAGGGATGCCGTTGGTATGACAAGAAGGTCCGGCCTGTGGACAACGGACGAGGCAGGTCACCGCGGCGCGGCACAATGACACGCATGACCAGCACGCCGTCCTCCAGCAGCCCCCACAGTCCCGGAGCCCCCGCAGGCCCCGGCGCTCCCAGCGCGCTGGACCCCGGGATCGCCGCGCGCCTCAAGCGCGGCGCCGACGGGCTCCTGCCCGCCATCGCCCAGCAGTACGACACCGGTGAGGTGCTCATGCTCGGCTGGATGGACGACGAGGCACTGCATCGCACCCTCACCACCGGGCGCTGCACCTACTGGTCGCGCAGCCGCCGCGAGTACTGGGTGAAGGGCGACACCTCCGGCCACTTCCAGTGGGTGAAGTCCGTCGCCCTGGACTGCGACACCGACACCGTCCTCGTCAAGGTCGACCAGGTCGGCGCCGCCTGTCACACCGGCGCCCGCACCTGCTTCGACGAGGACGTCCTCCAGGCCGTCGAGGGCGGCGCCGATTCCGGCGTACCGCCACTGGATCAGTAAGGTCAGCCGCCATGGACCTCGAGACGTTCCGCAAGCTCGCCGCCGACCGCCGTGTCATCCCCGTCAGCCGCAAGCTCCTCGCCGACGGCGACACCCCGGTCGCGCTCTACCGCAAGCTCGCCGCCGAGCGGACCGGCACCTTCCTCCTGGAGTCCGCCGAGAACGGCCGCACGGCGTTTCAATGGTCTCGCTACTCCTTCGTGGGCGTCCGCAACCACGCCACCCTCACCGCCCGCGACGGCGAGGCCCACTGGCTCGGCTCCCCACCGGTCGGCGTCCCCGTCGACGGCGACCCCCTCGCCGCCCTGCGCGCCACCATCGAGGCACTCCACACCCCCCACGAGGAGGGCATGCCGCCGTTCACCGGCGGCATGGTCGGCTACCTCGGCTACGACATCGTGCGCCGCCTGGAGAAGATCGGCCCCGGCGAGCGGGACGACCTGCGACTCCCCGAGCTGACCATGCTGCTGACGAGCGACCTGGCGGTGATGGACCACTGGGAGGGCTCGGTCCTGCTGATCGCCAACGCCATCAACCACAACGACCTGGACACGGGCGTCGACGAGGCCTACGCCGACGCCGTCGCCCGCCTCGACGCCATGCAGGCCGACCTGGCCAGGCCCGTCGCCCAGCCCCCGGCGGCCCTCCCGCCCTCCGAACTGCCCGAGTACACCGCGCTCTGGGGCGGCCCCGACTTCCAGGAGGCCGTCGAGGACATCAAGGAGCGCATCCGGGCCGGCGAGGCCTTCCAGGTCGTCCCCTCCCAGCGCTTCGAAACCCCCTGCACCGCAAGCGCGTTGGACGTGTACCGGGTCCTCAGGGCGACCAACCCCTCCCCGTACATGTACCTGTTCCGCTTCGACGGCTTCGACGTCGTCGGTTCCTCCCCCGAGGCCCTGGTCAAGGTCGAGGACGGACAGGCCATGGTCCACCCCATCGCCGGTACGCGGCACAGAGGGGCGACCCCGCAGGAGGACCAGGCCCTCGCCGACGAACTGCTCGCCGACCCCAAGGAGCGCGCCGAGCACCTCATGCTCGTCGACCTGGGCCGCAACGACCTGGGCCGGGTCTGCGAACCGGGCTCGGTCGAGGTCGTCGACTTCATGTCCGTCGAGCGGTACTCCCACGTCATGCACATCGTGTCCACCGTCACCGGCCGGGTCTCGGAGGGCCGCACCGCCTTCGACGTGCTGACCGCCTGCTTCCCCGCAGGCACCCTCTCCGGAGCCCCGAAGCCGCGCGCCATGCAGATCATCGACGAGCTGGAGCCGTCCCGGCGGGGCCTGTACGGCGGCTGCGTCGGCTACCTCGATTTCGCGGGCGACTCCGACACCGCCATCGCCATCCGTACGGCCCTCCTCCGGGACGGCACGGCCTACGTCCAGGCCGGCGCCGGCATCGTCGCAGACTCGGACCCAGTCGCCGAGGACACGGAGTGCCGCAACAAGGCGGCGGCGGTCCTGCGCGCGGTGCACACGGCCAACCGACTCGGACAATAGGGCGCTTCTCACGTGAACCCCGGGTGACAACCCCCCCGGGGCGCAGGCGATAGTGGACCACGTGACCGCAGCACCTCAGCCCCCTTCCGAACCCGCGTTCGTCCGCTCCAGCCGGCGCAGCCTCGCCCTGGCACTGTCCAGCGGCGCGCTCGGCGCGGCCGTCACGCTGCTCGCCAGCCGTCAGCGCTGGTCGGAGGGCACCGCCTCGGTGGCCGGCGGTGCCTTCCCGCTGACCGCCAAGGGCAGCGACATCACGGGCGTGCCCGCGGCCCTCGCCGTAGTGGGCCTCGCCGCGCTCGTCGCCGTCTTCGCCGTCCGCCGGTCCGGGCGCGTCCTGGTCGCCGCGCTGCTCGCGCTCTCCGGCGTGGGCACCGGCGTCGCCGCGCTGCTCGGCGCGTACGACAGTTCGGCGCTCGACGACAAGGCCGCCGAGGCCTCCGGCGACAGCGCCGCGACCGTCGGCACGCTCAGCCACACCGGCTGGCCGTACGTCGCGGCCGTCGGCGGCGCGCTCATCCTCCTCGCCGGGCTGCTCGCGCTCCGCTACGGACGCCTGTGGCCCGCGATGTCCGGCCGCTACGAGCGCGACGGCACCCCCCGGCCACGCAAGGCCCAGCCCGTCGACCCCGACCGGCCCGAGGACATGTGGAAAGCCCTGGACCGGGGGGAGGACCCGACGGGCCCGGACCCGGCGTAGGCCGGGGCGGGACCCGGGGCGCGACCCCCGCTCAAGGCAGCCGCGCGCGTACGGGACAATGGACGACGAGCGTCCGACTCAGCACAGATATCGAGCGACATGCATCGACCGAGACGCGTCGAGCACCACGCACACAGCAACGAGGAGCAAGTCATGGCGGGCAGCAGCCACGGTCACACCCCGGCCGCCTGGACCGGCGTCACCATTGCCATCATCGGATTCTGCGTCTCGGGCGCGTACATGGTGATGGCCCAGCCGCTGGGATTCTGGGCCGGCATGGTCATCACGGTCCTCGGTGGCGTCGTCGGCATGATCATGCGGTCCATGGGCCTGGGCCAGCCGAAGGACGCGCACGCCGCGTACGAGACGGCGGGGCGCAGCGCCACCGCGACCGCGACCCCCGAGCCGGCCGGCGCCAAGAGCTGAGCTCCGCGTGAGGGGCGGCCCGGCGGCCATCACCGCCGGGCCGCCCCTCACGCGCGCGTACGGCCCGCACGGGGCACAATGCGGTGTGTGAACGCCGAGACTCAGCCAGTGGCACCGCCACCGCGCGCCGACAGGACAGATACGGCAGGTACGACCGGCACGGCCATGTGGCGTCGGCTGGGGGTGCCCGCCGCAGTGCTCGTGGCCGTCGGCGGGGCCTTCGCGTATGTCGGGGCCGTGGATCCGAACGAGCCCGGTCACTACCCGGTCTGCCCCCTGTGGCGCTTCACCGGCCTCTACTGCCCCGGCTGCGGCGGCCTGCGCAGCGCGCACGCCTTCGCGCACGGGGACCTCGCGACCGCCCTCACCGACAACGCGCTGGCCGTGGCCGGTTTCCTGGGCCTCGCGGTGCTGTGGACGGTCTGGGTGGTCCAAGTGGCGCGCGGACGACCGCTGCGCATAGCACTCGGCCCCGTCCAGCTGTGGACGCTCGGCGGATTGGCGCTGGTCTTCACAGTTGTCCGGAACTCGCCGTTCGGCGGCTGGCTTCATCCTTGATCGAATGGCGAACGTCCAGGTAATGGGACCGCCGTCAACACGATGCGAGGCCTACGCCCTCCTCCGGATACCATCGCAGTGAACCGCCAGAACCCTGAGAACCGCTCGACAGTCGTCACCCGGCTGTCAAACGTTGTCACCGATTTTCCACCGTCTGAAAGGGGGCCGCTCGCGTGAGTGTGCTCGACGAGATCATCGACGGAGTCCGTGCCGACCTCGCGGAGCGGCAGGCGCGGGTCAGCCTCGACGAACTCAAGGAGCGTGCGGCGAGGGCTCCAGCGGCCAAGGACGGCGCGGCCGCCCTGCGCGGCGACGGCGTCAAGGTCATCTGCGAGGTCAAGCGGTCCAGCCCCTCCAAGGGCGCGCTCGCCGCGATCGCCGACCCGGCCGCCCTCGCGGCCGACTACGAGGCGGGTGGCGCGGCCGTCATCTCCGTCCTCACCGAGCAGCGCCGCTTCGGCGGCTCGCTCGCGGACCTGGAGGCCGTCCGCGCGCGCGTGGACATCCCCGTCCTGCGCAAGGACTTCATCGTCACCTCCTACCAGCTGTGGGAGGCCCGGGCGTACGGCGCCGACGTGGTCCTGCTGATCGTCGCGGCCCTCGACCAGCCCGCCCTCGAATCCCTGATCGAGCGCGCCGAGTCCATCGGGCTCACCCCGCTCGTCGAGGTGCACGACGAGGACGAGGTCGAGCGCGCGGTGGACGCGGGCGCCCGGGTGATCGGCGTCAACGCGCGCAACCTCAAGACCCTCGAGGTCGACCGCACCACCTTCGAGCGCGTCGCCCCGGAGATCCCCGACTCCATTGTCAAGATCGCCGAGTCGGGCATCCGCGGCCCGCACGACCTCATCGCCTACGCCAACGCCGGCGCCGACGCGGTCCTCGTGGGCGAGTCCCTCGTCACCGGCAAGGACCCCAGGACCGCCGTCGCCGACCTCGTCGCCGCCGGCGAGCACCCGGCCCTGCGGCACGGGCGCGGCTGACCGATGAGCGCAGCCGACCACCGCTCCACCACCGGCCGGCCGGGGACCGCTTCGGCGGCCGGAGCCGTGGGGTGCGCGTGGTCGGCCGCCGTGCCGTCGCAGCCGGGCGCCGATGTCGCCCACATGAGTGATGCGGGGCCGGTAGGCTGTGCCCCGATGTTCTCGATCACCATGACTGTCAAGGACCCCTACGCCCGCCTCGCGCGCGGGTGCCGTCCCCGTGGCTGCCGGGCGCCCGCCCGCCGCGTCCACGGGCGCCGGGTCCGCTATGTCATCGGTGACGAGCCGGGCCAGGTCAACGGCATGCGATGGCCCCGCCGGCGTACGCGCCGGTCCTCCGCGGGTGGCTGACACCGAGTCCGCCGCCTCGTGAACGCCGGGTGCTTGCGCCCCGCCGGTCCGTGAACCCGTCCCTTCCGGCCGCTTCGGCACCACCGATCCGTGCCGCCGTGGTTCGATCGAGGGTTCCTTCCGTCGTGCGAGGTTCGACCGCTCCGTGACTCCACGGGCCGCTCCCGGTCCCCGGCTGTCGCGGGCCGGCACCTCGCCGCTCAGGGACGCCTCGGCCGCCCGGACCGCCGGGCGAACGGCCCCCGGGGACAGCGTGCGCGTACGTGAGCGTGTGATTCCGATGTCCGATCAACCATGGGGCCACGCCCCTGCGAGGTAGCCGTATGTCCAGTGAGTTCTTCATCCCGGACCCCGAGGGTCAGGTCCCCAGCGCCGAGGGGTATTTCGGCGCGTACGGCGGCAAGTTCATTCCGGAGGCGCTGGTCGCCGCCGTGGACGAGGTCGCCGTGGAGTACGACAAGGCGAAGTCCGACCCCGAGTTCGCGTGCGAGCTCGACGACCTGCTGGTGCACTACACCGGCCGTCCCAGCTCCCTGACCGAGGTGCCGCGGTTCGCCGAGCACGCCGGTGGCGCACGGGTGTTCCTCAAGCGCGAGGACCTCAACCACACCGGCTCACACAAGATCAACAACGTGCTCGGGCAGGCCCTGCTCACCAGGCGCATGGGCAAGACCCGGGTCATCGCCGAGACGGGCGCGGGACAGCACGGCGTCGCCACCGCCACCGCCTGCGCGCTCTTCGGGCTCGACTGCACGATCTACATGGGTGAGATCGACACCCAGCGCCAGGCCCTCAACGTCGCGCGCATGCGCATGCTGGGCGCCGAGGTCGTCGCCGTGAAGTCCGGTTCCCGGACCCTGAAGGACGCCATCAACGAGGCCTTCCGGGACTGGGTCGCCAACGTCGACCGCACCCACTACCTCTTCGGGACGGTCGCGGGCCCCCACCCCTTCCCCGCCATGGTCCGCGACTTCCACCGGGTGATCGGTGTGGAGGCGAGGCGACAGCTGCTGGAGCAGGCCGGACGGCTTCCCGACGCGGCCGTCGCCTGCGTCGGCGGCGGCTCCAACGCCATCGGGCTCTTCCACGCCTTCATCCCGGACGCGGACGTACGGCTCATCGGCTGCGAGCCGGCCGGGCACGGCGTCGAGACCGGTGAGCACGCGGCGACCCTGACCGCGGGTGAGCCGGGCATCCTGCACGGCTCGCGGTCGTACGTCCTGCAGGACGAGGAAGGGCAGATCACCGAGCCCTACTCGATCTCGGCGGGGCTGGACTACCCGGGCATCGGGCCCGAGCACGCGTACCTCAAGGACAGCGGCCGCGGCGAGTACCGCGCGGTCACCGACGACGCGGCCATGCAGGCCCTGCGCCTGCTGTCGCGCACCGAGGGCATCATCCCGGCGATCGAGAGCGCCCACGCGCTCGCCGGCGCCCTGGAGGTCGGCAGAGAGCTGGGCAAGGACGCGCTGATCGTCGTCAACCTGTCCGGGCGTGGCGACAAGGACATGGACACGGCCGCCCGTTACTTCAACCTGTACGACACCGCGGCCGACGCGACGGTCGCCGCCGACGCGGACGGCGACATCGCCGAGATCGAGGGGGACGCCAAGTGAGCGGCGCTGCATCTATTGGAGGAAAGGGCCAGCTGTTGAGTGACACCCTCGCCGCCGCGCAGGCGGAGGGGCGGTCCGCGCTCATCGCCTACCTGCCGGCCGGGTTCCCGACCGTCGACGGCGGCATCGCCGCGATCAAGGCGGTCTTCGAGGGCGGCGCCGACATCGTCGAGGTCGGGCTGCCGCACAGCGACCCGGTCCTCGACGGGCCCGTCATCCAGACCGCCGACGACATCGCCCTGCGCGGCGGCGTCAAGATCGCGGATGTGATGCGCACGGTCCGCGAGGCCTTCGAGGCCACCGGAAAGCCCGTACTCGTCATGACGTACTGGAACCCGATCGACCGGTACGGCGTCGAGCGCTTCACCGCCGAGCTCGCGGAGGCGGGCGGCGCGGGCTGCATCCTGCCCGACCTGCCCGTCCAGGAGTCCGCCCTCTGGAGGGAGCACGCCGAGAAGCACGGGCTCGGCACGGTCTTCGTCGTCGCGCCCAGCAGCAAGGACGCTCGCCTCGCCGAGATCACCGCGGCGGGCAGCGGCTTCGTCTACGCCGCCTCGCTGATGGGCGTCACGGGCACCCGGGCATCGGTGGGCGCCCAGGCCCAGGACCTGGTGCGGCGTACCCGGGCCACCCGCACCGGCCTGCCGGTCTGCGTCGGCCTCGGCGTCTCCAACGCCGAACAGGCCGCCGAGGTCGCCGGATTCGCCGACGGCGTGATCGTCGGCTCCGCGTTCGTGAAGCTGATGCTGGACGCACCGGACGAGGCGGCCGGCCTGGACGCCGTACGGGAACTGGCGGGCGACCTCGCGAAGGGTGTGCGCCGGAGCGCGTGACGTTCACCCGTTTGTCGTACGGGAACGGCTGGACGTAACGGGTAATCCGCTCACTCGAACGGGTGGAAGTGGGATCGGGGAGGCGCGGTGCGCCTCCCCGGTTCGTTCTGCGGGATGTGAGCGAGAAGAACCGTGAGGGAAAGCGCACCGCCCGTGAACGGCTGGCGGAGGAGCGCGAGAAGCAGAAGACCGCCGAGAAGCGCCGTCGGGTGCTGATCGTGAGCGCCTCGGTGCTCGGCGTCCTGGGACTGGCCGCCGTGATCGGCGTCGTCGCGGCGAACGCGGGCAAGGACGACGCCGACACCGCGGGCCCCGTGGTGGCGCCCTCGGGGGCCAACGGCGAGGACAGCCTCGCGATCCCCGTCGGGGACACCGGCGCCAAGGCGACTCTCACGGTGTGGGAGGACTTCCGCTGCCCGGCCTGCAAGTCCTTCGAGGACGCGTACCGCTCGACGATCCACGAGCTGACCGAGGCCGGAAAGCTGAAGGTCGAGTACCACCTGGCGACCCTGATCGACGCGAACATGGGCGGCAGCGGCTCGCGGAAGGCCGCCAACGCTGCCGCCTGCGCACAGAACGCGGGCAAGTTCCCCGCCTACCACGACGTGCTGTACGAGAACCAGCCCGCAGAGACGAGTGACGACTTCGCCCAGGAGGCCAAGCTGTTCGACCTCGCGAAGAAGGTGGACGGGCTGGACACCTCCGCCTTCCGCGGCTGCGTCGAGGACGGCACGCACAACAGCTGGGTGGTGAAGTCGAACGAGGCCTTCCAGAAGGGCGGCTTCGGGGGCACCCCGAGTGTCTTCCTCAACGGCACCAACATCTACGCGGACCAGTCCATGACCCCCGCCAAGCTGAAGGAGATGGTGGAGGCGAAGGCCAAGGGGTGAGCCCTGTGGCGCTGTGAGACCCGCGGGGTCCGTGAGGCGTCAAGGGAGTCGTGGTGCGGCGTTATGGACCCGTTGCCGGGGCTGCCCACCGTCGGCCGGGCCCGGCAGGGTAGCGTCGACCCTGCCATGGAACTTGCCTACATTCCCAGCCCGTCGCGCGGGGTGCTGTACCTCGGTCCCGTCCCGCTGCGCGGCTACGCCTTCTGCATCATCATCGGTGTCTTCGTAGCCGTCTGGCTCGGCAACAAACGCTGGCTCGCCCGGGGCGGGCGGGCCGGCACGATCGCCGACATCGCGGTCTGGGCCGTGCCCTTCGGCCTCGTCGGCGGACGGCTCTACCACGTGATCACGGACTACGAGCTGTACTTCAGCGAGGGCCGTGACTGGGTGGACGCCTTCAAGATCTGGGAGGGCGGGCTCGGCATCTGGGGCGCGATCGCCCTCGGCGCGGTGGGCGCGTGGATCGGATGCCGCAGGCGCGGCATCCCCCTCCCCGCCTACGCCGACGCCGTCGCGCCCGGCATCGCCCTCGCCCAGGCGATCGGGCGATGGGGCAACTGGTTCAACCAGGAGCTGTACGGCAAGCCGACCGATCTGCCGTGGGCCCTGGAGATCACGTCCTCCACGGACGGGCGGGTGCCCGGCACCTACCACCCGACCTTCCTCTACGAGTCGCTGTGGTGCATCGGCGTCGCGCTCCTCGTCATCTGGGCCGACCGCCGCTTCAAGCTCGGGCACGGGCGGGCGTTCGCGCTGTACGTCGCCGCGTACTGCGCGGGGCGGTTCTGGATCGAGTACATGCGCGTCGACGACGCCCACCACATCTTCGGGCTGCGGCTCAACAACTGGACCGCGCTGTTCGTCTTCCTGCTCGCCGTGATCTACCTCGTGCTGTCGGCGCGGAAGCGGCCGGGGCGTGAGGAAGTGGTCGAGCCGGGTGTCTCCGACGGTGAGGGGGACGGCCAGGGCGACGCCGACGAGGCCTCGGCTTCGGCGGACCTTGAGAAGGGCGCCGAGAAGGACGTCGAGAAGAAGGACGAGAAGGACGGGGACTCGGAGTCGACGAAGTCCTCGGCGAAGTCCGACACGAAGGACGACGAGACCTCCGACTCCGCTGTCGGGAAGAAGACCGAGTCCGCCGAGAAGAGCTGACGCGTCGCTCCGTGACGGATGCTTCAAAAAACCCACCCGCCCTGACAGGCGGGTGGGTTTTTCGTGTCGGCAGGGCGGTCAGTGTCGGGCGGAGCGGTCGGCCAGGGACAGGGTCCGGTGGGCGCCCGCCACCACGGCCGGGTCGATGAAGCGGCCGTCGGGGAGTGCTTGGGCGCCGGGGTCGGTTGCCGCGGCTACGAGGATCTCCTCGGCCGACTCGATCTCCGCCGGGGTGGGGGCGTAGGCGCGTTCGATCACCGGGAGTTGGCGGGGGTGGATGGCGGCGCGGCCCAGGAAGCCGAGAGCGCGGCCGCGGGCGGAGGTGACCGCCAGGCCTTCGAGGTCTCTCGTGTCCGGGTGGATGGACTGGGCGGGGGCGGGCAGGCCGGCGGCGCGGGCGGCGACGATCACTCGGGAGCGGGGCCAGTCCAGCGCCCTGTCGTCCTGGACGCCCAGGTCGGCGCGGAGGTCCGCCTCGCCGAGCGCGATGCCGTGGAGCGCGGGATGGGAAGAGGCGATCTCATAGGACCGCTCCACGCCCAGAGCCGATTCCAGCAGGGCGTACAGGGGGATCGCGCCTCCTTCCGCGGGGGCGGTCCGTTCCGCCACGCGCACCACCTCGGCGGGCGACGTGACCTTGGGCAGGCGGAGCGCCGCGAGGCCGGGGAGGGAGGAGAGGGCTTTCAGGTCCTCTCCGCAGAGCGGGGTGTCCAGGGCGTTCACGCGTACGTGGACCGGGGCGGGCGGGGGCTCGGAGAGGAGTTCGGCGGTGGCCGATCGGGCGTACTCCTTGCGGTCGGGGGCGACCGCGTCCTCCAGGTCCACGATCACCACATCCGCGCCGGCGGTGAGGGCCTTGGCCACCACCTCCGGGCGGTCGCCGGGGACGTACAACCAGGTCAGGGGGAAGGACGTCACAGGGCGCCCTCCTGGCGGAGGGTCGCGATGTCCGTCTCGGACAGGCCCAGCTCGGTCAGGACCGCATCCGTGTCGGCGCCGTGCGGGCGGCCCGCCCAGCGGATGGCGCCCGGGGTGGCGGAGAGGCGGAAGAGGACGTTCTGCATGCGCAGCGGGCCGAGGTCGGGGTCGTCGACGGTCGTGATGGTGTCCAGCGCCCGGTACTGCGGGTCCGTCATCACCTCCCGCACGTCCTGGATGGGGGCGACCGCCGCCTCCGCCTTCTCGAACACCTCGATGACCTCCTCGCGGGTGTGGCGGGCGATCCACGCGCCGACCGCCTCGTCCAGGACGTCCGCGTGGCGGGCCCGCTCGGCGCCCGAGCCGAACCAGGGCTCGTCGATCAGCTCGGGGCGGCCGACCAGGCGCATCACCCGTTCCGCGATGGACTGGGCGGAGGTGGAGACGGCCACCCAGGAGCCGTCCGCGGTGCGGTAGGTGTTGCGGGGCGCGTTGTTGGCGGAGCGGTTGCCGGTGCGCGGCTGGACGTGGCCGAGCTGGTCGTACCAGAGGGGCTGGGGGCCGAGGACGGTCAGGATCGGCTCGATGATCGCCATGTCGACGACCTGGCCCTCGCCGGTGTGGTCGCGGGAGGCCAGGGCCGTCATCACCGCGTACGCCGTCGCCAGGCCCGCGATCGAGTCGGCGAGGCCGAAGGGCGGGAGGACCGGTGGGGCGTCCGGTTCGCCGGTGATCGCGGCGAAGCCGCTCATCGCCTCGGCGAGCGTGCCGAAGCCGGGGCGGTTGGCGTACGGGCCGAACTGGCCGAAGCCGGTGACGCGGGCGAGGACCAGGCGCGGGTTCGCGGCGGACAGCTCCTTCCAGCCCAGGCCCCACTTCTCCAGGGTGCCGGGGCGGAAGTTCTCGATGATCACGTCGGCGGTGGCGGCGAGGCGGAGGAGGGTGTCCCGGCCGCCGGGCCGCGACAGGTTCAGCGTCAGGGTGCGCTTGTTGCGGCCCAGGAGTTTCCACCACAGGCCCACGCCGTCCTTCGAAGGGCCGTGGCCGCGGGACGGGTCCGGTTTCGTCGGGTGCTCGACCTTGATGACCTCCGCGCCGAAGTCGCCGAGCATGGTGGCGGCGAGGGGGCCGGCGAACAGGGTGGCGAGGTCGAGGACGCGGAGGTGCGTGAGCGGGGGGTCGTACGCCTGGGTCATGGGTGGGGGGTCTCCCGGAGGGTGAGGTGGGCCAGGGTGTCGAAGCCGATGCCGTCGAAGTCCGCGATCGAGGTGGCCAGGCGGTTCTTGAGGGGGGCCGTCCAGCGGTCGGGGAGCGCCGCCGGGGAACCGGCCAGCAGACCGGCGATGCTGCCGGCCGTCGCGCCGTTGGAGTCGGTGTCCCAACCGCCCGACACCGCGCGGCAGACGGAGGCCGTGAAGTCGCCGTCCGCGTGGGTGAGGGCGGCGGTGAGCAGGGCCGTGTTGGGGATGGCGTGCACCCAGTGGTGGTCGGCGTAGGCGGTGTGGAGCGCGTCGACGATCGTGTCGAAGTCGCGGGCCTCGGTGGCGAGTTGGAGGGCGTGGTTGATCGCCCGCGCCAGGCGGGAGGCCGGGGGGACGACGGTCAGGCCGGTGCGCAGACAGTGGTGGATGTCGTGGGTGCCGGTGGCTGCCTCGGCGATGGCGGCCGCGATGTACATCGCCGCGTAGACGCCGTTCGCGGTGTGGGTGAGGGTGGCGTCGCGGTGGGCCTGTCCGGCCGCCGCGGCCGGGTCGCCGGGGTGGGTCCAGCCGTGGACGTCCGCGCGGATCAGGGCGCCGATCCATTCGCGGAACGGGTTGCGGTGGCGGGCGGTGTGCGGGGGTTCGATGCCGGTGAGGAGGTTGCGGTAGGCGATGCGTTCGGCGGTGAACGTGCGGCCGGCGGGGAGCTCGTCCAGCCAGAGCCTCGCCACGTCGGCGGTGGTGAAGTGCGGGCCGTGGCGGTGGAGGAGGAGCAGGTTGAGGAGCGGGTAGTTGAGGTCGTCGTCCTCGGGCATGCCGTCGATGTTCTCGGCCAGGGAGGTGGAGGCCGAGCGGCGGTTCCAGGGGTGGGCCGCCAGGAGGTCCGGAGGGACGCCCCGGGTGGTGAACCAGGTGGTGAGGGGCCAGTTGCCGGTGGCGCGGGCGAGTTGGCGGATGGCGGTGAGGGGGAGCTTCTCGACGGGTTTGCCGAGCAGGCAGCCGACGGCGCGGCCGAGCCAGGCGGCTTCCAGGCGGGGGGTGTACGTGGCGGGCTCGTACGTGGCTGACTCGTATGTGACTGACTCGTACGTGGCGGGCTGGGTGGGTCGGCCCGGCCAGTTCGGGCACAGGGCCTTGATACTGCTCAGGTCCGTCGGCTCGTCGTCCGTCAACGTGCTTGGCAGGTCGGCCAGTTCGTCGAGGAGGTCCTCGGCGAGTTGGCGGAGGTAGCGGGACGGGGGGGTGGGGGAGGAGCCGGCGCGGAGGGGGGCCGGGGGGCCGCCCGCCGTGTGCCAGCGGGTGGCGATGGCCGAGGGCTCGCGGCCGTCCTGGCGGGCCTGGTGCAGTTCGTGGCCGAGGAGGTCCTCCGGCTGGACCCAGGTGAGGCGGAGGGGGGTCACCGGAGGGACGCCAGGGTGGTGAAGGCGGCCTCGTGGGCGCGGCGGCGGCGGACGTCCCGCTCATGGATCTCGCGGGTGACCGCGGTGAGCGTCGTGGCGGGGGCGTGCAGGTCGAGGCGGCTGGCCTCGGCCACCGTCTTGGCCCAGTCGGACGGGATCTCGGAGCCGAGCGCGCCCGCGAGGGCGCCCGACATCGTCGCGATCGAGTCGCAGTCGCGGCCGTAGTTCACCGAGCCGAGGACCGCGTGGCGGTAGTCGCCACGGGCCACCAGCAACATGCCCAGGGCGATGGGGAGTTCCTCGATCGCGTGGAGGCGGGAGGGGCGGCGGGCGCCGAGGGAGGGGGCACGGTAGTCGGGGCCCACCGTGTCGAACGGGGTCACCGCCTCGCGGAGCGGTCGTAGCGCCGACTCGAAGTCCGTGTACCGGTGCGCCACCTCGCACACCGACTCGATCGCCGCGCGCGTGCCGTCCTTCGCCAGGGCGAGGCAGGTCTCGATCACCGACTCGGCGGTCGCGCCCGGCGTGCACGCCGCCGCGCACGCCGCCGCGAAGACGCCGGCCGCCTCCCTGCCGTACGAGGACTGGTGGGCGCCCGCGATGTCGAGTGCCTCGGCGTACGCGCCCGGCGGATCGGCCGCGTTGACCAGTCCGACGGGGGCCATGTACATCGCGGCGCCACAGTTGACGATGTTGCCGGTGCCGGCCTCACGGGGGTCGATGTGGCCGTAGTGGATACGGGCCACCAGCCACTTCTCGGCGAGGAAGACCCGCTGGAGGGGGAGGGCCTCCGCCTCCAGTTCGGGGATCCAGCGCGGGGTCGTCATCATGTCCGGCACCAGGTGCTCGGCGATGGCGTACGCGTCCAGGTGGTCGCGGACGTGGTCGTACACCCGTACCAGCGCGTGGGTCATCAAGGTGTCGTCGGTGACGTGGCCGTCGCCCTTGTGGTACGGGGCGATGGGGCGGGCGGTGCGCCAGCCGTCGCCGTTCCAGGGGCCGACGATGCCGTGGACGCGGCCGCCGTGGCGTTCGAGGATCTGTTCCGGGGTGTAGCCCTCGACCGGGCCGCCGAGGGCGTCGCCGACGGCGGCGCCGACCAGGGCGCCGGTGATGCGCTCTTCGAGGGGCGCTCCGGTATCAGCCACTGTGTTGTATTTGGCTTCGTTTGGTGGTGTCATGCCTGAATCATCCTCCTGGGACGGCGAGTTCCGTGGCTGCGAGCAGTTCGGCGAGGTGTACGAGATCCGTGCCGGTGAGCCTGGGCAGGGCACAGCCGGAGAGGGTGCGGCAGGCGTTCCGCCAGGTGTCGGGGATGGCGATGCCGCCGCCGAGCGCGCCGGTCAGGGCGCCGGCGAGGGCGGGCGCGGAGTCGGCGACACGGGAGAGGCAGGCGGCGGCGGGGACGGCCTCGGCGATCCGGCCGTGGGCGGCGGTGGCGAGGGCGAGGGCCACGGGGACGGTCTCCGCGGCGGCGATGCCGTAGCTGTAGACGTGGTCGACGATCTGGTGCTCAAGGAGCGGGACGAGGGCGAATGTTCCTTCCTTTTTGTGGCGTTGGGCGAGATCCAGAGCGTGCCGGGCGTTGCGGCCGATCTCCGTCTCCTCGGGGAGTTCGGCGAGGGCGGCCGCCACGCAGTCGTCGACGTCCGCGCCGACGAGCGCGAGCGCGAGCGCGGCGGCCATCGCGCGGGCGCCGTGCACGCCGTCGCCGTCCTGGGTGTAGCGGGCGTCGAACTCGGCCAGTTCGGCGGCGAGTCGGGGGTCGCCCGGGTGCGCCACCGCCAGCACGCAGGCGCGTACGCAGGCCGCGTCGTCGAAGTAGTGCGGGTTGTCGTGGCCGGTGGCGGGCGGGCGCAGACCGGTGGCGAGGTTGCCGAGTCCGGCGCGTACGGAGATCCGGGCGCGCAGGGGGAGTACGGCGGACTCGACCTCGGGGGCGCGTTCGGCGGCGGCCGCGATCTCGCTGGCCACGGCGTTCCAGGACAGGTCGATCGAGGCCCGGGTGCGCCGCTCCAGGCTCAGGTCGCCGAGCGCGCCCGCGTCCCCGGCCCGCAGCACCGCCTCCGCGGCGAACGCCGCCCACTCCGCGTCGTCGGAGGGGCCGAGGCGTAGGGGCTCGGGGGGTTGGTTCAGGGCGATCGGCACCGGCAGCGTGGTCGTCGCGTTCTGCTCGGCGAACGTGTCCAGCTCACGGGTGAGGCGACGTGTCCACTCCGGCATCCGCGCGGCCCGATGCCGCGCGGCGGGCCACCCCGCGGCGTCGCCCGCGGCGAGGCCTAGGAGGAGGCCTTCGATGCGGCGGGGGTGGGGGGCGGCGGGTTTGGGCGGCGTGGGTGGCGTGGGGGTGGGGGGGTGGTGGAGCCGGGGAGTTGGGGAGTCGGGAGCGGCGAGGGCGGCGGGGGTGGCGGGGTGGCGGAGCTGCGAGGGGCTGCCGACCGGCGATGGGGTCGGGGTGGGGTGGGGGTCGGTGTCGGTCGACCCGGCGGGGTGCGACTCGGCGTTGGTCGACCCGGCGGGGTGCGACTCGGCGTTGGTCGGTCGGGCGGCGTGCGGCTCGGTGTCAGTCGGTCGGGTGGGGCCCGGCTCGGCGTCGGCCGACCAGCCGGGAGGCGGCTCGGCGTCGGTCGGCAGGGTGGGGTGCGGCTCACTGTCGGCCGGTCGGCCGAGGTGCGGTCGCCCATGGTCCAGTTCGCCGCCGGACCCGCCGGACCCGCCGGACCCGCCGGACCCGCCGGACCCGCCGGACCCGCCGGACCCGCCGGACCCGCCGGGGCCGTCCGCCCCGTCCGGCGGCGGTTCATACGATCCCGGCTCCACCTTGTGGTCGGGCGCCTCGTCCGTCGATGTCAGGGTCATGGCTGTACCTCCTTCTCGTCCGTGGCCAGCACGTACGCGGTGGGATCGGGGGTCGTCCAGTCGCCGGGCAGGGGGCCAGTGATCCACTTGCCGGACTCGTCGGGGGTCAGCAACTCGGCTACGTCGAGGACGTGGTGGCCGGCCATGGAAGGCAGGCAACTGCCTCTCGCGGGGCCGATGGCGGCGGTCCACTCGGGCGGGATGGACGAGGCGCCCCGGGTGGCGCCGGCCAGGGCGCCGGCGACGGCGGCGGTCGTGTCGGCGTCGCGGCCCATGTTCACGGCGGTGAGGACCGACTCGGTGAAGTCGCCGTCGGCCGCCGCGTAGGCGCCGAAGGCGAGGGCGACGGCTTCGGGGGCGAGGTCGGTCCAGGGGTAGCCGCCGATGACGACCGCGGAGCGGACCGCGCGTTCGCCGCGGTGGGCGATGGCGACCGCGCGGCGCAGTGAGCGGGCGGTCCAGGAGTCGTCGGGGATCACGGCGAGGGCGGAGGCGACGACGGCGATCGTGGGGGCGCCCGCCATCGCCGCGGCCACGCCGGCGGCGACCGCCTGCCCGCCGTAGATGCCCTCGCCGTCGTGGCTGACCGAGCCGTCGATGGCTACCAGGCGGGCGGCCTCCGCCGGACGGCCCGCCGCGAAGACGCCGAAGGGCGCGGCGCGCATGGCCAGGCCGTCGCTCCAGGCATGCCGGTGCTGGGCGGAGATCGGCGCGGCGAGGCCCCGGCGGAGGTTCTCCAGGGTGCCGCGTTCGCTGAAGCCGGCGCCCCGGAAGGGGCCCTCGTCCCGGTCCGCGATCCACTGGTGCCAGGCCGTCTCCACATGGCTGACAGTCAGCGCCGAGCCGTGCCGGGCCAGCAGCAGCCCGGAGAAGATCGCGTACTCCGTGTCGTCCGTGCCCGAGGGGCGCTCGGCCACATACCCCGTGATGCGCCCCCAGCGCGCGCGGATCTCGGACGGCTTCATGTTCTCCGCGGGCGCCCCCAGCGCGTCCCCGACGGCGAGTCCCAGCATGGCCCCGCGTGCCCGCTCGCGGAGGTCGGCGGCGTCCCCCGGCGCCAAAACCGGAGGAATGCAGGCGATGGAAGGCATATGGCGCCTCTCTGGCCCGGTGGGCAGGTCTGGCCCGATGGGCAGTTGATCCGCTCTGAAGATTTCGAGGATTTCGAAGATTCGCTGGGAAGATCTCTGCCACATCGGGTGCCCCACCGGCGCCCGGAACGCCTCCGTATCACCCGGTCGACATCTGTGCATGGTCATGTACGAATGAGCGGCAACGATTCCTCGAACAGTCGAGAGTCGTCGTCGGCCCACCTCGCAGGCCCGGGTAAGTACGGCCTTCCTTGCTGGCAGAAGCGATTTTCCGAGCGTACGTTCGAGCTATGGCGATCATCGACACTGAGGCCTCGCTGCACGAGGCGCACCGCGACAACCACACCCACCGGGACGTGAACGGCGGCTGGCTGCGGCCCGCCGTGTTCGGGGCGATGGACGGTCTCGTGTCCAACCTGGCGCTGATGACCGGGGTCGCGGGCGGGTCGGCGGGCCGGGAGGCGATCGTCGTCGCCGGACTCGCGGGGCTCGCCGCCGGGGCCTTCTCCATGGCGGCCGGCGAATACACCTCCGTCGCCGCGCAGCGCGAACTCGTCGAGGCCGAACTCGATGTCGAGCGGCGGGAGTTGCGCAAGCACCCCAAGGACGAGGAGAAGGAGCTGGCCGCGCTCTACGCCGCCCGTGGTGTCGAGCCGGGGCTCGCGTACGAGGTCGCGAGACAACTCTCGCGCGATCCCGAGCAGGCCCTCGAGATCCACGCGCGCGAGGAGCTGGGCATCGATCCCGGCGACCTGCCCTCGCCCGCCGTCGCCGCCGCGTCGAGCTTCGGCTCCTTCGCGCTGGGCGCCCTGCTCCCCGTGCTGCCGTATCTGCTCGGCGCGAGCGCGCTGTGGCCGGCCGTGCTGGTGGCGCTCGTCGGGCTGTTCGGGTGCGGTGCGGTGGTGGCCAGGGTGACGGCCAGAACCTGGTGGTTCAGCGGGCTGCGGCAGCTGGCCCTCGGAGGTGCCGCGGCGGGTGTGACGTACGCCCTGGGCAGCCTGTTCGGTGCGGCCGTATGATGGATCGGATGGCTACGTATGCGCGGGACCGCATAAGTAGTCGTTACTAGGCGGTTTCGAATGCTTAACCGCTGGGCATGAGCCGTAAGCGCGCGGGCAAAGACGCCCGCGCCGCACCCGTAAGTAGTGGGCGACGACGTCTCCTGCGCCCCCGAGTCGATGGACACCGATCTGTCCGGTTGACTCCCCCTGATCCCGCCGCCGTGCGCCGCACCCGCTTCGCACCTGCGCGGCGTCCGCATGTTGGAACGAAGTATCCCGGTTCCCGAGAATCGCTCCATCATGTAACCTGCACGAAATTTTGCACTTTACGCAGAGGGCCAACGTCGTCCCTCGGCACACGCATATGCCAGATGACGACGACGGGAGAGCCGATGCGTACGCCGCGCCAGCCGTCCCAGCACTCCACGAATGGCCAGAAGTGGTCCTTCATGGATGCTCGCCCTGCTGCGCAGGGTATGTACGACCCCCGCAACGAGCACGACGCCTGTGGCGTCGGCTTCGTGGCCACCCTCACCGGCGAGGCGAGCCATGCGCTGGTCGAGCAGGCGCTCACGGTTCTTCGCAACCTGGAGCACCGCGGCGCCACCGGCTCCGAGCCCGACTCCGGTGACGGCGCCGGCATCCTCTCGCAGGTTCCCGACGCCTTCTTCCGCGAGGTGGCCGGATTCGAGCTGCCCGAGGCGGGCTCGTACGCCGTCGGTACGGGCTTCCTGCCCGAGGAGGGCACCGAGGACGCCGTCGCCCGCATCGACGCCATCGCGGCCGAGGAGGGCCTGACCGTCCTCGGCTGGCGCGAGGTGCCCGTCGCCCCCGAGCTGCTCGGCGCGACCGCCCGCTCGACGATGCCCGTCTTCCGTCAGGTCTTCGTCACCGACGGTTCCGGCTCGGCCGCCACGGGCATCGACCTCGACCGCAAGAGCTTCGTGCTGCGCAAGCGCGCCGAGCGTGAGGTCGACGTCTACTTCCCCTCGCTGTCCGCGCGGACCATCGTCTACAAGGGCATGCTGACCACCGGCCAGCTGGAGCCCTTCTTCCCGGACCTGTCCGACCGCCGCTTCGCCTCCGCGATCGCGCTCGTGCACTCCCGCTTCTCCACGAACACCTTCCCGAGCTGGCCGCTCGCCCACCCGTACCGCTTCGTCGCGCACAACGGCGAGATCAACACGGTCAAGGGCAACCGCAACTGGATGGTGGCCCGCGAGTCCCAGCTGGCCTCCGGCCTCTTCGGGGGGCAGGAGACGCTGGACCGGATCTTCCCTATCTGTACGCCGGACGCCTCCGACTCGGCGTCCTTCGACGAGGTCCTGGAACTGCTCCACCTCGGCGGCCGCTCCCTGCCGCACTCCGTGCTGATGATGATCCCGGAGGCGTGGGAGAACCACGACTCCATGGACCCGGCCCGCCGCGCCTTCTACCAGTTCCACTCCACGATGATGGAGCCCTGGGACGGCCCGGCCTGTGTCACCTTCACCGACGGCAAGCAGGTCGGCGCGGTCCTCGACCGCAACGGACTGCGCCCCGGCCGCTACTGGGTCACCGACGACGGCCTCGTCGTCCTCGGCTCCGAGGTCGGCGTCCTCGACATCGACCCGGCCAAGGTCGTCCGCAAGGGCCGCCTCCAGCCCGGCCGCATGTTCCTCGTCGACACCGTCGAGCACCGCATCATCGAGGACGACGAGATCAAGGCCGGCCTCGCCACCGAGCAGCCGTACGCCGAGTGGCTGGAGGCCGGGGAGATCGAGCTCTCCGACCTGCCCGAGCGCGAGCACATCGTGCACACCCACGCCTCGGTCACCCGCCGCCAGCAGACCTTCGGCTACACCGAGGAGGAACTGCGCGTCCTCGTCGCGCCGATGGCCAAGGCCGGCGCCGAGCCGATCGGTTCGATGGGCACGGACTCGCCGATCGCCGCGCTGTCCGCGCGCCCGCGCCTGCTCTTCGACTACTTCACCCAGCTGTTCGCGCAGGTCACCAACCCGCCGCTGGACGCGATCCGCGAAGAGCTGGTCACTTCGCTCCGCAGCTCCCTCGGCCCGCAGGGCAACCTCCTCGAGCCGACCGCCGCGTCGTGCCGGAGCGTCACCCTGCCCTTCCCGGTGATCGACAACGACGAGCTGGCCAAGCTCATCCACATAAACGCCGACGGCGACATGCCCGGCATGAAGGCCGCCACGCTGTCGGGCCTCTACCGGGTCTCCGGCGGCGGTGACGCCCTCGCCGCGCGCATCGAGGAGATCTGCGCCGAGGCCGACGCCGCCATCGACAACGGCGCCCGGCTGATCGTCCTCTCCGACCGCCACTCGGACGCCGAGCACGCGCCGATACCGTCGCTGCTGCTCACCGCGGCCGTCCACCACCACCTCATCCGCACCAAGCAGCGCACCCAGGTGGGCCTGCTGGTCGAGGCCGGTGACGTCCGCGAGGTCCACCACGTCGCCCTTCTCATAGGCTTCGGCGCCGCGGCCGTGAACCCGTACCTGGCGATGGAGTCCGTCGAGGACCTGGTCCGGGCCGGCACGTTCCTGCAAGGCATCGAACCCGAGCAGGCCATCCGCAACCTGATCTACGCCCTCGGCAAGGGCGTCCTGAAGGTCATGTCCAAGATGGGCATCTCCACGGTCGCCTCCTACCGAGGCGCCCAGGTCTTCGAGGCCGTCGGCCTCGCGGACGAGTTCGTCACGAAGTACTTCAACGGCACCGCCACCAAGATCGGCGGCATCGGCATCGACGTCGTCGCCAAGGAGGTCGCCGCCCGCCACGCCAAGGCGTACCCGGCCAGCGGCATCGCGCCGGCCCACCGCGCCCTGGACATAGGCGGCGAGTACCAATGGCGCCGCGAGGGCGAGCCGCACCTGTTCGACCCGGACACGGTCTTCCGCCTCCAGCACTCCACGCGCACCCGCCGCTACGACATCTTCAAGAAGTACACGGACCGCGTGAACGAGCAGTCCGAGCGGCTCATGACCCTCCGCGGGCTCTTCGGTTTCAAGAGCGACCGGGAAGCGATCTCCATCGACGAGGTCGAGCCGGTCTCCGAGATCGTCAAGCGCTTCTCGACCGGCGCCATGTCGTACGGCTCGATCTCCCGCGAGGCGCACGAGACGCTCGCCATCGCCATGAACCAGCTGGGCGGCAAGTCCAACACCGGTGAGGGCGGCGAGGACTCGGACCGTCTGTACGACCCCGCGCGCCGCTCCTCGATCAAGCAGGTGGCGTCCGGCCGCTTCGGTGTGACCTCCGAGTACCTGGTCAACGCCGACGACATCCAGATCAAGATGGCCCAGGGCGCCAAGCCCGGCGAGGGCGGTCAGCTGCCCGGCCACAAGGTGTACCCCTGGGTCGCCAAGACCCGGCACAGCACCCCGGGCGTGGGCCTCATCTCCCCGCCCCCGCACCACGACATCTACTCCATCGAGGACCTGGCCCAGCTGATCCACGACCTGAAGAACGCGAACCCGCAGGCGCGGATCCACGTGAAGCTGGTCTCCGAGGTCGGCGTCGGCACGGTCGCGGCGGGTGTGTCCAAGGCACACGCGGACGTCGTCCTCATCTCCGGCCACGACGGCGGTACGGGCGCCTCCCCGCTCACCTCGCTGAAGCACGCCGGCGGCCCCTGGGAGCTCGGCCTCGCCGAGACCCAGCAGACGCTGCTCCTGAACGGCCTGCGCGACCGCATCGTCGTCCAGACCGACGGCCAGCTGAAGACCGGCCGTGACGTCGTCATCGCCGCGCTCCTCGGCGCCGAGGAGTTCGGCTTCGCCACCGCGCCGCTCGTCGTCTCCGGCTGCGTCATGATGCGCGTCTGCCACCTGGACACCTGCCCGGTCGGCATCGCCACGCAGAACCCGGTGCTCCGCGAGCGGTTCTCCGGCAAGGCCGAGTACATCGTGAACTTCTTCCAGTTCATCGCCGAAGAGGTCCGCGAGATCCTCGCCGAGCTGGGCTTCCGCACCATCGAGGAGGCCGTCGGCCACGCCGAGACGCTCGACGTGACCCGCGCGGTCGACCACTGGAAGGCCCAGGGCCTGAACCTGGCCCCGCTGTTCCACGTGCCCGAGCTGCCCGAGGGCGCGGTGCGCCACCAGCTGATCGAGCAGGACCACGGCCTGGAGAAGGCGCTGGACAACGAGCTGATCAAGCTCGCCGCCGACGCCCTGGCCGCGTCCAGCGCCACCGACGCCCAGCCGGTGCGCGCCCAGGTCAAGGTCCGCAACATCAACCGCACGGTCGGCACCATGCTCGGCCACGAGGTGACGAAGAAGTTCGGCGGCGCGGGTCTGCCCGACGACACCATCGACATCACCTTCACCGGCTCGGCGGGCCAGTCGTTCGGCGCGTTCCTGCCGCGCGGTGTGACGCTGCGCCTGGAGGGCGACGCCAACGACTACGTCGGCAAGGGCCTCTCCGGCGGCCGCGTCGTCGTCCGCCCCGACCGGGGCGCCGACCACCTCGCCGAGTACTCGACGATCGCGGGCAACACCATCGCCTACGGCGCGACCGGCGGCGAGCTCTTCCTCCGCGGCCGTACGGGCGAGCGGTTCTGTGTCCGCAACTCCGGCGCGACGGTGGTGTCCGAGGGCGTGGGCGACCACGGCTGCGAGTACATGACCGGCGGTCACGCGGTCGTCCTCGGCGAGACGGGCCGCAACTTCGCGGCCGGTATGTCGGGCGGCGTCGCCTACGTGATCGACCTGAACCGCGACAACGTCAACGCCGGCAACGTGGGCGCCGTCGAGGCCCTGTCCGACGACGACAAGCAGTGGCTGCACGGTGTGGTGCGCCGCCACGCCGAGGAGACCGCCTCGACGGTCGCCGAGAAGCTGCTCGCCGAGTGGCCCGTGGCCGTGGAGCGCTTCAGCAAGATCATCCCCAGCACGTACAAGGCAGTGCTCGCCGCCAAGGCCGCCGCCGAGCAGGCCGGTCTCTCCGAGACCGAGATCACCGAGAAGATGATGGAGGCGGCGATCAATGGCTGACCCGAAGGGCTTTCTGAACCACGGGCGCGAGGTCGCCAAGTCCCGCCCCGTCGACGTACGCCTGAAGGACTGGAACGAGGTCTACGTTCCGGGCTCCCTGCTCCCGATCATCTCGAAGCAGGCTTCGCGCTGCATGGACTGTGGCATTCCGTTCTGCCACAACGGCTGTCCGCTCGGGAACCTGATCCCCGAGTGGAACGACTACGCCTACCGCGAGGACTGGACGGCGGCGTCGGAGCGGCTGCACGCGACGAACAACTTCCCGGAGTTCACCGGGCGGCTGTGCCCGGCCCCCTGCGAGTCGGCGTGCGTGCTCGGCATCAACCAGCCGGCCGTCACCATCAAGAACGTCGAGGTCTCGATCATCGACAAGGCGTGGGAGACGGGCGACGTCGCCCCGCAGGCTCCCGAGCGCCTCTCCGGCAAGACGGTCGCGGTCATCGGCTCGGGCCCGGCGGGCCTGGCGGCCGCGCAGCAGCTGACGCGTGCCGGTCACACGGTCGCGGTGTACGAGCGCGCGGACCGCATCGGCGGCCTGCTGCGCTATGGCATCCCCGAGTTCAAGATGGAGAAGCGGCACATCAACCGCCGCATCGAGCAGATGCGTGCGGAGGGCACCCGCTTCCGTACGGGCATCGAGATCGGCCGCGACCTCAAGGCCACGGACCTGAAGAAGCGTTACGACGCCGTCGTGATCGCCGCCGGCGCAACGACCGCCCGTGACCTCCCGGTCCCCGGCCGTGAACTGGCGGGCGTCCACCAGGCCATGGAGTACCTGCCCCTGGCCAACAAGGTCCAGGAGGGCGACTTCGTGGCGCCCCCCATCACGGCCGAGGGCAAGCACGTCGTCGTCATCGGCGGCGGCGACACGGGCGCGGACTGCGTGGGCACGGCCCACCGCCAGGGCGCGGCCTCCGTCACACAGCTGGAGATCATGCCGAGGCCGGGCGAGGACCGTGCCGCGAACCAGCCGTGGCCGACCTTCCCGATGCTCTACAAGGTCACCTCGGCGCACGAGGAGGGCGGTGAGCGGGTCTACTCCGTCTCCACCACCCACTTCGAGGGCGACGAGGACGGCAACGTCCAGTTCCTGCACCTCACCGAGGTCGAGTTCATCGACGGCAGGCTGACCCCGAAGCCGGGCACGGAGCGCAAGATCCCCGCCCAGCTGGTCACCCTCGCCATGGGCTTCACGGGCACCGACCGGGAGAACGGCCTGGTCGACCAGTTCGGCCTGGACCTGGACGAGCGCGGCAACATCGCCCGCGACGCCGACTTCCAGACCAACGTTCCGGGCGTCTTCGTCGCCGGTGACGCGGGTCGCGGCCAGTCGCTCATCGTCTGGGCGATCGCCGAGGGCCGGTCCGCGGCTCAGGGCTGCGACCGGTTCCTCACGGGCGCCAGCGAACTGCCTTCGCCGATCCGGCCCACCGACCGGTCGTTGATGGTCTGACCGCCGCTCGAATCAACACGGTGACCTGACGGTCACCCCACATACGTCCCGTACAAAGGCGTACGGAACACAGACGGCGCCTGCCCGCCAGTCCCCGACCGGACGACTGGGCAGGCGCCGCCGCATGTTCTCGGGCACCTCAGCCCGTCATCCCCGACACCTTCCCCACCGCCAGCACCACCAACAACGCCAGCACCCCCGCGCACGCCCCCGCCTGCACCAGCACCCGCCGCCGGTCCCGGGGTGCGTAGGCGAACGCGAAGGCGATCAGGCCACCCGTGAGCAGACCGCCGAGGTGTCCCTGCCAGGACGTGACGACCGCCGAGATGACCAGCCATACCAGCAGCCCGGCCATGAAGCGGTTGATCCCCGCCGGGTCGGCGCCCAGGCGGCGGGCGAGGACGTAGTACGCGGTGCAGACGCCGAAGATCGCGCCGGAGGCGCCGACCGTGGTGGCGTCGGGGGCCAGGAGCAGGACGAGGACCGAGCCGCCGAGGGCGGACAGGAGGTAGAGCGCGAGGTAGCGGGTGCGGCCGAGTTGGGACTCCACGATCCTGCCGACGTTCCACAGCGTGACCATGTTCATCACGATGTGCAGGATGCCGAAGGTGCCCTCGGTGGGCGGGAGATGGAGGAAGGCGCCGGTGAGCAGGCGGTACCACTCGCCGTCGATCACGCCTTCGAGGTGGAAGTCGGCCGGGTAGGCGCTCTGCCAGACGTAGTGCAGGCCGTCCGGGCCGGCCAGGCCCCGGCCCAGCATCGCGAAGTCGTCCACGACCTCCGCACGGAGCAGTTCGGCGACGTAGGCCATGACGTTCAGGCCGATCAGGATGTACGTCACCAGCGGGACGGTCGAGATCCGGCCGCCGAAGGCCGTGCGGGCCTGGCGGACCGTTCGCGCGCCCTCCTTCACACACTCCGGGCACTGGTGGCCCACGGCCGCGTCGCGCATGCAGTCCGGGCAGATGAACCGCTCGCAGCGGGTGCAGCGGACGTACGACTCCACTTTCGGGTGGCGGTAGCAGGTGGTGACGGCGGGCTCGGACGGCGAGGGGGACGGGGATTCTGGTTCCACGACCGGCTCCTTGGGAGTGCGGGACTGATGACGAGCCGGTGAGGGCGGCGGCGAACAAAATAGCGAACGATGAGGGGCTGGTGGTGAGGGGGAGGTGTTTGCGGTGCCATAGCCTCGGGTGTTCCGCAGAGCTTCGGTGCCAGGAGGCCCCCCGTATGTCCGCGATCAGCCTCAGCAAGGTGCGGGAGACCGCCCCGGCGCTCGTCGATCTCTACAAGGCCGCCGGGGTGTCTCTCGACGAACACGGGCTCGACGGACTGCGGGCCGCCGTGTACCTCGTCGTCGACTACAGCGGTTCCATGAAGCCGTACTACAGGGACGGGAGTGTGCAGGCGCTCGCGGATCGGGTGCTCGGGCTGTCGGCCCACCTTGACGACGACGGGCGCGTGCCCGTCATCTTCTTCTCGACCGATGTCGACGCCGTGGCGGACATCGCCCTCGCCGAGCACCAGGGGCGGATCGAGCGGATCGTGGCCGGGCTCGGACACATGGGGAAGACCAGCTACCACCTGGCCATGGACACTGTGATCGACCACTATCTCGACAGCGGCGCCACGGCACCCGCTCTCGTCGTGTTCCAGACCGACGGCGGGCCGATCAACAAGCTCGCAGCCGAACGGTACGTGTGCAAGGCCGCCCGCCTCCCCCTCTTCTGGCAGTTCATCGGCTTCGGTGACCCGGACAGCAAGCAGTTCGACTTCCTGCGCAGGCTCGACGAGTTGGCGGTGCCGGGCAAGCGGGCCGTCGACAACGCAGGGTTCTTTCATGCCGGTTCGGATCCGAGGGCCGTGTCCGACGGGGAGTTGTACGACCGGCTGTTGGGGGAGTTCCCGAGTTGGCTGGCCGGGGCGCGCGCTCAGGGGATTGTCCCCTGAGGGGAGTCACGGAAGTGGGGAGTGGGCCCCATTTACATCATCGAGCGTGCGTGCCACCCTGAGACAGGCCGAGGGGAGGGCGACGCATGGACGGCGTGCGGGCGGTCGGGGCGGGCGGCAGTCGGAGGGGTGCCGCGACGGGCGGCAAGGGGGAGCGGGTCGCGGACTGGGCCGACGGACGGCTCGGGCTGTACGGCATCGCCAAGACCAATCTGCGCAAGGTGTTCCCGGACCACTGGTCCTTCATGCTCGGCGAGATCTGCCTCTACAGCTTCCTCATCCTGATCCTCACCGGCGTCTGGCTGACCCTGTTCTTCGAGCCGAGCGGTGCCGAGGTCGAGTACAACGGCACGTACGAGCAGCTCAACGGCGTCCTGATGACCCGGGCCTACGAGTCCACGCTGGAGATCAGCTTCGATGTGCGCGGCGGTCTGCTGATCCGGCAGATCCACCACTGGGCGGCGCTGGTCTTCGTCGCCGGGATGCTCGTCCACATGATGCGGGTGTTCTTCACGGGCGCGTTCCGCAAGCCGCGCGAGATGAACTGGGCGTTCGGCTGGACGCTGCTGTTCCTCGGCATCATCACCGGGCTGACCGGCTACTCGCTCCCGGACGACCTGCTCTCCGGCACCGGTCTCCGCTTCGCGCAGGGCGCCATCCTGTCCGTCCCGGTCGTGGGGACGTATTTCTCCTTCTTCCTCTTCGGAGGGGAGTTCCCCGGGCACGACATCATTTCGCGGCTCTTCCCGATCCATGTGCTGTTGCTGCCGGGGATCATGCTGGCGCTGGTCGTCGCCCATCTGATCCTGGTCTTCTACCACAAGCACACGCAGTACCCCGGGCCCGGACGGGACCAGAAATCGGTGGTCGGCATGCCGTTCATGCCGGTCTACATGGCCAAGGCCGGCGGCTTCTTCTTCCTCGTCTTCGGCGTGCTCACCTTCATGGGCGCGATCGCGACCATCAACCCGGTGTGGGCCTTCGGGCCCTACCGCCCCGATCTCGTCACCACCGGCGCCCAGCCGGACTGGTATCTCGGCTTCTCCGAAGGCCTGATCCGGGTGATGCCGGGATGGGAGATCAACGCCTTCGGGCACACCCTCGCCCTCGGCGTCCTCATCCCCTTCTCCCTCTTCCCGCTGATCATGCTGGCCATCGGCGTCTACCCGTTCGTCGAGGCCTGGATCACCGGCGACAAACGCGAACACCACCTCCTCGACCGTCCCCGCAACGTGCCCGTCCGCACCGGCCTGGGCGTGGCCTGGCTGAGTCTGTACGGCGTCCTGCTGATCGGCGGCGGCAACGACATCGTCGCCACCCATCTCCATCTCTCCATCAACGCCATCACCTGGTTCGTGCGCATCGGCTTCTTCGTGGTGCCCGTCGTCGCCTTCATCGTCACCAAACGGATCTGCCTGGGGCTCCAGCGCCGGGACCGCGACAAAGTGCTGCACGGCCGCGAGACCGGCATCATCAAACGGCTCCCGCACGGCGAGTACGTCGAGGTCCACGAGGCGCTCTCCCCGGAGCAGCTGTTCGCGCTCACGCAGCACGATCAGGACCCGCCGTACGAGGTCGGGCCGGTCGTCGACGCGGGCGGGGTGCGGCGCCGGGTCCGGCCCGTCGACCGGCTGCGCGGCCGCCTCGCCCACGCCATGTTCGGGCCCGGGACACGGATTCCCAAGCCGACGGTCGAGGAGTACCGGGAACTCACCAGCGGCGACCACCACCACTGAGAACCGCACTCCGGCATTCGGCCGGGCTGCCCCACGCGGTCCGCAGCGCCCGCGCCTTGGTCAGCCACAGCGACAGGTCGTACTCGGCCGTGTAGCCGATCGCGCCGTGCAGTTGGAGTGCGGTGCGGGCGGTCGTGTACGCCGCCTCGCAGGCCGTCACCTTGGCGGCGGCCACGTCGGCCGGGTCCAGGGTGACCGCGGCCCCGAAGACCAGCGGGCGCGCGAACTCCAGGGCCACCTTCGCGTCGGCCAGCCGGTGCTTCACCGCCTGGAACGAGCCTATGGGGACGCCGAACTGGGTGCGTTGCCCGACGTACGCCACCGTCCTGTCCAGCAGGGCGAGTCCGACGCCGAGGGCCTGGGCGGCGACCGCGAGCCGGGCCCAGGTGAGGGCTTGGGCGACGGACGGCGGGTTCGTGGCGAGGAGTTCGCCGCCGGGGGTGAGGGGGGTCAGGCGGCGGGCCGGGTCCACGGAGGGGCGGATCGGGCCGTGACCGGGGGACAGGCGCAGCTCTTCCGCGTCGAACGACAGACGGATCGCCGCCGCGTCACCGTCCAGTGCGAGCGGGAGCCCGAGCGCGTGCGACTTCGGCTCCCGCGTGAGGGCGTACGGCCCCGGCTCCCGCCCCGGTGTCGGCGGCTCCGGCTCCGGCCCCGGCCCCGGCCCCGGCCCCGACTCCGGCCCCGACTCCGACTCCGGCCCCGACTCCGGCCCCGGCCCCGGCCCCGACTGCGGCGCGAGCGCCGACGGCCTCGGCCTCGAAGGCGCGACCGTGGCCATGGCCTCCCCGGTCACCAGCGCCGGGAGCAGGCGCTTGGCCGGGCCCGGGTCGTCCAGCCCGGCCAGGAGGACCTCCGTCGTCACCGTCTCCACGAGCGGGCCGGGCACCGCGTGCCGCCCCAGCTCCACGAAGGCGACCGCCAGTTCGACGGGAAGGGGGCCCACCCCCTCGTACGCCTCCGGAGCCGCCAGCGCGAAGACGCCGGCCCGCGCGACACGGGACCACAGCGCACGCCCGGCCGCGTGCTCGCCGCGCCCCCAGGCCCGTACGACCGCCGGGGTGTCCGCGGCCGCCAGCATCGCGTCCAACGACTCGGCGAAGGCCCGCTGCTCGCTGTCGAGGAGGAAGCGCATCAGCGGCGGCCCTTCGGGGTGAGGACAGGCATCAGCGGCGGCCCTTCGGCAGGCCGAGCAGGCGCTCGGCGATGATGTCGCGCTGGATCTCGTTGGTGCCGGCGTAGATGGGGCCGGCGAGGGCGAAGACGTAACCCTCGGACCAGTCGGTGTCCGCCAACTCGCCTTCCTCGCCGAGCAGTTCGAGCGCCGTTTCGTGCAGGGCGATGTCGTACTCGGACCAGAAGACCTTGTTCAGGCTGGACTGCGGGCCGAGCGTCTCGCCGTCGAGGAAGCGGGAGGCGCTCGCGCTGGTGAAGAGCTGGTAGGCGCGGGCGCCGATCAGTGCGTCGGCGACGCGGTCGCGGGTGGCCGACGGGCTGCCCCGGGCATGCCAGAGAGCCAGGAGCCGGTTCGCGGAGGCGAGGAAGCGGCCCGGGGAGCGGAGCATCAGGCCGCGTTCGTTGCCGGCCGCCGACATCGCGATGCGCCAGCCCTGGCCGGGCTCGCCTATGACGTCCTCGTCCGGGACGAACACCTCGTCGAGGAAGAGCTCGGCGAAGGCCGGCTTGCCGTCCAGGCGGCCGGTCGGCCGGACCGTCACACCCGGCGCGCGCAGGTCGAACATGAGGTACGTCAGCCCCTGATGGGGTTTCGGAGTGCCACGCTCGCTGCGGAACAGGCCGAACGCGCGATCCGCGAAGGCCGCGCGCGACGACCAGGCCTTCTGGCCGCTCAGCAGCCAGCCCCCGTCCGTGCGCACGGCTCCGGAAGTGAGGGAGGCCAGGTCCGAACCGGCGTCGGGCTCCGACCAGGCCTGGGCCCACACCACCTCGCCGGAGGCCATCGGCGGCAGTACGCGCGCCCGCTGCTCCCGGGTGCCGTGGTCGAAGAGGGTCGGGGCGAGGAGACTGATGCCGTTCTGGCTGACGCGCCCCGGGGCGCCCGCCGCGTAGTACTCCTCCTCGAAGATCAGCCAGCGCTGGAGGTCCGCGTCGCGCCCGCCGTACGCGGTCGGCCAGGTCACCACCGACCAGCGGCCGGCGGACAGCTCGGCCTCCCAGCCGCGGTGGGCCGCGAAACCCTCCGCCGTCTCCAGGGAGGGCAGCGGCTCCGGCGGGACATGGGCACGCAGCCAGGCGCGCGCCTCGGCGCGGAAGGCCTCCTCGGCGGGGGAACGGGCGAGGTCCACGGGCCACCCTCCTTCCCTAACAAGTGTTTGGTAGGTTAGCGTGCTGTCATGAAGAACGTCGAGGGTCCGGCGTACGTTCCCGGGCACGAACTGCTCCGCGGACGCACCGCCGTGATCACCGCGGCGGCCGGCGCGGGCATCGGCGGCGCGACCGCCCGGCGCTTCCTGGAGGAGGGCGCGCGCGTCATCCTCAGCGACGCCCACACCCGACGCCTCAAGGAGTACGAGGCCGAGCTGGCCGGGGAGTTCGGGGCGGAGTCGGTCGGGGCGATGCCCTGCGACGTGACCGACGAGGCGCAGATACGGGCGCTGTTCGACGCCGCCGTACGGGAACACGGGCGGCTCGACATCGTGGTCAACAACGCGGGGCTCGGCGGGACCTCCGCCCTCGTCGACATGAGCGACGACCAGTGGTCCCGAGTCCTCGACGTGACGCTGAACGGCACATTCCGGTGCACCCGGGCGGCACTCCGCTCGATGAGGAGCGCCGGAGCGGGCGGCGTGATCGTCAACAACGCCTCCGTCGTCGGCTGGCGCGCCCAGGCCGGCCAGGCGCACTACGCGGCGGCGAAGGCGGGCGTGATGGCGCTGACCAGGTGCGCGGCCGCGGAGGCGGCGCAGTACGGGGTGCGGGTCAACGCGGTCTCGCCGAGCCTCGCCATGCACCCGCACCTGGTGAAGGTCACGACCCCCGAGCTGCTGGAGGAGCTGACCGCCCGCGAGGCCTTCGGCCGGTACGCCGAGCCGTGGGAGGTGGCCAACGTGATCGTGTTCCTGGCGTCCGGCTACTCCTCGTACATGACGGGAGAGATCGTCTCCGTCAGCAGCCAGCACGCCTGAGGACCGGAGCGGACCACCATGCATCGTCGGATCACAACGGAACGTCGGATCACAACCGAACGTCGGATCACAACGGAGCGACGCATCGCAATGGACCGACGGACCACAATGGATCCGTGCCGACCAAGAAGAAGCCCCAGGTGACCGCCGCGCCCGCCCGCCGCCGTGAACTCCTCGACACCGCCGCCGAGGTCTTCGCCGAGCAGGGCTACAACGCCACCACCGTACGCAAGATCGCGGACCACGCGGGCATGCTCGCGGGCAGCCTCTACTACCACTTCGACTCCAAGGAGTCGATGCTCGAAGAGATCCTGCGGACCTTCCTCGACGAGCTCTGGGACGGCTACGACACCGTCCTCGCGGCCGGACTCGGCCCGCGCGAGACGCTGGAGGCCCTCGTCACCGAGTCGTTCCGGGAGATCGACCGGCACCGCGCCGCCGTCGCGATCTACCAGAAGGAAGCCAAGCAGCTGGTCGCGCAGGAGCGCTTCGTGTTCCTCGCGGACTCGCAGCGCAGATTCGAGAAGGCGTGGCTGTCCACGCTGGAGCACGGAGTCGCCGCCCAGGTCTTCCGGGCCGACCTCGACACGAGGCTCACGTACCGGTTCGTGCGCGACACCGTGTGGGTCGCCGCGTCCTGGTACCGGCCCGGCGGACAGCACAGCCCGGAGGAGATCGCCCGGCAGTACCTGTCGATGGTGCTGGACGGGATCGCCGTACGCGCATAGTTCTGTCAGTTCCTGGTGCGTGAACAGTCCTTTCCTGTAAGGGAGTTGACATGGCCGAGGCCTACATCGTCGAAGCGGTCCGGACGCCCGTCGGGCGGCGCGGGGGAGGGCTCGGCGGGGTCCATCCGGCCGACCTCGGCGCGCACGCGCTGAAAGCACTCGTCGCGCGCGCCGGCGTGGACCCGGCGGCCGTCGAGGACGTCGTCTTCGGCTGCCTGGACACCGTCGGACCGCAGGCCGGGGACATCGCACGGACCAGCTGGCTGGCCGCCGGGCTGCCGGAGGAGGTACCGGGCACGACCGTCGACCGGCAGTGCGGCTCCTCGCAGCAGGCCGTGCACTTCGCCGCCCAGGCCGTCCTCTCCGGCACCCAGGACCTGGTGGTCGCCGGCGGCGTCCAGAACATGACGATGATCCCCATCGCCTTCGCCTCCCGCCAGGCCGCCCTGCCGCTCGGCCTCACCGAAGGCCCCTTCGCGGGCAGCGAGGGCTGGCGGGCACGATACGGGGACCGGCCGGTCAATCAGTTCGCCGGCGCCGAGATGATCGCCGCGAAGTGGGGCATCAGCCGCCTCGACCAGGAGGAGTACGCCCTGCGGTCCCACCAGCGGGCCGTACGCGCCGTCGACGAGGGCCGCTTCACGCGCGAGACCGTGCCGTACGGCGACGTGACCGTCGACGAGGGACCGCGCCGGGACACCTCGCTGGAGAAGATGGCCGGGCTGAAGCCGGTCATCGACGGCGGCACCGTCACCGCCGCCTGCTCCTCCCAGGTCTCCGACGGCGCCGCCGCGCTGCTCCTCGCCTCCGAGCGGGCGGTGCGCGAGCACGGACTCACGCCCCGCGCGCGCGTGCACCACCTCTCCGTACGCGGCGAGGACCCCATCCGTATGCTCACCGCCCCGATACCGGCGACCGCCCACGCCCTGAAGAAGACCGGCCTCTCCCTCGACGCCATCGACCTCGTCGAGATCAACGAGGCCTTCGCCCCCGTCGTCCTCGCCTGGCTCAAGGAGACCGGCGCCGACCCGGACAAGGTCAACGTCAACGGCGGCGCGATCGCCCTCGGCCACCCGCTCGGCGCGACAGGCGCCAAACTCATGACGACCCTCCTGCACGAACTGGAACGCACGGGCGGCCGCTTCGGGCTCCAGACGATGTGCGAGGGGGGCGGCCAGGCGAACGTGACGATCATCGAGCGGCTGTGAGGCCCTTCAAGGTCTCCTCCGCCTCCTTCATGATCCGTTCCACCAGCTCCGCGCAGGACGGCAGGTCGTCGATCACCCCGGCGACCTGCCCGGCCGCCATCACCCCCAGGTCCGTACGGCCCTCCACCATCGCGGACCTGAGCAGCATCGGTGTGTTGGCGGCCAGCAGGACCTGACTCCAGGTGAGGTCCTTGCCGTGCCGCAGCGCGAGCCCGTCGCGGACCATACGGCGCCAGGTGAGCCCGGAGAGCCGCCGGAAGCCGGCCGCGTGGCGCACGGCGTGCAGCAGGGCGCGGGTACGGCCCGACTTCTCCAGGGCGTTCACGAACTCCGTACGGAGCATGCGGTGCGGCAGCCCGTCCACGGCCCTCGTGACGGTGACGTCCTTGACCGCCGCCGCCAGATACCGGGCCTTCACCGCGTCCGGCACCGTCGAGTCCGAGGTGAGCAGGAACCGCGTGCCCATCGCGACCCCGGCCGCCCCGAAGGCCAGCGCGGCGACCAGACCGCGCCCGTCGTGGAAGCCACCGGCGGCGATCACGGGTATGCCCACGGCGTCCACGACCTGCGGCAGCAGCACGGTCGTCGCCACCTCCCCGGTGTGCCCGCCGCCCTCCCCGCCCTGTACGACGACCGCGTCCGCACCCCACGCGGCCACCTTCTCGGCGTGCCGCCGGGCACCGACGGACGGGATCACGACCACGCCCGCGTCCTTGAGCTCGGCGATCAGCTCCCTGGACGGCGCGAGCGCGAAGGACGCCACCCGGACGCCCTCCTCGATGATGATCCGCACCCGTTCCCGCGCGTCCCCCGCGTCCGCCCGCAGATTCACTCCGAAGGGCCTGCCGTCCGTACGGGACCTCACCTCCCGTACGGCGTCCCGAAGCCGATCGGGAGTCATGGTCGCGGAGGCCAGGATGCCGAGGGCGCCCGCGTTCGCCGTGGCGGAGACCAGCCGGGGGCCGGCCACCCAGCCCATACCGGTCTGCACGATCGGATGGCGGACGCCGACCAGCCGGGTGAGTGCCGTGTCCATCAGCCCCGCACCTCGCGCGCGCGGGTGTTCTCCGGGTCGATCACCTCGCGGATCAGCCGCAGCTCGGCCGCGCCGGGTTCACGGGTGTACGGCACCTCGTCCGGGACGGTGAGATCGAAGCCGGTCGCCTCCCTGACCTGCCCGACCGTGACCCCCGGATGCAGCGACGCCAGCCGCATCGAGCGGTCGGGCGTGGCGAAGTCGAAGACCCCGAGGTCGGACACGACACGCGGCAGATGGTGGTACCGGGCCGTCACGGGATGCTCGGCCGCGCGGTCGTACCCCACCCCGCACACCATGTCGACCTTCTCCACGAAGACCCGCCTGGAGTGCTTCGGCACCCAGTAACTCGTCGCGTGGTTCAGGGAGTTCACCGGCGCGCCGCGCACCCCGAGCAACTGCCTCCGGGGGCGCTCCCAGTCGCCGATACACGAGATGTTCTGGTTGCCGTGGCGGTCGAGCTGGCTCGCGCCCATCATCACGTGCCGCCTGCCGCCCGTGGCGAGCGCGAGATGCCTGCGGTACGGCAGCCAGCCCTCCGGCGTGCCGTCGAGGCCCACGAGCATCGCCTCGCCGTCCGTCAGCAGCAGATCCGGCGAGAAGGTCCACTTGGCGAGGCGTGCGCCCAGCGACGGGATGAGGCCCATGGGGCCGGCGAGGATCTCCCCGGCCCCGCGCCAGGCTTCGGCGCAGGCGAGCACGCAGTACTCGGCGCGGGTGGGCGGAGCGGTCGAGACCGCGACCTCCCCGAGGGGCGAGGCGGACGAGGTCATCAGGAGCGCTCCTTGTGCCAGGCCTGCACGGCCGACTGATAGGCGTGTTCGTCGCCCGCCAGGAACCGCTCGGCGAACTCCCCCCAGGGCGTGGTCGCGTAGTGCCTCTGGAACGCCTCGTCCCGCCCGTGATCGGGGGCGCAGGACGTGAAGTGCGCGCCGTTCGGCGCCTCGACCACGCCCGTCACCACATGGCGGTTGATCAGCAGTGTCTGGGGCGGGGCGTCCTTCGTCAGCTCGGCCGTGTCGACGAGCCGTTCGCACGAGACGTACGCCGTGCCGGCCGCCTCGCAGAAGAGGTCGTCGAAGTACGGGTCCGGGCCGAGGTACTGGCCGTTGCCCTGCCGGTCGGCCCGGTTGACGTGCACGAACGCGGCGTCCAGGTGCAGGGCGGGCATGGCGACGAAGGTCTCCCCGTCGTCGTACGGCGAGGTCACGGTCCGCAGGCCGGGGTTGACGCGCATGACGTCCGAGCCGATGCCCGCCCGTACCGGCAGGAAGGGCAGCCGGTTCGCGGCGGCCCGCAGCCCCCACATGAACATCGCCTCGTCGATCTCCATCAGCTCGAAGGCGCCCCGCTCGCGCGCCGCCCGGAAGTGCGGTTCGAGGGGGATGGAGTCGAGGGTGGCGAAGGCGGCGACCAGTTTCCGTACGCGTCCGGCGGCGGCGAGCATGCCGACGTCCGGGCCGCCGTACGACACGACCGTGAGATCGGTGATCTCGGACCGGAGCAGTGCTCTCACCAGTGCCATCGGCTTGCGGCGCGAGCCCCAGCCGCCGATGCCGAGGGTCATCCCGCTCGCCAGCCGCGAGACGGCCTCCTCAGCGGTCATCGTCTTGTCACTCACCTGGGTTCCCCTCGTTCCCTGCCTGTTCCCCGGCCTGCGCCCCGGACTTCCCCTCGGTTTTCCCGAAGGTGTCGCGTACCTCGTCGGCCACCCCGCTGAGGTTCGCCTCGAAGGTGAAGCCCTGCTCGAAGCGGTAGCTGCGGCGGACGTCGACGGGGTCGATGCCGTTGATCGCGGCCTTGGCCAGCCGGATCAGCCGACCGTCCTTCGCGGCGATCTCCCGCGCCAACTCCAGTGCGGCGACCGGCAGTTCGGGACGCGGCACCACTCGCCACACCGAGCCGTGCGCCCGCAGCTCGGCCGCGGTCGCCGTACGCGAGGTGTAGTACAGGGCGCGCATCAGGTGCTGCGGCACCAGCCGGGACAGATGTGTGGCCGCACCCAGCGCGCCCCGGTCCAGCTCGGGCAGCCCGAAGGTCGCGTCGTCGCTCGCCACGATCATGTCCGCGTTGCCGGCCAGCCCGATCCCGCCGCCCAGGCAGAACCCCTGCACCGCCGCCACCACCGGCACCTCGCACTCGTACACCGCCGCGAAGGCCGCCGCGCAGCCGTGGTTGGCGCCGATCAGCGCGTTCCGTCCCGCCGCCTGGATCTCCTTGATGTCCACCCCGGCGTTGAACCCGCGCCCCGCCGCCGCCAGCACGACACACCGGACGCCGGGATCGCGCCCCGCCTCGCGCACGGCGTCGGCCAGCTCGAACCACCCGCGCACCGGCAGCGCGTTGACGGGCGGGAAGTCAACCGTGACAACGAAAATCCCCTTTTCGGGGGACGAGGTGGAGACACCCATCGGAGCATCAGCTACCTTCAATCTAACGTTTGTTAGGTGAAAGGTAGCAGCGGATGCGGCTCAACGGGAAGCTCGCCGTCGTCACCGGCGGCACACGCGGCGTCGGCGCCGGCATCGCCCACGCCTTCACCGAAGCCGGCGCCGAGGTCGTGACCTGCGCCCGCCACCCACCCGAAGCACCCCTCAAAGGCACCGAGTTCATCCCCCTGGACGTACGGGACCCCGACGCCGTAGGCCGCTTCTTCGACGACCTGCCCCGAGTCGATGTCCTCGTCAACAACGTCGGCGGCACCCCCTACCGGCCCCTGACCGGGACGGACGCCCGCAGCCACGCCCGCGTCGTCGAACTCAACCTCACCGCCCCGCTGACCGTCTCCCTCGCCGCCCACGACCACCTTCGGCGGGCCCGGGGCACGATCGTGATGATCGGCAGCGTCAGCGGCAGCCGCCCGTCGCCCGGCTCGGCGGCGTACGGCGCGGCCAAGGCCGGCCTGGAGCACCTGGCCCGCTCGATGGCCGTGGAATGGGCCCCCGAGATACGTGTCAACACCCTCGTCCTCGGCATGGTCCGCACGGAACAGTCCCACCTCCACTACGGCGACGACCAAGGCATCGCAGCCGTGGCCCGCACAGTCCCGCTGGGCCGCCTCGCCGACCCCTCCGACGTCGGCGAGGCAGCCGTCTTCCTCGCCTCGGACGCGGCGGCATACATCACCGGAGCCTCCCTGCTGGTCCACGGCGGCGGCGAACGCCCCGCCTTCCTCGACGCGGCGACGGCCAACAGACAGACAGACCACGGCTGAAACGGACACAAGAACAAACGGGCAAAAGAACAAACGGACGAAGGGGAACAGGTATCGCAATGAGCAGCACCACACACCGGCTCTGCGAAGGCCGCGTCGTGATCGTCACCGGCGCGGGCCGTGGCCTCGGCCGCGCACACGCGCTCGCCCACGCCGCCGAGGGCGCCCGCGTCGTCGTCAACGACCTCGGCGTCGGACTCGACGGCACCCCGGACCCCGACAGCCCGGCCGCCCAGGTCGTCGAGGAGATCCGCGCCGGGGGAGGGGACGCGATCGCCCACGGCGCAGACATCGCCACGACCGAGGGCGCCGCCTCCCTCGTACACACCGCCCTGGAGACGTACGGCCGACTCGACACCCTCGTCAACAACGCCGGGTTCCTGCGCGACCGTATGCTCGTCAACCTCGACGAGGACGACTGGGACGCCGTCATCCGAGTCCACCTCAAGGGCCACTTCCTCCCCCTGAAACACGCCGCCGCACACTGGCGCGCCGAGACCAAGGCCGGGCGCCCGCCGACGGCCAGGATCGTCAACACCAGCAGCGGAGCGGGCCTGCTCGGCTCGGTCGGCCAGAGCAACTACAGCGCCGCCAAGGCCGGCATCGTGGGCCTCACCCTCGTCGCCGCCGCCGAACTGGCCCGCTACGGCGTCCAGGTCAACGCCATCGCCCCCGCCGCCCGCACGCGGATGACCGAGGGCGTCTTCACCGAAACCATGACCGCGCCCGGCACCGGCTTCGACACGATGGCCCCGGAGAACGTGTCGCCCTTGGTCGTCTGGCTGGGCTCCGCCGCGAGCGAGGGCGTCACCGGCCGAGTCTTCGAAACAGAGGGCGGCCGCATCACCGTCATGGAGGGCTGGCGCCCCGGCCCCACGACGGACAAGCAGTCACGATGGAGCCCGACGGACGCCGGGGAGACCGTACGGAAGCTGCTGGCGGAGGCCCAGCCACCCGGGCAGGTGTACGGGTCCGGCTGAGCCATGCCCACCCTTCCGGACAAGGCCGCGCCCCAGGATCCTCAGAGGAGCGAGGAACTGCGCGACCAGCCCACACACACCCGCACCCGCCGAACAAACCGATCCCCCACCCCCCTGACGCGCCCCAAAAACCCGCCCGCGCCCCAAAAACCTGCCCGCCCCCAAAAACCTGCCCGCCCCCAAAAACCTGCCCGCCCCCAAAAACCCGCCCGCGCCCCAAAAACCCGCCCGCGCCCCAAAAACCTACGTATCGCACTCCAAAACCGTCCGACACAACCCACACCGAGCCCGAACCCGCCCCCGAACCGGCACCCTGATCCTCTGATGACACGTCGGACAGTCGAACGACACCCGCAACACCCCCCGCCCCTCCGCCGTGAACACATACGGCACCCCCACCCCCACCCCCGCCCCAGCCGACCGCGGGTCCTGCGCATGACGCCGATCCCTCGCGTACCGCCGCCGCCCCGCCCACCCCGCCGCCGTGAGCGGCGGCTGCTGCTCATCCCGGCGAGCCCGCGCCCGCCCCTCCGCGTACGCCGCATACGCCTGCGCACTGGTGAACCAGACCGAAGGATCCTCACCGAACAGCTGGGCCCGCTTGGCCAGCACGTATCCGAACTCCTCCGGCGTCAGATACCCCAGCTTCTGCGACGACGCGGCGTCCTCCCGGTACGCGTCCAGCAGCAGCCACCCCGCCCCCAGATAGGCCGCCGCCGTGTCCGTGAGGATCTCGTTGTCGCGGGTGCCGGGAAAGGACAGCCCGAGGCGATGCAGATACACGTGCATGACCTCGTGGGCGAGGGCCGCGCCGATGTCCCGGCGATGTGTGCGGAAACGGTCATTGAGCTCCACGAAATACTCGGGGCCCGCCGCCAGCTCGACATTGGCCGCGTGGGTCATCTCCCGGAACGCGACGATCACCCGGGCATCCGGCAGCCGATAGTGCCGCACCAGCTCGCGGGCCACCCGCTGCGCCCCGAGATGGAGGTCGTCGGTGTCGCAGAACGCCACGTCGACGGGGGCCACACTGGCGGCGAACGTCCGGATCGTGTCGTACGAGAGCCGCTTGTACAGGGCGGTGATCGACGCCCGCACCATGTCCAGGTGCGGGTAGCCGTGCTCGACAGGCCCGCCGTTCGCCACGTCCGCACCCCCAAAGACGCCTCGATACGTTCCACTCTAAGCCGGTACGGGCGGCGGACCCGAGCGACGTAGGGTGGATGACCATGACCACCAGCAACACCAACGAGGCGAACACGGGCGCGGCCGCGACCGGCGAGGTCGACGCGGACGTGCGGGCCGAGCTCGCACGGCTGCGGGACAGCATCGACAACATCGACGCCGCCGTCGTCCACATGCTCGCCGAGCGCTTCAAGTGCACCCAGCGGGTCGGCCACCTCAAGGCCGGACACCAACTGCCCGCCGCCGACCCGGCCCGCGAGGCCCAGCAGATCAACCGGCTGCGCGGCCTCGCCGAAAGCGCCAAGCTCGACCCGGCATTCGCCGAGAAACTCCTCAACTTCATCATCGCCGAGGTCATCCGGCACCACGAACGCATCGCGGACGACACCCTGAACGGCACGCCCGGCGGAGCCGGTGCGACCGGCACAGGCGGTACGCGCACAGGGGAGTGACATCCAGCCTCCCCAGAGGCATCCTGCGTGAGCACTCTTCGTCAAGCACCGACCGCACGCAGCGAGGGCGCGGGCCAGGGCCGCCGATCACCAGCCACAGATCGCGAACCCCCGGTCCGCGCGAGGGGACGGGGACATCCGCCATCCCGCCGGAAGCCAGGACGCCGTCGGAAGCCACGATGCGGCCCGAAGCCACGATGCGGCCCGAAGCCACGATGCGGCCCGAAGCCACGATGCGGCCCGAAGCCGCCATCCTCATCGTCGACGACCACGAGGACACGCTGTACGCCCTGGAAAGCACCCGCCCCTCGGCCACCGCCTCACCCGCGCCACCAGCGGCGACGCGGCACTCAAGGAAGTCCTCCGCGGCCACGTCGGCCTGCTCCTCCTCGACGTGCGCATGCCCGGCGTCAGCGGCCTCGACGTAGTCCACTGCATGCGGCGCGTGGAACAGACCCAGCACATTCCCGTCATCCTCCTCACCGGCTTCGGCCCCGACGCCGAACTCACCTCCACCGCCCTCCGGCTCGGCGTCGCCGACCTCGTCATGAAACCCGTCGCCCCCTGGGCCCCGCGCACCAAGGTCCGCGACCTCTACGACACCCACGCCCGCTCACACGCCCTCGAACGCGAGGTCCGCGACCTCCGAGCCCGCCTCACCGACCACCAGGACAAGGGCCGCGTCCCCACGCGGCACGACGGCTCGAAGAACCGCGCGGCACAGCCCGCACACGGCCCCGCGAACGGCGCACACGACCGGACATAGGTCGCGTACCAGGCCCGCCCCTGTCCCGTGCCAAAGGCATCAGGCAGCATGTCCCTCATGTCCGTACTGACGCGCGACGAAGCGCAAGCCCGTGCCCGGCTCCTCGACGTCCACCGCTACGAGATCGCACTCGACCTCACGCGCGGCGACGAGACCTTCGACTCCCGCACCGCCATCCACTTCACCGTGCGGGGAAAGAAAAAGGCCGCGGACACCTTCGTCGAGCTCAAGCCCGCCGAACTGCGCTCCGCAACCCTCGACGGACAGCCCCTCGACCCCGAGACCCTCGACGGCAACCGCCTGCCCCTCAAGGGCCTCACCCCGGGCGAACACGAACTGCGCGTCGACACCGCCATGCGCTACTCCCGCACCGGCGAAGGCATGCACCGCTTCACCGACCCCACCGACAGCGAGACCTACGTCTACACCCAGCTCTTCATGGACGACGTACAACGCGTCTTCGCCGCCTTCGACCAACCCGACCTCAAGGCCGTCTTCGACCTCACCGTCACCGCCCCCGACACCTGGACCGTCCTCGCCAACGGCATCACCGAACACCACGACGACGGCACCTGGCGGGCCGCCACCACCCCCCTGATCTCCACCTACCTCGTCGCCGTCGCCGCCGGCCCCTGGCACTCCGTACACACCGAACACCGAGGCCTGCCCTTCGGCATCCACTGCCGCCGCTCCCTCGCCCCCCACCTCGACACCGACGCCGACGAAATCCTCGACGTCACCCGCGCCTGCTTCGACCGCTACCACGAGAAGTTCGAGGAGCCCTACCCCTTCGACTCCTACGACCAGGCCTTCGTCCCCGAATTCAACGCGGGCGCCATGGAGAACCCCGGCCTCGTCACCTTCCGCGACGAGTTCATCTACCGCTCCGCCGTCACCGACACCGAACGCCAGACCCGCGCCATGGTCATCGCCCACGAAATGGCCCACATGTGGTTCGGCGACCTCGTCACCCTCAAATGGTGGGACGACATCTGGCTCAACGAGTCCTTCGCCGAGTACATGGGCTACCAGACCCTCACCGAAGCCACCCGCTTCACCGACACCTGGGTCGACTTCGGCATCGCCCGCAAAGCCTGGGGATACGACGCCGACCAGCGCCCCTCCACCCACCCCGTCGCCCCCGAAGCGGTCGACGACACCGCCGCCGCCCTCCTCAACTTCGATGGCATCTCCTACGCCAAGGGCGCCTCCGCCCTCCGCCAACTCGTCGCCTGGCTCGGCGAGAAAGACTTCCTCGCCGGCATCAACACCCACTTCACCCGCCACCGCTTCGGCAACGCCACCCTCGCCGACTTCATCGACAACCTCGCCGGGGCCACCGAACGCGACGTCCACGCCTGGGCCGACGCCTGGCTGCGCACCACCGGCGTCGACACCCTCACCCCCAAGATCACCCGCAGCCCCGACGGTACCCACACCCTCACCGTCGACCACGCCGGCAGCCGCCCCCACCACATCACCGTCGGCCTCTACGACCAGGACCTCGGCGACGACCAGGGCCACCTCACCCTCCGCGACCGCATCGAACTAGACATCCCCCAGACCACCGACCAGCCCATCGGCAAACGGCCCGCCCTGCTCCTCCTCAACGACGGCGACCTCACCTACACCAAGGTCCGCTTCGACCCCGACTCCTTCACCGCCGTCACCGGCCACCTCTCCGGCCTCCCCGACCCCCTCACCCGCGCCGTCGTCTGGAACGCCCTGCGCGACGCCGTACGCGACGCCGAACTCCCACCCGCCGCCTACCTCGAAGCCGCCCGCGCCCACCTCCCCCGCGAAACCGACCTGGCCATCGTCCAAGGCGTCCTCGCCTTCGCCACCACCCAGGTCGCCGACCGCCTCCTCGCCCCCGCCCAGCGCCCCACCGGCCTGTCCACCCTCACCGCCCTGTGCCGCGACCTCATCCGCCGCACCGAGGACGGCGACAACCCCGGCCTGCGCCTCACCGCCGTACGCCACTTCATCGACGTCGCAGCCCACCCCGACACCATCGCCGCCTGGCTCGCCGAAGGCACCGTCCCCGGCGGACCCGAACTCGACCCCGAGCTGCGCTGGCGCGTCCTCGGCCGGCTCGCCGCCCTCGGTGCGGTCGACACCGCCGCGATCGCCGAAGAACTGGAGCGGGACCCGAGCGCCACCGGCCAGGAGGGCGCCGCCCGCTGCCGGGCCGCCCTGCCCGACCCGGACGCCAAGCGCACCGCCTGGGACGCCATGTTCACCACCGACGACCTCTCCAACTACCTCTTCACCGCCACCGCCCAGGGATTCTGGCAACCGGAACAGACGGACCTCCTCCACGAGTACGTCGAGCGCTACTGGACCGACGCGGTGACGCTGGCCGCCCGACGAGGACCGGCCATCGCGGAGGCGGCCGGACGGTGGGCGTTCCCCCTCTACGCCGTGGACCCGGAGACCCTCGGTCTGGGGGAGCGGTGTCTCCGAGACGGTCAGCCGATTCCGGCCCTTCGGCGCAAGCTGGTGGACCAACTGGACGACCTGGGGCGTGCGTTGCGCGCGCGGGAGGCGTAGGCGACTTACGAACGCGCCGTCGGGGCGGGGGTTGACTGCGGGCTCGCGGCTGTGTGTGGCTGATCGCGCAGTTCCCCGCCCCCCTTCAAGGCGCGCTGCCGTACGCTCTTTTGGCTGTAATTGGCGGCATTTTCGGGTGTCAGCACCCAATTGGCGTACAAGATGGGGTTCCCCGTGCTCCGGAGGACCCCATGACCGCCCCACCCCTCGCCTCAGGTCCCCAAGGCCCCGGCGCACTCGAACCACTGCTGGACACAGTGCTCACCGCACTCCGCGAAGGCGCCCACGAGCGGGGCGGCCCCCTCCCCGCCGGCGGCCCGCAAGCGGTCACAGCCCGGATGCGCGACGCACTCGGCGACCCGCTCCCCGCCCAAGGCGACCCCGACGCACTCCACCGGCTGGTCCGCGCCCTCGCCGCAGGCACCGCCGACCCCGCCGACCCCCTGTGCACGGCCCACCTCCACACCCCACCCCTGGCCGTCGCCGCCGCCGCGGACCTCGCCGCCTCCGCATTGAACCCCTCCCTCGACTCCTGGGACCAGGCCCCCGCCGCCTCCGCCCTCGAAGCCCTCGTGACCCGCGCCCTGGCCGCCGAGACCGGCGCCGCCGACGCCCTCGTCACCACCGGCGGCACCGAGTCCAACCAACTCGCCGTCCTCCTCGCACGAGAAACCCACCCCGGCGTACGACTGATCATCGGAGCCAACGCCCACCACTCCCTCACCCGCGCCGCCTGGCTCCTCGGCCTCCCCGAACCCCTCACCGTCCCCGCACCCTCCGGCACCCTGGACCCCGCCGCCCTCGACCACGCCCTCTCCCAGACACCCGCCCGCACAGCCCTCGTCGCGGCCACCGCCGGCACCACCGACGCCGGACTCATCGACCCACTCCCCGAGATCGCCGACCTCTGCGAAACCCACGGCGCCCGCCTCCACATCGACGCCGCCTACGGCGGAGGCCTCCTCTTCAGCGACCACCACCGCCCCGCCCTCGACGGCCTCACCCGCGCCCACACCATCACCCTCGACCTGCACAAACTCGGCTGGCAACCAGCCGCCGCCGGCTTCCTCGCCGTACGCGACGCCGCCGACCTCGCCGTACTGACCCACCGCGCCGACTACCTCAACGCCGACGACGACACCCACGCCGGCCTCCCCGACCTGCTCGGCCGCTCACTACGGACCACCCGCCGACCCGACATCCTCAAAACCGCCGTCACCCTCAAAACCCTGGGCCGCGCCGGACTCGCCGCACTCGTCGACCACGTCTGCGCCCTCGCCCAGGACCTCGCCGCCCTCATCGAGGCACACCCCGCCTTCGAGCTCTACGACCGGCCCACCATCAGCACGGTCCTCTTCCGGCCCGCCGGGGCATCCGACGACACCGTGGCCGCCGTACGCCGAAAACTGCTCCACGACGGCCGGGCCGTCATAGGCCGCGCCGTACTCGACGGCCGCCTCTGGCTCAAAGCCACCCTCCTCAACCCCCACACCCGGCCCGGCGACCTCGCCACCCTGCTGAAGCTCGTAGAACTCGCAGAAGGACACACCCCCACATGAGCACGTCCCCGACGCCCCCTACGCCTCCGCTGTCCCCCACACCCCCGAACACCCCCGCCGACCCACCACCCAGCGACGAACCCGACGCCCCCCGCGACCTCATCGGCGTCGGAATCGGCCCCGCCAACCTCTCCCTCGCCGCCCTCGCCCACCCCCTCGCCGAACTCGACGCCGTGTTCTACGAACAGCGCCCCGGATTCGACTGGCACCCCGGCCTCCTCATCGAAGGCGCCACAGTCCAAGTACCCTTCCTGGCAGACCTGGTGACGCTCGCCGACCCCGCCAGCCCATGGTCCTTCCTGAACCACCTCAGGGCCCGCGACCGGCTCTTCCCCTTCTACTTCGCCGAGCGCTTCCACATCCAGCGCGCCGAATACGACGCCTACTGCCGCTGGGTCGCCGAGAACCTCCCCGGACTCCGCTTCGGACACCAGGTCGACTCCGTGCGCTGGAACCCCGAACGCGACCTGTTCGAGGTCGACTTCACCCAGCTCGACGACGACGCGGAGAGCACCGCACACGGACGTACCTACGCCCGGAACATCGTCCTCGGCGTCGGCACCGAACCGTACGTGCCCGAACCCCTCAAGCCACTCGTCGAGGCACCCGGCGTGCCCGTCATCCACGCCGCGGACTACCTCGACGACCGCGACCGCCTCCTCGCCGCCGAACACGTCACCGTCATCGGCGCCGGCCAGTCCGGCGCCGAGGTCTTCCTCGACCTGCTGCGGCACCGGCCCGCCGGACGGGAGGGACTGCACTGGCTGGGCCGTACGGAGGCGTTCGCACCCATGGAGTACTCCAAACTGGGCCTGGAACACTTCACCCCCGACTACACCCGCTACTTCCACGCGCTCGCCGAACCGACCCGCGACCGCCTGGTCACCGCCCAATGGCAGCTCCACAAGGGCATCGACGCCGACACCATCGCCGCGATCCACGACGAGCTGTACCGCCGCACCCTCGACGGCGCCTGGCCCGACGCCGTCCTCACCCCCGGCGTCCACGTCCGCACCGCCGGCCGCCTCGCGACCACCAAGGTCGAACTCCACCTCGAACACATCGAGCAGGGCACCCGCTCCCGCCTCACCACCGACGCCGTCGTCCTCGCCACCGGCTACCGCGAACGCCCCCTCGACCGCGTCCTCGCCGGCCTCGACCCCTACATCCGACGCGACAGCCGCGAGCGCCCCCGAGTCGACGAGAAGTTCCGGATGGTCCTCGACCCCTCGGTGACCGCCTCCGGCTGCCACGTCTACGTCCAGAACGCCGAACTCCACACCCACGGCGTCGGCGCCCCCGACCTCGGCCTCGCCGCCTGGCGCAGCGCCACCATCCTCAACACCCTCACCGACAAGGAGCCCTACCCCCTCCCCGGCCGCACCGCCTTCACCACCTTCGGCCTCGAACCCAGGCCACGAATCCCGTCCGCACGCAAGGAAAAGACCCTCACCCCACTCACCCCGCTCATCGACGCAAGGTAATCGAAAGGCAAAGAAGTAGGGCAGGAGTGGTGACGGCTGCAATAAAACTGCCTACTTTTCGGCCATGACCAGCATCCGCACAGACCACTCCGGCACAGACCACTCCGGCACAGACC
>NZ_JAEMUX010000037.1 GCF_016598475.1 Streptomyces adelaidensis
AGGCGTAGAGGACGCTCGCGGCGGCCTCCTTCAGACACGGGTTGCCGAAGGTGCGCTCGTACGCGACGCGCCTGCCCTGCCAGACACCCTGGACGGTGACGACGACGGGGTCGTACTGCTTGTTGCACATCACCCCGGTTCTGCCGGCCAGCGCGTCGAGGTCCCCGCCGCTGCTCCGGAGTTCGGCACAGGCCTCGGCGGGCGCCGGGTGCGTGCCGGACGGCTTCGGCGCGCAGGTCAGGGTGACCGCGCGCGCGGGGGTGACGGTGGCCGCGCTCTCACCGTGGCCCGTGGTCAGGACCAGGGCCGAGGGGGCGTAGAGCCCGGACGTCGTGGGCTCGGGGGCGGCGACCGCGGAACCCGTGAGGGGTCCGCAGACAGCGGTGGCCGTCAGGGTGAGAGTCGCTGCCCAACGCGCGGTGTTCGGCATGGTGTGCATCCTTCCGCTCTGCTGGAGTCACCGGACGGCTTCGCCACATGTGTCGTGTATGCGAGACCCGTCCGATCGGTGCCGTATCGGCGAGCGCGAGTCTGCCGGGTCCGAGGCCGGAACACACATCGACCCCACAGGTTTCGGTAACTTTTAGTATTCAATCAGTGGCGTGAAGTTACGGAATTCGACCAAGCAAACCCCGAATCTGAGCGGTTCTTGATCGTCCGGAGTTTGCAGATGGCCGGATCTCCACGGCTGAGCAATCGGCCTGAAACATTCCGCTTCAGCCCTCGGAGGACCCGCCCGGCAGAGCCCCGGGCACCCCCAGCCCGTCCGGCGTTTGAGGACAGGGCCGTTCAGGCCGACAGCGGGGGTCTGGGGCGGCAGCCCCCAGGAACGGGATGGGACGGGTAAGGGCGGCGGGGGCGAAAAAACCGTCCCCGCCGCCCCAGTGACCCTCTACAGCCCCAACCCCGACAAAAGCTCCGGAAGTTCGAGCGACGTCAGCGGCAGCACGGACTCGGCGCCCGTCCCTGACTCGGAGTCGGAGTCGGACCCCGTGGTCGTACCGTCGCCGACCGACAGGATCGAGCCGCCCCGCTCGGCCTCCACGGAGGAACCAGGCACGGGGGAAGCCGTTTTCTTCGCCCCCGGCGACGGGGTCGCGTCGTCGACGCCCGCGCCCGGCTCGTCGGTGACGGGCTCGGTCTCGGGCGGGGGCACCTCGGAGCCCGAGACGGAGAAGGACTCGGGGCTGGCGGTCACGCCGTCGGTGAGCCACCGCTGCGCGTCGGAGTCGTCGCGGATCTTGACGACGACATCGGCCTTGGGCTCGGAGACGGTGGGGGCGACGGCGAGCCCCTCCCCCCACCGGGGCAGCAACTGGCCCCGCACGGTGAAGTCGTAGCGCACATCGTCCCCACGCCGGGAGTCCTCGTCCGCGCACGTGCCGAGAACGAGGACACCGGCGTCCACCTGGGAGTCGAGGCACAGTTCGGGGTCCGCGACACTGCGCAGCAGTCCGTCCTCCTCGTACGACCACTTCTGGGTCCAGTCGGAGGAGCACACCGCGAGTTCGGTGGAGGCTCCCTTCTCGGCCTCACCGCCCTGGATGTCGAGGCACAGATCGGCGGCCTGGTTGCGCAGCCGGGTCTGCTGCGGTGCCGTGGGCTGCCCGGCCATGGCGGGCGGCGTCGGTGAGGCGGAGTCGGAGGTGGTGTTCCCGGGGCCGGTGTCCGGCGCCGTGGCCACTCCGCTGGAGGCCGCGGGAGCGGCGCCGCTGCCGTCGTCCGACAGCAGCGCGGCACCGAGGATGGCCGCGAGCAGCGCACCCGAGGAGACGCCGACGGTGAGCAGCGCCCTGGGACTGCGCGCCGAGGAGGTGAGCCGGCGGCGCTGCGCGGGGATCTGGGAGAGCAGGCGGTGGCGACCGCCGTTGCCCGGACGTCTTGAGTTGCCCTTGTACGGCATGCGGCCGGGACGGGAGTCGAGATAGCGCCGGGCGCCCCAGCCGAGGGCGGCCTCGGCGATGACCCCGCCGAGACCGCCCTCGAAATGGCTGAGCTGCTCGGCGGCGTAACGGCAGTAGCGGCACTCCAGCAGATGCTGCTGGACATCCGGCAGCAGGGCGCCGCCGCGTCGAATCGGCACGTCGAGGAGCCGGTTGTAGAAGCGGCAATCCTTGGACGGCGCGAGTTCGCGATGCGCGCGGACGCAGCCCTCACGGAATTTGTCGCGCGCCTGTTCCAGCGTGGCCGCCGCGCTGTCCGTGTCCAGACCCAGCAGACCAGTGGGTATGGTTATCATTTCTGCTTCTACCTCGGTGTGCCACAGCAAGCACTGGGCGACCGCCGGGAGGGCCTGGAAAGAGCGCTCGACGAGCTTGCGATTTTCGGGCGTCATGGACTTCGCCGCCCGCATACCGCGGCCGCCTGCGGGTTTCCTCAGGTCCGGCAGCACACCGGACACTCCTCCTTCGGCGGACCACTCCTTGACGGTGTCGCGCGCCGCGACCAGGAGCCGGGGCCGCAGGGCGACTCCGGATTCGCCCCGCATCAGCCCGTCGAGCACCCGGTGGAACGCGGTCGCGGCCACCATCGAGGCGACAGCGGACCCGGTGGCGAGGCAGATGACCGCATAGTCGTACGTCGGTTGCCAGTGACGCGCCATCAACAGGGCGACCGGGTCGCCGGTGCCGCCGTCCGGCCAGCCCCTCAGCCGGGCGGCGAGAGTCTCGTCGGACTCGCCGGGGACCGGTCCGGGCGCGGGCGCATATGTGGGGCGGGGAGGGTGGGGGGTGTGCACAGAGCGGGTTCCTTCCAAGGCGCAAGATGGCACACGGAGTTGTGGCCGCCGAAAAGGGCCCTGGATTGGTGCGTACCTTTTTGGCGGGCGCCGGGAAAGCGGGTCGGAGGCCGAGCCGCACGATGACCGCCGACCTTGAGCCTTTTGGGCCCTTCGGCGACCGGAAAAGCCAAATGGCCTTTCTGGCCGGGCCATTGCCCATGCGCAGGAAGTTCACCCTTGCACAAGTTACTCATGGCTAACAAGGCACTTGGGCAACATCCGCATCACTAAAAGCAGGTCAGATGACCGGTACGAAGCCCTCCGCTTAGCAGAACGAAGCCTTCCGGTTCGCTGAAAATTCAAGCTTCCAAGCACCCCGTGTGAACCGTGCGCACTCCCCGGCGGCCCGCGCACGCTCCCGGTGCGGGTGTGGTTCGTTGTTCACTGAAAACGGCCGCCTCTGAAGGCCTCGCGCGAAACGGCGGCTCTCCCGCGCGAAACGGACCGCCGACCGTGTTCCTCCCGCCCTCGGTCGGCGGCCCCGGGGACGGCGGATCTCTCAGAGCACGTGTCCATGCGTCTGCGATCCCGGTCTCTCGCCATCCACGAGGGCAGCGCCGTGAAGGAGGTTGACCGGACGGTGACGCTCCCGCAGGGGAAGTGACCACGCCCGGTTCGGGCTGTGTCAGGCCGGCTGCGCGGAGGAGCGCGGCACCGGGGTGAGGGCGGGGGCCAGGCTCTCGGGTGTGTGGGGGTAGGCGGCTGTCCGGTGCTGGAAGGAGAGGATCTTCGGGTTCTGGACGACGCCGTCGCGGATCTCGATGGCCTTTCTGACCGTGACGTCGGTGTCCCATGCCGTGGGGCCGCTCATGACCTTGCGCAGGTAGGGAAGGAGCGCCTCACTGTTTTCCCAGGTGGCGGAGTTCCACAGGTGGGACGGACTGTGGTCCACCGCGTAGTAGTGGCAGCCCGGCCCCACCGCGGGCATGGGCTCGCCGAAGGTGGTCGGACGGGCCCATTCGAAGCCCATGCCCTCGTCGCAGGCGACGTCGATGAAGAAGGTCCCCGGCCGGAACAGGGCGAGTTCCTCTTCGGTGACGAACGTGAGCGGCGCGTCGGTGTCCTGCAAGACGCAGTTGACGATGATGTCGAACCCGGCCAGGTACTCCGCCAGCGGCACGGAACCGGCCGCGGTGAATGCCCGCAGGCGCGACGGATCGTCCTCCTGGTGCTCGAAGTGACCCATCACGACCGAGGGCATCGGCGAGGCGACCGCTGCCGCGGCACGTTGGGTGAGCACCGTGACGTCGGAAACCCCCATGGCGCCCAGGCCCGTGACGGCTCCGCGCGCCGTGGCGCCGAAGCTGATGACCACGGCACGCAGACGCCGCCCGTAGCTGCCGGTCAGCCCGCCGAGCTGCAGGGCGTGCAGCACCGAGCAGTAGCCCGCGAGCTCGTTGTTCTTGTGGAACACATGGACGCTGAAGGCGCCCGTGGACGTCCAGTGGTTCATGGCCTCCCAGGCGATCAGGGTCAGCCGTTTGTCGATGGCGAGCTGGGTCAGCTTCTCGTCCTGCACGCAGTGCGGCCATCCCCACAGCACCTGGCCCTCACGTAGCGCGGCGACGTCCTCGTGCATGGGTTTGGGCAGCATCAGCACATCGCATTCGGCGAGGAGCTGCTCGCGCGAGCGCAGGCCCGCCACGAGCGGTCCGAGCGTGTCGTCGGCGACACCGAACCGTTCGCCGTAGCCCTGTTCGAGGAAGATCCTCTCGCGTACGTCCGGGGCGATCCGGTCGAGGTGAGCGGGGTGCAACGGCAGGCGGAACTCGTTCTCCTTGCGGGAGGAGGCGAGTACTCCGAGACTCATCAGGCTCATACGCTTCCTCATCATTTCGTTCGCTTCGCTCTTCGCGTGCTTGTTGTGGCTGCCCGATATCCGCCTCAGGAGCCGGCGGCCCCGTGCCTGCGGACCCGCTCGGCCAGCGGGAGGGGCGTTTCGTCCAGACCGTCGACCGACCCGCTCGCCATGCGTGCGCACGTCCCGTGGCAGGCGAGGAGCTGCTTGTCGTCGCGGTGGGAAACCACCACCGCCTCCGGTTCGGGTACGTTGCGGTAGTCGGTGCCGCAGATGAGGCAGGCCAGTCCGGAGAGCATCTCCGCGGTCGGTTCGGGACGGCCGCGACGGCGGCCGGAGATCGAGTCCTGTGAATACATGCGTCCCGCATCCTCTTGATCGGTGCAAAGCGGTGCTGATCGGTTCAGAGCAGTGCTGATCGGTACAGGGCCGTGCGCGAGACGCAAGAATGCCTCGCGGATGTCCCGGAAACCGGGACATCCGCTACCGCGCCGCGCGGGACCGGATACGGAAGACGGCGTGACAGTGCGAGCCAGGAAACATGGTGCGGCTCGTTTCCGGCCGGATCCGATGTACGCCCGACCTGTGCCGTTGCCCGAGGGCGACGCCGAAACTGATGACGGCGTGCGAGGTGCGCTCGGTGCCGCAACCGTACTCCCCTCCGGACCCGGCACGTGCCGGATGCCTGACGCCCCGGAGCCGAGCCGCCGGGGCGTCACCGAGCCCTTCCCGGCTCAACCGGGAACATTTCCGGCGCACCGGACGTTGGGCCGAGTGGTGGTCGTTGAAGTTTGCGAACGTGGAAGCGCCCGCGGAGTTCTGGCAGCGGGCGTTTCGTCGTCTACGGGTTCCCTCCGACGGCCGGCGACCGACAGCCGCGGGATGGGGGCCTGCTCGCGCTGCGTTCACACCGATCCCCGACGGGTGCCACATCCGGCCCCCCGCCCCTCGCGCCGTGGGCAACGCCCCGTGCGCCCCGAAAGGAACTCCTTGACCACAGAGATCAGCGACCGGAGCACCGTCCCGGCACACCACACCGCGACGGGCGAAGCCCCGGCCGGCGGCCGGGGCAGCGACTACGCCGCGCTGTCCCGCGAGGTGAAGCAGAGCGGGCTGCTGAAACGGCGCCCGGGCTACTACTCCGTCAAGGTCGGCGTGAACCTGCTTCTGCTGGCCGCCGGCTGGACCGCGTTCGCGCTGATCGGGCAGTCCTGGTGGCAGCTGGTGACCGCCGCCTTCCTCGCGGTGATGTTCACCCAGACCGGGTTCATAGGGCACGACGCGGGACACCACCAGATCGCCGCCTCCAAGCGCGTCAACAACCTGCTCGGCCGCGTGCACGCCGACCTGCTGATCGGCCTCAGCTACGGCTGGTGGATCGCCAAGCACAACCGGCACCACTCCCACCCCAACCATGTCGACCGCGACCCCGACATCGCCGACGGCGCGATCGCCTTCACCCAGGACCACGCCCGCGTCCGCACCGGAGCGTACGCGTGGCTGGCGCGTCACCAGGCCTGGCTGTTCTTCCCGATGCTGCTCCTGGAAGGACTCGCCCTGCACGTCGCCGGCGTACGGGCGCTGCTCGACCGCACCGGCGCCGCGACCTCGCGGGCGACCAAGCTGGCCGAGGCGGGACTGTTGACGGCGCATCTCGTCGGCTATCTGGCCGCCCTGTTCCTGGTCCTGTCTCCCGTCCAGGCCGTGGTCTTCCTCCTCGTGCACCAAGGGCTGTTCGGCCTGTACATGGGATGCTCGTTCGCCCCCAACCACAAGGGCATGGCCCTGTTCGCCAAGGACGACAAAGTCGATTTCCTGCGTCGGCAGGTACTGACGTCACGCAACATCCGCGGTCACCGACTCACCGACTTCGCACTCGGCGGGCTCAACTACCAGATCGAACACCACCTGTTCCCCTCCATGCCGCGGCCCAGCCTGCGCCATGCCCAGGAACTCGTGCGCGCGTACTGCGCCCGGCACGGCATCGCGTACCACCAGACCGGGCTCTTCGACTCCTACGCCCAGGTACTGCGGCACCTCCACGAGGTCGGCGGCCCGCTGCGCCTGCGCCCCGAACTGGAGTACTGATCACTTCGCCGTCCGTGCCCTCTATGCCCTCTTGAACCCTGCGGATGCTCATACGTCGCCCGCTCAGATCTGCCAGGACCGCAGCCGGTCCGCCGCGCCGTAGATGTCCGTCTTCCCGGAGAGCAGGTCGCGCGCGAGGTCCACCAGGGCCCCGTACGGCGGGTCGATGCCGACGCCGCTGACGAACATGTACGCCACGGCCGTCGCGCAGGCGAAGCGGGCGTTGGCGGCCGGCAGGGGCTTGAGCAGGGCGAGGGTGTGCAGCAGCGCGGCGGCCCGCCAGGCCGGGTCGGTGTCGACGCCGAGGCGCGGCGGATCGACGCGGTGCCGGGCCACGGCGGCGACGAGTGCGGAGAAGTCGTTGATGGTGGGCTGCTCGGGCATGACCTCTTCGTGTCGCTGGAGCAGCCAGGGCACGTCGATGTGAATGACGGGAGCCATCGGTCAGACGGCCCGTCCTTCCACCTTCGCGGCGGGTTCGTCGTCCGGGAAGGCGGCGGCGAACTCGTCGGCGTGCGCGCTGAAGAACTGTCGGAACGCCTCCGCGCCCTCTTTCAGCGCCCGGTGTCGCACTATGTCGGCCGCGGCCGCCTCACGCACGAGCGCCTTCATCGACGTACCGCGCTCCTTGGCTATCTGCCGCAGGTCCTCTAGCTCACGGTCGCTGAACTCCACATTCAGAGCTGGCATGCGTCAACGGTACCGCGCGGGTACTTACCCGTAAATAGTCCCAGGTCACATGGCCTGCGATGCGGTACCGGCACCGCAAGGGCGCGGCCGACGTCCCGGGGGACATCGACCGCGCACGTTCGTACAAGGGACTCACGCGGGGCTCAGGTCTGGTCCGCCACGAACGACGCCATCCGGACCAGCGCCGCGTTCCAGTTGATCGTGTGTTCGTTGGTCGACCAGGACTGGATGTCGTCGATGTAGCAGAACTGGCCTATGCAGCCCTGGAGTTTGCTTTGCGCGAAAGGGTCCTGAATGCTCGAATTGGGGCCTCCGGCGAGCGTGCCGCGCGGCGGGTTGGGGAGGTCCGGGTCGAGCTGACGGGCGTACCAGCGGCTGTGCTGGTTGCGGGCGTCGGCCTCGCCGTAGCCCGTCACGTAGGAGATGTTGAGGGCGTTGCGGCCGAAGAGGTAGTCCATGCTCTGGAGGGCGCCCTCGCGGTACTTCGACGCCCCGCTGATGTCGTACGCCGTGGCGATGACGACCGCGTTGTTGAGGATCTGGTGGTTGGAGCCCCAGTCGTAGAGGTTGTCGCCCGGCGCGTACGGCATGCCGTACGGGTGTGCCTTCAGGGTGGCCAGGTAGCGGTCGGCGCCCTTGATCACCGACTGGCGGACCTTGTCACGGCCGGGGAGTCTGCTGGGGACGGTCGCCAGGTCGAGGCGGCCCGCGGCGGCCGTGCGGGCCCAGTCGAAGCCGAGGCCGCCGAAGATGTCGGCGGTGTGGACGGGTGAGTCTAGGACGTACTCCTGGAAGGCCTTCTCGCCGGTGGTGAGGTACAGCTGCGCGGCCGCCCAGTAGAACTCGTCGGTGACGTTGTTGTCGGAGTAGGTGCCGCCGCCGATGCCGTCGCTCTCGGAGGCGTGGATCGCGGGGTGTTCGAGGGCCGCTGCCCAGGCCGTCCGGGCCGCGTCGAGTGCCTTCGCGGCGAAGGCGCGGTCGTACGGGCGGTAGAGGCGGGCGGCCTGTGCGGCGGTGGCGGCGAGGTTCAACGTGGCCGCGGTGCTCGGGGGGTGCAGTTCGCGCTTCTGCGGGTCGTCGCTCGGCATCAGGGGCAGGCCGGTCCACTGCTCGTCGTGGATCTTGTGATGGGCCATGCCCGCGAGTGGCTGCCCGTCCGGCACCTGCATCTTCAGCAGGAAGTCCAGTTCCCAGCGGACCTCGTCCAGCAGGTCCGGCACCCTGTTGCCGCTCTCGGGGATGTTCAGCGAGCCGTCGCCGAGTTTCTCGCTCTGCCCGGTGCGGGCGTACAGGGAGCGCTCGTAGGTGCCCAGCACCTCCCAGGTGGAGATGCCGCCGTTGACGACGTACTTGCCGTGGTCGCCGGCGTCGTACCAGCCGCCGGTGACGTCGAGCGTGTAGTCGCAGACGCCGGGCTGGCAGGGCACCTCACCGTCGCCCTGGTTGGGCGCGACATCGACGTGGCCGGCGGCTCGGCCGTAGCCGGGGCGCAGGTCGTCGCTGATCGCGGTGCCGCTGCGCTGGGTGTAGTAGTACTTCAGCGAGTCGAGCCGCAGCCTTTCGTACGCGCTCGGGTCGATGTCGAACGGGCGGCTGGTCTCACCGTCGGCGACCAGCGTGAAGCCGGTGCCGCGCGCCCGGTACGCGCCGAAGTCGATCGAGTGGACGTTCTGCCCGGACGAGGCGTCGACGCCGCGCGGGGTGGTCCGCCCGTGGGCGACCACGGCGCCCGAGGCGTTCTTCAGCTGCCAGGGCAGTTTCGCGGCGGCGTCGGTGACCAGGGTGGCGTTCTTCGGCCCGGCGGGCAGATAGGCGACCTGGTTGACGCGCACCCGGGGCCCGGTGTCGGGCTCGTACACCTCCGGCGGGACCCCGCCGAGCAGCGACACGTCGTCCATGCAGAAGGTGAACGGGGCGGCGTTGCCGCCGAGTTGGAAGCCGACCTGGCCCTGGGTGGTGTCGACGGGCGAGGTGAAGGTGTAGGAGTACGAGTCGCCCGAGACGTTCAGTTGCGGGCTCACCTCGAAGTAGGTGTCGTACGGGGCCGCCGACAGGCCGACGATGGCGCGCAGGACGTTGCCCTGGGGTGTGCCGGACGCGGAGAAGGCGAACCGGTACGACTCGCCCTTGACGAGGGTGATGTCGTTCTGGCCGACGGCCGCGTCCCAGCGGTTGGTGGTACCGCCGGGGATGTCGGCGCAGAGGCGGCCGTCGGTGAGGCCGGCGGTGACGTTGCCGGTCGTCCACCAGGGGGCGGTGGTGGTGTCGAAAGTGCCGTTCTCGACCTGTTCGACCTCCTCGGCCTGGGCCGAGCCGGTGGGCAGCGCGGTGAGCGCCGCCGCGAGGAGGGCCGTTATGGCGAGCAGGGTGGTTCTGCGTCGTTTCACGTCTGGGCTCCTCGGGGGAGGTGGGGGCGCACAGCGGTGACGGATTGCGACTGGTGGCGTGGGAGCGCTCCCAGATGCGGACGATGGCCATGCTGTGCGAGACATGACTGTCCGTCAACGGTCCGGACGGGGCTGGTTTTCCGTCCGGACCGACGCGGCGGCTCCCCAGGGGGACGCGGCTGTGCGTCACCCGTGGTCAGAGTGCGAGGACGTCCAGTCTGCCGATCCGCAGCGCGCCGCGTGCCTCGCCCGGATGGCGGCTGGTCAGCGTGAGCCGGATCCGGGTGCCGCGCAGCGGGGTGAACGTGATCGCCGTGGGGGTGTCGGAGGCCGTGGCCCAGTCGACCTTCGTGCTCTCGGCGGGAACGTACCGTCTGCCGTCCCACACCGCGACTTCGACGGTCTCGGGAAGCGTGTGACCGGCGTCGACGGTGAAGGAGACCTCGACCCGGTCGACCCTCTGGGTCCTCCCCCAGTCGACCGACACCCAGTCCTCGGGCCGGGCAGCACTGAACGCGGGCAGCAGGGCCGTGGCCGCCTTGAGGAAGGCGTTGGACCAGCCGGTGGCGGGGTCGCCGTCGAGCATCGCGGCGGGCAGGGTGTCGGGGCGCCCTGAGTAACTGGCGTCGGCGAGCGGGTAGTTCGGGGCGGCCGGATGGTCGGGCGCGAATTCGGCGGCCGGGGTGGCCGACCCGCCCCGTGCCGCGGTGGCCCTGACGGTCACCTTTCCGGTGCGCAGGCCCGCCACCTCTGCCGTCACCTTCACCGAACCGGACTCGGTCCCGGACCGTACGATCGCGAGCGCCTTGCCGCCGAACGCGGTCCGGGTGGTGGCCTGGTAGCGCTCGGCGCTCTCCTCGCGGCCGTTGTCGAGCCCGGCCAGGGAGCCTCCCTTCACGTCGAAGGAGATCAGGTGCTGGGCGTCGGGCACGACGGTGCCCCGGGCGTCGACGACCTCGGCGGTGACGAAGGCGAGTGAACGCCCGTCCGCCGCGAGGGACTTGCGGTCGGCGGTCAGGCGCACGGCGCGCGGTTCGCCGGCGGTGCGCAGGACGTCGGTGGCGACCGTCCTGCCGTTCCGGCGCGCCACCGCCTTCAACTCACCCGGCGCGTAAGGGACTTTCCAGGTGAGGTGCAGTTTCCCGGCACTGCCGTTGGGGCTGGTGTAGCTGCCGGGATAGGGGCCGTCGGTGAAGGTCTTGTCGTCGCCGGTCGCCTCGGTGGTCTCCAGGTAGGGCCGCCCGTCGACGGTCTTCTTCTCGTCGAACTTCCGTGTCCCGAGGGACCTTCCGTTGAGAAACAGCTCGACGGTGTCGACGTTGGAGTACGCCCATACCTCGACCGTCTCGCCCTTCTCGTGGTTCCAGCTCATCGGCAGCAGATGCACCATGGGCTCGCTGATCCACTGGCTCTGGAACAGGTAGTACATGTCCTTGGGGAAGCCGGCCGTGTCGACGGCGCCGAAGAAGGACGCCTTCACCGGGAAGACGTCGTACGGCGTGGGCTCGCCGATGTAGTCGATGCCGGACCAGAGGAACTGCCCGGCGAACCACTTCCGGTCGCGGTCCTTCTTGTGCCCGTACTCGCCGCTCATGGTCCAGGAGGCGAGATTGTTGTCGTACGACGAGACGCCCCGCTTGCCGGGGGTGTGGTTCTCTCCGGTGTTGAGGCGCTCCGGCTCCTGGTAGACGCCTCTGGTGGACGTCTCCGAGGACGACTCCGACTCGAAGAGGAACAGGTGGGGATAGCGGGCGTGCAGCGCGTCCACCGACTTGGCGGTGTTGTAGTTGAGGCCGAGGCCGTCGAGCTTGGCCAGGATCAGGTCGCCCGGGGTGCCGGGGGCGGGGACGCTGCGGTGGCGGTGGGAGCCGATGACGACGGGGCGGGTGTCGTCGGCGGCCTTGACGGCGGCGATCAGCCGGTCCGCCATCGCGAGGCCGGCGGTGGAGGTGAACTCGGAGACCTCGTTACCGACCGACCACATGAGGACGGCGGGCGAGTTGCGGGCCGCCAGCACCATCTCGGTGGCGTCCCGGTCGGCCCACTCGTCGAAGAAACGGCCGTAGTCGTAGCGGGTCTTGGGGCTCTTCCAGCAGTCGAAGGCCTCCACCGTCATCACGATGCCCAGTTCCTCGCAGATCTCGATCATCTCCGGCGAGGGCGGGTTGTGCGAGGTGCGGAAGGCGTTGACCCCCATCGACTTCATGATCGTCATCTGCCGACGGATCGCGTCGGCGCTGACGGCGGCGCCGAGCGCGCCCAAATCGTGGTGGAGGTCGACGCCCTTGATCTTGTGCGGGGTGCCGTTGAGGTGGAAGCCCTCGTCCGGGTCGAACCGGAAGGTACGGATGCCGAAGGTCGTGCGGTGGGTGTCGGTGGTTCTGCCGCCGACCCTCAGCTCGGTCTTCAGGGTGTAGCGGTGCGGCGTCGCCAAGTCCCACAACTTCGGGTCTCGCACGGTGAGTTCATGGGTCTCGGTCGCCGTGTCGGTGACCGCCACCGTGGAGGAGGTACGGGCGACGGTGCGGCCCCGGGCGTCGACTATCCGGGAGACGACCTCGACGTCCGCCGCATCGCCGGAGGCGTTCGCCACGGAGGTCCGTACGCGGACGAGGGCGCGCTCCTCGGTGATGTCCGGCGTGGTGACGTACGTGCCCCAGCGCGCCACGTGGACCGGGTCGGTGACGACGAGGCGGGCCTCGCGGTAGATGCCGCTGCCGGAGTACCAGCGGCTGCTGGGAAGCCGGTTCTGGACCTTGACCGCGATGACGTTCTCGGTGGTGCCGTCGGTGTGCAGCAGGTCGGTGAGGTCGAAGGCGAAGCCGGTGTAGCCGTAGGGGTGGCGGCCGACCTCGGTGCCGTTGCAGTAGACGTACGAGTCCATGTAGACGCCGTCGAACTCGACGGAGACCCGCTTGTCCGCGAGCGCGGGCGGCAGGATGAAGGTGTTGCGGTACCAGCCGAGGCCGCCGGGGAAGAAGCCGGTGCCGCTGGTGGTGTTGTGCTGGGTGGTCGGGGCGAGCTCGATGCTCCAGTCGTGCGGGACGGCGACCTGGCGCCAGGCCGAGTCGTCGTGGCCGGGGTTCGCGGCGTCGGTGTACTCGCCGGTCGGGTCGGTGATGCCGCCCGGGTTGACGAGGGCGAAGCGCCAGCCGTCGCGGAGCGGGATGCCGCGGCCGGTGGACGAGGGTCTCGCCCGGGCCGCGGCGGCCGCGGTGCCCGTCAGCCCTCCCGCCATCGGGGCGGCGGCGCCCGTGATGAGTAAGGACCTGCGTGTGACGGTCATGGTGTTCCCTTCGTCGAACGTGCGGGTGGACGTTCCGGGAGCCGTGAAGCACAAGGCCCCACAAGCACTCACAATTGATCGTGACCAAACAGAATCTGACGACGTGCCCCAGGGACGTCAAGAGCCCCTCGTATCACTTGGCGAACGTCGGCACCGCAAACTCCGCAGGGCTGTGGGTTTCCGGTCCGCTTTCCCGGCGTAGCGCATAGGCTCGATTTCGCCCGTAAGCCAGTTCGGTCCGGCGGAATGGAACTCGCGACGATGAGGAGCCGCAAGGTAACGCACGGTGATGCACCTGCGTATGCCCTGGACGGTGCCGCGACCGCGCGGGCGGTCATGGACGGCGAAGGCACCATCGTCGAGTGGAGCGAGGGCGCCACCCGCCTGCTGGGCTGGCCCGCCGAGAAAGTCGTGGGACGCCCCGCCGAGGAGCTGCTGGCCGAGGGGGGCTCTTTGCTGCCGCCCCCGCCGGGCAGCCTCATCTGGAGCGGCACGCTCACGTTGCGTCACCGTGACGGTCAGAAGGTGTCCGCGTGGCTCCTGGCCCATCGCCGGAGGCCGAAGGACGGGGACGGCAGCGGCGGCTGGCTCATTCTCTGCCCGCTGGACGATCCCGGCCCGCTGGTGCGGGAAGATCCGCTGGCGGCGGCGGTCATGGTCCAGTCGCCGTGCGCCATGGCGGTCTTCGACGACCGGCTCCGGCTGCGCGGTATCAACGACGTGATGGCGGACGCCGTGGGGATGCACGAGGAGAACCTCCGGGGCCTGCACATGTCCGAGATCGTGGGCGGACGGCAGGGCGAACGGCTGGAGCAGCAGCTGCGCGAGGTGCTCGCCCGGGGCCGGCGCGTGGACGTACAGACCTTCCTGCGGGCCGCCGACGAGAACCGCGCCCACGCCTGGTCGGCGGCGATCGCCCCGCTCACCGACGACTCCGGTGTGCCGATCGGGGTCTGCGTCACCGGGCACGACATCACCGAGCAGTACCTGGCCCGGCAGCGACTGCAGCTGGTGAACGAGGCGAGCATCCGCATCGGCACCACCCTCGATGTCCGGCGTACCGCCCAGGAGCTGGCCGACGTGTGCGTCCCGGCCCTCGCCGACTTCGTCAGCGTCGACCTCATGCAGTCCGTCGACCACGGCGACGAACCCCTCGAAGGCCCGCTCTCCGCGCCCTTCACGCTGCGCCGTGCCGCCCACCAGTCGATCACTCCCGGCTGTCCCGAGGCGGTGGTCGAGGTGGACGGCACGGATGTCTACCCGGCCACCTCGCCGCAGGCGGCGTCTCTGTCGGTCGGGCACACCGTCGTGGCGACGGACCCGGCCAACACGCTGGTGGACTGGCTCGCCTGGGACCCCAAGCGCGGTGCCCGGGTCAAGGAGCTGGGCATCCACACCACCATGTCGGTACCGATCCGGGCCCGGGGCACCACCCTCGGCGTGGCCGTCCTGACCCGTTTCAAGCGGCTCGACCCGTACACCGCCGACGACGAACTGCTCGCCGAGGAGGTGACGGCCCGGGCCGCCGTCTGTATCGACAACGCCCGCCGCTACTCCCGCGAGCGGGAGACGGCCCTCGCCCTCCAGCGCAGCCTCCTGCCCCAGACCCTGCCCCGGATGCCCGCCCTGGAGGCCGCCTCCCGGTACCTTCCGGCGGCCCAGGCCGGGGTCGGCGGCGACTGGTTCGACGTCATCCCGCTCTCCGGGATGCGGGTCGCCATGGTCGTCGGCGACGTCGTAGGGCACGGCGTCCAGGCCTCGGCCACCATGGGCCGCCTGCGGACCGCCGTACGCACCCTCGCCGACGTCGACCTCGCCCCGGACGAGCTGCTCACCCACCTCGACGACCTCGTCGTACGGCTGTCCGCGGAGGCCGGCAGCGAAGGTGTGACGGGCGAGGTGGGCGCCACCTGCCTGTACGCCGTCTACGACCCGGTGACCCGCCGCTGCACCTTCGCCAGGGCCGGGCACCCGCCGCCGGTCGTGCTGGACCCGGACGGACAGCCCATGGAGGTGCATGTGCCGTCGGGACAGCCCCTGGGTCTCGGCGGACTGCCCTTCGAGTCCGCCGAGCTCGAACTGGCCGAGGGCACCGTCGTCGCCCTCTACACCGACGGACTGATCGAGACCCGGGACCGGGACATCGACGCCGGTCAGGAGCTGCTGGCCAGGGCCCTGTCCGGCCGCAAGGGCCCGCTGGACGACATCTGCCGGGACGTCGTCCAGTCCCTCCTGCCCCCGAACGGCGCCCCCGACGACGTGGCCCTGCTGCTGGCCCGCACCCGTGGGCTCAAGGCGGCGCAGGTCGCGACCTGGGCGATACCGGCCGACCCGGCGTTCGTCTCGCGGACCCGCCAGTACGTCCTGACGCAGATGGCGCTGTGGGGCATCAGCGAGTCGGCGTTCACGGCGGAACTGGTCGTGAGCGAGCTGGTCACCAACGCCATCCGGCACGGCGCGCCGCCGATCCAGCTGCGGCTCATCCACAACGAGACCACCTTGATCTGCGAGGTGTCGGACGGCAGCGGCACGGCCCCGCATCTGCGCCGCGCCAAGACCTTCGACGAGGGCGGGCGCGGCCTGCTGCTCGTGGCCCAGCTGACCCAGCGGTGGGGCAGCCGGCACACGGAGGACGGCAAGACGATCTGGGCGGAGCTGACGTTGTCGGAGGAGTGAGGCGCTCGGCACGGGCGCCGTCCCCGCCGTGCTCCTCGGGGAGTTCTCCGGCGCCGCTCCCTGTGCCGGGCCGCCGGCCTCAGCCGGAGCCGGCGTCCCTCAGCCCCTGCCGGTACTCCCCCGGCGGCGCCCCGTAGCGCTGCCGGAACGCTCGGCTGAAGTGGAACGGGCTGCCGAACCCGGAGGCGGCGGCCACCCGTTCGACGGGCAGTTCGGTGGCCTCCAGGAGCCGGGCGGCGTGGCGGAGGCGGGCGTGGCGGAGGGCGCGCATCGGGGAGTGGCCGAGCTGTTCGGTGAAGAGGTGCGCGAAGCGGGACGGGGAGAGGGCGACGCACTCGGCGAGGGTGCGGACGGTGTGCGGGGCGCCGGGGTCGGCGGTGATCAGGTCCTCGGCCCGGCGGATCCTCGGGTCCACCCCCGCCCGGCGGGGCTCGGCCCGGGCGGCGGTGAGCAGCACGATCTCCTCCAGGGAGCACAGGGCGAGTTCGCGGGCCGCCGCGCCGTGCGCCACGGCGATCTCGCCGTCCACGGCAGCGGATTCCGGCGACGGCGGTGTGCCCTCCCCGGTCCAGCGGGCGTCGGCGAGCATCCTTCGGAAGGCCGCGTCGACGCGCTCGCGGATTCCGCCGGGGGCCGACGGGACGGCGTAGAGCCGGTCGCCGTTCCCGTGCGGGCGCAGCCAGACCGTCCAGGACGCCCGCGCCTGGCAGTGCACCCACCAGAACGCCCAGTGCCCGGCGCCGGGCCGCACCGCGTAGTGCTGCGCTACGTCCGGGCCGAGGACCACGAGGTCACCCGGGCCCGCGGCCGTCTCCGCCGCGCCCTGCCTGAGCAGGCCTTCACCGCCCGTGGTCCAGGTGAACAGCCAGCTGCCCGCGCCGCGCGGCCGGTTCACGGCGTACGGCGGCCGCGAGTCGAACCGCCCGATGATCACCTGGCCGGGCGGCGGTGACGGATCGGCAGTGACAGCAGTCTCAGGCAGGTCGTCAGCACGCACAGGCATCCTCCCGAACAGCGCTCGGACCTAGCGTGGAGCACGGTTGACGACGGTGGGAAGGGACGCACGGATGACAGTCACAGGCAAGAGCGAGTTCGAGGGCATGCACAGGGGCGAGTTCGAGGAGAACGGCTATGTGGTGGTGCGGGGGCTGTTCCCGCCCGCCGAGACCGATGAGCTGTGCGGCCGGTTCACGGCCCTCACGGCGGGCGGCCCGGTGCCGGGGCACTTCGAGCCACGCCCGCCCACGGCCGAAGGACCGGCCGAAGCACCGGCCGACCCGCTGCACGTCCACCCCCGGGTCATGCACCCGCACCGCATCGACGACCTGTCGCTGCGGGTGCTCCTCGACGTCCGGCTGCGGGACATCCTCCAAGGGCTGCTCGGGGAGGAGGTCCTGGCCGCGCAGAGCATGTTCTACTTCAAGCCGCCGGGCGCCCGGGGGCAGGCGCTGCACCAGGACAACTTCTATCTGCGGGTCGAGCCGGGCACCTGTGTGGCGGCGTGGATCGCCTGCGACGTGATCGACCGGGACAACGGCGGCCTGGAGGTCGTGCCGGGGACGCATCGTATGGACCTGTTCTGTCCGGAGGAGGCGGACTCGGTGGTGTCCTTCGTCCGCGAGTACGTACCGCCGCCGCCCGGCCTGGCCCCCGTACCCGTCGACATGGCGCCGGGCGACGTCCTCTTCTTCAACGGCAGCCTCGTGCACGGCTCCCAGCCCAACCGCACCACCGACCGTTTCCGTCGCTCCTTCATCGGCCACTACATGGGGCGCTCCGCCGAACGCATCGGGCGCTACTACGACGCGCTCACCATGAACGGCGAGTCCCATCCCCTGCCGGAGAGCGAGGGGGCCGGCCCGTGCGGCACGGAGTTCGAGGCGGCGGGCGCCCACTGACGGCGACCCGGAGCGCGAAGGACAGCGGGCGGCCATGAACACCCGCATCCCGCTCCGGCAGCCAGGTGACAGCGCGGCGTGGGAGGCGAGGGCACGGTCGGGCGCTCCCGCATCCTCGTGGCACCTGACCGGCGCCGGGCCGGTCGCGGCCGTGAGTCGTAGGTCGTACCGGAGGAAGCGGTGCCCATGCCACGCCTGATGTCCTGGACGAAACCCCGTGCGACGCACCGTGGGCTGGTGGCGGCGGCCGTGCTGGCCGCCGCCACCGGCTTGGCCGCCCCGGCCGCGTCCACGCCGGGTCACCCCACCGCCGCTCCCCCGGGACCGGCCGCTCCCTCGACGCTGTGTGTGCCGGCGGGCACCCTGCGCGGCGAGGACGGGCAGCGGGCGTCCGTCAGCCTGTGCGCGACCGACGGCACCCCGACACTGTCCGTCTCCGCCCCGGCCGCCTGCGAACACCCGGGCGGGGAAGGCCCGTTCACCTGCCTGACCGCCGGTACCTGGACCGCGCGTCGCGACGGCCGGCCGGTCGCCTCGGGGCCGCTGCCCGGCGGCCGGGACTACCCGGGGCCCGGCACGTACGACATCAGCGCCTTCGTGCGGGTGCGCTCGGCGCCCGCCGGTGTCGACCTGCGCGGCGAGGTGCACGCCACGCTCACCCTGACCGCGCCCAAGCCGGACCCCACCCACCGGGTCGAGGTGGACGGGGGCGCCCTGCGGCGCGATTCCGTGACGACGCTGACGTACACCGTGGCCCGGGACAGTGAGCGGGGCGACGACAGCGCGCGGTTCGGGCTGATCGGGGAGGAGGGCGTGGGGATGGAGCTCACCACGTCCGACGCGCGGTGCGGGAATCCACTGCCGGGCCGCTTTCCGTCGGCGGAGCGGACACCGCACGTCGTGGACTGTGCCCTCACCGGGCTCCAGCCGGGCCGTTCCACCACCGTGACCGTGCGGGTCTCGGTGAAGGACACCTGCGGCACGATCGTCTCGAAGCTGGGCTACTGGATCCCGCAGGGGCAGAACCTGTACACGGGCGGCATGCTGGCGGGGCCCACGGTCGGCTGCGCCTGAGCGTCCGCCCGCACCGGCTCAGCCGAGTTCGAGCAGGCCCCGCCGGACCGCCTCGGACACGGTGCCCGCCCGGTTCTCGGTGCCGAGCTTGCGGTAGACGCGGACGAGGTGGGTCTTGATCGTCGCCTCGGTCAGATGCAGGGCGGCGGCGATGGACCGGTTGCTGTGGCCCCGCGCGAGCAGCCGTACGACCTCGATCTCCCGGTCGCTCAGAACGGCCCCCGGATCGGTCAGGCGACCGGCGAGGTGTCCGGCGGCCTCCGGGGCGAGACCCATGCCTCCGGCCGCCGCGGCGCGTACGGCCCGGAACAGTTCCTCGGGCGGGCCCGCCTTGAGGACGTAGCCGCGCGCGCCGGCCGACATCGCCCGTACGACGTCGGCCTGGGTGCCGGAGCTGGTGAGCACGACGACGTGGGTGCCGGGGGCCTCGGCGGTGATCCGCCGGGTCGCGTCGAGGCCGCCCGCCCGGTCGCCGGGGGCCGTGTCGTCGGTCAGGCGGAGGTCCATCAGCACCACGTCGGGGCTCAGCCGCGCGGCCAGGCGCACGGCCGTCTCGCCGTCGCCGGTCTCGCCGATGACATCGAAGCCGGGTTCGCCGGTGAGGAGGGCGCGCAGCCCGGCGCGTACGACGACGTGGTCGTCCACGATCAGGACTCGGAGCGGCGGAGGGGCCGGGGTGCTCACCGGCGGCCCGCCAGGGCGAAGGCGCCCACCACGGGCAGGGTGGCGCGGGCCAGGGTGCCTCGGCCGGGTGCGCTGCGGACGGTGAGCGAGCCGCCGAGGGCGCCGAGCCGCTCCCGGCCGGCGGTCAGGCCGAGGCCTCGCTCGCCCGGCTCCGCCGTCGCCGCCGGGTCGAAGCCCACGCCGTCGTCCCGTACTTCGACGGCGACCGTGGTGGTGTCGCGGTGGTCGAGGGTGACCCAGACGTGCCGGGCGCGGGCGTGTTGGCAGGCGTTGGCCAGCAGGCCCTGGGCCGCGCGGAGCAGGGCGGCGGCCCGGTCCGGGGGCAGGTCGCCGGGTGCCTTGGTGCGGAACTCCACATGTACGGGGGTGGCCGTGTCGCGGGCGCAGAGGGAGCGCAGGGCGGCCGTGAGGTCGTCGTGTTCCAGGGCGGGCGGGGTGAGGTCGCGGATGATGGTGCGGGTCTCGGCGAGGTTGGCGCCGAGCGCGTCCACGACCGTCCTGATCTGTGCCCTGTCGGCTGCCGAGGGGGACGGCCGAGGACCTCGACGTGTGACGGGACCCGTCGTCAGCGCGTGACGGGCCCGCCGTTCCCGTCCGCCGTCAGCAGGTCGAGGGCCCGTTCCCAGTGGAACTCCTCACGCCTGCCGTCCTCTTCGGCCTCACCGCCGTACGGGTCGCCGAACCGCACACCCATACCGCGCAGCCGTTCCAGGCCGGCGCGGTACGCCGGGTGGGCCGCCAGGGCGTCGGCCACACAGGGCAGTACGGCGATGGGGACACCGAGGCCGTACGCCTCGCACAGCGTGCCGAGCGCGAGGGTGTCGGCTGTGCCCGCCGCCCATTTGTTGAGGGTGTTGAAGGTGGCGGGTGCGACCACGACGGCGTCCGGCGGCGGGAAGGGGCGCGGGTCGCCCGGCGACCGCCAGGCGGAACGGATCGGGCGGCCGGTCCGCGCCTCGACCTCCGCCGTGTCGAAGAAGCCGCCCATGGCTACGGGCGTCGCGATGACCCCGACCTCCCAGTCCCGCTCCTGGGCGGCGGTGATCAGCCTGCCGACGTCCACCGCGACGCCGGCCGCGCAGACGACGACGTAGAGGAAGGGTCTCCCGCCCTGTCCGGGCCCGGCTCCGGCTCCGGCTCCGGCTCCGGCCTGATTCGTACGCGTAGTCACCCGTCGACCCTACTGAACCCGGCTCAGTCCCCGAGTGCCCTCTCGACGAAGCGTTCGACGTCGACGGCGGTCGGGCGGAGCAGTCCGTCCCGTACGGCGAGGGCGGTGGCCTCGGCGCGGGAGGCGGCGCCGGTCTTGCGCAGCAGGTGCTCGACATGGGTGTGCACGGTGCGCGGGGAGAGGAACAGCGCCTGGGCGATGGCCTGGTTCGTCCGGCCCGTGGCCGCCCGGGTCAGCACCTCCAGTTCGCGCGGGGAGAGACCGTGCGGCAGGGGGGTGGGTGCCTCGTGCACGAGGACCGCCCGGCGGAAGACGGCGGTGCCGAGGGTGTGGCGGCGGAGGGTGACCCGGTACCAGTCGGGCCCCACGGGCCACAGCAGGCGCAACCGGGTGCCGTGGGAGTCGGCGAAGGCGCACAGGAGAGGGCGGAACTCGGGGTCCTGGAGGACTCCGGCGGGGTCGCGGCCGGGGAGTCTCAGGGTCTCGTCGGCGACGACCAGGCTCGCCCCGCCCCCGGCGGGGAGGTCGTGGAGGTGGCCCGCGTGGGCCGTGGGGTCGGCGAGCACGCCGAGGGCGAGCACGCCGAGGGCGGGCAGGAGCGAGGCGAGCAGGTGGCGGGTCCCGGTGTCGTAGGCGCCCGGGGTCGCGGTGGAGAGGGTGATCAGGCCGACGAGGCGCCCGTGGTGACGCAGGGCGCCCGTCACCGCGTCGCGGACGCCCGCCGGGCGGATCCGCTCGGCGTAGAACCAGCCGTCGCGGTAACGCTCACCCGGGTCCCCGACGGCTTCGCCGTCCCCACCGTCCCCACCGTCCCCACCGTCCTCGCTGTCCTCGCTGTCCTCGCCGTCCTCGGAGATGGAGGGCGGGAGATCGCTGCGCAGGACATTGGCGTACCAGGGGGTCGCGACGAACTCGGCCGCCAGCGCCTCGGAGACGTCGGCGTCGTAGCCGACGCCCGCGATCTGCACATGGCTGCCGGTGACCGGGTCGATCTCCAGCAGGGTGGCGGCGTCGAGGGGCAGGGCTCGGCCGAGTTCGCGCAGGGCCTCGGCGCAGGCGGCGGCGGTGTCCCGTTCGCGGGTGAGCATGCCGATGCGGGTGGCGGCCGCGATCTGGTGGTGGGTGAGCATGCGAGCGCCTCCCGGGGCCGCCCCGAGACCGTACTGGACGGTACAGCTCTTTTGGGCCCTAACGATAGAAGGGGCGGCGATGCGTGGACAAGGCATTCACCGATCCGTGACCTGGACGCCCGCCGTGGCTCGCCCGCCGTACGCACTCGGTATTTGTACGGATGGCGGGGCCGGGCGCCGGGGTCTTTCCTGAGCGGCACAGCCGGACGCCCAGCGCTTTCGGGCCCACGTCCCCTTGGAGATCACCGCCATGACCAGACGCCCCCCTTCCGCCGTCCCGGCCTCGCGCCGGCAGTTCCTCACGTGGACCACCGGAGCCCTCGCCACCACCGGGCTCGCCGCCACGGGATGCAGCGCCCCGGAGAGCGGCTCCGGCTCGGCGAAGGCCGCGGGCGCCTCCCCTTCCGCGACGGCCCTCACCCGGATCGGCCTGGACTACCCCTTCACCCAACTCCCGCTCCACAGCACGCTGGTGAAGCTCTCGACGGCCGCCGCGAAGAAGCACGACGTCCGGCTGCTCACGACGGTGCACGCCCTCCTCGGACACAACGGCGCCGGCAAGTCCACCCTGATCAAGTGCCTCGGCGGCGCGTACCCGCCGGACGCGGGGACCATCGAGGTGGGCGGCGTCCCGTATCACCGGCTCAGCCCCCGCGACTCGATCGCGGCCGGGGTCGCGATCATCTTCCAGACACTCAGCGTCGTCGACTCCCTGACCGAGAACATCTTCCTCGGCCAGGAGTGGACCCGGTACGGCCGCATCGACCGCCGGGCCCAGGAGCGGGTGGCCGCCGAACTCCTCCACCGCGTCGCCGCGAGCTGCTCGCCGCGCGACCGGGTGGGTGAACTGCCCATGGGCCAGAAGCAGTTGGTGGAGATCGCCAAGGCTCTCAGCCGCAGTGCCTCGGTCCTGGTCCTGGACGAGCCCACGGCTGCCCTGTCGGGCACCGAGAGCGACGCCCTGGCCGCCCGGGTGGAGGACCTGCGCAGGCAGGGTCTCGCCATCGTCTACGTCACCCATCTGCTGGCCGAGGTGGAACGGCTGGCGGACGCGGTCACCGTGCTGCGGGACGGGCGGGTCGCCCATCATTCGGCGACGGGGGGTCACAACCGCCGGGAGCTGGTCGAGGCGATCACGGGTGGGCGTGGAACGGTTCCGTCGGGCGCGGCGGGGGGCGGGACGGCAGCGAGCCGCGCGGTTTCGAGCACGGGCACCGTCGGCGGAGCGGGCGGCCTCGGCTCGACGGTCGCCACGGCTGCCGGGGCGGAAGCCGGGACGGACGCGGGGACGAAAGCCCGGACGGAAGCCCGTACCTGCCACGGCTCCGCCGGGACCGGTGGCCGGGGTCGGCGCCGCGCCGGAGGCGAAGCCACCGGTCAGGAGCAGGCAGGGGCCCACGCCTCACCCCGGTCACCCGCCGCCCGCCTCACCGTGCGCGGGCTGCGCGGCCCCGGCTTCGGGCTGCAGACAGCGTGGTCGCGGGCACCTCGGGCGCGGGCTTCGAGCTGACAGTGCTGACCGCGGTGCTGCTGGGCGGGGTCGCGCTGAGCGGCGGCTCCGGATCGGTTCTCGGCGTCCTGCTCGGCGTGCTGTTCCTGGGCTGTCTGCAGAACGGGCTGACACTGCTGAGCGTGCCCGCGTTCTGGCAGCAGATGGCCCAGGGCGCGGCCCTGGTGGCGGGCGCCGGGCTCGCCTGGTTCGACCCACGCGCGAGCCGGTGACCGGCGATCCGCCTCCCCTTCTCCCCCTTCTCCCCCTTCTCCCCCTCAGTCTCCTCCGTCTCCTCCCCTGTTCGGACATTCAGAGAGGCCCTCGTGAGCGACACTTCCCGCACCCCCACCCCCACCCTTGCCCCCACCCTCATCCTGACCGGCGGTCAGGTCATCACCGTCATCCTGACCGGCGGTCAGGTCATCACCGTCGACGCCGGTTTCACGGTCGCCGAAGGTGTGGCCGTGCGCGGCCGGGGGATCGTCGCGGTCGGCACGGACGCCGAGATGCGTGCGCTGGCCGGGCCGGCGACGCGGATCGTCGAGCTGGCGGGGCGGACCGTGCTGCCGGGCATCAACGACTCGCATCTGCACGGCGCCGCGTACGGGCTGGCCAAGCCGCCGTTCGCCCTCGACGTCGGCCACCCGGCGGTCGGCTCGATCGCCGGCATCGCGGCGGCCGTGGGCGAGGCGGCGCGGGCCGCCGCACCCGGCGAGTGGATCGTCGGCCTCGGCTGGGACCCCGGCTATCTCGCCGAGTGCCTCGCCGATCCTGGCCGCTTCCCGCACCGTACGGACCTGGACGCGGTGGCGCCCGACCACCCCGTCTGTCTGACCGACTTCTCGCAGCACATGGTGTGGGCCAACAGCGAGGCGCTGCGCCGTTGCCGGATCGACGCCTCCACGGAGGCGCCCGCCGGCGGGGTCATCGACCGGGACGCCGAGGGCGGGCCCACCGGAATCCTGCGCGAGGCCGCCGGGGTCCTGCTCCAGGCCGCCCTGCCCTCCCCCACCGTCGCCCGGCGTCGCGAGGCCATCCGGAACGTCGTCGCGGAACTCCACTCGCGCGGCATCACCAGCTACACCGAGCCGGGCCTCGGGCCCGGCGGCTCCGAGACCCTGTTCGGCGGCCTGAGCACGGACAACTGGACCGCGTACGCCGACCTTGCCGCGACCGGCGGCCTGCACGCCCGGGTCAGCGTCCTCCTCCTGCCCGCGCCCATGGGCGGCTCCACGGACGACGTCCGCAAGGGCCTCGCCGAGCTCCACCGGCCCGAGTCCGCGGATTCTCGGCTGCTGAACGCGATCGGCGTGAAGATCTTCGCCGACGGGGTGCCGCCGAACCGTACGGCCTGGATGAACGAGCCCTATCTCGACGGCGGCCACGGCTCCCTGTGCGTGCACGGGCGCACGCCCGAGCTCCAGGTGGACGAGCTGTTCATGATGATCCGCGTCGCCCACGAGGCGGGCTACCAACTGGGCGTCCATGTCACGGGCGACCGGGCCATCGACACCGTGGTGGACGCGTTCCTCGCCGCACAGGACGCCGCCCCCCGCCCGGACGCCCGGCACTACGTCATCCACGGGGACTTCATCGGCGGGCGGAGCCTCGCCCGGCTGGCCGCGCGTGGCTACGGCGTCAACATGAACCCGGCCATCAAGTGGACGATCTCCGACCTGATGGAGGAGGTCGTGGGCCCGGAGCGGTCGGCGTACGAGTGGCCCGTCCGCTCGGCCTTCGAGGCGGGCATCCCGGTGTGCGCCAGTTCGGACGCGCCGATCACGGAGCCCGACTGGCGTCAGGGCGTCGCCGGGATGCTGCTGCGCGAGTCGAAGGCCGGCGGCCGGGTGAGCGGTCCCGAGCAGCGCGTGGAACTCGCCGAGGCGCTGCGCGCGTACACGATCAACCCGGCGCGGCAGGACTTCGCCGAGGACTGGAAGGGGTCCGTGGAGGTGGGCAAGGTGGCCGACCTGTGCGTCCTGGACCGGCCGTTGCTGGACCTCGACCCGCACGACATCACCGGGGTGGGGATCGACATGACGGTGTTCGACGGCCGGGTCGTCTTCGAGCGAGCCCTCCGTACAATTTGAACCCGAAAGACCGCTTGCCCGACTGCCCGACCGACTCACCGACCCACCGACCGACCCACCGACCGACCCACTGCCCGACCGACTGACCGACCGACTGACCGACTGACCGACCGACAGGAGCACCCGTGCCCGGCCAGCGATCCATCACCGAAGCCGAGAAGCTCGCCGCGGCGAAGCTCGGGGGCGTTCCGATCCGTCGGGAGCAGATGGCGGCGGTGGCGAACGTCTACCGGGCGGCCTCGGCGGTGCGGCAGCACCTGGAGAACTCCGTGCTGCGCGGTTCCGACCTGACCTGGACGGCCTTCGTGGTGCTGTGGGTCGTATGGGTGTGGGGCGAGTCCGAGACACGGCACGTGGCGGAGGAGGCGGGCATCTCCAAGGGCACGCTCACGGGTGTGGCGCGCACCCTGGAGTCGCGTGGGCTGGTGCGGCGGGCGGACCACCCCACGGACGGCCGGCTGGTCCTGCTGGCGCTCACCGACAAGGGCGAGGAGCTGATGCGGCGGGTGTTCCCGGCGTTCAACGAGGAGGAGGCCTTCGTCACCGCGCGGCTCAGCGACGCGGAGTGCCGCGGCCTCGCGGAGGGCCTGCGCAGTGTGGTGATGCAGGTCGAGGAGCACGGCGAGGAGCGCCGCCGCACCCTGCTGAACGGCGCCGAGCCCGCGCCCCGCCGCAGCGGCCGCCGCCCGAAGGCCTGAGGTCCCGGCCGCCCGACGGCCGCGCCGCGCCTGCGCCCGTGCGGCGAGCGGGATCGCACGCGGTAATTCGATTGCGGGGGCGGCACGCCCGCCCCCAGGATCTGCCCATGTTCATCAACGACGCCTTCCTGCCGCCGACCCCCGCCGCCGCCGCTTCGTCGGTGCGGGGTCAGCAGCGGTCCGGCCGACCGTGGGGGCCGACACCGCCCCGGTCGTGACGGCCGCGCTGGTCGCTGGGCTCCTCGCCGGCTATGGCATCGCCATCCCCGTCGGAGCGGTCGCGACCTATCTCGTCTCCCTCACCGCCCGCACGTCCTTGCGGACCGGCGCCTGCGCCGCCCTCGGCGTCGCGACCGCCGACGGACTGTACGCCCTGCTCGCCGCCCTCGGGGGTACGGCCCTCGCCGCCGCCCTGCGACCGATCCTGGAACCGCTTCGCTGGGCCTCCGCCCTGGTGCTCGTCGCGCTGGCCGTACGCGGCGCGGTCACGACCGTGCGCCGGTACCGCGCCCGGCGGCTCACCACCCGGCCGCGCAAGGACCCGGTGAGCCCGGCACGCGCGTACGCCGCCCTGCTGGGGATCACCCTCCTGAACCCCACCACGGTCGTCTACTTCGCCGCCCTCGTCCTCGGCAGCCGCGCCACCGACGCCGTGAGCCCCCTGGAACAGGCGGTGTTCGTCCTCGCCGCGTTCCTCGCCTCCGCGAGCTGGCAGCTGCTGCTCGCGGGTGGCGGCGCACTGCTCGGCCGGGCCCTGACCGGCCACCGGGGGCGGCTGGCCACGGGGCTCCTGTCGAGTGCCGTGATCGCGGTGCTGGCGGCGCTGATGCTGGTGCCGTCGTGACGCCCGCCCCTTCGCCCTGGCCCTGGCCCTGGCGTCCGGGCCCAGCTCCCGTGCGGACGCGGCCGGATGAGGCCGAGAGGGAGATGAGGATGAAACCGGAGGAGGTCGTTGTTCCATGCCATGACAGTGTCCGTATGCGACAACGAGGGACGGTGGCCATGCCTCTTGAGGGCGAGTACGTGCCCAGCCCGACCCAGTGGGTCCGTGAGCAGGTCGAGTTGTACGAGAGCTCGGGCGGCACGAAGGGGACGACACTGCGGGACACGGGTCTGCCCGTCGTCGTGCTCACCACGCGCGGCGCGAAGAGCGGCAAGATCCGCAAGATCCCGCTGATGCGGGTGGAACACGACGGACGGTACGCCCTCGTGGCCTCGCAGGGCGGCGCGCCCAAGCACCCGGTCTGGTACCACAACATCAAGTCCGACCCGCATGTGGAGCTCCAGGACGGGCCCGCAAGGCAGGAGTTGACGGCGCGCGAGATCACCGGGGACGAGAAGGCCGAGTGGTGGGAGCGGGCGGTCGCCGCGTATCCGCCGTACGCGGACTACCAGGAGAAGACCGAGCGGGACATACCGGTCTTCGTGCTGGAGCCGGCCGCCGGGTAGCGGTGCGGCGTCCGGGGAGCCCGAAGAAAATCTTCGATTCGCCTCGCATGATCCATCGCGCACCGGGCACCCGAGCCTCAGGTCCCGCCGCGTTCCCCCGTCGCGGCGGGACTTTTCTCTGCCTTCTCGGCCTTCTCTGCCTGTACCCCCCGCCCTCCCCGCTCCGCCTTCTCCGTCACGTCGAGGAAGATCTGGTCGGCCTCGGGGACCACGTGGGTGATGGAGCGCTTGATGCGTACGGCGACCTGCTCGACGTCCTCGCTGTCGAGGCCGGGGACGAGGTCGACGCGAGCGGCCACGAGGGTGGAGTCCAGGCCGAGGCGCATGGTGAGCAGGGCCTCGACGCTGTCGATCTCGGGCTGGGCCGCCAGCAGGGCGCGGATCCGCCGGCTGGGTTCGGGGCCGGCGGCCACCCCGATGAGCTGTTCTCGGGCGTCGCGGCCCAGCCAGTAGGCGACGTAGACGAGCAGCGCGCCGATCGCGAAGGACGCGGACGCCTCCCAGATCACCTGTCCCGTCACCAGGTGCAGGGCCATCCCGGCGATCGCGAGGGTCACACCGAGCACCGCCGTACCGTCCTCGGCGACGACCGTACGCAGGGCCGGGTCCCGTAGCCCGCCGCCCGCGCCGCCACCCTGCACGCGCACCTGGTGCAGGGCGCGCAGCAGCGAGGCTCCCTCGGTGAGGAGGGCGACGCCGAGTACGGCCAGGCCTGCCACATAGCCGTCGTAGGACTCCTCGGCTCCGGTCGTCAGGGCGTGGACGGCCTGGTAGAAGGAGAAGCAGCCGCCCATCACGAAGATGCCGACGGCGGCGAGCAGGGACCAGAAGAAGCGTTCCTTGCCATAGCCGAACGGGTGGCGGCGGTCGGCGGGGCGGCGGCTGCGGCGCAGCGCGGCGAGGAGGAAGACCTCGTTCATGCCGTCGGCCACCGAGTGCGCGGCCTCGGAGAGGAGGGCGGGCGATGCGGCGAGGAGTCCGCCGATGGTCTTGGCCACGGCGATCAGGAGGTTCGCGCCGAGGGCGACGAGGACGGTGACGCGGGTTCTGCGGTCCGTGCGTGCCTTGGCCTCCTCGTGCAGGCCCGTCCCTCGCGGAACCCGCCCGCCCCGGTCGTCCGCCGTCTCCGTGTCTGTCGGGGTGTCTGCCGGTGTGCGCTTCACGTACGCCGGTTGCCCTGACCAGTTCCGCTCACACTGTGGGGCTCGCGAAAATCGGGGAACTCTCATCATGGCAGGACGTATCCGGACAGTTCGGGAGGGCGGGCGGCATGAGTGTCGGCGAGGGCAACGAGGCGTACGGCAGGAAGGCCTTCAAGCGGTCCAAGAGCCACTTCGCGGACCGGATCACCGCCGACGGCCGGGACGGGTGGCCCGTGGAGGCGGGCCGCTACCGGCTGGTCGTCAGCCGGGCCTGTCCCTGGGCGAGCCGGGCGGTGATCTCACGGCGGCTGCTGGGCCTGGAGGACGCCCTGCCGATGGGCGTCACCGATCCGATCCAGGACGACCGCAGCTGGCGGTTCACGCTGGACCCGGACGGCCGAGACCCCGTTCTCGGCATCCGGTATCTGAAGGAGGCGTACGACGCGCGGGAGAGCGGCTATCCGGGCGGGGTCAGCGTGCCCGCGATCGTCGACGTGCCGAGCGGCCGGCTGGCCACCAACGACTACCAGCGGCTCACGCTCGACCTCGCCACCGAATGGACGGACCTGCACCGCGAGGGCGCGCCCGACCTGTATCCGGCGGCGCTGCGCGAGGAGATCGACGCGGTGATGGCGGAGGTCTACGAGGACGTCAACAACGGCGTGTACCGGGCGGGCTTCGCCACGGGTCAGCAGGAGTACGAGGAGGCCTGCGCCGGGGTGTTCCGGCGGCTGACGGCCTTGTCGGAGCGGCTCGCGGGGCAGCGCTATCTCGTCGGGGAGACGATCACGGAGGCGGACATCCGGCTGTTCACCACGCTGGTGCGTTTCGACCCCGTCTACCACGGTCACTTCAAGTGCAACCGCTGGAAGCTGGCGGAGGACCCGGTGCTGTGGGCGTACGCCCGTGATCTCTTCCAGACCCCGGGGTTCGGCGACACGGTCGACTTCGACCACATCAAGCGGCACTACTACCAGGTGCACACAGGCATCAACCCGACCGGCGTGGTGCCGCTCGGGCCCGATCTGGCGGGCTGGCTCGCGCCCCATGGCCGTGAGGATCTGGGCGGCGGCCCGTTCGGCGACGGGACACCGCCGGGCCCGGTGCCCGCCACCGAGGTAGTGGCCCCCACGGGCCGTCCCTGAGCCGGCGGCATCACGACGCGAAGGAGGAACACCACATGTCCAAGAAGAAGAAGCTCCCTCTCGCCTACAAGCCCCTCGGCTTCGCCCTCGGCTGGCTGAGCGGTGCGCTGGCCTCGGCGGCGTTCCGCAAGACGTGGAAGGTGATCCGCCACGAGGACGACGCACCCGACGCGCTGGACCGGGACCGAGGCTGGGGCGAGGTGCTCCTCGCGGCGGCCATCCAGGGCGCCATCTTCTCGGCCGTACGCAGTGTGGTGGACCGCACCGGCGCGAAGGCCATCGAGCGGTCCACCGGGGTGTGGCCGGCCCCGGCGAAGGGGGGCCGTGACTGACGCCGCGGTCCTGCCTCCGGCTCGGCGCTACCCCTGCTTGGGAGCCGTCGGGTGTTCGCGGCGCAGGGTGAAGGAATGGCCGGCCGGGTCGGAGTAGCCGCGCTCCTCGAACGGCCCGGCCGGCTCCTTCGTGTCCACCGGGCGCCCGCCGAGGGACACGATGCGCCGCTCGGCCTCGTCCAGGTCGTCGACGTAGAAGTCCAGGTGGGCCTGGAGGGAGTTCTCGGGGCGGGGCCAGCTCGGCGGGGTGGCGTTGACGTCCCGGCGGAATGCCATCCGGGCTCCGCAGGCGCCCTTGATCTCGACCCGGTTGGCGGTCGCGTCCGTCTCCTGCGCGTCGAGCAGTTCCCTGTAGAACACCGCGAGCTTCTCGGGCTCGGCGCAGTCCAGCACCACGAGGCCCGCCTGTACCAGTGCCATGTCTCCTCCGTACCGGTTCCGGGCGCGGGCACCGGTCCGCCGGTGCCCATACGCTCCCCGGGTACCCCCCGGCTAGAGGTTCAGCCGCAGCGTGAGCGCCTGCGGCCGTAACCGCTCCCGCTCGTAGAACCGGATGCCGTCCCCATTGGCCGCCGAAGCGGTCACCTCCGCGTGAACCGCGCCCTCCCGCCTTCCCCACTCCACAAACGCCTCGACCAGCCGGGCCCCGACCCGCCCCCGCCGGTGCTCCGGCCACACATAGAGGGCCATCAGGGTCGCCGATCTGACGGGCCGCATGGCCGAGGGCCCGGACATCGAGCCCGACAGATGGCCCACCACCTCGCCGTCGCACAACGCGGCCAGCAGCAGCCGCGCCGGGTCCCGGAGGGCGGCTGTGAAGGCCTCGGCACCGTGCAGGCGGGGCCAGTCCGTGTTCAGGCTCGGGTCCCGAGGTCCGCCGTCCTCGGCGAACAACCGGGAGCTGGAGCGGACGATCCCCGGTACGTCCTCGGGGCGGGCGCGCCGCACGGTCACCTCTTGATCAGTCATGGACGGGAACGTAGCCGCAGGGTCTGACAATCCACGGGGGGCACCTGCCGGTACGACCCACAGCTCGATCGATCCACCGGCATTTCCTGGACAGGCGTCCAGCTATAGTAGACACCTGTCCAAGAAGTTTCCCGGAAGCATCAAGCGAACGACGGAGTCTGTTGACCATGGAGATCCTGGCGAACGTGCTGGTCGTGGCGGTGGCGGCGCTGCATGTGTACATCCTGGTGATGGAGATGTTCCTGTGGCAGAAGAAACCAGGGATGGGATTCCACGGGTTCGACGCCGACCTGGCGCGGCGGACCGCCGCCATGGCCGCCAACCAGGGGCTCTACAACGGATTCCTCGCGGCCGGTCTGGTGTGGGGACTGATCGCCGACGACCCGACCGGGTACCGGGTCCAGATCTTCTTCCTCGGGTGTGTGATCGTCGCCGGTGTGTACGGGGCCGTCACCGCCAACCGCCGCATCCTCTTCGCGCAGGCGCTCCCCAGCGCGCTCGCCCTGGCCGCCGTCCTCGTCGCCGGATGACCCCGCAGGACCCCCGGGCCGCCCGCACCCGGGCCAAGTTGCGGGAAGCCCTCCTCGACGAGTGCGCCCGGCACCCCCTGCACGAGGTCAGCGTGGCCGCGCTGGTCCGTCGGGCGGGGGTCGGCCGGGCCACGTTCTACGTGCACTACCCGGACCTGGAGGCGCTGGCCGTCGACGCCTGCGCCGATGTCGTACGGGAGGCGGTGGAGGCTCTGCACGCCTGGCGCGGGCGGCCGGACCCGGTGCGGGCGCCGGCGGCGCTGCCGGAGTTCTTCGCCGGCCTCGCCCCGCACGCGGCCCTCTACCGCGCGCTGCTGGCTCCCGGTGGCGGCGGGCCGCTCGGCCGTGTCCTGCACCAGGATCTGCGCGCCTACAGCCTCCGGGAACGCGAGCTCGCGGGGGCCGCGGACGCCCCGCTGGTGGCCTCCGCCGTGGCGGCGACCTTCGCGGGCGTCCTCGCCGACTGGCTGCACGGCCTCCTCGACGGCACCCCTCAGGAGATCGCCGACCAGTCGTGGCAGCTGCTGGTCGCCCTGCACCGCAGCCGGTGACCCGACAGCCCTGTGGGTGACCTGGCAGGCAGGTCACCCACAGAGCCGGAGTCACGCAGGGGAGGACGTGACCCGGGGGGAGATGGCCTCTCGGAACGTCAGTGCAGGTCAGTCCAGATCAGTACGGGCCAGTGCGGGCCAGTGCGGTCAGAACGTCAGTACGGGCTTGATGCTCTTGCCGCCGCTCATGTCCGCGACCGCCTGGTCGATGTCCTCGAACTTGTAGCGGCTGATCAGCCGGTCGAGGGGGAGCTTGCCCTCCTTGACCAGCTGGACGAGGACCGGGATGGCGGTCTGGATCTCGTTGTCGCCGAGGGTGAGGCCGACGACGCGCTTGCCGCCGAGCATGCCGTTGACGTCGAGGGAGACCTCGGTGCCGAACGGCGGGGCGCCGACGATGACGAGGGTGCCGCGCGCGGCGAGGGAGTCGACGCCCTTGCGCAGGACCAAGACGCTGCCAGTGGTCTCGACGACGCCGTCCGCGCCCCGGCCGCCGGTGATCTCCATGATCGCCTCGGCGATGTCGGCGACCTCGCCGCCGTTCACCGTGTGCGTGGCGCCCAGTTCCCTGGCCAGCTCCAGCCGCTCGCCGACCTTGTCGACGGCGATGACCGTGGTCGCGGGCGTGAGGGCCGCCGCCATGACGGCCGAGAGGCCGACCGCTCCGGCGCCGAGGACGACGAGGGTGCTGCCCGCGCGGGGCTCCAGGACGTTCCAGACGGCGCCGACGCCGGTCTGGACGCCGCAGCCGAGCGGGGCGATGGAGTCCAGCGGCACGTCGGGGTCGACCTTGACGAGGCCCCGCTCGTCGACCAGGGCCCGCTCGGCAAAGGAGGACTGGCCGAAGAAGTGGCCGCCGAGCGCCACGCCGTCGCGGCTGATCGTGCTGGTGCCGTCGGCGCGGCTGCCGCCGATCAGGTTCAGCGGGAGCCAGGTGGCGCAGTACGCCGGGTGCCCGTCGCGGCAGTTCTGGCAGCCGCCGCAGGAGGTGAAGGACAGCACGACGTGGTCGCCGGGCGCCACGGAGGTGACCCCGGGCCCGACGGCCTCGACGACACCGGCGCCCTCGTGCCCCAGGACCCCGGGGAGCGGGAAGGGCAGCCCGCCGGCGGCGACACCGAGGTCGGTGTGGCACAGCCCGGCGGCGACCATGCGCACCAGGGCCTCACCCTCTCCCGGCTGGTCGAGGACGACCTCGGAGATGGTGAAGGGGGCGCCCCCGGACTCGACCACGGCGGCGCGTGTGGCGGTGGACATTCTGATGAACTCCTTCGTTCCCGGGGATGCGCTCAGTCGAGCGAGACGACGACGGACTTGACCTTGGTGTACGACTCCAGGGCCTCGGGGCCGTACTCGCGGCCGAAGCCGGAGGCCTTCACGCCGCCGAAGGGGACGGCCGGGTCGAGCATCGGCCAGTCGTTGATCCAGACGATGCCCGCCTGGAGCCGGTCGGCGACGCGGTGGGCGCGGGTGAGGTTGGTGGTCTGGATGCCCGAGGCCAGGCCGTACGGCGTGGAGTTGGCCAGTTCGACGGCCTCGTCCTCGGAGTCGAAGGGCTGCACGGTGAGGACCGGCCCGAAGACCTCCTCCTGGACGACGCGGGAGTCGTTGGTGAGGTCGGCGATGACGGTGGGCTTGTAGTAGTAGCCGCCGTTCAGGTCGAGGCGCTCGCCGCCGCAGACGATGCGGCCGCCCTCCTTGCGGGCCAGCTCGACGTACTCCTCGACCTTCTTCAGGTGCCGCTCGCCCGCCATGGGGCCAATGACGGTCTCGGGCTGCCGGGGGTCTCCTATGGGCACGCCGGGCACGGCGTCGGCGAGGATGCCGACCACGGTCTCGTACACCGAGCGGGCGACCAGCAGGCGGGGGCCGCCCATGCAGAACTGGCCGGTGTTGAAGACGAAGCCCTTGATGATCGCGCCGATGGCCTTCTCGATGTCGGCGTCCTCGAAGACGAGGTGCGCCGCGTTGCCGCCGAGCTCCATCGTGACCTGCTTCAGGCCCTCGCCGGCGACGCTGGCCGCGTGCCGGCCGGTCGCGGTGGAGCCGGTGAAGGCGATCTTGTCGACGCCGGGGTTGCGCAGCAGGGCCTCGCCCGCGACCGGGCCCGTGCCGGTGACGACGTTGAAGACGCCGTCCGGGACACCGGCCTCCTTCAGGAGCCCGGCCATGTAGAGGGCGCTGAGCGGGGTCTCCTCGGCGGGCTTGTGCACGATCGTGTTGCCGGCCGCGAGCGCGGGGGCGATCTTGGAGCCGGCCAGGATCAGCGGGAAGTTGAACGGGGTGATCGCGGCGATCACGCCGATCGCGCCGCGCTTGGTGTACGCGAGCCGGTTGAGCGGGACGTCGCGGGCGGAGCCGTCCAGGGACCAGGCGAGTGAGGCGTAGTACTCGTAGTCGTTGGCCGCGTTCGTCACGTCGACGGCGTGGGCCAGCGTGATGGGCTTGCCGACGTCACGGCTCTCCAGGGCCGCGATGTCGTCGGCGTTCTCCCGGATCAGCTCAGCGACGCGGTGCAGGACGCGGCCGCGCTCACGGCCGCTCAGTCCGGACCAGGCGCCGTTGTCGAACGCCTCGCGCGCGGCGCGTACGGCGGCGTCGACATCGACCGCGCCCGCTTCCGCGACGGTGGTGACCACCTGACCCGTGGACGGGTCGATCACGTCGACGCGTGCCCCGTCAGTCGCCTCAAGCCACTGTCCACCGATGAACAGCCGCCCGGGCTCGCTCTCGAAGGTGGTCGTCATTGCCCGCTCCTCAGCCTTGATCGCTAAGTTTTCAAACCAGTCGCAACCGACAGGATTCCTGTTGGTTCGCAGTTTCATCACAGACAGGTTTCCTGTCAATGCCTTACGCTGACCCCATGGTCGGCACCAAGGCACCCCCCTCCCTCCTCTACATGGTCAAGCAGGTCGAGCTCGTTGTCCGCTCGCACCTCGACGACCTGGTGAGACCGGCCGGGATCACAGCCCTGCAGTACACCTCCCTGACCGTCCTGGAGCGGCACGACGGCCTCTCGGCCGCACAGCTCGCCCGCGACTCGTTCGTCACGGCCCAGTCCATCGCGGATCTCGTACGGAGTCTGGAGAACCGCGGACTCGTACGCCGGGAGCGCAATCCGCGCAACCGGCGGGAGCTGCTGATCCTGCTCACCGACGAGGGGCGCGAGCTGCTGACCCGCTACGCAGAGCCCATGCGTGACCTGGAGGAACGCATGCTCCGCGACCTCACCGCACACCAGGCCGACCAGTTCCGGCAGGCACTGTCGAAGGCGTGGCACGCCCTGTCGTAGGGGGGCCTGCGCAAAACTCCGGACGGATTGCCGGAGAAATCGAAGACATATGTCAATCGAACATGCTGAAATTCACTCTGACGGGGGTAACTTGCAGGGCGGGGACGGGATTTGCCCTCACCACACAGTCCGGTTGGAGGCGATGCCGTCGTGTCGAGCGACCCCACTCCGCCCACGACCGGGTTTCTCCGCGTCCACACGGACCGCGGCCGCACCGTGCTCGAACTGCACGGCGAGATCGACATCGCGGCGGCCGTGGAGATCATCCCCCACCTCGACGCCGCGACGGGCCGTCCCGGCGCCCGCATCGTGATCGACCTCCGGCACGTCGAGTTCTTCGACTGCTCCGGGTTACGCCTGCTGTACCGGGCCCGGCAACGGGTGCTCGACCGCGGCGGCGAGCTGCTCCTCGTCTGCGCCCACCCGCTCACCCTGCGCGTCCTCAAGGTCACGGGCCTGGCCCGGCTGCTGCCGCCGGCCCCGTCGCTGGACGCGGCCCTGGAACGGCCCGAGGCCGCGTCCGGCACGTCATGACCGGCTTCCGAGGCTTTTCCGCAATGACCTGCTCCTGATCTCTCCGGAGCTTCCTATCCGCCCGGCGGCGCGCCGGACAGGGCGCTGACGGACTCACCGTGGTGAACGCGGCGCACGGCCCCGGCGACATGATCATTACGGGTTGCGCGGCTCATGCTACCGGCCGCCCGGCGTACGCCGATTCGGTACGGCGGCCCGGACAGGTCGGACCCCACACCTACGGCGAAGTACGGACAATGCCCAACTCGGCGTTCCCCCAGGGGCTTTGAGGGCATTCGTTGAAATAGGAAGGAGGTCCGTCGACATGACGACGTCCATCAAGCGCACGCGTCTGCCCGGCTGGGCCAAGCTGCTCACCGCCGTGGTCATCCTCATCGTGGTACTGCTGGCCGCGCTGCGGCTGCTGGTCTTCGGGGGGCTGAACGACGTGTTCGGCACCGAGGAGCACGACCGCTCGGGGCCCGCACTGCTGAAGTCCATCCAGGACATGAGCCGTTACGACGCCGCCTCGGGCAACTTCCAGGTGGTCGTCGACCTGGAGAAGGACGCCAAGTACCTGCCCGACGCGCTCCGCGGCACCCGCACGCTGTACGTCGGCGCGGGCACCGTCGACGCCTATGTCGATCTCGGCAAGGTCGGCGAGAACGACGTGAAGGTCAACAAGGACCGCACCTCCGCCACCATCAACCTCCCGCACGCCCGGCTCGGCGAGCCGGCCCTCGACACCGAGCACTCCTACGCCGTCTCCAAGCAGCGCGGTCTGCTCGACCGCCTCGGTGATCTCTTCTCCGACAACCCCAACGGCGAACAGGCCGTCCAGCGCCTCGCCGTCAAGCACATCGGCGACGCCGCGAAGGACAGCAAGCTCACGGACCGCGCCGAGTCCAACACCACCGACATGCTCGAAGGGCTGCTGACGTCCCTCGGCTTCAAGGAGGTGAAGGTGACGTTCGGCTCCTGACGGACGCCGGCGACCCGGTGGCGGGGCCGGGGAGGGGGTGGGCCGGGGCGCGGTCCGCCTCCTGCGCACATACTCCCCGTGCGGCGGAATCGTGGGCCGCTACGGGGGTAACCACCTTGGGACAAAGGGAAGTTGAAACTGGGAGGGTTGTATGGCCCGCACCACGTCACGTTCCCGCACGACGTCACGATCCCGTTCCACGTCACGTTCCCGCTCCACGACCTCCGGCCGCCGTGCCCCGGCGGCCGCCCGCGAGCGACGGCCGCTCGCGCTGCCCCTGCGGCTGCTCGTGATGACGCTGTCCTTCATGGCCATGGTGGCGTTCGGCGCGGTGCTGGCCGGGCTCACCCTTCAGCCGTCCCCGGCGTCGGAGGCGCTCACCCACAGCAACCTCCGGCCCGGCAGCTCCCTGGAGCTCTACTGGCACCATCCCGACGCACGTGACGCGATCAAACAGGTCGGCGGGAACATCCTGCTGGGCGTGCCCTTCGGCATCCTGCTGCCGGTCCTGGCGCCGGGGGCGCGCGGCCTGCTGCGCGTGCCCGCCCTGACCGCCCTGATGATGCTGCTGGTCGAACTGGTACAGGGCGCCCTGGTCACCGGACGGGCGTTCGACATAGATGACGTCATCCTCAACACCGCGGGGGCGCTGCTGGGCTATCTGCTGCTGGGCCGACGGCTCGGCCGCGCGGTGCACACGCGCGTCCCGCGCGAGCCGGCCACCCCACCCCCACCGGCCCAGCGGAAGAAGACGCCACGCGCCCCCTGGCTCCAGCGTCTGCGCACAAGGCGCGGCAGTCGTGCCAAGCGGGCTAGTGCGGCGTCCAAGTGAACTTGCCGCCGCCGACCCATCGCACCTGTTCCGGGTCGTCGAGGTCATGGACGGTGGCCCCGTGCGCCGCCGCTGTCCGCAGCACGTCCGTCAGTGTCGTCGCCTCACCGACCACCTGGCCGTCGATCTCGACGATCCGGAACGGCGGCGTACCCGGCTGCACCCCGAGCACCATGACCCGGGGGTGGGAAATGTGAGGGCTCGCGATTTCGGTCATGTCTAGAGCGTAGAGCGGTTCCGGCGGTCGTACCGCCGCCGTGCGGGTGTCCGGGGGCTGGGCGAGGCTGGAAGCGGAGGCAGCCGGAGGCTGGAGGTGCCATGGATCCCGTCGAGGCCCTGGACCGGATCGCTTTCCTGCTGGAGCGGGACCGGGCGCCCACCTATCGCGTACGGGCGTTCCGTACGGCCGCCGCCGTGCTCGGCGCGCTGCCGCCGGACGAGGTGGCCGAGCGGGCGGCCGGGGGCTCGCTGGAGTCGCTGAAGGGGGTCGGGCCGAAGACCGCGCAGGTGGTGCGGGAGGCGCTGGCCGGGCAGGAGCCGGGCTATCTGCGAAAGCTGGAGCAGGATGCCGAGGCCCCGCTCACGGGTGGTGGCGAGGGGCTGATGGAGCTGATCCGGGGCGACTGCCATGTGCACTCGGACTGGTCGGACGGCGGCAGCCCGATCGAGGAGATGGGCCGGACCGCCGCGCGCCTCGGCCACGAGTGGACGGTCCTCACCGACCACTCGCCCCGGCTGACCATCGCTCGCGGACTCTCCCCGGAGCGGCTGCGGGAGCAGCTCGACGTGGTGGCCGCGCTGAACGAGACGTGGGCGCCGTTCCGGCTGCTCACGGGGATCGAGTGCGACATCCTCGACGACGGTTCGCTGGACCAGGGGCCCGAGCTGCTGGACCGGCTCGACGTCGTCGTGGTGTCCGTGCACTCCAAGCTGCGGATGGACGCCCGCGCGATGACCCGCCGCATGGTCGCCGCCGTACGGGACCCGCACTCCGACGTGCTCGGGCACTGCACGGGACGGCTGGTCACCGGGCGCGGGCGGCCCGAATCGGAGTTCGACGCGGACGCGGTGTTCTCGGCGTGCGCGGAGACGGGGACGGCCGTGGAGATCAACTCCCGGCCCGAGCGACTGGATCCGCCGCGGCGGTTGCTGCGGCGGGCGGTGGAGGCGGGTGTCCTGTTCTCGATCGACACGGACGCGCATGCGCCGGGGCAGCTCACCTGGCAGGTGCACGGTTGTGCTCGGGCGGAGGAGTGTGGGGTACCCGGGGAGCGGGTGGTGACGACGTGGACGGTGGATGAGGTGCTGGGGTGGGCTCGGGATCGGAAGGTTCCGGCGGGAGTGAGGGGTGCCTGAGAGCTCGGGGGTTCACCCGCTCGGGCGGTTGCGGTGCGGGTGCGTGGTGGCTGGTCGCGTGGTTCCCCGCGCCCCTTCAGGACGCGGATGTCGGACTCTTGAGGAAGGTGCGCCATGGTCAGGGCTGCTGTGTTCGATGTCGACGGGACCCTTGTCGACACCAACCATTTGCATGTGGTCGCGTGGTGGGAGGCGTTTCGGCAGGGCGGGCATCAGGTGGCCATGCATGACATCCATCGGGCGGTGGGCCTGCCGTCGGAGGACCTGATCACGCATCTGCTGGGGGACGAGCGGGACCCGGCGGAGAAGGACGCCCTGAGCGCCGCGCACAAGGCGCTCTACGGGACGTATTTCGACCGGCTGCCCGCGTTGCCGGACGCCGGGCGGCTGTTGCGGCGGCTCGACGGACAGGGCTGGAGTGTGGTGCTGGCGACTTCGGCGGGCGGGGCGGAGCTGGCCGCGCTGCGGCGGGCGATCGGCGCCGATGACGCGATCATGGCGACGGCGAGCGCCGACGACGTGTCCGAGGGGAAACCCGCGCCGGATCCGATCCAGCATGCCCTGGAGCTGGCGGGCGCGACGGCCGAGCGGTCGGTGTTCGTCGGGGACACGGTGTGGGACATGCGGGCCGGTGTCCGGGCGGGCGTGCGCTGTGTCGCGCTGCTCTGCGGGGGCATTCCCCGGCCCGAGCTGGAGGCGGCCGGCGCGGAGGCGGTGTTCCGGAATCCGGCCCATCTGCTGGCCGCCCTGGAGGACAGTCCGCTGGACCGGGAGGAATGACCTGGTGGCGGCCACTGTGGACGGAGTCGGGCGACGTGACGCAGATCACCGGCAATGTCCGGATACCGAAGGAACAGTCGCTGATACTTTCCCGTTGAACAAGCCGTGGGTGCGGATGGGGACAGTGTCCCCGGGCCTCACCTTTTGCCCACAGGGACGATCGTTCGGCTGAAGCCCTGTGGAGCGTTTCGCCGAGAGGCGACCGCCGCCCGCGCCCACCCACAGGCCGCCCCGACCGTGATTCCCCCGTCCGGTCGGGGCTTCTCTTTTCCGCTCCGGCCCAGAGGCCCTGCCCCAGGGGACTCCTGCCCCAGAGGCCCTGCCCGGAAGCCCTGCCCGAAGGCTCAGGCGCCGAGTTCCCTCGGCCCGTACAGCGCGGCCGGTGCGCCCGTCATCAGGGCCCAGTAGCGGTCGCCGTACGACCAGTGCCACCACTCGGTCGGGTAATTGACCAGGCCGGCCGCGGTGAGGGCGGCGGCGAGCGTTTCCCGGTGGGCGCGGGCCTCGGCGGTGATGTCGTCGGCCCCCGTGTAGCAGGCTCCAGAACTCTCCTCGGGGCTGGCGTTGACCGGCGTACCGAAGTCGAGTTCGCGGCCCTCGGCGTCGACAAGGGTCAGGTCCACGGCCGCGCCGGCGGAGTGCGGGGCTATCTCGGGCGGGGAGACATAGCGGCTGGCCGCCGTACGGATACGGTCGGCGGGCCAGTCGGGGTGCAGGGTGCGCAGTTCGGCCGCGTACTTCTCGAAGTACTCGCGCTGCAGGGACGGCGGCCGGTAGCCCTCGACGAACAGCAGGCGCAGCCCGCCGGGCAGCAGTGACTGGGCCTCGACCAGCCGGTCGAGCACACCCGCGCGCAGGTGTGCGTAGGCGCCCGTGGAGTCGGTCTTGCGCTCGTCGACCGGCAGCGAGCTTCCCCGGCGGACGTCGACGAGCGGCTCGTCGCAGTCGTGGACGGGTACGGCCGCCACCTTCGGGTCGGACATCAGGATGATCTCGGTGGTGGTCGCGGTCTCGGTCATGGTCGCGGTCGCGGTCTCGGTCGTGATCTCGGTCATGGGCCGATCATCTCCTGGGCCTGGCCCGTTCCCGCTGGAACCGGTCAGGCCGGTGGCCGGGCCGCGCGTGGGCAGGTCCGCCGGCAGCTGCGTGTATTCGCCGGGGCCGGGTACTCGTGGGCGGCCCTGAAGGAGTCGAAGCGCGAGAGGAGTCAGCGGTGAACCGAGAATCCGACGGCAGGATCGTGATCACTGGCGCCACCGGCAATGTGGGGACGAGTCTGGTTCGGCTGCTCGCGGAGGACCCGCAGGTCGGCCGGATACGGGGGCTGGCCCGGCGGGTTCCCGACTGGACGCCGGCGAAGACCGAGTGGACGGCCGTGGACGTGGGGGACGAGGAGGCCGATCTGGTCAAGGAGTTCGAAGGGGCACGCGCGGTCGTCCATCTCGCCTGGGCGTTCCAGCCGACACACGATCCGGCCGTGACCTGGCGGACCAATGTGCTGGGCGGCATGCGTGTCTTCGAGGCGGTGGCGGCGGCGAAGGTCCCGACGCTGGTGCACACCTCGTCGGTCGGCGCCTACTCGCCGGGGCCGAAGGGACGCGCGGTCGACGAGTCGTGGCCGACGCACGGGTGGCCCGATGCCGCGTACTGCCGGGAGAAGGCGTATCTGGAGCGCGCGCTGGACTCCTTCGAGCACGAGCACCCCGGGGTCCGGGTGGTGCGGATGCGGCCCGCGTTCCTGTTCAAGCGGGAGTCCGCGAGCGAGCAGCGGCGTATCTTCGGCGGGCGCTTCCTGCCGGGGCCGCTGGCCCGGCCCGAGCTGCTGCCGTTCCTGCCCGACATCCCCGGGCTGAAGGTGCAGGCCCTGCACACCGACGACGCCGCCGAGGCGTACCGGCTGGCGCTGCACACCGACGCGCACGGCGCCTTCAACCTCGCGGCCGAGCCGCCGGTGGACGCCGCGCTGCTCAGCGAGGTGATGGGGTCCCGTGCGGTGCGGCTGCCCCGGGTCGCGGCCCGCTCCGCGGTCGCCGCCGCGTGGAACCTCCGGCTGCTGCCCGCCTCACCGCACCTCTTCGACGCCGTGCTGCGGCTGCCGCTGATGGACTGCACCAAGGCCCGCGCCGAACTGGGCTGGCGGCCCGAGCGCACGTCGGTGGAGGTGCTGGAGGAGTTCCTGTCGGGGATGCGGCAGGGGGCCGGGGAGGAGACCGAGCCGCTTCGGGGGCGGAAGGTCGGCTGAGCCGAACCGGCCGGGCGACTACATGTACATGACGGTGCCTCCCCGGGTCCCACCGGGGAGGCACCGAGCTTCGGAGGGGCGGCGAGGTGAGGGTGGCCAGGGTCGAGCGTGATGGTGGCCAGGGTCAGCGGTCAGCCGGACGACTCGTCGGGCACCGGCTGCTCGGGATTGACGGGGGCCGACTGGGGCACGCCCCGCCGACCGGTGCCCGCCTCGTCCGTGTCGGGCACATCGGTCGCCTCGGCCGCCCGTTCGTCGTCCCGGTCGCGGTCCGGTTCGTCGTTCTCCTCGTCGTCGGTGGCGCGCGCCGGAGCCACCTCCCACGGGTCCTCACCCGTGTTCGCCTGTTGGTCGGGCAGGTCCCTCGGTACGGGGTCGCCGTGCTCGCCGGGACCCTCCAGCCGGTGATCGGTCACGGCGTGCTCCTTCCTGTCGTGCACCGGGCGCGGGTACCTCGGTCTGATCGACTCAAACCAGGTGTCCCGTCCAGGTACTCCGTCAGGAGAGATCGCCCAGCTCGTCCAGGGCCGCCGTCAGCCGCGGCGCCACCGTCTCCCGCCGCCACGCGACGTGCCCGTCGTCCAGGCCGCGCGGCACCGTCTCGACCAGCATGATCAGGTAGAGGTAGCTGCGGTAGAGGGCATAGCGCCGACGGACCGACGGGGTGAATTCCAGTTCCCCGCCCGCCGCTTGATAGCCCCTCAGGAAGTCGGCGTCCTGCTGGATGTCGCCCAGCAGCGCCAACGAGACGAAGTCCGCGACGGGATCGCCCCAGAACATGCGCTCGCCGTCGATCAGACCGCCGACCCGGGGCGACTCCCCCGCCTCCGCCTCGACGAGGATGTTGCCCGGCCACAGATCGAAGTGGACCAGACGCGGGACAGTCACCTCGTCGAGGGCGTCGTACGCGGACTTCGCCGTACGGGCCACCTCCTCCACGGAGCGGGGCAGCCAGGCCCGGTAGCGGCGGGCGTCGGCGAGGACACCGTCGTACATGGCGGTGAAGGCGGTGCGCCAGTCGGCGGTGAGGGGGCCGAACGTGCCGGACGGGTAGCCGAAGCCGGGGCCGGTCACCTGGTGGAGCCGGGCCACCAGGCCGCCCAACTCCCGGCGCAGCGAGGCCTCCTGGCCGGGCCCCTGCCCGTCCCATCCGCCGCCCGGGCAGAAGGTGAGCAGCAGAAGGCGGCCCGTCGGCGCGGTGTCGTCGAGGACGACTCCGGCCACCTGTGGCGCGGGGACGCCGACGGTCGCGGCGGCCCGGCAGAACTCGGCCTCGGCGCCGAGGAGTTCACTCTCGTAGGCCAGGCCGGGCGTGGTGGACGGCGGGGGGATCTTGAGGACGAGCCGGGTGCCGTCGGTGAGGCGCAGTTCCTCGACCGCGTTGTACGTGCCGCCGGCGAGCGGCAGCCGCTCGGCCAGACTCTCGGGCGGCAACCCCGCCGCCACGAGGGCGAGCCGCGCCCGCTCCCAGTCGTCCATACCCGTCCCCCTCGTCCCGCGCGGCCGTGTGGGCCCACTCTGCCAGGTGGACCCCCACCTCGAATACGGCCGTGTCGGCGGAGGAGACACCCCGTCCCATGAAATCCATTGGCCTCCTTCCAGAATACTGAGTAGCTTAGCCATCTACCTAGTACTCCTAGGTTTTGACCATCGTGCCCCCACCGGAGGAACCACCATGAAGCCGCTCACCGAGCAGGACATCCGCAGTTCGTTCGTCAACTGCTCGAAGGGCGAGGCGAAGCGGATCTCGCTGCCGCGTGACCTGCAGCAACGTCCGTGGGACGACCTGGACTTCCTCGGCTGGCGGGACCCGGGGGCGCCCGACCGCAGCTATCTCGTCACCGAGCACGCCGGCCGGACCCTGGGGATCACCCTGCGGTTCCCCTCCGCGCAGCGTGGCTTTCTGCATCGCAGCATGTGTTCGCTGTGTCTGACGACGCATCGGGGCAGCGGCGTGTCGCTGATGACGGCCCGCAAGGCGGGGGCGGCCGGGCGGGAGGGGAACTCGGTGGGGGTGTACATGTGTGCCGACCTGGCGTGCTCGCTGTATGTGCGGGGCAGGAAGGCGCTCGACGCGGGAAGCCGGTTCGAGGAGAGTCTCACGACGGAGGAACAGATCGCCCGGACGGTGGGCAACCTGTCCGCGTTCCTGGCGAAGCTCTACGACTGAGAGGGCCGGGGGGAGTGCGGGGGCGGGGGGGCTTCACCGGGCGTTTCCTGGTCCCGTAGCCGTGCCGCCTCGACCTCGTGGAGGTGGACCAGGACGTCGTAGTTCGGTGTTGTTCCACCACAGGTAGGTGTCTGGAACTCGTCGCGCATGATGCGCCGCGGGTCGGCCTCGCCGTGCACGACGTCGTCGTGCGAGGAGCAGGCCGGTGCTCCACGGGGCCTCCAGGGCGAAGGGGCAAAAAGCCCTTCTCCTCGACGAGGTGGCGGAAGACGCGGTGCTTCAGGGCGAAGAAGTCGTGCGAACCGTGCATGGCCTCGCCGAGGCCGACGACGCGTGCGTCGCCGATCATGCGGTCGAGCGGACGCAGGTCGCAGGTCGCAGGTCTGTCGCCGCCCGCTTCCACCGTGTGCAGCGGGTGCGCCGCGCGGTCGAGGGCCGCGACCACGGGGGCTATGGGGTCGTCGGTCGCCGCCGAGGTGGTGGAGCTCCCGGTCGTCGGCGCGGCCTGGGCCGGGGTTCCGGCCGCCACGACACCGAGGCGGACGAACAGGGTCAGTGCGCGTGCGGTTCGAGGCCAGTGCATGATCCAAGGCTTTCGTCCGGAGCGGTCGCCCGCCATCCGGTGGACCACCGGTCCCCCGGTGGGGGTTCCCCCCACCTCCCGCGGAACCGGCGGGGGGTTAGGGTCCTCGCTCAGGAGTTCGGTGCGCGGCGTAAGGGGAACAGCCCAAGGATGCGAGACGTACGTGGTGTGTGGGCCCAGGTCGGCACGTGGGTCGTGAAGTGGCGGCAGGATCCGGTGATCGTGCAGTCGGTGCGGTCGGCGGCGGCCGCCACGGTGGCCTATGTGGTGGCGCTGCAGGTCAGCTCGGAGGCGGCGCCCCTGACGGCTCCGCTGACCGCGCTCCTCGTCGTGCAGGTCACGCTCTACGCCACCCTCACCACCGGTATCCGCCGGGTGAACTCGGTGGTCGCCGGCGTCGTCATCGCCATCGGCTTCAGTGTCCTGGTGGGCCTCACCTGGTGGAGCCTCGCCCTGCTGATCCTCGCCTCGCTCGCGGTCGGGCATCTGGTGCGGGTCAGCGAGTTCGTGCCCGAGGTGGCGATCAGCGCGATGCTGGTGCTCGGCGTGACCAGGGTCGGGGACACGGCATGGGCGCGGGTCGTGGAGACGCTGATCGGCGCGGTCGTCGGCCTCGCCTTCAACTTCCTGCTCGTTCCCCCGGTGTGGGTCGAGGCGGCCGGCGACTCCATCGAGGACCTGGCCCGCCGGATGCGGCGGCTGATGATCCGCGTCGGCGAGGAGGCCTCGGGCCGCACCCCCGTGGAGGCCGCGGAGGCCCGGCTCGACGAGGCCCGGAGGCTCGACTTCGACATCGTCGAGGTGGACGCGGCCCTCAAGCAGGCCGAGGAGAGCCTCAAGCTCAATCCACGCGTGCGGGAGGGTCTGCTGCACCGGGTCGTGCTGCGCACCGGCCTGGACACGCTGGAGATCTGCACGGTGGTCCTGCGGGTGCTGGCCCGCACCCTCACCGATCTCGCCCGGGAGCGGGAGCCGAGCCCGCTGCTCTCCGCCCAGGTGGGGGCGGCCGTCGAAAGGCTCCTCGCCGAGATCGGTGACGCGGTGGTCAGTTTCGCGGTGCTCGTGACCACCGATGTCAGCCGCAGCGCCGAGTCCGCGGAGGCCCGGCTCGCCGCCGAGCTGTCCACGGCCACCGCGACCCGCGACAAGCTGGCCCAGCTGCTCCTCGAAGAGGTCCAGCGCGACGCCCGGCAGTGGCAGCTGCACGGTGCCGTGCTGACGGAGGTCAACCGCATCCTGGACGAGCTGGACACCGAGCACCGTTCCCAGCGGCTGCTGGAGGAGCTCGACCGCTGCACTCGCGAACAGCGCGAGCGCTCCCCCCGGCTCACGCGCCTCCGCGAGCGCGTGCACATCCCGCGCCCCCTCCGGCGGAACCGGTCCGGCCTCGGTGGACGTACTGACTGACAAGGCACAACGCGATATCGAGGGGAGCGTACGGAATGGCCGAAGGCGCCGTGCGGATCGACGGGACCACACTCCATCTGCCGGGTGGTGTGCAGGTGCGCTTCAAGCGCACCCTGCGCCTGCCCGAGTCGGGCACGCACCAACTCCCGCCGGGTCTGGGCGACTTCCCGATCCGCCGGGTCGAGGACTACCCGAACACCGCTCCGGAGGAGATGCGGGCGCGTGGCGGTGTGATGCTTCCCGTGTATCTGCGTGAGGCGATGTGGCTGCACTTCGGCGGCAGCAGGGAACCGGCCGCGCTCCAGGTCGGCGTCGGCAAGGTGTGCGCGGTGTCGGGCAAGCCGTGGAGCGGCACGCTCATCCGTGACCCCCAGAACTATGTCGTGCTCCCGCGTCAGCCGTGGCTCGACGGCATCAACTCCGGCAAAGGCACGGTCCGCCAGTTCGTGGCCGTCCCGCTCGGGCTGGGTGCCACGGTCGAGGGCCAGGTCACCGGCGAGGAGGTGTTCGGCGGGGTCCAGTTGCAGTCGTTCCCGCTGAACGACCAGCAGCTCGCCGGGTGGCGGGCGAACGAGCGGGCGCGCGTCGAGCGGGAGCGGAAGATGGGCCCGGTCGGTGGGTACGGCGGCTACGGCGGCCCGGTCCCGGTGCCGCCGGGTGCGGCACCGATGCCGCCCCCGTCGAGCGGCGCGCCGATGCCTCCGGCGCCGGGCGGCGGGCCGATGCCGCAGGGTGCCGCGTACCCCATGGCGGCGCCGGGCGCGGCCCCGGCGGCTCGCGCTGCCGCGGCCCCGCCCCGGGCGCCCGCCGCGATGGGGCTCGGTGTCGGCGGCTCGATGCGCCAGGAGGTCTACAAGGACAACTGGCCGCGCGGCAGCTGGGCCGAGCAGCCGGCCGGCCGGATCTTCGTGCATCTCGTCACGCCGCCGGAGTGGCGCCGGATCACCGGCGAGGCCCCGCCGCCGTCGCCGGTGGACCGCGCGGCCTACACGCGGGCAGGGCTCCCCTGGTTCGACTACTACGACCAGGATGCCCAGGATCTCGGCCCGGCCGACGCCCTCGGCACGGTGAAGCCGGTCGGCGACTGGCTCGGCGACGACCTCGACCCGTGGCAGCAGCCGGCCCCCGGCCAGGTCAAGCCGCTCGGTGACGCACCGGGCCGGCCGATCCAGGACGGCGACTGGTAGCCGCCCCAGGATCCCGGCGGCGGGCGTTGCATGGCGCGCGACGTCCGCCGCCGTGTTTTGCGCCGAGCCGCTCGTACCCGTCAAGGTGAGTGAGGCCGAGACGAGCGACACCCGAGGTGCACGAATGACGAATGAGGCGGCAGGGGACCGAGGCGGCTGGAGCAGGCGCCGTGTCCTGGGGATGCTGGCGGCGACGGCCGTACCGGCGTCCCTGGTGGGCTGCTCCGACTCCGAGCAGGCGGCCGGGCCCGCCTCGTCCTCCCCCGCGCGGAACGCCTCGACCCCGACGGCACCGTCACAGGAGGCTGAGGCGGGGGCGGACACAGGGGCCGAGTCGGCCTCGCCCTCCCCCGCTCCCACCGGCCCCCAGCCGCTCTTCCTCGGCACCTACACATCGGCCGAGGGCGGCGGCACCGGCATCGGCGTGGCCACGTACGACGCCCGGAGTGGCGGGATCACGGGCAAGGGGACGATCACCGGCGTCGGCGACCCGTCGTACCTCGCCGTGCACCCGGACGGCCGGACGCTGTACGCCGTGAACGAGCGCACGGAGGGCGGGGTGACCGCCGTACGGCTGTCCGACCGGAAGGTCCTCGGCACCCGGAGCACCGGCGGGGAGGCGCCCTGCCATCTGTCCGTGCATCCGAGCGGACGGTGGCTGCTGAGCACGAACTACGGAACGGGCAGCGTCGCCGTGCACCCCGTCGAGGAGTCGGGTGCGCTGGGCGAGCGCACGGATCTGGTCGTGCACCGCAGCCCGGCGCCGGGCCCGGGCCAGGAGGGACCGCACGCGCACCAGATCGTCACGAGCCCCGACGGCGGGCATGTCCTCGCCGTCGACCTGGGCAACGACACGGTGTACACCTACCGTCTGGACGAGTCCCGGGGCACGCTCGCCGAGGTCTCCCGGGCGCGGACCCGGTCGGGCGCGGGACCCCGGCAGCTCACCTTCCATCCCGGCGGCCGGTACGCCTATCTCGCGAACGAGACCGACAACACGGTCGTGGTCTGCGCCTACGACCCCGGCAGCGGGCGGCTCACGCCGGGCGACCCGCAGTCCACCGGCACGGGCTCGGGCACGAACTATCCGGCGCAGCTGGTGGTGACGCCGAACGGCTCGTACGCGTATCTCGCCAACCGGGGGCACGACAGCCTGACGCGCTACGCGGTCGAGGCCGACGGCGCCCGGCTGAAGCTGCTGGACACCGTGCCGGTCGGCGGGGACTTCCCGCGCCAGATCGCCCTCTCGCCGGACGGCAGCCTGCTGTTCGCCTCCCTTCAGCGGTCGAGCGCGGTCAGCGTCTTCCGGGTCGACGCCGAGGCCGGTGGACTGCGGCTCGCGGGCGAGCCGTTCGCGTCACCCGTCGCCGTCTGTGCGCTGCCGCTGTAGAGCTCGCGGGCAGGACGCGGTGCCGGCCTGGGAGAGCAGGCTGTGCATGCGTTCGGTGAGCTGCGCCATGGTGTCGGCGGGCTTGTGGAACGTCAGGCGTACGTCTCCGTTGCTGCGGGCCCGCTCGATGCGCAGGGTCAGACCGTGCCGGTCGACGGCGAGCGGCTGGACGCGTACGGCGCCGTGCAGGCTGTCGTGCGGAACGAGCCGGGTGAGGCGCTCCACGGCGTCGGGGTGTGCGTCCGCGAGGTGCGTCAGCAGCCCGGACTCGGCCGTGGCCAGCGGATCGGGCGCGGCGGCGGCGAACTCGTCGAGATCGACCACGACCGCGCCGGACGGCTCGCGCAGCACGATGCGGGTGGCGTGGAACTCCAGGTCGCCATCCTTGGGCGTGAACCAACCGGCGAGCCAGAGCCGGGCCCGGATACGGTTGCGCACGGGCACCGGCGCGACATCGGCGAACTCCAGCACCGCGGACGGCTCGCCGCGCGGTGCACAGATCGCGGCGGCCACGAGCGTACTGTCCTCGGGAACGCACAGGATCACCCGGCCGTCCTCCGTGACGGTGTGCGCGCCGACGAACTCCTCGCGGCCGCCGTCGGCGGTCACCGCGCAGGACCACGCCGCCGCGAGCACCGAGCGGGCACGCTCCGCCGCGGCGGGCGCGGCCGTCCAGCTGTGACGGTCACCCATCCCAAACCTCCCTTAGGTAAGCCTTGCCTAACCTATCGAAGATCGGGGCGTACGCCAACCACCACCCGTCGGTCTGTGAACTTCCTGTTCGCCGCCGCGAACCGGATCAGGGAGCGAGCACCCCGAAAAGCGCCCGTACACACAGGTCCCGCACCTGTTCCCGGGTCAGCTCCGAACCCCTCAGCCACTCCAGACAGACCGCTGTCGTGAAGGACAGCCACCCGCGCACGGCGAGCCGCATCTCCGTCCGGCGGTCGAGCGCCGCCGCGAACTCGGCGTCCGACGCCAGCGCCGCGAGGACCTGTGCCTCCTGTGCGGCCAGGGCGCGTTGGTAGACCTTGCGGACGGCCTGGTCGCCGGTGGCGTCGGCGCGATGGAAGGCCCGGAAGCCGTGGGCGTGTTCCTCGACGTACACGAGGAACACGTCGAGTCCGTTGGCCAGTCGCTCGCGCGCCGACCGGCCGGGGGCGGGGGCCATCGTCCGCAGCATCCGCTCGCTCTCGCGCCGCACGACGGCCGCGAAGAAGTCCCGTTTGTTCGGGAAGTAGTGGTAGAGCAGGCCCCGTGAGACGCCGGCGATCTCGGCGACCTGCTCGATCCACACGTCGTCGTACGGGCTCTCCGAGAACAGCCGGGCCCCGACCGCGAGGAGTTGCTCCCGGCGTTCCTCGGTACTGAGCCGACGACGCGGGCGCTCCCCCTGCTTGGCTGCCATGGCGGCACCTTACTTGACGCGGGTTCAACAACGGGATGAGACTGAGCGCGTTATTGAACCCGAGTACAACAGCTTCGACGTGGCGCGCGATGCCGTGCGGTGGCGTGCGCACTAGGGAGACGTGGTCATGACGGCGACGACAGGGGCCACGGCTGTCAGGGGTTTCCGCAGCGCCGAGCTGGGCTGGCCCGAGCTGCACCGCATCCCGCACCCGCCGTACCGGCTCCCCGTCGTCGGCGACGCGCTCGGCAGCAACCCCCGGGCCCCGATCCAGGACTCGCTGCGCCTCGGGCGGCGGCTCGGGCCGATCTTCCGGCGCAAGGCGTTCGGCAAGGAGATCGTGTTCGTGGGCGGTGCCGGGCTCGCGGCCGAGATGGCGGACGAGGCGCGGTTCGCCAAGCATGTGGGCCTCGGCGTCGCCAATCTGCGGCCGGTGGCCGGGGACGGGCTCTTCACCGCGTACAACCACGAGCCCAACTGGCAGCTCGCGCACGACGTATTGGCGCCGGGCTTCAGCCGGGAGGCCATGGCCGGCTACCACCCGGTGATGCTCGACGTCGCCGAGCGGCTGACGGAGCACTGGGACGCGGCGGGCGCGGCGGGCAGGGCCGTGGACGTGCCCGGCGACATGACCAAGCTGACCCTGGAGACGATCGCCCGCACCGGCTTCGGCCACGACTTCGGCTCCTTCGGGCGCACCCGGCCGCACCCCTTCGTCGCCGCGATGGTGGGCACCCTGACGTTCGCGCAGCGCCGCAATGTCGTCCCCGACCCGCTGGCCCCGCTACTGCTGCGGAGCGCCACACGGCACAACCAGGCGGACATGGCGTACCTGAACGACACCGTCGACGCGGTGGTGCGGGCGCGCCGGTCGTCCGGTGGCAGCGGTGGTGGTGGTGACCTGCTCGATCGGATGCTGGAGACGGCGCATCCGGAGACCGGGGAGCGGCTGTCCGCCGAGAACGTCCGCCGGCAGGTCATCACCTTCCTGGTCGCGGGCCACGAGACCACGTCGGGCGCCCTCTCCTTCGCCCTGCACTACCTGGCCCAGCACCCGGACCTGGCCGACCGCGCCCGCGCCGAGGTGGACCAGGTGTGGGGTGACACCTCGCGGCCCGGATACGAACAGGTGGCCAGGCTGCGGTATGTGCGCCGGGTGCTCGACGAGGCGCTGCGGCTGTGGCCGACGGCGCCCGCGTTCTCCCGGGAGGCCCGCGAGGACACCGTGCTGGGCGGTGTCCATCCGATGCGGCGGGGCGCGTGGGCGCTGGTGCTGACGGCGATGCTGCACCGGGACCCGGAGGTGTGGGGCGCGGACGCCGAACGGTTCGACCCGGACCGCTTCGACGCGGCGGCCGTACGCGCCCGGCCCCCGCACACGTTCAAGCCGTTCGGCACGGGTGCGCGGGCCTGCATCGGCCGCCAGTTCGCCCTGCACGAGGCCACGCTGGTCCTGGGGCTGCTCCTGCGCCGCTACGAGCTGCGGCCGGACCCGGCGTACCGGCTGCGGGTGGCCGAGCGGCTGACCCTGATGCCGGACGGGCTGCGGCTGAACGTGGACCGGCGGGTGGGTGGCGCGGGTGCCGATGCCGAAGCCCCGCAGGTGTCGTCGTCGCCGTCAGGCTGTCCAGTGACCGGGGCGGGTGACTGAGGCCGGCAGGCGGGTTCCGGCGCTGCCGCGTGCCGCGTTGACCTGGGGCTGGGTGAGGAAGAAGGCGCCGGTCAGGTCCGCGTCGGTGAGGTCGGTGTCGCGGAGGTCCGCGCCTATCAGGTCGGCGCCGCGCAGATCGGCACCGGTCAGGTCGGCGGCTATGAGGTAGGCGCCACGGAGGTCGGCCTTGCGCAGGTCGGCTCCTTCGAGGCGGGCGCCGATGAGGTCGGCGCCCCGGCGGTTCCGCTTGCGTCCGGCGCCGGCCCGCATGAGTTCACTGGTCTTCAGCAGCAGTTCGTTGACCTGCCGGCGGTGCGCGCCGACATCGGTCGCCGCCAGCTCCTCGGCCGTCTGTGCGGCGAGCCGCTCGCTCTCGGCCAGTGCCCGGCGCAGGCCGGCGTGCAGCGAGCGGGCCGCGGCGAGGGTCAGCGCCTCGGTCAGGTACCAGAGCAGCTCATGGAGTTGGCGGACGACCGGGAACACGTCGGACATCCGCCGGGCGTGCTCGGGGCCTCCGCTACGCCAGTCCCGGCCGCCGAAGGTGACCTGGGAGACCCGCTGTCCGGCGCCGAAGCAGTCGTAGACCGTACAGCCGGTGAAGCCCTCGCCCCTGAGCCGGGTGTGGATCCCGCACCGGAAGTCGTCCCCGAGGTTCCCGCACGCCTTGCCGGCCGCCTTGTCGACGGCGAAGTCCGCCGAGGCGGTGAAGGGCAGCGCCACACAGCACAGTCCGAAGCAACTGCCGCAGTCCGCCCGCAGGTCACTCAGGTCGAGCAGGTCGCGCGGGGTGGGGACGCCATCGGATCTTTGTTCCATACGGTTCACCATAACGAGAACTCACCGATGAGTTTTCAGGGCTGGAGGGGTCTCTCATACAACCGAAAACAAGCACTGCTACCACTGAGGTGGACACCTCGGACGCATCCCCTGAGGAGACATCATGTGCACCCACCGGCCCGCCTGCCCCACCGCCGACCGCTCCGACCACCACACCGCCGTGATCGTCTCCGCCCATCCCGAGCAGGGCTGGAGCCTCCTGTGCAACGGCACCGTCGTCTTCGACGACACCGGCGAACTCCTGCCGGACGGCAGCGTCGTCGCCCCGCTGCGCGGGCTCACCCAGGCGCTGGCCGCCTGAGCCCAGCCGTCCGCCCCACTGTCAGCCCCGCCGTCACTCCCGGCCCAGCTCCAGCCGCCAGTCGTTCGACATGCTCCAGTGGCCCTTCGGGTACTCCACGCAGACCTCGCCGAGCAGGGTGAACCCGGCCTTGCGGCACACCGCGTTCGACGCGGTGTTCGCCACCCGGGGCAGCGCGTGCAGATACCGGTGCGTGCGCGTGTCCCGCGCCACGTCGGCGACCGCGCGGGCGGCCCGCGCGGCGAGGCCCCGGCCCTGGAACTCGGGCAGCACCCCCCAGCCGGTCTCCCATACGGTCTCGCCCCGCCAGATGTGCTCCCAGTAGCCGATCGAGCCGACGCTCTCGCCGGTGCCGGCCAGCGTGATCCGGTACATCCGCCCGGCGGCCACTTCGAGATAGCGGCGGTGCCGCGCGGTGAGTTCCTCCCGGGTCTCCGGGCCGCCCAGGTGCTCCGTCATCCGGGGGCTGTTGATCCGCCGGAGCAGCCAGAAGTCGTCCTCCGACCACGGCTCGAGGCGCACCGCGCCCGGCCCGCCCCGCGCGCCGGTCACCGGGCGAACACCTCGAACGCCACGGCCGGCCGCCCGCCGAACCGCTCCCCCGTGCTCCGCGTGTGACCGGTGAGGAACTCCCGCACGTACGTCTCGGGGTCCTCCTTGGTCAACACCTCCAGGTAGGTGCGGTGTTCGAGCAGGGAGGCGACCGCGCGGTCGAGGCCGGGGGTCGCGTCGACGGCGTGGGTGGGGGTCGAGGAACCGGCGACCGCGACCCAGCGGACGCCGTCCCAGGGCGGCAGGCCCTGCTCGACGAGCTCGGGAAAGATCCAGCGGTTCCCGGCGTCACCGGCGGCGTCGAGCGTGGCGCGGCCCACGGCGACGTGGTCGGGGGTGTTCCAGACGACTCCGCCCCAGGTGTCGCGGTGGTTGAGCGTGATGAGCAGCTCGGGGCGGTGTCTGCGGATGGCGGCCGCGATGTCCCGGCGCAGCGCGATGCCGTACTCGATGACGCCGTCCTCGTGGTCGAGGAACTCGACCTCCGACACGCCGACGACGGCCGCACTCGCCCGCTGTTCACGCTCGCGCAGCGGGCCGCACTCGGCGGGCGGCAGGGTGTCGATGCCGGCTTCGCCACGGGTCGCCAGGACGTACGCGACCTCGCGGCCTGCGTCGGTCCAGGCGGCGATCGCCGCCGAGCAGCCGTATTCGAGGTCGTCGGGGTGGGCCACCACGGCGAGGGCGCGCCGCCAGTCCTCGGGCATGGGGGCGAGCCGGTCGAGCTGGGAATCGGTCATTTCCGCACACTAACCCCGGGCACTGACATCAACGGGCCGTCGCTCACTCCTCGTCGCGCGTCAGCGCCAGCAGCCGGTCCAGCACGCGCGGCCCGCCGGCCCGTACTCCGTCGTGCTCGAACTCGTCCGTCACCCAGGTGCGCAGGCCCCGGATCGAGCGGGCCGTGCGGAGCGAGTCGGCGGTGTCGACGTACATGTCGTCGTGGTAGATCGCGGCGGCGACCGGGACCTCGTTGGCGGCGAGGCGGGCCGGGTCGTACAGGGGTGCCCAGCCGGTGCGGACGGCCAGTTCCTCGGCGGTGTCGCGCAGGGGGCGCAGGGCCGGGTCGGTGTCGAAGGTCCAGGGATGGATGGACTCGCCGGTGAACAGGATGGGCCCGTCCCCGGTGAGGGTCTTGGCGGCGTCGAACTGCGGGAACTCCCCACGCACCCGTTCGGCGGACCAGGCGGTGGGGCGCTCGCCCCGGCCGTAGCAGGCCTCGTGGACGAGGGCGTAGAGCGGATGCCCGGCGAAGGAGAGCAGTCCCTGGACCTGCTCCTGGAAGGCGTCGGAGAGGGCGGGGCCCCGCGGGGTGCGGACGAAGGCGTCCTCCAGCAGGAAGTGCAGCCGGTGGCTGCCGTCGCTCCGGCCGAGAAGGATACCCAGGGACTGGAAGGCCTCGACGGTGAGCCGGTGACCGTTGTGCGGGACGGGCTCGTGTTCGAGGAGGTGTTCGGCGATCCGGCGGGCCCGCTCGACGTCCTGCGGGTAGCGCGCGTAGTGGGCGGCGACCTTGCGTTCGACGCGCGGGTAGGCGGCGCGGTAGACGTCGTCGGCGTGGCCGTCCAGGGTCGGCAGTCCGCCGGTGATGACGGCGGTGCTCAGGCCCTCGGGCGCGATGGACAGGTAGGTGACCGCGCAGAAGCCGCCGAAACTCTGGCCGAGGACGGCCCAGGGGGCGCCGCCGGTGACCTCGGGGCGGATGGCCTCGCAGTCGCGGACGATGGAGTCGGCGCGGAAGTGGGCGAGGCAGTCGGCCTGTTCGCGGGGGCCGCCGCGCAGCGGGAGGCTCTGGCGGTTGGCGGGCGTGGAGGCGCCGGTGCCGCGCTGGTCCAGGAGCAGGACCCGGTACTCCTTCAGGGCCCGCTCCAGCCAGGCCTCACGGCCGACGAAACGATTCGCTCCGAAGCCGGGGCCGCCCTGCAGATAGACCAGCCAGGGCAGTTCGGCGTCCGCCTTGTCGCTCGCGACGACCTCACGGGCGTAGAGCTCGATCCGCTCCCCCGCCGGGTCGCCGTGGTCGAGGGGGACGGCGAAGCGGCGGTCGGTGAGGACGACTCCGGGCTGCCGGTAGCTGACGGACAACAGGGCTCCTTGAACGGAACGGATTCCAGGCCGTGGTCCAGTCCAGCACAGATTCTTCGCCCGGCCGAGCCCCGTGGATCAAGAATTCTCGCTGACCGCCCGATCAGTACGCCGGCCCCGGCGCTCGGCGGCTACTGAACCGCCGCTCGGCGCGACGCGAGGCTGGAGCGCCGCACCACCAGCTCCGGCTGGAGGACGACGCGCCGGTGTTCGTGCGGGGTGGGCGCGGTCTCGGCCTCGGTCTCCTCCAGGAGCAGTTCGGCGGCGAGCGCGCCCATGGTGACGGCGGGCTGCCGTACGGAGGTGAGGGGGACGGCGGCCGCGGCGGCGAACTCGATGTCGTCGTAGCCGACGATGGCGAGGTCGTCCGGGACGCTCACGCCGGCCGCGTACATGGCCTGGAGGACGCCGAGGGCGAGCAGGTCGTTGGCGCAGAAGACGGCGGTGGGGCGGTCGGCGAGGCCGAGGAGGCGGGCGCCCGCGTCGCGGCCGGCGGCCACGTCGAGGCGCTCGGTGGGCAGTTCGCGCAGGGCCTCGGCGCCGAGTCCCGCCTCGTGCAGGGCGCTCAGGGCGCCCGTACGGCGGTCGCGGACCTGGTTGAGACCCGCCGGGCCGCTGACGTACGCGATGGAGCGGTGGCCGGCGTCGATCAGATGCCGCACGGCGAGTGCGCCGCCCGCGACGTCGTCGACGGATACCGAGCACTCGGTGGTGCCCTCGGCGACCCGGTCTACGAGGACGAAGGGGATGCCGTGGCGGCGGAACGCCGCGATGTTGCGTCCGGTGGCGTCGGCGGGCGTCAGCAGCACACCGCGCACCCGCTGTTCGGCGAAGAGCGAGAGGTAGTCGGCCTCCTCGCCCGCGCTCTGCGCGCTGTTGCAGACCATCACGCCGAGCCCGGCGTCGCGCGCGGCCCGCTCGGCACCGCGCGCGACGTCGACGAAGAAGGGGTTGCCCATGTCGAGCACGAGCAGCCCCATGATCCGGCTCCGCCCGGCCCGCAGCTGGCGCGCCGACTCGCTGCGGACATAGCCGAGGCGGTCGATCGCGGCCAGCACACGGGCCCGGGTCCCGGAGGCCACCGAGTCCGGCCGGTTGATGACGTTGGACACCGTGCCGACGGAGACTCCGGCGGCGGCGGCGACGTCCTTGATACCCACCGGCTGCGACATCGGACGGGGACCTCCAGGAAGGTACGGAGCGGCGGGCATACGTTCACATTACCGTCGGGGCCGCCGTGTGAACGGCCCGGTCAGGCACGGGAACGTATCCCTCGTACGGGAATCAGGCGGGCAGGGCGAAGTCGACGACGCGGAGCGCCGACGGGGTCGTACCGGTGGACTTCACCTGGTACATCACGGACAGGACATTGTCCTGGGCGATCCGGCTCTCGTCGAACACGACCTCGCCGAAGGCGTTGAGGCCCGAGCCGTCGTACAGGATCGTCCAGTCGGTGTGACCGGAGGCCGCCGAGGCGCCGGCGATCCGGCCGAACGGGAAGATCGCGTAGGCGTTGTTGTACTTGTCCATGACCAGCTTGGTGCGCTGGCTGGAGTTCAGCGGCACCGGTATCTCGGTCTTCGCCCAGGCACCGGAGGAGCTCTTGCGGACGAGGAAGGCGCGTCCGTTGGCCGTGCGGTTGGCGACGTAGTTCGTCGTGCACTGGCCGAAGCGGCCGGGGACGTAGCTGATGATGGCGTGCGGCCGGCCGGCCGAGTCGGTCCACTGGCTCTCCTGGTTCATCAGGGAGTGGTCCGGGTTGAGCGCGTCCACGACGAGGCCCGTGTCGGTGACGGCGACCTTGTCGGAGCCGCCGGTGGTGCCGACGACGGCGCCCGCGTTGTTGCGCCAGGTGCGGCCCAGGTCGTCCGAGTAGACGTAGCCGGTGTCGTGGTTGGTGATGCCGCCGCCGTTGCACATCACGGCGCCGTTCTGCTCGCGCCAGGTGAACATGGCGTGCAGCCGCCCGTTGCGGTCGTAGTCGATGCCGTGCAGGTACATGTTGCGGACGGTGCTGGAGCCGTGCTCGCTGGTGTACGTGCCGGTGGAGCTGGTCCACTCGCCGAGGTTGGTCCAGGAGGTGCCGTTGTACTCGGCGATGGCGTTGCGGCCGTTGCCCGAGATACCGACGCGGTAGCTCAGCTGGAGCTTGCCGTCGGGCATCGAGACGAACTGCGGGTAGGTGAACTGCGAGGTGAGGGCGAGCCCGTCGAGCGTCGACTGGGGGGCGCCGAAGCGGCTCGTGGTCCAGCTGAGCCCGGCCGGGTTGTCCATGAGGCCGGCGACCGACTTGACGTAGGTGAAGCCGTCGCTGTGCGAGTCCATGTTGAGGTGGAGGCGGCCGTCGACCTTGGAGACGCCCATCGAGATGACGTTGTGGGAGTCGTTGTAGCGCAGCGTGTGGCCGACCTTGACGGTGGACCAGGTACTGGAGCCGAGGACGCGGCGGCCGACGACGGCGTTGCGGTCGGCGGTGTACCAGACGGCGTACTGGTAGCCCTTGTAGGTCAGCAGGCCGTTCTTCTGGAACGAGTTGTTGTTGACCAGGCCGTCGTAGGACACGAAGAAGATGGCCTGGCTGTCGAGCAGGGTGTTGCCGGTCTGGCTGACGGACGGGCCCGGGTCGGCGGCCCGGGCGCTGGTCGCGCCGAGGGCGGGGGTCACCACGGCGCCGGCTAGTGCGGCGCCGAGCAGCGTACGTCTCTTCATCTCGGGGACTCCATTGTCGAACGAGGTGGGGAGGGGGAGGGGGTGCTGCGACGTGGGGGGTCAGGCGAGGTGGAACACCTCGGTGAGGGGCTTCATGGCCTCGTCGGGCCGGGCGCCGTCGAGGGACTCGAAGAACGGCGCCATCTCCTTCTGCCAGCGGGCGTTGACCTCGGCGGCCTCCATGCCGGCGAGTGCGGCCGGGAAGTCCTCGGTCTCCAGATAGCCGACGAGCAGGCCGTCGTCACGCAGGAAGAGGGAGTAGTTGTGCCAGCCGGTGGCCGAGAGAGCTGCGAGCATCTCCGGCCACACGGCGGCGTGCCGCTCGCGGTACTCGTCGATCCGGTCCTGTCGGACCTTGAGCAGGAAACAGACGCGCTGCATGAAGTACCGCTCCTTAGCGGGGAGTTGAAGGAACCGGCGACTAGAAGTCGAACTTGTCGATGTTGTCCTTGTTGAACACGGTCGGCTTGCCGAGGCTGATGACGCCGTCCTTGCCGATGGTGTACTCGCCCATGGAGCCGGCGGTGAAGGTCTCACCCTCCTTGCCGGTGATCTGGCCGGAGACCAGCGCCACGGAGGTACGGGCGGCCAGCTCGCCGAGCTTCGACGGGTCCCACAGCTCGAACGCGTCGACGGTGCCGTTCTTGACGTACTTGCGCATGTCGTTCGGGGTGCCGAGGCCGGTCAGCTTGACCTTGCCCTTGTACTTGGAGCCCGACAGGTACTGGGCGGCCGCCTTGATGCCGACCGTGGTCGGGGAGATGATGCCCTTCAGGTTCGGGTACTCCTGGAGCAGGCCCTGGGTCTGCTGGAAGGACTGCTGGGCGTCGTCGTTGCCGTACGCGACCTTGACGAGCTTGATGTCCTTGTACTTCGGGTCGGTCAGCTCGTCCTTCATGAAGTCGATCCAGGTGTTCTGGTTCGTCGCCGTCTGCGCGGCGGACAGGACCGCGATCTCGCCCTTGTAGCCGATCTGCTCGGCGAGCAGCTGGACCTCGGTGCGGCCCAGGTCCTCGGCGCTGGCCTGCGAGACGAAGGCGTTGCGGCACTCGGGCTTGGTGTCCGAGTCGTAGGTGACGACCTTGATGTCGTTGCTCATGGCCTGCTTGAGCGCGGTGCACAGGGCACCCGGGTCCTGAGCGGAGACGGCCATCGCGTCGACCTGCTGCTGGGTCAGCGTGTTGACGTAGGAGACCTGGCCGGAGGTGTCCGTGGCGCTGGACGGGCCGACCTCCTTGTAGCTGGAGCCCAGCTCCTTGAGGGCCGCCTCGCCGCCCTTGTCGGCGGAGGTGAAGTACGGGTTGTTGACCTGCTTCGGCAGGAAGCCGACGGTCAGGCCCTTCTTCAGCTCGGCGTTCGGGTCGGCCTTGCCGGTCGCGGCGGCCGAGGCGGCGCCGTCCTTGACGTCCTCCTTGGTGGTGCCGCCGCAGGCCGTGGCGGCGAGGGCGAACGAGGTGACGGCGGCCAGTGCCGCACAGGAGCGACGGAGGGTTGCCTTGCGCATGAGAGGTCCTTCGGTACGGAGTGACGGGCGGGTGTGCGGGTACGAGGTCGGCGGTGGGGGGCCCAGCTGTTCAGGAGACTGGAGTGGGCGCCTTTGGCACCGGCGCTGAGGCTGCCCTGCGGCCGGCCCTCGCGACGGAGATCTGGCGTGCGACCCGGGGGCCTAGCACGGAGAGAACGAGCAGGACACCGGTGACGACGATCTGCGACTGGGCGGAGACGTCCTGCAGGCTCATCACGTTCTGCAGGGTGCCGAGCAGGAACACGCCGGCGATCGCGCCGCCGAGTGTGCCCTTGCCGCCGTCGAAGTCGATGCCGCCGAGCAACACGGCGGCCACCACCGAGAGTTCGAGGCCCGTCGCGTTGTCGAAGCGGGCGCTGGCGTAGTGCAGCGCCCAGAAGATGCCGGTGAGGGAGGCCATCAGGCCGGTCACCGTGAACAGGATCAGCTTCTGCCGCTTGACCCGGATGCCGGCGAAGCGCGCGGCTTCCTCACTGGCGCCGGTCGCGTAGAGGGCGCGCCCGAAGGGGGTGAGGTGCAGGGCGACCACGGCGATGACGAGCAGTACCAGGAAGGGGATGAATGCCTGCGGGACGAAGCTGTCGCCGATGCGGCCGGCCGCGAAGTCCAGGTACTGGGTGGGGAAGTCGGTCACCGCGTCGGAGCCGAGCACGATCTGTGCGATGCCCCGGTAGGCGGCGAGGGTGCCGATGGTGACGGCGAGGGAGGGCAGGCCGAGCCGGGTGACCAGCAGGCCGTTGATCAGTCCGCAGACCACGCCGAGCAGCAGGCAGATCGGGATGATCGCCTCGATGGTCAGGCCCTGGTTCCACAGGGCGCCCATGACCGCGCCGGACAGGCCTGCGGTGGAGGCCACCGACAGGTCGATCTCGCCGGCCACCACGAGGAGGGTCATCGGCAGGGCGATCATCGCGATCGGCAGGGTGTTGCCGATGAGGAAGGACAGGTTGAGCGCGTTCCCGAAGCCGTCGACGGTGGTGAAGGACAGCAGGAGCACGACGATGAGGAGGGCGCCGACGACCGTGTCCCAGCGAATCGCGCGCGACAGTGACAGGTCAGCCATGGCGGGCGTTCCTCTTCTTCAGGGCGGTCGCCACCCGCAGCGCGACCACGCGGTCCACGGCGATGGCGAGGATGAGCAGGATGCCGTTGATCGCGAGCACCCACACCGAGCTGACGCCGAGGGCGGGCAGCACGCTGTTGATGGAGGTCAGCAGCAGGGCGCCGAGCGCCGCGCCGTAGACGCTGCCGGAGCCGCCGGTGAAGACGACACCGCCGACCACCACCGCGCTGACGACGGTGAGTTCGTAGCCGTTGCCCGTGCTGGAGTCGACGTTGCCGAACCGGGCCAGGTACAGCGCTCCGGCGAGGCCGGCGAGGGCGCCGCAGAAGGTGTACGCCATCAGGATCCGCTTGCGGACCGGGATGCCGGCGAGGCGGGCCGCCTCCGGGTTGGAGCCGAGCGCGTACAGCTCGCGCCCGCTGCCGAAGTGCTTCAGGTAGTACGCCGTCGCCACCAGCACCGCCAGGGCGATCAACGCCAGCCACGGCACCGCGTAGATGCCGCTGGAGCCGAAGTCGATGAAGCTGTCCGGGAGGGCGGAGGCGACGATCTGGCGGGAGCCGACCCAGATCGAGTCGATGCCCCGGATGATGTAGAGCGTGCCGAGGGTGACGACGAGCGCGGGCACCTGGCCGAGGCTGACGAGCAGTCCGTTCAGCAGACCGAAGCCGATGCCCAGCAGGACCGCGAGGGCCACGGCCACGACCGCGTTCCCGCCGCCCTGGAGATACGTACCGGCGGCGAAGGCGCTGATGCCGAGGGTGGAGCCGACCGACAGGTCGACGTTCCTGGTGATGACGACCAGCGACTGTCCGACGGCGACCAGCACCAGGATGGTCGCGTTGAGCAGCAGGTCCTTGATGCCCTGCTCGGTGAGGAACTCGCTGTTGCCCAGCTGGGTGACGACGATCATCACCAGGAAGACGGCCAGGATGGCGAGTTCGCGCATCTTGAAGACGCGGTCCACCAGCCGGGTGCCACTGGACTTGGGCACCTCGGTGACGGGGGTGTTCTGAGGGGTGGTCACCGTCATGCGGCGGCCCTCCCGGTGGCTGCGGCCATCACGGATTCCTCGGTGGCTTCGGAACGAGGGATCTCGGCGGTGAGCCGGCCCTCGTGCATCACGAGCACGCGGTCCGCCATACCGAGGATCTCGGGCAGGTCGGAGGAGATCATCAGCACGGCCACCCCGTCGGCGGCCAGCCGGCTGAGCAGCCGGTGCACCTCGGCCTTGGTACCGACGTCGATGCCCCGGGTGGGCTCGTCGACGATCAGCACCTTGGGGCCGGTGGCGAGCCACTTGGCGAGGACGACCTTCTGCTGGTTGCCGCCGGACAGCGTGTTGACGGTGTCGGCGATCCGGGCGTACTTCACCTGGAGCTTGACCGCCCAGTCGAGGGAGCGGCTGCGTTCGGCGCCGCGGTCGACGAGACCCGCCTTGACGGTCGTACGGAGTCCGGTGAGGCCGATGTTCCGCTCGATGGACATGTCCATCACCAGGCCCTGGGCGCGGCGGTCCTCGGGGACCAGGGCGAGCCCGGCGGTCATGGCGGTGGAGGGGGCGCCGTTCGTGAGCGCCTTCCCGTCCACGTCGACCTCGCCCGCGTCCCAGCGGTCGATGCCGAAGACGGCCCGCGCGACCTCCGTACGGCCGGCTCCGACGAGGCCGGCCAGGCCGACGATCTCGCCGCGGCGGACGTCGAAGGAGACGTCGGTGAAGACTCCCTCACGGGTCAGCCGGCGCACGCTGAGCGCGATCTCGCCGGGTTCGACCTCCTGCTTTGGGTACAGCTCGTCGAGGTCGCGGCCGACCATGCGGCGGACCAGGTCGTCCTCGGTCATGCCGTCGACGGGCTCGCTGGAGATCCAGGCGCCGTCGCGCAGGGTGGTGACCCGCTGGCAGATCTGGAAGATCTCCTCCAGCCGGTGGGAGATGAAGAGGACGGCGGAGCCCTGTTCGCGCAGGGTGCGCACGACGCCGAAGAGCCGGGCCACCTCGCTGCCGGTGAGAGCCGCCGTCGGCTCGTCCATGATCAGGACGCGGGCGTCGAAGGAGAGCGCCTTGGCGATCTCGACGATCTGCTGGTCGGCGATGGACAGGCCGCGCGCCGGACGGTCCGGGTCGAGTTCGACTCCGAGCCGCTGCATCAGGGCGAGGGTCGCCTCGTGGGTGGCCTTGTGGTCGATGCGACCGAGGGCGCGCCGGGGCTGGCGGCCCATGAAGATGTTCTCGGCGATCGACAGGTCGGGGAAGAGCGTGGGCTCCTGGTAGATCACGGCGATGCCCGCGTCCCGGGCGTCGGCCGGGCCGTGGAAGACCGTGGGGGCACCGTCGAGGAGCACCTGACCGGAGTCCGGTCGGTGCACCCCGGCGAGCGTCTTGATCAGGGTCGACTTGCCTGCCCCGTTCTCCCCGGCGATGGCGTGCACCTCGCCCGGGAACAGTTCGAAGGACACGTCCCGCAGGGCGCGTACGGCGCCGAAGGACTTGGAGATGCCCTGTAGCGCGAGGACGGGGGCCGGACCCGTGTCGGACGGGTGGGTCATGAGGGCTCCTCGACGACGGTCGGTGGCTAGCGAAGAAGCTGCCTCACTGCGCCGTGAAAGGTTTCAACTAGGTTGCCGGGACGTTAGGCACCACACGCAGGTCACGTCAATGGGTTTCGGTCGAAATTTTTTCGATAGAAGAGGTCACAGGCAAGTCACGACGGGTGTAATTGGCCAGAGGGGTTGACAGTCCGGCGAGCCGCTCATAGTTTCCCGTTCTGAATCGTTTCAGACATCGAAGCCGGTAGGAGCCCTGACGTGACCGAGCTCGCCGCGGTGAAGGCCGCTCTCAAGACCCAGGCCGTCGAGACGCCGTCGTGGGCGTACGGAAACTCCGGAACCCGCTTCAAGGTGTTCGCCCAAGAGGGTGTTCCGCGTAATCCCTGGGAGAAACTGGACGACGCCGGCAAGGTCCACGAGTTCACCGGCGTGGCCCCGACGGTCGCCCTGCACATTCCCTGGGACAAGGTCGAGGACTACGCGGCCCTCTCCAAGCACGCCGAGCAGCGGGGTGTGAAGCTCGGGGCGATCAACTCCAACACCTTCCAGGACGACGACTACAAGCTGGGCAGCGTCTGCCATCCGGACGCCTCCGTGCGGCGCAAGGCCGTCGATCACCTGTTGGAGTGCGTCGACATCATGGACGCGACCGGGTCGCGGGACCTGAAGCTGTGGTTCGCGGACGGTACGAACTATCCCGGCCAGGACGACATCCGTGGCCGGCAGGACCGGCTGGCCGAGGCGCTGGCCGAGGTGTACGCGCGGCTCGGGGACGAGCAGCGGATGCTGCTGGAGTACAAGTTCTTCGAGCCGGCCTTCTACTCCACCGATGTGCCGGACTGGGGCACGGCCTACGCGCACTGCCTGAAGCTCGGGCCGAAGGCGCAGGTCGTCGTCGACACCGGGCATCACGCGCCGGGGACGAACATCGAGTTCATCGTGGCGACGCTGCTGCGGGAGGGGAAGCTCGGCGCGTTCGACTTCAACTCCCGGTTCTACGCGGACGACGACCTGATGGTGGGCTCGGCCGACCCGTTCCAGCTCTTCCGGATCATGTACGAGGTCGTGCGGGGCGGCGGGTTCACTCCCGAGGTCGCGTTCATGCTCGACCAGTGCCACAACATCGAGGCGAAGATCCCGGCGATCATCCGGTCGGTGATGAATGTGCAGGAGGCCACGGCGAAGGCGCTGCTGGTCGACCGGGAGGCCCTTGCTGTTGCTCAGCAGACCGGGGATGTGCTCGAGGCCAACGCCGTGGTGATGGACGCGTACAACACCGATGTGCGGCCGTTGCTTCGTGAGGTGCGCAAGGAGATGGGGCTGGACCCCGACCCGATGGCTGCGTACCGGGCGTCCGGGTGGGCCTCGAAGATCGTTGAGGAGCGGGTAGGTGGAGAGCAGGCGGGTTGGGGGGCGTGACCGCTGCGCTGGGCTGAAGCCGATTGCTGCCTCTCGTCTGCCGGGTAACCGCCGGTCGCAGGCTGCGGGCCGGTTGTGGCTGGTCGCGCAGTTCCCCGCGCCCCTTTGGGCGCCGCAGTCCCCCTAGTACATACGTCACCGTAAGGATTGATCGCACATGGCAACCCATCCCGAAGCCGCCGCTCTTCTCGCCCGGTCTCATCGGCTCGGTGCCGATCCCCGGAACACCAACTACGCCGGTGGCAACACGTCCGCCAAGGGGACCGACACGGACCCCGTGACCGGTGGTGACGTCGAGCTGATGTGGGTGAAGGGGTCCGGGGGTGACCTGGGCACGCTGACCGAGGCAGGGCTGGCGGCGCTGCGGCTGGACCGGATGCGGGCGCTCGTGGAGGTGTATCCGGGCGTCGAGCGCGAGGACGAGATGGTCGCCGCGTTCGACTACTGCCTGCACGGCAAGGGCGGGGCTGCGCCGTCGATCGACACGGCCATGCACGGGCTCGTGGACGCGGCCCATGTCGATCATCTGCACCCGGACTCCGGGATCGCGCTCGCCTGCGCGGCCGATGGGGAGAAGCTGACCGCCGAGTGTTTCGGGGACAGTGTGGTGTGGGTGCCGTGGCGGCGGCCGGGGTTCCAGCTGGGGCTGGACATCGCGGCGGTCAAGCGGGAGAACCCACAGGCCATCGGGTGTGTGCTGGGCGGGCACGGGATCACCGCCTGGGGTGACACGGCCGAGGAGTGCGAGCGGAACTCGCTGCGGATCATCCGTACCGCCGAGGAGTTCCTCGTCGAGCGGGGGAAGGCGGAGCCGTTCGGGCCGGTCATCGAGGGATACGCGGCCCTGGCGGCCTCGGAGCGCCGGGAGCGGGCAGCCGTGCTGGCGCCGCACATCCGGGCCATCGCCTCGCAGGACAAGCCGCAGGTCGGGCACTTCACCGACGCGGAGGTCGTCCTCGACTTCCTGGCCAGTGCGGAGCACCCGCGGCTCGCCGCGCTCGGCACGTCCTGCCCCGACCACTTCCTTCGTACGAAGGTCCGGCCGCTCGTTCTCGATCTGCCGCCCACGGCCGACCTGGACTCGGCGCTCGCGCGGCTGAAGGAGCTGCACGCCGAGTACCGGGAGGAGTACGCCGCCTACTACCGGCGGAACGCCGAGCCCGACTCCCCCGCGATGCGCGGTGCCGACCCGGCGATCGTGCTGGTCCCGGGTGTGGGCATGTTCAGCTTCGGCAAGGACAAGCAGACCGCGCGGGTGGCCGGCGAGTTCTATGTCAACGCGATCAACGTGATGCGGGGCGCCGAGGCGGTGTCGACGTACGCGCCGATCGAGGAGTCGGAGAAGTTCCGCATCGAGTACTGGGCGCTGGAGGAGGCCAAGCTTCAGCGGATGCCCAAGCCGAAGCCGCTCGCCACGCGCGTCGCGCTCGTCACGGGTGCGGGGAGCGGGATCGGCAAGGCGATCGCGCATCGGCTGGTCGCCGAAGGCGCGTGTGTCGTCGTCGCCGATCTCGACGCGGAGAACGCCGCCGCCGTCGCCGAGGAGCTGGGCGGGGCGGACAAGGCCGTGGCCGTGACCGTTGACGTGACGGACGAGGAGCAGATCGCCGGCGCCTTCAAGGCCGCCGCGCTGGCCTTCGGCGGTGTGGATCTCGTCGTCAACAACGCGGGCATCTCCATCTCCAAGCCGCTGCTTGAGACGACGGCGAGGGACTGGGACCTCCAGCACGACATCATGGCGCGCGGTTCGTTCCTCGTGTCGCGAGAAGCCGCGCGGGTGATGATCGCGCAGGGGCTGGGCGGCGACATCGTCTACATCGCCTCGAAGAACGCGGTCTTCGCCGGGCCCAACAACATCGCCTACTCCGCCACCAAGGCCGACCAGGCGCACCAGGTGCGGCTGCTGGCCGCCGAGCTGGGTGAGCACGGCATCCGTGTCAACGGGGTCAACCCGGACGGTGTCGTACGCGGCTCCGGGATCTTCGCGGCGGGCTGGGGTGCCCAGCGTGCGGCGACCTACGGGATCGAGGAGGAGAAGCTGGGCGAGTTCTACGCCCAGCGGACCATCCTCAAGCGCGAGGTGCTGCCCGAGCACGTGGCGAACGCGGTGTTCGCCCTGACGGGCGGGGAGCTGACCCACACCACCGGTCTGCACGTCCCGGTCGACGCCGGCGTCGCCGCCGCGTTCCTGCGGTGAGTACGGCCATGAACGCGGGCGTGAAGTCGTACGCGGCGGTCGACCTGGGCGCGTCCAGTGGGCGGGTCATGGTCGGCCGGGCGGGGCGGGACTCGCTGGAGCTGGTCGAGGCCCACCGGTTCCCGAACCGGCCGGTGCGGACCCCGGAGGGGCTGCGCTGGGACGTGCTCTCGCTGTACGCGGGAGTGCTCGACGGGCTGAAGGCGGCCGGGCGGGTCGACTCCGTCGGCATCGACAGCTGGGCCGTCGACTACGGGCTGCTGGACACCGACGGTGCCCTGCTCGGCAACCCGGTGCACTACCGCGACACCCGTACCGAGGGCGTCGCGGAGAAGGTGTGGGCCACCGTACCCGCCTCCGAGCTGTATGCGGCGACCGGGTTGCAGTACGCGCCCTTCAACACCCTGTACCAGCTGGTCGCCGCCCGGTCCGCCGCCCAACTGGCTTACGCGGAGCGGCTGTTGCTCATCCCCGATCTGCTGACGTACTGGCTCACGGGCGAGCAGGGCACCGAGCTCACCAACGCCTCCACGACGCAGTTGATCGATCCGCGGACGCGTGACTGGTCCTACGACGTGGCGGAGCGGCTCGGTGTCGACCTGAAGCTGTTCGCGCCGCTGCGGCGGCCCGGCGATCCGGCGGGCCTGCTCCGGGCCGAGGTGCTGGAGGAGACCGGGCTGACCGGGCCCGTGCCGGTGACGACCGTCGGGTCGCACGACACCGCTTCGGCGGTCGCGGCCGTCCCGGCCACCGCAGGTGAACGCTTCGCGTACATCTGCACGGGCACCTGGTCGCTGGCCGGCCTGGAGCTGGACGCGCCGGTGCTGACCGAGGCGAGCCGGGCCGCCAACTTCACCAACGAGCTGGGGCTCGACGGCACGGTCCGCTATCTCCGGAACATCATGGGGCTCTGGCTGCTCCAGGAGTGCGTACGGGAGTGGGGGAACCCGGACCTCGGAGAGCTGCTGCGGGCCGCGGCGGCTGTGCCGGCGCTGCGGTCGGTCGTGGACGCCGGGGACTCGGCGTTCCTGGCGCCCGGCCGGATGCCGGAGCGGATCGCCGGGGCGTGCCGGGAGTCGGGGCAGCCCGTTCCGGGGACGCCCGCCGAGATCACCCGCTGCATCCTCGACTCGCTGGCGCTCGCCCACCGGCGGGCCGTCGCCGAGGCCCAGGCCCTCGCCGACCACCCTGTGGACGTCGTCCACATCGTCGGCGGCGGCACCCGCAACGCCCTGCTCTGCCAGCTCACCGCCGACGCCTGCGGGCTGCCGGTGGTGGCGGGACCGGCGGAGGCGGCGGCTCTGGGCAACGTCCTCGTCCAGGCCCGCGCCCACGGTGTGGTGCGTGACCGGGCCTCGATGCGGGGCCTCCTCGCCCGTACCCAGCCGCTGGTGCGGTACGAGCCGCAGGGCGACCCGGCGGCCTGGCGTGCGGCGGAGGACCGGCTCACCGAAAGGTGAGCGGGGACCAGGAGTGAGCGGGGCCTCTCGCCCTTCGCTCAGCCACGCCGTACTCTGCACTCATCCGATGACCGACCCCCGAGGAGCCGCGATGCGTGTCGCCCTGTTCCTGACCTGTGTCAACGACACGCTCTATCCGGACACCGGCCGTGCCGTGGTGAAACTGCTGACCAGGCTGGGCGTCGACGTCGACTTCCCGATGGGTCAGACCTGCTGCGGGCAGGCCCACTACAACACGGGATACCGGCATGAGGCCGAGCCGCTGGCCCGGAAGTTCTCCGATGTATTCCGGGAGTACGAGGCGATCGTGACGCCGTCCGGCTCCTGCGGGGCCATGGTGCGGGAGCTGTATCCGCGCATGGGTGAGCGGGCGCGGGCGGAGGGCCGGGGAGACACCCTGGCGCGGACGCTCGCGCCGGTCGTGCCGAAGACGTACGAGCTGACCGAGTTCCTGGCGGACGTGCTGGGGGTGACGGATGTCGGGGCGTACTACCCGCACAAGGTGACGTACCACCCGACCTGTCACGGGCTGCGCAGCCTGGGCCTGGGCGAGCGGCCTCGGCGGCTGCTCCAGGCGGTGAAGGGGCTGGAGCTGGTGGAGCTGCCCGGAGCCGAGGAGTGCTGCGGCTTCGGCGGCACGTTCGCCGTCAAGAACTCCGATGTCTCGGCGGCGATGGGCACGGACAAGGTGCGCAACGCCGAGTCGACGGGCGCCGACGTGCTGTGCGCGGCCGACAACTCGTGCCTGATGCACATCGGCGGCACGATGACCCGGCTGCGCACGAGCATGCGGCCGGTGCACATCGCGGAGATCCTCGCCAGTACAGAGAAGGAGCCCCTGGGATGAGCGGGACGTTCGTCGGCATGCCGGCCTTCCCGAAGGCGGCCCGGGAAGCCGTGCACAACACGACCCTGCGCGGCAATCTCCGCCACGCCACCCACACCATCCGCGCGAAACGCGAGGCCGCGGTCGCGGAGGTGCCGGACTGGGCCGAGCTGCGCGAGGCGGGCAAGCAGATCAAGGACCACACGCTCCGTCATCTCGACCGGTATCTGGTCCAGCTGGAGGAGTCGGTCACGGCGGCGGGCGGCACGGTCCACTGGGCCGCCGACGCGGACGAGGCCAACCGGATCGTCACGTATCTCGTCAAGGCGACCGGTGAGAGCGAGGTCGTCAAGGTCAAGTCCATGGCCACGCAGGAGATCGGGCTGAACGAGGCGCTGGAGGCCGAGGGCATCCACGCCTACGAGACCGATCTCGCCGAACTCATCGTGCAGCTGGGCAAGGACCGGCCCTCGCACATCCTCGTGCCGGCGATCCACCGCAACCGGGGCGAGATCCGGGACATCTTCGCGCGGGAGATGAGCGAGTGGGGCCGCCCCGCCCCCGAGGGCCTCACCGACACGCCCGCCGAGCTGGCGGACGCCGCGCGGCTGCATCTGCGGGAGAAGTTCCTGCGTGCCAAGGTCGGCGTCTCCGGCGCCAACTTCATGGTCGCCGACACGGGCACCCTGGTCGTCGTGGAGTCCGAGGGCAACGGCCGGATGTGCCTGACCCTCCCCGAGACCCTCATCTCGGTCGTCGGCATCGAGAAGATCGTGCCGACCTGGCAGGACCTGGAGGTCTTCCTCCAGACCCTCCCCCGCTCCTCGACCGCCGAGCGGATGAACCCGTACACCTCCACCTGGACCGGCACCACGGACGAGGACGGCCCGAGCACCTTCCATCTCGTCCTCATCGACAACGGCCGCACCGACACGCTCGCCGACGAGGTCGGCCGTCAGGCCCTGCGCTGCATCCGCTGCTCGGCGTGTCTCAACGTCTGCCCGGTGTACGAGCGGGCGGGCGGCCACGCGTACGGCTCGGTCTACCCGGGCCCGATCGGGGCCATCCTCAGCCCCCAGCTCCGGGGCACGGGAAGCGAGGTCGACGCCTCCCTGCCGTACGCCTCCTCGCTGTGCGGCGCCTGCTACGAGGTGTGCCCGGTCGCCATCGACATCCCGGAGGTGCTGGTGCATCTGCGGGAGCGGATCGCGCAGGGCGGCCCGGCGACGGAGCAGGGCGCCAAGGTCGTCCTCAAGCCCGCGAAGGGGCACGCCGCCGAGCGGGCGGCGATGCGCGCGGCGCGCTGGGCGTTCAGTCACCCCGGCGCACTGCGCACCGGCCAGCGGGTCGCGTCCCGCACCCGCCGCTTCCATCCCCGTACGCTGCCCGGTCCCGGCAAGGCGTGGAGCGCGAGCCGTGATCTGCCGGCGCTGCCGGCCGAGCCGTTCCGCGACTGGTGGCAGCGGACGAACGGCGGACGCGGCGATGAACGTATGAGTGGCGGATCGACGAGCGGCGGAAAGGACACCGGGAAGTGAGCAGCAGGGATCTGATCCTCGGCCGGGTGCGGCGCGCCCTCGCCGACGTACCGCGGGACGACACGCCTTACGAGCAGGCGGTTCAGCGCGACTATCTGCGTGAGCACGGCGAGCGGAGCGTCGAGGAGACGGTGGATCTGCTGGCCGAGAACCTGGCGGACTACCGGGCGCTCGTGCACCGCACGGACGCCGACGGGCTCGCCGAGGTCGTCGCCCGGCTCCTGCGCGAGCACGGCTCACGGACGGTGCTCGTGCCGCCGGGGCTGCGTGCGGAGTGGCTGGCGGCGACCGAGGTGACGCGGGTCCCGGACCGTGTGGACAGCACGGCGCACGAGCTGGACGGCGTCGACAGCGTCGTCACCGCCTGCGCGCTCGCCGTCGCCGAGACCGGCACCATCGTCCTCGACGGCTCACCGGACCAGGGGCGCCGCCGGATCACGCTCGTGCCCGACCACCACATCTGCGTCGTACGCGTGCCGGAGCAGGTCGTGTCGTCGGTGCCGCAGGCGCTCGAACAGCTCGACCCGACACGCCCGTTGACCTGGATCTCCGGCCCGTCCGCCACCAGCGACATCGAGCTTGACCGGGTGGAAGGGGTGCACGGTCCGCGCACGCTGGAAGTGGTTCTGGTGAGCGGGAGTGGGAACGGAAGCGGGAGCGGCGGCTAGGGTTTCGACTCCTTCGATGTGTCGGCGCGGCCCAGGGGGTCGGCCGGATCTCGCCGGTGGGTGGTCGGCCCTGCGGCCGACCACTGATCACACACGCGACGATCTTGTTAGGTTGAGTGGCGCCCGCACACGTCAACACGGGGAGTTTCCATGCCACTTGACCGTCCGGTGATCAACAGCAACGTCCCGCACTCGGCCCGGATCTGGAACTACTGGCTCGGCGGCAAGGACTGCTACGAGATCGACCGGCAGGTAGGTGAAGAGATCCGCCGGATGAACCCGCAGATCGTCGAGATCGCCCGCGCTCAGCGTGCCTTCCTGCGCGGCACGGTCGCGCATCTGACCGAGGCGGCCGGCTTACGCCAGTTCCTCGACATCGGCACCGGGCTGCCCACGCAGGACAACACCCACGAGGTCGCGCAGCGGATCGCCCGCGACTCCCGGATCGTCTACGTCGACCACGACCCGACCGTCCTCGCCCACGCCACGGCCCTGCTCACCAGCACTCCCGAGGGCGCCACCGCGTTCATCGACGCCGACCTCCGCGATCCCGACGTCATCCTCGAACGCGCCGCCCACACCCTGGACCTCACCCGCCCCGTCGCCCTCATGCTTCTCGGCATCACCGCCCATGTGCCCGACGAGAGCGCGTACGACGTCGTCGCACGGCTCCTCGACGCCCTGCCCTCCGGCAGCCATCTGGTTCTCGGCGACAGCACCGAGGTGTACCGGCCGGAAGCGATGCGGGCGATGGTCGAGCACTGGAACGGGGCGAGCGACAATCCGCGCGTCAATCGTTCCCCCGAGCAGCTCGCCCGTTTCTTCGACGGGCTGGACCTTGTGGAGCCGGGGCTCGTGTCGGTCGGCCGGTGGCGGGCCGCGCGGAGCGGCTCGGATGAGGTGGAGGGCGTGGAAGTGGTGGAGGAGGTGGACTGCTTCGGTGGTGTGGGGCGCAAGCCGTAGGGGTCAGGGCCAGGGATCACGGCTGGGATCACGGCTCACGCTCGGCCAAGGCTTGCGCGGCCACCTTCAGGTCCGAGATCAGTCCCGCGTACGCGCCCTCGCGGTCGTCGGCGCGGAGTACGGCCGAGGGGTGGAGCGTGGCGACGACGTAGGGACCGTCCTCCTGGCCGGAGGGCATGGGGAGCAGCGCGCCCCGGTCCTTGGTGACCCGGAAGGAGTTGCCGAGCAGTGCCTTGCCCGCGGTCGCGCCGAGGGCCACGACCACTTCCGGTCGCACCAGGCGCAGTTCGGCGCGCAGCCAGGGGCCGCAGGCGGCGACCTCGCGCAGGTCGGGCGCCTTGTGGATGCGGCGTTTGCCGCCGCCCGCGGGCCGGGTGAACTTGAAGTGCTTGACCGCGTTGGTCACGTAGGTCGTGTCCATGTCGATCCCGGACTCGTCCAGCGCCCGCCGCAGCAGCCGCCCGGCGGGTCCGACGAAGGGCTCGCCCTGTCTGTCCTCCTGGTCCCCCGGCTGTTCACCGACCAGGAGGAGCCGCGCGGATTCGTCCCCCTTGCCGAAGACCGTCCGGGTGGCGTCCTCGTGGAGGGGGCAGCCCCGGCAGTCGGCCGCGGCTCGGCGGTGGGCGGGGAGACCGCCGCGGCTGGGCAGATACGGCTCGGCGTCGTAGGCGCGGGCCTCCGCGGAGGGAGCCTGCGTCGAAGTCGGGTGCTTCGTGGCGCTCGCGTGCTTGATGGGGGTCATGCGAGGCGACCTCCTTCACCGGGAGTCGGCTCGGAACTCGTTCCCGAGTACCCGCTCCGTCCCTGATCCATCATGGAATCGCGCGTACGGGGCACCCACGACTGAATGGCCGCCCTCCTCGCCCTCGCGTCCGCCGCCCTGTACGGCATCGTCGACTTCGCCGGCGGGCTGCTGTCCCGCCGGGTGCACTTCGCCGTGGTCACCCTGCTCGGCCAGGCGTGGGGCCTGCTGCTGGCGCTCGTGGTGGCGCTCCTGGCGCCGGCGCCCGATGTGCGGCTCCCGGATGCGCTGTCGGGTGCGCTGTCCGGCCTCGGCAGCGGTGCGGCCATGACGTATCTCAACCGGGGACTGAGCCGGGGCAGCATGAGCGTGGTCGTGCCGGTGAGCGCCGTCACCGGGGTGGCGCTGTCCGTGCTGTGCGGCGTCCTTCTGCTCGGTGACCGGCCCGCCGCCGTGGCGTGGCTGGGCATCTGCGTCACGGTGCCGGCGCTGTGGCTGGTGTCGGGCGACGGGCGGCCGGGGTGAGACGGGTATGGGGCCCGGGGCCGGGGCGGGGGCGACCCTGGACGGGGTCCTCGCCAGTTTCGGGGTGGCGGTGCAGTATCTCGGGCTGGCCCAGGCCGGTGCCGGGAGCGGGGTGTGGCCGGTGGTCGCGGGGCGGGTGGCCGCGGTCGTACTCCTGCTGCCCGGCCTGTGGCGGCATGCCGGGCGGTTCCGTCAGCCGCCGCAGGTGTGGGGGAAGGCGACCGCGACCGGCGCGGGGGCCGCGCTCGCCCTGCTCCTCTACCTGTGGGCGGCGCAGCGACAGATGCTGTCCGTCGTGGTCCTCCTGGCCTCCCTCTACCCGGCCGTCCCCACGGTCCTCGGCCTCACCCTGCTCCATGAACGCGTGAGCACCCGGCAGACGGTCGGCCTCCTCGGCGCGGCGATGGCGATCACCCTCCTCACCCTGGGCTGACCGCCTCGCCCGGGGGATGCCTCCGGCGGCGCCGGCGATGGCGAGGCGGGTGCCGCCGAGAACGCCGTCGGCAGGCCACTCTGGCCCCGTAGACCCCCTCCCTCCAGCGGAATCAACCCCTCGACGGCATCCCGGCCGGACCGGACACCCCGGGAGCCCCGACCCGAGCAGCGGCGGTCGTCCCAGGTGGGAGGCTGTATCGGCCGCCTCGGTCGGTTCACAGCCGGCTTTCCGTGCGGCCTTCTAAACTTGGGTCATTCGTTTTCTTGAACTCTTCGTGTTTATGAGGGTAGGTTGGTCGCCATGACCGCATCCCAGCCTCCGAACACCGCCGAGGAGCTGCGCGGTGCCGGCCTGCGGGTGACGGCCGCGCGCGTCGCGTTGCTGGAAACCGTCCGGGACGGCGACCACCTCGGCGTCGAAGCGATCGCCGCCGGCGTGCGCGATCGTGTGGGCCATATTTCGCTCCAGGCCGTGTACGAGGCTCTGAACGCGCTGTCCGGCGCCGGACTCGTACGCCGCCTCGAACCACCCGGCAGCCCGGCCCTGTACGAGGGCCGTGTCGGGGACAACCACCACCACCTCGTGTGCCGCTCGTGCGGTGCCGTGGTCGACGTCGACTGCGCGGTCGGCCACGCCCCGTGCCTGACCGCGTCCGACGACCAGGGCTTCGCGATCGACGAGGCCGAGGTCATCTACTGGGGCCTGTGCCCCCAATGTTCCGAAGCCAGCATTTCAGCAACGTGATTTACCCAGTTCGGAAGGACTCCCATGACTGAGAACCACGACGCGATCGTCACAGACGCGAAGCCCGAGGAGACGGGTGGCTGCCCGGTCGCTCACGGGCGCGCCGCGCACCCGACTCAGGGTGGCGGTAACCGCCAGTGGTGGCCGGAGCGGCTCAACCTGAAGATCCTTGCCAAGAACCCCGCCGTGTCCAACCCCCTGGGCGAGGAGTTCGACTACGCCGAGGCGTTCAAGAACCTCGACCTCGCGGCCGTCAAACAGGACATCGCCGAGGTACTGACCACCTCGCAGGACTGGTGGCCGGCCGACTTCGGCAACTACGGCCCGCTGATGATCCGTATGGCCTGGCACAGCGCCGGTACGTACCGCATCAGTGACGGCCGCGGCGGCGCCGGCGCCGGTCAGCAGCGCTTCGCCCCGCTCAACAGCTGGCCGGACAACGGCAACCTGGACAAGGCCCGCCGTCTGCTGTGGCCGGTGAAGAAGAAGTACGGCCAGAGCATCTCCTGGGCCGACCTCATGATCCTCACGGGCAACGTCGCGCTGGAGCAGATGGGCTTCGAGACGTTCGGCTTCGGCGGCGGCCGCGCGGACGTCTGGGAGGCCGAGGAGGACGTGTACTGGGGTCCCGAGACCACGTGGCTCGACGACCAGCGCTACACCGGCGACCGTGAGCTGGAGAACCCGCTCGGCGCCGTTCAGATGGGCCTCATCTACGTCAACCCGGAGGGCCCCAACGGCAACCCGGACCCGCTGGCCGCGGCCCGCGACATCCGTGAGACGTTCCGCCGCATGGCGATGAACGACGAGGAGACCGTCGCCCTCATCGCCGGTGGCCACACCTTCGGCAAGACCCACGGCGCGGGCCCGGCGGACAACGTCGGCAACGACCCCGAGGCCGCCTCGATGGAGGAGCAGGGCTTCGGCTGGAAGAACAGCTTCGGCACCGGCAAGGGCGCGGACGCCATCACGTCCGGCCTGGAGGTCACCTGGACCACCACGCCGACCCAGTGGAGCAACAACTTCTTCGAGAACCTCTTCGGCTACGAGTGGGAGCTGACACAGAGCCCCGCCGGCGCCAACCAGTGGAAGCCGAAGGACGGCGCGGGCGAGGGCACCGTCCCGGCCGCCCACGACGCGTCGAAGAAGATCGCGCCGAACATGCTCACGACGGACCTGTCGCTGCGCTTCGACCCGATCTACGGCCCGATCTCCCGCCGGTTCCACGAGAACCCGGAGCAGTTCGCGGACGCCTTCGCCCGCGCCTGGTTCAAGCTGACCCACCGTGACATGGGCCCGAAGTCGCAGTACCTCGGCGCCGAGGTGCCGGCGGAGACCCTGCTGTGGCAGGACCCGCTGCCTCAGGCCGGGGGCGAGGTCATCGACGCCGCCGACATCGCGGCGCTCAAGGCCAAGCTGCTCGCCTCGGGTCTGACCGTCTCGCAGCTGGTCTCCACCGCGTGGGCCTCGGCCTCCACCTTCCGCTCCAGCGACAAGCGCGGCGGCGCCAACGGTGCCCGTCTGCGCCTGGAGCCCCAGCGCGGCTGGGAGGTCAACAACCCCGAGGAGCTGCGTCACGTCCTGACCGCTCTCGAGGGCGTCCAGGCGGAGTTCAACTCCGGCGCCAAGAAGGTCTCCCTGGCCGACCTGATCGTCCTCGGCGGTGCCGCCGCGGTCGAGAAGGCCGCCAAGGACGCCGGTCACGACGTCGAGGTGCCCTTCACCCCCGGCCGCGTGGACGCGACCGAGGAGCACACGGACGTGGAGTCCTTCGCCGCGCTGGAGCCGGCGGCCGACGGGTTCCGCAACTACCAGGGCAAGGGCAACCGCCTCCCCGCCGAGTACCTGCTGCTCGACAGGGCGAACCTGCTCTCCCTCAGCGCCCCCGAGATGACCGCCCTCGTCGGTGGCCTGCGCGTCCTGGGTGCCAACCACGCCCAGTCCTCGCACGGCGTCTTCACCGACACCCCGGGCAAGCTCACCAACGACTTCTTCGTCAACCTGCTCGACTTCGGGACGACCTGGAAGTCCACGTCCGAGGACCAGACCCTCTTCGAGGGCCGTGACGCCGCCACCGGTGACGTCAAGTGGACCGGCACCCGTGCCGACCTCGTCTTCGGCTCCAACTCCGAGCTCCGCGCCCTCGCCGAGGTCTACGCGAGCGACGACGCCAAGGAGAAGTTCGTGAACGACTTCGTCGCGGCGTGGGCCAAGGTCTCCGACCTGGACCGCTTCGACTTGGTCTGATCCCGTCAGACCTGGGGCCGCGACAGGCCCTGGCAGCACCCCGACGTCCGGGTCGGCCCACACGGGCCGGCCCGGACGTTTCGCGTCGCTGTCACTGTCCGTACCCTTCCGGCCCTAAGGCTTGTGGAACGGGCCCTCGGGGGCGGCGGTCGGCGCGATCACCAGCTCCTCCACGACCGTCCGCCGGGGCAGCGTCGCGCACAGCAGTACGGCCCGTGCCACGTCCTGCGGCTGCACCATGGCCGCCCGCTGTTCCTCGCTCGGCGGGGCGGCACGGTCGTCCAGGATCGGGGTGTCGACGGCGCCGGGGAGGATGCAGGTGGCGCGGATCAGGTCGTCGCGGAAGGTGTTGCGCAGGTAGGCCATGAAGTTGCGTACGCCCGCCTTCGCAGCGCCGTACGGGGCTCCGCCGAGGAGGGTGGGCCGTATCGCGGCGAGCGAGGACACCGTGATGATCGAGCCGCCGCCGCGCTCCAGCATGTCCGGGAGCACGGCCTGGGTGAGCAGGTAGACCGCGGTGAGGTTGACGCCCATGACGGCGTTCCACTCGTCCTCTCCGGTCCAGCGGACGTCGAGGACCTGGCCGCCCACGCCCGCGTTGTTGACGAGGATGTCGACGGGGCCGGCCGTGTCCCGGGTCCAGTCGACCAACTCCCGTACCTCGTCCGCGTTCTCCACGTGTGTGGAGCGGGCGAGGGCCGTGCCGCCGTTCTCCTCGATGACGGTGGCGACCTCGTCGAGGACGTACTGGCGGCGCCCGACGAGGACGACTGTCGCACCCTCCGCGGCGAGTTGCAGCGCCGTCTCCCGGCCGATGCCGGTGCCGGCCCCGGTGACCAGCGCGGTCTTCCCTTCGAGCAGTCCCGGCCGCTTTCCGTCGGGGTTTCCCATGTCCGTCAGCCCTCCCAGCGGTGGACGCGCGGTGCGCCCTCTGGGGTGAGGATGCCCGCCGGGCGCGGCGCGGAGTGCGGGTCAGCGGGCGGGCAGCCGGACGCCCAGTTCGGCCGCCGCCGTGCGGAGCACCGGGACCATGGCGACGAGATCGTCCATGGTGCGGCGGAACGCGGGCGCGGCGGTGGAGAGGGCGGCGAAGAGGCTGCCGTCGGGTCGCAGGATCGGGACCGCCACGGCACGCAGGCCGGGGTGGTGTTCCTCGTCGGCGGTGGCGTAGCCGCGTTCGGCGGCGCGGGCGACCTCGGCGCGCAGGACGTCGCGGTCGGTGATGCTGTTGGGTCCGTGCGGGGTGAGTTCGACGCGGTCCAGGAGGTCGGCGCGTACGTCGTCGGCGGCGAAGGCCATGAGGATCTTGCCCATCGAGGTGCAGTGCAGCGGACCGTGGTGGCCCGGGTCGCTGCGGACGCCGACCGGGAGGGGGCCGTCCACGTAGTGCACGTACAGGTGCCGGGTGCCGTCGAGGACGGACATCAGGGTGGCTTCCTCGGTCTGCCGCGTCACGCGCTGCATCACGGGAAGGGCGGTGCCGGCGAATCCGTACACCTGGCCCGCCTGCTGGCCGAGTCGGAACAGTCCGAGGCCCGGCTTGTAGCGCTTGCCGTCCGGCTCGAACTCCACCAGGCCCTCGCGGCAGAGGGAGTTGACCAGCCGGTGGGCCGTGCTGACGGGGACGCCGCTGGCGCGGGCCAGTTCGGACAGCGTGATGCCGTGCGGGTGCTCGCCGACCAGGACGAGCAGCCGGATCACCCGTCCGACCACATCGACCGGTACCTCGCTGGTGCTCACAGCGGCAAAGGTACCCGGTGGTTGACATCTCACTCCCGCCACACCCACGATGTTTTCCACTGAGCAGATATCTTTTCCACTCAATGGAAACATGGACGAGGCAGAGGACGAGACAGATGAGCCATCCCCTCTTCGACGTCACCGGCAAGGTCGCCCTGGTCACCGGATCTAGCCGCGGTATCGGTCTGGCGCTGGCCAGGGGTCTGCTGGAGGCCGGTGTCACGGTCGTCCTCAACGGCCGCGACACCGTCGTCCTGGAGGCCGCCCGCGAAGAGCTGGCCGGGGTCTACGGCGACGCGGTCCTCGCGGAGGCGTTCGACGTCACCGACTCCGCCGCGGTCGCCGCCGCCGTCGCCCGGATCGAGGACCGGGCCGGACCGATCGGCATCCTGGTCAACAACACCGGCGCCCAACGCCGCGCCGCCTTCCTCGACTTCACCGACGAGGACTGGCACGGCCTGCTTCACACCAACCTCACCAGCGCCTTCCTCGTCGGCCGCGAGGTCGCCCGCCGTATGGTCCCCCGGGGCCACGGCAAGATCATCAACATCTGTTCGCTGCAGAGCGAGGCGGTACGCCCGGGGATCGCGCCCTACGCGGCGACCAAGGGCGGCCTGAAGATGCTCACCAAGGGCATGTGCGCCGACCTCGGGCCGCGCGGCATCCAGGTCAACGGCATCGGCCCCGGCTACTTCGACACCGAGCTGACCTCGGCGCTGGTCGCGGACGAGGAGTTCAGCGCCTGGGTGCGGGGGCGGACGCCGGCCGGCCGCTGGGGCAGGGTCGAGGACCTCGTCGGCGCCCTGCTCTTCCTCTCCTCCCCCGCCTCCGACTTCGTCAACGGGCAACTGCTGTACGTCGACGGTGGCATGCTCTCCGTCCTGTGAACCGGCACTCCGTCCTGTGAACCGGCACTCCGTCCTGTGAACCGGCTCTCCGTCCCGTGACCCGGCTCTCCGTCCCGTGAACCGACACTCCGTCCTGTGAACCGGCCGAACCCTCAAGGAGCCCCATGCACGCGTGCGTTGTCCACGGAGCCGGCGATCTCCGGGTGGAGGAGCGGCCTTACGCCGGACCCGCGCCGGGTGAGATCGCGGTGGCCGTCGCGCTCGGCGGGATCTGCGGTTCCGATCTGCACTACTACCACCGGGGCCGGGTGGGGGACTTCGCGGTGAGCGAGCCCATGGTGCTCGGCCACGAGGTGGTCGGCCATGTCGCCGCCCTCGGTCCGGGCGTCGACGGGCCGGCCGCGCCGGCGACGGGCACCGCCGTGGCCATCCATCCCGCGACCCCCTGCGGGGTCTGCCCCGAGTGCGCCCGCGGCAGGCGCAACATCTGCGCCCACACCCGCTATCTGGGCAGCGCCGCCCACACCCCGCACGTCCAGGGCGGCTTCGCGCAGTTCATCACCGTGCCCGCCGACCAGATCCGGCCGCTGCCGCCCGGGCTGAGCCTGCGCCGGGCCGTGCTCGCCGAGCCGCTTTCGGTGGCCCTGCACGCCGTGCGCCGGGCGGGCGAGGTGCGCGGCAAGCGGGTGCTCGTCACGGGGGCGGGCCCGATCGGCTGCCTGGTCGTGGCGGCGCTGCGGCACGGCGGCGCCACCGAGATCGTCGTCAGCGACCTCCACGACGAACCGCTGCGTATCGCCACCGAGGTGGGCGCGACCGCCACCGTACGCGCGGACCGGGCCGGCGATCCCGCCTGGGCCGGTGTCTTCGATGTCGCCGTCGAGGCGTCCGGGGCGCCGGCCGGGCTGCGCAGCTGCGTGGAACGGGTGCGGCGTGGCGGGACCGTCGTCATGCTCGGGCTGCTGCCGCCCGGCGAGATCGGGCTGTTGGGCAATGTCGCGGTCACCCGTGAACTCGAACTGCGCGGTGCCTTCCGCTTCGACACCGAGTTCGACGAGGCCCTGTCTCTGCTGGGCCAGGGGTTGCCCGTCGAGCCGGTCGTCACCCACACCTTCCCGCTGGAGCGGTCCGTCGCGGCGTTCGACACGGCTCAGGACCGCACGGTCGCCTCCAAGGTGCTGCTGGATCTGTCCGACGGACGCGGTGGTTCGCCTACCGAGGGGACGTAGTCCGTCAGCGGTAGAGGTCGGGGCGGTGCTGACCGTGGTGCAACGGCAGCGGCACGTGCGCCGGCCCCCAGGACC
>NZ_JAEMUX010000038.1 GCF_016598475.1 Streptomyces adelaidensis
CCGCGAGCCGCGAGCCGCGAGCCGCGAGCCGCGAGCCGCTGACCGGCGCGGGAGGCCGGGTTGTTATCAGGGACGGCTGCCGTGTTCGGTAGTCAGCCGCTCCGGGTGCCGGTAGGGCACGACGCGCATCGGTGGAGCACCTTCCACGGCGAACGAACGCTGGTCGTCGCGGCCCGTACGGTCACCTCGACCGTACGGGTGCTCGAAACGCTGCCCGCCCTGCTCCGGGGCGACGGCCGGGTGACCGTCGTCTTCGCCCACGACCCCACGTCCGCGTTCGACGCCGGCGTGCTCGAACTCCTCCGCGACACGGGCTGCCGGGTCATGCCCTGGGAGCAGCTGGGGGACGTCTCCCCCGATCTGATCCTGTCCGCCAGCGAGAACATCGGCGTACCGGAGGGCGACTGCCCGGTGCTGGTGCTGCCGCACGGCGTGGGCTTCCAGAAGTTCGTCCCGGACTCGCGGAGCGCGCGGGACAGGCTCTCCGGTGTCGTACCGGACTCGCTGCTGGAGACGGGACGTGCCTGGCTGGCCGTCTCGCACCCGGCGCAGGAGGAGCAGTTGCTCACGGCCCATCCGAAGGCCGCGGGACGGACCCTGCTGGTCGGCGACCCATGCTTCGACGAGCTCGTCGGCAGCCGGTCACGCCGGGAGGCGTACCGGCGGGCGCTGGGTGTCGAGGATCATCAGCGGCTGGTCATGGTCAGTTCGACCTGGGGACCCACTTCGCTGCTGGGCAGCCACCCTGACCTACTCCCCCGGCTCCTCGCGCGGTTGCCCTGCGACGAGTACCGGGTCGGCGCGATCCTGCACCCCAATGTGTGGTCGGCCCATGGGGCATGGCAGGTCCGGACACTGCAGGCCGCCGCCCTGGACGCGGGCCTGCTGCTGATGCCGCCGGTGCACGCCTGGCGGCCCGCGCTGGTGGCGGCGGACGTCCTCGTGGGCGACCACGGATCGGTGACGCTGTACGGCGCGTCGGCCGGCACGCCGGTGCTGTTGGCCGCGTTCGGCGAGGACGCGGTGCCGGGAACGGCCGTGCACGACATGGCGGCCGTGACACCCCGGCTCGATCCACGCGGGCCGCTGCCGCAGCAGATCGAGAAGGTCACACGTGAACACACTCCCGAGCGGTACGCGGCGGTCGCCGAGCAGGCCTTCGCCGAACCGGGCCAGGCCCTCGCCCGGCTCCGCACCGCCCTCTACCGCCTGCTGAGGCTCCCGGAGCCGTCGTCCGCGCCACCGCCCACCCTGCTGCTCCCGGCGGCGGACCCGCCCGCCTCGCCGGTGAATTCATGGCACGTCACCACCGATGTCACGCTGGACGGCGGGGAACCGGCCGTCACCGTGCACCGCTTCCCGTCGGCCGTCTCGGCGTACGCCGCGGCACGACCGGACTCGGCCGCCTCCTTCACCCACCTGGCGTGTACGGACGACGAGCGCGACCACCGGCTGTTCGAGAGCGCCTCGGTGGTCGTCCGACGGCAGCCCGCGACCACCTCGGTCGGCGCTCTGCGCTGGATCGGGGACACGCTGGACCGGCTGCCCGGGAGCCTCCTCACGGCGTCGGCCGTGCGTGGTGGCGGCTGGCTGGTCGGGCTCAGGGACGGCCGGGTGGTGGAGGCGACGGCCACGGGCCCGGTGATGGAGCCCGGCCTGCCGTCCGCCGTCGTCTACGCCTGTCTGCTGGCGGGGCATCCGCTGGACGGCGCCAGGGTGGCGCTACGGGTGGGTGAGGCGCGGGACGAGGACGTCGTACTGCGTCTTCGCCCCGCCGCACCGGCGGGTTGGTCGCGCTGAAGCGACCGACCGGCGCACGTGGCGCGTCCGGCGGGATCAGCCGTCGAGGTCTTCCAGCCGACGACGGAGGCTCTCCGCCAGCCGGTTGCCCGTCGCCTCGTGGATCTCGACGGCCCGGCGGAGGGAGTCACGCACGAGAGCCTCGTGTCCTCCCGCGTGTTCCGCGATGTCGGCGAGCTGCACGAGGGCCTGTGCCTCGTAGTGGGTGGCCTCCTGCTCGCGCAGCGCGCGGGTCGCCTCGCGCAGTTCGCGGATGGCGTCCTCGGTCCCGCCGAGATGGCTGTGTACGACGCCGATGGCGGCGGTCACCCGGGCGGCCATCCGCAGGTCCGGCTCCGCGCCGGACGCCAGGTCCTGCCGTGCCCGGCACAGGGTGACCATGGCCTCCGTGTGGTCGCCCCGGGCGTCCAGGGCGCAGCCGAGGAAGTAGGCGGCGATGGCCGCTCCGCGAGGTTCCTCGGCGAGGGCGTTGAGTTCGAGGGAGTACCGGTACGCCTCGGCGGCGCGGGACGGCTCGAAGAGGTCCCGGTACCGTCCGAGGAACTCCTGCACGGAGGCGCGCAGGACGAGGTGACCGGCCGCCTCCGCACGGGCCACGGCGGTCTCCAGTTCCACTCGCGCCCGGTCGTTCTCCCCGAGGTCCAGCAGCGGGCGCGACAACAGGCTGCGGAGCCTGGCCTCGGCCGCGGTGGCCTCCGCGACCTCGCCCGCCGTCTGGGCCGAGCCCGCGGCGGCCGCGGCCGCGTCGGCACCCAGTTCCAGGGATTCCTTCCAGGCCCCGAGGTAGCGACGGTGCAGGAACAGGGCTGTGAACGCCTCGGCCAGTCGCCAGACCAGGGTGTGCAGCCCATGCCGGCCGGCCGTACGCAGTACCGCGAGGATGGCGTGGCGCTCCACGTCGAGCCAGTCCAGCGGGGGCGGGCCACCGACGGCCACGAAAGGGTCGGTGGCGTCCCGCAGCAGGTCGGACAGGTCGGCGATGCGCAACCGGTCCCGCCTGAGCGCCCGGTCGGCGAACGCGGTGAGGACGAGGTAGTGCGTGCCCACCCGTTCCGTGAGGGCCGCCTCCTCGCTCGCCGGCTCCTCCGCCACCGCACACTCCCGGGCGTGCAGGCGTACGAGGTCGTGCATGCGGTACCGGCCGTCGCCCACGGCCTCCACCAGGCTCGCCTTGGCCAGGACGCCCAGCAGGCGTTTCGCGATCCCGGTGTCGATGTCCGCGGCGACGGCGGCCACGCCGGCGTCGAACGTGCCGATCGGCAGCCACCCGAGCAGTCGGTGGAGCCGGGCGGCATCGGGCGGCAGCAGCCGGTAGGCGGAACCCAGCACAGCGGACACCGAGAACTCCTCTCCTTCGAGTGTCATCCGGGCCAGCCGGTCGGCCTCGTCGTCCAGCTCCGCGGTCAGCGCCGCCATGGTCAGGCCGTCCTCGGCGGCCAGCCGCGCCGCCACGATCTGCAGGGCGACGGGCAGTCCGCCGCACAGCTCGACCAGGCGTTCCGCGGCCCGTGGTTCGGCCTCGACCGCCTCCGCGCCGAGACGGTCCGTCAGCAGCGCCAGCCCGCCGTGCGCGTCAAACGGCCTGACCGGGATCAACCGGACCCCGTCCATGGCCAGTTCACCCAGCCGGCCCTGGCTCGTGACCAGTACGGCGCTGCCCGGTCCCTTGGGGATCAGCGCCCGCACCTGTGCGGGCTGGTCGACGTCGTCGAGGACCAGCAGGAAACGCCGGTTCGCCGAGCAGGACCGGTACAGGTTGGTCCGCTCCGCGAGCGAACCCGGAATGCCGTCGTCGCTGCCCAGCATCGTCCTCAGACACATGGCGAGGGCCTCGGACACATCCCCGCCGGCGGCGGCCACCTGCCCGAACTGGGCACGCAGGGCCGCGTAGTCCACGTACAACTGTCCGTCCGGGAACAGCCCCTGGGCCTGGTGCGCCCACTGCCGGGCCATGGTGCGCTTGCCGACGCCCGGAAGCCCGTGCAGTACGCCGACACCGACGGATCCGGAGGCACCGGCTCGCGCACCGAGCGCCCTGTCGAGCACAGCCAGGTCGGCTGTCCGGTTACTGAACGGGGCTGTCACGGAAGGGACTTGGTCGGGTCTGGCGGGAACGCCCGACGAGGACGGCGGTGCCGACGGGACGTTGAAGGTGATGTCACCGTGGATGTGCGATCCGTGGAAGGCCGGGCCGTGGTAGACGCCCCCGGCGACCAGGTTGACGAAGGTGCGGGACGCGTCCGGTGCCAGCTCGGACAGCAGTGCGGCCAGTTCCGCGGCGGCACCGGGATCGTCCCGGAACACCTCCTCCAGCCGCTGCCGCCAGCGGGCTCGGACCTCGGCCTGGGTGCTCGCGTCGCCCGCCGCCCGTGCGCTGCCCAACTCCTCGCTCGACGCCTGGAGTTCTCCCTCGACGCCGTCGCCCGAGGGCCGGCGTCCGAAGAACCGGGCCAGTCCGCGTTTCGCGCCCTCCCACGACTCCGACACCATCAGCCCGACCAGCGTCGTCGCCCCCGATGCGGCAAGTGCCGCCAACTCGGCTTCCACACAGACCCCTTCACGCGTCCAGCCCCGCAGGGCAGCCGGACACCAACCGTAGAGAGATCTTGAACGCTTGCCCAGCCCGGCTCGCTGGGCGTCCGGGGTCCGCTTCCCCCGACAACGGGTCTCGCGTCATGACCATGCCAGACCTCTTGACCGTGAATCGTTTCACTGCTTCTGTGGGAAGGCTGTCTGGGAGCGCTCCCACATCCGGTGAGAAAGGATCCCCATGCAGACCACCCCCCACATGGCCGCACGAGGCATCGCGGCCACCCTCACAGTCGTCCTCGTCGCCTGTCTGCTGTCCCTGGCCGGAGTCACCCGGGCCCATGCCGCGCCGGGCGACGGCTCGGTGTCCGACCCCCACCTCGCCTATGTCGGCCGCTGGGACACGAGTTCGGGCACGACGGCCGTGGCCGGCTGGACCGGCGCGTATGTACAGACCTCCTTCACCGGCACCACGGTGAAGGTGAAGGCCCGGGACGCGGTCAACTTCTACGTGAGCATCGACGGCGGCCCCGACGTGTTCCACGCGGGCGTGCGCGGCACCGTGAACCTCACGCCCCAGCCTCTGCCGTCGGGCACCCACACTCTGCGGATCGCCTACCGCTCCGGGGACACCGTCTTCCAGGGCCTGGTCCTGGACTCCGGTGCCCGAACGGTCGCGCCGAGTGCGGCGTCCGGCCTGATCGAGTTCGTCGGCGACTCCATCACCGCCGGCGCCCTCACCGACCGCCTGGCGCTGGACTCGTACGCCTGGAAGACCGGTGAGCGGCTGGGGATGCGGCACACACAGATCGCCCGGGCCGGCTACTGCCTGGTCGGGCAGTCCGGATGCACCGGTCTGGGCGGCCAGTTCTTCAAGTCGGCCAGCTCCGGTGGCACGGACTGGGACTTCTCCCGCTATCGGGCGAGCGCGGTCGTCGTCAACCTCGGCACCAACGACATCGGACACGGCGTGTCCGGCGCCGCGTTCCAGGCGGCGTACACCGCCTTCCTGCGCGACATCCGCGCCAAGTACCCGGACGCGGTCCTCTTCGCGGTGCAGACCCTCAAGAAGCGGTACGTCACCGAGACCAGGGCCGCCGTCGCCGCGCGCACCGGCGCCGGTGACACACGGGTCCGCTACGTCGACACGACCGGCTGGCTCACCGACGGCACCGACTACGAGGACGGCAACGGGCACCCCAACGAGGCCGGCCACACCAAGTTCGCGGCCCGCCTGGCCCCCGTGATCAGCGCCGCCCTGAACGGCAACACCACCCGTTCCGTCGAGGCCGCGGCCCCCGGCCAGCCCGGCGACCCGAACATCAAGTTCGTCGGACGCTGGGACACGGCCGCCTCCACCACCGCGTACACGCCCTACTGGGCGGGCGCGTACTACCGCGTCGGGTTCACCGGCCGGACGGTCCAGTTGAAGCAGCGCGGCACGATCGACTTCTGGGCGCGGATCGACGACGGGCCCGTGAAGTTCTACGACGACGTCAAGGGGACGGTGAACCTGACTCCGACCGCTCTGTCGGCCGGCCGTCACACGCTCCAGGTCACCTACCAGGTGGTCGCGGGCTCCTACCGTGGCGACGCCGTCTTCCAGGGCCTGGTCCTCGACAGCGGGGCGACCACCTTCGCACCGTCCGCGCCGGGCAGGCTGATCGAGTTCGTCGGCGACTCGATCACCGTGGGCACGACGACCTCGCAGAACGCCCGTACCGCCTACGGGTGGCTGATCGGGGAGCGGCTGGGCACCGAGCACACGCAGATCGCCCAGGGTGGCGCCTGTCTCGTCGCCGCGGCGGACGGCTGTGTGGGCCTGGAGCGGCAGTTCACCAAGCTCAACCCCAACGCGGCGACCCCCGACTGGGACGCCTCCCGCTACCGGGCCGACGCGGTCGTCATCAATCTCGGCACCAACGACGTGGGGCACGGGGTGAGTTCGGCGCAGTTCCAGTCGGCCTACAGCAGCCTGCTGCGCAAGGTCCGTGCCGCCCATCCACAGGCATGGATCTTCGCGTTGGAGACCTTCCGCGGACGGTATGTCCCGCAGACCGAGGCGGCCGTCCGGGTGGCGACCGAGGGCGGTGACTCCCGGGTCTCCTTCGTCGACACCACGGGCTGGCTGGCCTCCGGCGACCTCACCGACTCGGTCCACCCCAACGACCAGGGCCACCGCGCCATCGCCGACCGCCTCGCGCCGGTCATCGCCGCCAGGATCGGGGGCTGACCGGCGGCTGACCGGCGCAGGCACGGGCTCCGACGTCCGTCCCCGGCCCCCGGCTCCGGCTCCGGCTCCGCCCACCATGTGACGACCCGTACATGCGCTGTCCGCACCCACCGCTCGCCGGTCCGGGTGCGGGCAGCCTCTCACGGCAGCAGTCCCGTCCGGCGGGCCGCCGTGACGGCTTCGAAACGGGTGCGGGTGCCGAGCTTGCGCATCACCGAGCGCAGATAGCCCTTCACGGTCTCCAGGCCGATGTCGAGCCGGTCGGAGAGTGACCTCCTTGAGCCGTACCACGCGGTGCTCCATTACGCGCCCCAGGTGCGGGAGGCGTTCGGGGACATCGGCCTCAAGGGCGGCTGGCGCTGCTACTTCGCCGGACGCGCCGCCCCGCTCGGCCGTGTCCCGGCGGCCGTGGTCACCGCTCTCTTCCACCACTTCAAGCCGAGCCTGGTCGCACAGGCGATTCCCTCCGTATGGGAGACGGTGACCCCCGAGGAGGCGGTGGCCGCTCGGCTGGCCGGCGTGGACGCGGCGCTGCGCTCGCTGCTGGGCGACGCGGTCGACGGTCCGGAGCTCGCCGAGGCCGCGTCGCTCGCTGCGACCGCCGCCTCCGCCTGCGGCGCCCCGGGCCGGCCGCTCTGCGCGGCCAACTCCGCTCTGGAGCTCCCGGCGCCGCCCCACCTGGCGCTGTGGCAGGCGGCGACCACCCTGCGCGAGCACCGGGGCGACGGGCACGTCGCCGCCCTGACGCATGCCGGATTCGACGGGGTCGAGGCGCTTGTGACGATCACCGCGGCCGGGGGCGAGGTCCGCGAGAGCATCCAGGCGCGCCGTGGCTGGACGGACGAGGAGTGGGCCGCCGGCCAGCGGCGACTGCGCGAGCGCGGACTGCTGGACCAGGCCGGGGAACTCACGGTCGGGGGCCGCGCGGCCCGCGACCGGGTGGAGGAATACACCGACCGTCTCGCCGCGCCGCCCTGGAACGCCCTCGACGCACACGGCCCACACGGCACCCAGGGCACGGACCGGCTGTACGCGCTGCTCCAGCCGATCAGCGAACGCATCGTCCACGGGCTCGGAATTCCCTTACCCGTGGCCGCGAAGGCCTTCGACGACTGACTCCCGTGCCGCGCAGGAGGACGACACCCCCACCCACCCGCCCGGCGGAACACGTGACCCACCCGAACGACCCGGGCACCCCGGTCCCGTACGCCCTCGGTGCCTCGACCGATCCGTGCCGGCGCCATGCGTCGTCACCACGCACTTCGTCGGCAACCACACGGTCCGGCTGTCCGGAGACGACGCCACGGACAAGGAACGGACCGGGGTCGTCCTGGACACGGCCGCCCTGGCACTCCCGCACACCATGAGCAACCGCGTGCAGCGGCCGGTGCGGCATTCACCACACCGTTCGCCACCCACGCTCGCAGCGACAACGGCACGACTCCCGCACGAAGCCCGCGCAGTTGTCGGGCAGGGGCGCGGACAGGCCCCAGGTACACCAAGGAAGCCGTATGACAGCGAAATCTCCCCCCACTTCGGACGACGACCGCCAGGTCAGGCGTGCGATCACGGCGTTGCGGGACTCCACCGGCGTGGATCTCGCCTTCGGTGGCGTCGTGGTCAGAGGGCGGCACGCGCAGCTCACCGAGTTCACCGGGAACGCCACCGGTGCCCTGTTCGGGCTGACGCTGGGTTTCGGCATGGGGCTCGGCGGCAAAGCGGTCGCCCTGCACCGGCCCATCGCTGTCAATGACTACGCGAACTCCAAGCGGATCAGCCATCACTACGACTTCATGGTCGCCGCGGAGGGTATCCATGCCGTCATAGCGGCACCGGTGGTGGTGAACCGGACGGTGCGGGCGGTCATGTACGGCGCGGTCCGTCAGTCCGTCGGGCTGGGCGACCGGACGGTCGACGCCGTCATGCAGGCCGCCCGCGGACTGGAACAGACCCTGGCGGTGCGGGTTCCTGATCGACCGGGACGATGTCGCCGGCCCGGTGAATCTCGCCGCTCCCGCGCCCCTGCCGCAACGCGAACTCATGCGCGCCCTGCGCGCCGCACGGGGCATCCCCGTCGGGCTGCCCGCGACGAAGTGGATGGCCGAGATCGGCGCCCTCGTCCTGCGCACGGACACCGAGCTGCTCCTGAAAAGCCGCCGCGTCGTCCCCGGCCGCCTGCTCGAGGCCGGCTTCACCTTCGACCACCCCGGCTGGCCGGAAGCCGCTGGCGATCTCGTACGGCGCGTGCGGGACCGACGCGACTGAACCGGCCCGGCCGAGCGGCCGCCGCGTGACCGCGAGAGCGGAGTACTACAGTCCGGCGGAACGCCACAGTCCGACAGGCGACCTGTTCCGGGGATGGTGCCGCACCGGCCGTACGGCAAGGATGCTCCCTCGCACGACACACCACCGTGGATCGGAGGGGTCGTTCCGATGGGTTCGCACGTGGCACCGAACCGTCAGCGCCGCAGACACGCACTGCCCTTGCCCAACCGTCGCAGACGCGCACCGGCGGCGCCCATGGCCATAGGGCTCATGCTTCTGGCCGTGCTCCTCGGCGTCCCCCGCGCCGAGGGGGCGCCCGTGTCGGCCGACGCCTGCGGTGCCACCGGCACCGGACTGCCCCGCGGCGACTGCGGGCCCTTCTGGCAGGTCCTCGCGGAGGACTTCAACGGTGACCGGGTGCCGCTGGGAGCGTTCAGCGACTGCGACCACCGCGTCGATACGTCCGCCGCGTACTGCGGGGGCCTGAGCGGCATGTATCGCGACAACTGGTGGGCTTATCCCACCGGGTGGCGCGACACGGCCAACGACCGGGACCGGGACGTCGTGGGCGTCTACCACCCGGAGGACACCGTGAGCGTGGGCCCTGCGGAGAACGGCGACGGAAGGATGTACATCCGGATGTGGCGGCCCGCCGACGGAGGTCCCGTGCATGCTGCCGCAGTGGTACCCCGTGCCGTCATGCAGATGAAGTACGGCAAGTACAGCGCCCGTATCAAGGTGACGAAGCTGGCTCCGGGCTACAAGTCCGCTTGGCTGCACTACGGCGGGAGCTGCGAGATGGACCATCCCGAGGGCGAGTGGACGGGCGATCTCACCGCCTTCCATCATCCGTGCGGTGGAGGCGAGCAGGGCTACTTCCCGGGGAGCGACGAATGGACCAGGTGGCACACCGTCTCGACGGAGTGGACGCCCGGACACGTGCGGTTCTTCGTGGACGGCCGCCAGACAGGGCACGACACCCGCGATGTGCCGGACCAGCCCCTGTCCTGGGTACTGCAGAACGAAAGCGCCCTACAGGGACCGGGCGCGGCTCCGGGCAGCAGCGCCCAGCTCGACATCACCTGGGTCGCCGTCTACGCGTACGGCTGGAAGTGACGCGCGGCCGGCCGAAACTCAGGCGTCACCCGGATTCAACGAGTGGAACGGGTCGTGCGCAGCAACGAGGTGAGTGTCTCGGCGAAGGCGGTCTCCGAATGCTCCGCGTGGTCGCGTATCCGCGCGGCGACGGCATCCGCTCCGCCGCCTTCCACGAGGGATACGAGCAAATCGGTGCGGCGCTCGTGGGCTTCCCGGGTGTCGGGGAGGGAGGAGAGGTAGAAGTCCGTCGCGTCGTAAGCCATGTGGAACACATGCTTCTTCACATCGCTCAGCGTCAGGTAGTCGTCGTCGGTCGTCGGGACGGGTTCGGGGGCGCCGACACACAGCACCGGGGTACCGGCCCCCCATGCGTTGACACACAGGTGGTACGTGTCCGTGATGACCAGCCGGTATCGGGAGAGGACACTCAACAGGTCGCCGAGGGTGGGGTCACCCGGGCGTGCCGCGATGTGGCCGGCCGGGGAAGGGATGTCCCGGTCGAACCAAGGCAGCCATTCGAGCGGGGCTCCGAAGCGATCGGAAAGGTTGTCGCAGAAGGCTGGCAGCCAGCCGGGGATTTTGGCGCGGGCGCCGAGGAACACACCGATCGCACCGCCGTCCGGGACGTCTTGGAACCACTTTGTGGTCGGGAGGTGGTCGAGGTCGCCCGGGCGGGACAGCAGCGCCGCGTCCGAACCGAAGTATTCGGTCGTACGGTCCCCGCGTAAGTGCGCGACCTTGGCCGCCGAGAGCGGGTCACGCATCCAGACCCGGTGGCTTCCCGTCACGAGGCGTGAGAACAGCGGACCGTATTCCTTGTCCTCATAGTCGGACTGCGTGTTGTGCAGAATCGTTCCCCCGTAGCTGAGGGTCCGCGCGAGAAGCTCGTCCGGCTGATCCGCGAGCAGCAGGGTTCTGTTCAGCACGGCTCGGGCGGCGTCACGGTCCTCGGCCATGCCGAAGTCGAGCAGGCGATTCGTCGCGTCCTGTGCCAGATAGTGCCGGGTGTGAAGGAAATCGCCCCAGAAGACGACCGCGTCATGGTCACGGAGCGCGTCGAGGTGCTCGGCCAGCGGATGGAAGCGGAACGGGAAATCGATGCCCCGCGCACCCTCACGCAGTGGCACGGTCTCCGGCGGATGAAGGGTGTACCAGGTGGGGTCGATCGCGTTCCCCATACGCCGCCGCAGGGATTCGAACGCCAGGTCGACGGTCAACATTCCCGTGTTGCGGTACCCGATGTTCGGCGCGGTGATGACGGCGACGCGTGCCATGTTCGTTTCCCCCGCGCCCAGTTGGCGCCGTCGAAGTGTGGCGATGACCAGGTGTCAACGTACACGCCGACGTGGGCCTGAAGCGGGCCACCCCCTGGCCGACCGCTCCCGCTTCCGCCGCCCGCCCACCTCCGGCGCCACTCCTGCGGACTTCGCGATGACCTCATGGACCGCATGACGGCCGGCGCGCTGACGGCGCCACGACATGCGGGGCCCGGCGTCCGGACGACGCCGGCGGTCATCGGCCTCGACGACAGCCGGGTCGCCGCCGACACCGGCCGCAGCACACCTCGGTCCACGACCGCGTCGAGGAAATGGGCGCGAAGCCGCACGCTCCCGCTTTGCCCGCGGCACTGGCGGAGATCGTTCGTCCTCGGCGATCGGGCGACGTCCCGGCCCCGCCCGTGACGTCTCGCTCAGCTCAGGACCGGCGGTTCGGGCGGTGACGACAAGCCGGAGCACACCCCGCTTCCGCTTCCCATGGCGCCTCGGGTTCACGGGGTGCCGTACGGATTTCGCGGCTTGGAATGCTTCTGCGCGTGCAGGGCATGCCTGGGCCGGATCTTCGACGGGACCTGGCCGACGAGTTCCCAGAAACAGACCAGGGCGGTGATCGGCGGAATCCCGACGATCACCAGCGAAAGCAGAGTGTGTGATGAGTGCGTGACACTCAGGGCCACCGCCATGGCGGAAGCGGCCAGGATGACGCACCAGGACCGCACAGCGGTCCGGTTTTGAACGGTTGCCCTCAGGATGGACAGCGCCGCCACGAACCACGGCCCGTACACGGTGAGCGGCCACCAACCGGCCAACCGCGCGGGAAGCACCGACGAAGCGGCCGTACGCAGTTGGTCATAGGAATAGGCGATGGACCATCCCAGCATGGCGACCGCGCATACCGCGATCATCACGATCAAGATCGTGACATGGGTGATACGACGCCTGTCGTCACCGGAGTGCGATTCCGTGCGGCCCCGCCGTCGACTGCGCCGGCGGGGCGGCCCGTCCAGCGGGTCGGCGTCCGGGACCACTTCGGCGGCGGTGGACAGCAGTTGGGCCAGTTCCTCGGCCGGGTCCCAGCTGTCCGGCACGGTGCGCGGTCCAGGGAGGTCCCAGCCCTGTGGCGCCTCCAGCGATCCGACATCGAAAGGGTGCGTACTCTGCGTGTCGTTTTCGGCTCTCAGGGCGAACTGAAGGTCGTAGAAGTCGGCTTCATCGTGAAACCTGTCCATCCGACAACCCCTCCATACCCTGGTCCAGGACTCCCTCCAGTACGCGATTCCCCGGCCACGCCCCCATGGGGGAGGAGCTGCCGCAGCGCTCCGCCATGGCCCGAAGGTACTCGCCTTCCATCTGACTGATCTTTTTCAGAAAATCATCGAGCAGGTCTGAACAGTGTTCAGCAGGATGATTCTCGATCACGCTTCTTTCCATCCACGTCACAGCCACCTAACGAGCGTCACGGGGGGCGAGGTGTCGGTCATTCAGGGAAATATCCATCACCGAAGGGGGAATTTGAGGCACCGGAGAACAGAGTATGGTCGGCGGAATTATTAATGTGTAGGAAATTAAACTCCGAGAATACTGGAATTAAACACACCACTCGGCGTCATCGCGGCTACAGGCTGAGCGCGTCCTCCGCGTTGGTCACCCACGCCGTCACCGAGTTCTTGTCGGGCGAGACGTACAGACCGGGAGTCGATGCCTTGAGTGGCGTCTGCTCCAGGTCGGACTCGGTGTTCATGGTCATTTCGACCGAGTCGACGGTCTTCCCCGTTCCGTCGTCGACACCGCCCATGAGCCCGGCGTAGGCCGACTCGCCCGGCTCCAGCCTGATCGCGTCCTCGATACCGGGAGCCTTGCCCCGCTCCGTGGCCTGCCCGTCCAGACCGCCGAAGGTCACGACCGGGTGGCCCAGGGCCCTGCACGCCTTGGTTCCCTTGTTGGTGATCTTCAGTAGGTAACTGCTGGTCGTGGATTCCGCCAGGCTCGCGGTGAACTTCACGTCGTAGGTGCTGCAGGGAAAGACGTCGTAGTCGGGGTCGGGCGACGAGGTGTCCCCGCCGCCGGGCGAGCCCTCGCCCGCGGACGCCGACGGCGTCAGCGTCGGCGACTTCGACGGCGCCACGGACTCCGTCGGGCTCTCACTGCCTGTGGCCCCGCCCGCCGTGTCGTCCTCGGCGGGGCCACAGGCAGTGAGAGCCAGGGCGGATACGACGGCGAGGGCGATGACGGCTCCGCGAACAGTACTCATGGCGATGTTCCCCCCGAATGGGCAGCACGGAGTGTGCTGACGAAGCACAAGTTCCCACGGGAGTTTCACAGCCTTGTGACGGAGCCTTGCCGAATCCACCACGGTCGCCGCATGATCCCGGGCCCTCGCAGCCTCGCCGCCTCTGGTCCGGAACACGGCTGCGGAGGTGCCGTTCCAGGCTCATGCCGCTTCACCGGCGAGGTGAAGATCACCAACACACGGTGCCGGAAGGCTCAGCCCCCGCAGACAGGGAGTGTCGGGCCCCGGCCGTCGCGCAGGGCTTCGAGGCCCCGTAACTGGTCCTCCAGTTCGTCGGGCGAGACGAGGAAGTGCAGGACCGCCTGGTGGAAGGCGTTGCGCAGGGCCGGAGGCATGGTGTCCGAGGCGTCCCAGCAGAGCTTCTGCTCCGAGCCGTGCAGGATCGTACCGATCTTCCGCTTCATGGGGTCCTCGTCGCTGTCCGGTGAGGCGGCCTTCTTGTTGGCCGTGAAGTCCGGCAGCCCCGTACCGGGATCGGCCAGGAAGCGGATCAGCTTCCTGGCCTCCTCGGTGGCGTTCAGCATCGCCGCGAGGTCACCGGAGACCTCCCAGTGGTCGGAGTCCGGCCGAGCGCCCGGGATCACCTCGGCGGAGTGCACGAAGTCACCGTCGACGAGCTTCCAGGCGGTGCCGCGGAACGACCCCTGGTGCTCCAGCCGCTGTCGCGAGCAGTCCTGGTCGTAGGCGTCCTCCAGCATGCGCTCGACGCGCTCGCCGTCGCCCGCGCCCACCAGGTCGCCCCAGGTCTCCCATGCCTTCCGTACCCGGTCGTCCGTCCAGCTGAGGTCGCCGGTCGCCCACCGCTCGTAGACCTGCGGGCCGGCCTGCTGCAGGAGGATGTCCTCCACCCAGTCCGTGCCCGGCCAGCCGGAGGTCGCACCGGACTCCATGGCCACGCACCAGCGGCCGGGTTCGCCGGCGATCTCGGTGATGTCAGCGATATCGGTAGCCTCGGACATCTCGTCCTTCGGCAGATCTCCCGCGTGCCACACCATGCTCTTCAGGCCGGTCTTTATCGGCAGCCAGTACGTGCCTTGCCGGCCGTCCTCGCCCGCCACTTTCGGCACCCAGACGCGGTCGTAGTCACCGGCTTCGAACAGGCCGTCCAGCGGCTGGAGTCTGCCCTCGGCCGCGTAGGCCATCAGTTCGCCGGGCCCGGGCAGCACGGCGACGTCGGGTTGCGTACCGGCGGCCACATCGGCGGCCAGTACCTGGCTCAGGGCGGAGCTGCCCTGGTAGACGACGTCGATGCGCTGCTCCTCCTCGAACCGTCGGACGGCCCGCTCGAACTGTTCCCTCTCGCCGCCGCTCCAGTTGGCGAGAACGGTGACCGTTCCCGTCCAGCCCCGCGCCCACCGCACACCCGCGACCACCCCCGCCACGAGCAGGACCAGACAGACACAGACGATGCCGAGGGTCCGGGGTCGTGGTCGTCTCATCGCGGCACCCGGAACCGGTACTCGGAGATACGCGGCCACAGCCCCACCAACGTCAACGTCATCAGCAACACCCCTCCGAAAAGGACCCATTCGGACAGTGACGCCCAGAAACCGGCGTCCGCCAGGTACCGCTCCACGTTCGCTCCGGCTTCGGGGATCTCGTCGGCGCCCCGGGTCTCGCGGAGCTCGGCGAGCGAGTCGCCCATCGCCCTGTGCGCCCGCACGGTGAACCAGCCGAGGACCGCCACCCCGGCGGCGCACAGGACCGTGGCGGCGAGCAGGGGAGGGTGCACGGCGTGGTGGAAGCGGCGACGCGAGAACCACTGCGCCTCCACCAGCGCCGCGCACAGGGCGAGGCCCAACACCAGGGCCGCGCCCCAGCCCAGCCACAGCGGCCAGGGGAAGGACGCCTGCCCCCGGGCGACCTCCAGTTGCTCGTTGCGCAGGTCGTCGAGGCGGTCGAGGATGTCGTTCCGGCCCTGTTCCGCGTAGTGCAGATAGGCCCCGCGCAGCACCGCTTTCGGCTCCTGCCCGGCCCGCTCCACCCAGGCCGAGTAGACGGTGATCAGACCGGTGACGGTCTGCAGGGTGTGACGGTCCGCCGGGCCGGTGACGTTCTCCGAGGCCGCGACGGCGATGCTCTGGTGGGCGACCGAGATCTGGGTGTGGAACTCACCGGTCGTGTCACCCGTCGTATCGCCTGTCGGGCCGCTCCCGTCGACGACCCTGTGCGCCTGTTGCAGCGCGTTCTTCGCGGTGTCCACGGCCAGGATCCCCGGCGTGCTGGACGACGCCAGCGGGACGGTGTCGTCGTGCACACCCCGGTAGGCGACGAACAGTACGAGGGTGGCGGCTGCCCCGAGAGCCAGCAGCAGCCCCAGTCTGCGGGTCAGGTCCCGTCCGGTGGTGCTCACGGCCCCTCCCGGAGGCGGTGACCGCATTCGGGACGGTTGCAGAAGCGCGCGTCCGCCGGTATTTCCTCGTGACAGGCCGGGCACGGCCTGGTGGCCGTGGCCGCTCCGCCGATGTGCGTGCCGTCGGCGGAGCCCGACTCGGGGCCGTACGTGCTGTGGCTGCCGGCGGCGATCAGATGCTCGAAGTCGACCGCCGCCACGCCGGGACGGATCCTGACCCGTCCGGCTGCGGCGTCGACGATCTCCACGAGCTCTTCCAGTCGGCCGAGCAACTGGTCGGCGCCGATGGCATGGGCGAGGTGCGCGGCCCGGCCCAGGTGTTGTTCCGCCAGGTCACGGTCGCCGCGGCGGTGGGCGTCGGTGGCGGCGGCGACGGCTTCGCCGAGCCTGCGGTACTGCTCGAAGTGCTCGACCTGGATGTCGGTGTGGCGGGACAGGGCCGGGTCGTCGGTCCAGTGCACGACGCACGGCTGGGGCGACGGCAGCCGTACGCGGCCGTCGCCCGGCACGTCGAGGTCCACCACCGCGAGTTGCATGTCCTCGCCGCGAGGCCGCCCGGTGGGGTCGGCGGACAGGCACAGCTGGTAGCGGCGGGTCTCGTCGCCCCACGCGCGGGTGACGAACCGCCGCGCCCCGGCGCTCCGCCGTACCTCGTCGCTCCGCCCCGCGTCGTCGGGAGCGAGTTCCACCTCGGTCGGGAAGACCTGCTTGAGGTAGCGCACCTCGGCCCCGGCCATGGGGGTCACCGAGATCGCCAGCTCGGGAATGCTCTTGGCGAGGAGGCGTCGCATCACCTGCTCGTACTCCTGCGCAAGCGCCGTCTCCTCCTTGACCGAGGAGGTCTCGCCGTGCAGGCGGCTGGTGACGCGCAGAAGCTCCCGGGCGTCCCAGCCGTCGCCGATGCCCCAGGCGTCGCACACGAAACGGCCGGCACACGCCTCCAGCACGTCCGAGAGCGGCATCATCTCGTCGTGCTGGTTCTTCCCGTCGGTCAGCAGGAGGACGTGCCCGATGGGCTCGTCCTGCTCCGTCAGCAGCCGCCGGGACAGGTCGAGCCAGCTGCCGATGCAGGTGCCGCCTCCCGCGATCAGACGGTGCACGGCCTGCTCGGCGGCCGCCCGATGACGAGCGTCCGCGCGGGCCATGGTCTCGGTCCTCGGATAGACCATGGTCGCCGACTGGGTGCCCCGGACCACCGCGAAAGGGGTGCCGTCGGGCAGCATCCGCAGCGCCGCCACGGCCGCCTGGTGGGCGGCACGGAGCTTCTCCTGCGGATAGGCCATCGAGCTGGAGCAGTCCACGACCAGGATCTGGGCGAGCACCGGGCCCGCACGGCCGCCGCCGTTCGCCGTGCCGTCGGCCCGGACGGTCAGGATGGCGTGCATCTGCGGCTCACGCGCCTCGGCGGACAGGTACTTCCACTGGCTGATCTCCAGGTCGACCGCGGCGTTCCCCACCGCCCCACCTCCCGTCGCGTGCATGCCCTGTGCGTGACCGTTCACGGATGCCCCTGTGTCCCTGTCCACGGTGTCCGTGCTCCTCGCCCTAGTCAGCGGGCCCTCGGCCCGTTCACGGCCCGCCGGCGTCCCGCCCGCGGGCCCCGCACGTTCACGCCGTCCGCCGCCATCCCCGGAGCAGGTCCCGTAGGCCGACCGCCTCGGGGAGGACCGCGTAGGCCCGGTCGAGCAGGTCACCGCGCTCGGTGGCACTGCCGGCCTGGTCCGCGAGTCTCTTCAGCGAGCGGGACAGCAGTTCGCTCTGTGCCTTCGAGGTGTCCGCCGGCCCGAACAGCTCACCGGCCGGGAAGTCCGGTCCCCACCCGTCGGGTGGGCGGCAGGCGAACGCGCTCTCCCGGACCTCGGTGACCAGCCGTTCCCAGGCCGCGCCGCCCACGAGGTGCTGCGCGGGCCTCCTGAGCCGTGCCAGCCGCCGGTCCGCTTCGGCCAGCCGGTCCGCCGTGGGCCCGGAGTGGGGCAGCCGGGCGGTGAGCACCCGGATCGCCGCGATGCGCGCGGCGTCGTAGTGCCGTGAGGTGGTCGGCACCTCGTCGAGTACGGCGACGGCTCGCGGCCGGTCCTCCCGGCGCAGGTGGAGCCGGGCGAGCCCGAAGGCCGCGCTGCCCTGGGTCCTGTCCCGTCGCCAGACGGCCTCGTAGTACGCCTCGGTCTGCCGTTCCTCGGCGGAGAGGTATTCGGCGCAGTAGCCGAGGGCCAGTTTCGGCGCCGACTCTCCGGGCAGCGCGGCGTAGGCGGCGGCGAACTCGCCCTCCGCCTCCTGCACCCGGCCGTGCGTCAGCCACACCAGACCTTGGTGCCAGAAGATCCGCCAGTCGTACTCACGGCTCTGCGCGCGCGCCCTGCCGAGCCAGTGGTCGGCCTTGTCCGCGTCCCCCGCGTCGAGGTAGGCACGGCAGAGCCACAACGCGGTCTCCACCGTGCGCAGCACCGGGTCCCGTTCGGCCTGCTCCGCGATGCGCTCGGGATTGCCGGACGCGAGGCCGCCGAGCAGTACGGCGGCGTCGTCGTGGGGGTCGGGGATCGGGACGGGCAGTGCCGGTGCCGTGTCCCGGGGGTCCGGCGCCCCGATGGGCAGGTCCGGCATCTCGGCGCCGGCGCGCCCGGTCCAGTGGTCCAGGGACGGCACCGTGCCGAGTTCCGAGCCGAACACCGCCGCCGTCGGTTCGAACCGGGTGGAGCGCTCCGGGTACGGCTCGTGCCCGCTGAGGGCCTGGTGCTCGCGCAGTACCTCCCACAGCTGGCGTGACATCTCGGCGGCGGAGGTGAACCTGGCCGCCGGCTCCGGGTGGGTGGCGCGTCTGATCAGCGCGTCGAAGGAGCGGGCGGCGAGTCCGGCGGCCGGTTCGGCGCGGGCGGCGAGGGTCTCCAGGGTGCGGCCGACGGTGAACAGGTCGGTGTCGATGTGGAAGCCGCGCTGGTCGCGTTCCTGCTTGGGCGGCGCGTAGCCCGAGGTGTAGACGAGGCTGGAGGAGCGGTCGTCGGTCCGGCGGATGGCGCCGAGGTCGATGACCTTGATGTCGTTCCCGTAGTGGATGACGTTGTCGGGCTTCATGTCGCAGTACAGCAGGCCCTGGCCGTGCAGGTACTCCAGGGCGCCGAGGATCTTGCAGCCGTAGGTGATCACATGGCCGATGCCGAAGGAGCCGCCGAAGAGCTGGGTCAGTTCCTGGTCGGGGGCCCGCCGGATCCAGGCGAGCGAGCGGCCGCCGACGTACTCCATCACGATGTACCCGGTGGGTTCCGTCTCGCCGGGCTCCTCGTGCTGCTCGAAGGTGACGATGCGGACGATGTCCCGGTGGTGGAGCGTGGTGAGCGAGCGGCGTTCCTCGACGGCCGACCGCCGGGCGACGGCGTCGCCGGTGTTGATCAGCCCTTTGAGGACGACGTGGAGGTCCGGCACCCGGGTGTCCTCCGCGAGGTAGACCCAGCCGAGACCGCCGACCGCGAGGTAGCCGAGCACCCGGTAGTGGCCGCCGACCCGGTCGCCGGGGCGCAGCTTCGGCTGGAAGGAGTACGCCCGGCCGCACCGGGGGCAGAACCCGTGGTCGAGGGCGGGGCCTGCGACGTAGGCGACGCCGATGGTGCCGGTGCAGTTGTCGACGCCGCAGCGTCGGCCCCCGGTGGGTGGACTGGCGGTGGTGCTCGCGGCTTCCGACGGATCCGGGGAGGCGATGTGCGGGAGGATCAGCAGGCCGTCGTTGTCGAGCGCGTCGGCGGCCGGCGCGGGTGGTCGGCGCGGGGGCGGCACGGGCTCGACGGCGAGCCGTACGGGCACCGCCCGGGCCACGTCGGGGGCCTTGCGGTGGCAGGTGTCGCAGAAGTCGGTGGCCATGATGCGGCCGTCGCAACGGGGTCTCGGGCACGGCGTCGGTAAGGACGTCATGACGGGGAGGCACCCCCCTGCCCCTGTCTCTCGGGGTCCCGGCCGTCGACGCGGAGGGTGTAGGCGTGGACCGCGGCCTCGGCGGCCCGCACGTCGCACGGCCTGGCCTGCAGAAGGTCGTACGCGTGGAGATGGAGGGCGTCCAATGTCAGGTCCTCCTCCTTGCCTCGTAAGGAGTTCTGGTGGAGTAGGTGGTAGCTGCGCAGCCTGCCTTCCAGTTCGTCGCGCCGGTCGCGGAGCCTGTCGAGCGTGCCGACGGCCCTGGTCATCCGGCCGGTCACGCGTTCGACGAGCTGTTCGTACCGCGCCAGGTCCGGGCTCGGGCCGGGGCTGGGGCCGCCGTCAGCGGCGGCGCCCTCCGCGCGGTTGAGGTCCGCCAGCGCGGCATGGGCTCTCATCAGGTCCGCGTCGGCGGGGCGCAGGCCTTCGGCCCGCACGGCGGCCATGCGCCGGTACAGCGCGGTGGCGAGCGGGCCGGTGATCTTCTCCAGCCGCTCGACGAGTCGTGCGCGGCGTTCCCGCTCCGGCTCGGCCACCAGTTGGTGCCGGGCACGGTGGTAGGAGGCGTCCGCGGTGCGGAAGACCAGCAGCAGCCGGTTGCCCTTGGCGCGCAGGGTCTCCAGAAGGTCCAGGAGGGCCGGCGGGTCGGTGGCCTCGTCTACACCGACGACGACCAGGGTGAGCGTGATGTCGGCGGCCCTGATCCGCTCGGCCACCGGGTCGGCCGGGTGCTGCCACAGGCCCATGCGCTCGGCGATCCGCTCCGCGATCTCGGCTGAGGTGAGCCCGGTGGCGTCCACGGCGAGGTCGTGGCCTCCGGCCGACGGGACCGTGCCGGGCGGGTCGAGGGAGGCTCGGTCGACGGAGGCCGGGGTGCGTAACTCCCGGTCTGCCAGGGTGATGGCGCGGCGCAGCGTGGCGGCCCGCACCGCGTCGCCGGTGGGGACGAGGCTGATCTTCACCTGCTGTCCGTCGTCCTGGAGCCAGTCGGCGAGGCGCTGTGCGAACGGCTCGTCGAGCAGGGCTTCCGCGGCGTCGTCGCCCGTGGACCTGAGGCCGTGGTCGACGGCTGTCCGTCCCCGGGTCCATCGGGCGACCTCGCCGAGGTGGCGGACGATGGTCTCGGCCGGGGTCATGAAGGAGAACAGGTTTCCGTGACGGTCCCGGAGGCCGCTGAGGACCATCCCGATGACCTTGCCGGTCAGTGTGTCCACCACACCCGCGCCGCTGCATCCCGGGGTGGCGAGCTCCCCGGGGCTCGTCGGGCTCAGTTGTACCTGCCCGTCGCGTCCGCAGCCGCCGACGATGGTGGCGCGGAACCAGATGCCGCCGTTGTGGTCGTACGGGAAGCCGTACATCTGCACCGCGCGGTTCGGCGCGGAGAGCCGGTGCAGCGGGACCGTTTCTCCCACGGGCCTCGGGTGTTCGAGTCTCAGCAGTGCCACATCACCGCAGGGATCGCCGTCCGCGTCCCGGGTGTCCGGCACATAGGCGTCCCCGGCGACCCGGGCCGCCACCGAGGGCACCGCGAGGCCGGGCGCTCCGACGAATTCCGCGGTGACCCTGGCTCCCCTGTCCACCACATGGGCGCAGGTGAGAACCCGGTCGGGGCTCAGCAGAATGCCGGCGCCCGCGATCTCCCCGTCCGCCCGCCGGATACGCACCGCCCAGCAAGGCGTCCCCATCGACGAACCACCATGGACACCCCCGTGTGCCGCCATAGCACAACTATACGAGGGCCGGGTGCCGTCGCATACTGGGGCGACAACAGATCAACGGGCTTACGGGGGTATCGAGTTGACGGATGTGCCGGGGTTCGTGGGGCTGGCCGAGGTGATCCACCAGATCCGGGGCGAACTGGAAGAGGCGCGGGAGGAGGCGCGGGGCCGTGCCCTGGGCTTCACCGTGGAGAACGTGAGCCTGACCTTCACGGTGCAGGTCCACCACTCCGGCACCGGCCGCGGCGGGGTACGCATCGGCGTGGTGACGGCCGAACTCGGGGGGACGGTCGACCGCCAGACGACCCATCAGGTCCAGGTCGACCTGAAACCGGAGACGCGGGGAGGCGAACGGGTCATGGTCGGCCGAGGCGAGGCGTCCCGCGCCCCCGCGCCGCCGAACGACGGCCGGTCCGGTACGAATCGCGGGAAGTGACTCCGAGGGAGACGGGGCTCGGGTCAGGCCCCGTGGCTCCCCGCCTCGGCCTGTTCCCCGCGGGGCAGTGGGACGCCGTAGGCCTTCGCCAGAAAGTCGCTCACGCGCCGGGCGTACTCCCGCGGTGCCACCACGTGGTTGGCCAGATGCCGGCCCCTCGGCACCCGCCAGATCTCGGCGGGGCCCGCCCAGTGGTCCTCGACGAATCGTCGGCTGTCCCGCGCGTCGAACAGCGACTCCCGCTCGCCCACGATGTACAGCAGCGCCACCCCGGACTGCTGCCGGGCCGACCGGCGCGCGTGCCGGTACAGCGCCGGGGACCTCGTCCACGCCGATACGGCGGACGCCATCGCCCGGTCGGCCGCCGCGCGCGGCACGCGCCACCGCGCGCCCTGACGCTCCCGGCGCAACTGCTCGCCGAGCATGTCCTGCCAGCGCACCAGGGGCGTGGAGTCGAGGACCAGGGCGGGGTACCGCGCCTCGCCGGACGTCCTGCCCAGGTGGGCGAGGGCCATGTTGCCGCCGAAGGAGCAGCCGAGCAGCGCCACCCGTCCGGCCGGCGGCGTGTCCGCGAAGCGCCTGCGCACCTGGGCCGATACGGCCTCCAGGTCGGCCAGCGGGTCCCACAGATTGCCGCGCGGCCCGCGGCGGGAGGCGTCGCTCTCGCCGCAGCCCCTGAAGTCGAATCCGACGACGGCCAGTCCCTGGTCGTACAGCAGTCTGGTCTGCTTCAGCGTGCGGGACTTGCCCGTGCTGCGGGAGTGGCAGACGATCACCACTCCCCAGGCCTCGGGCGGTACGAAGGTCCAGCCGGCGATGCGCAGCCCGTCGCCGGTGACCACGGTGAACGGCTCCGCCGTCAGCCCGTAGTCGGCGGGGCGTTCGAAGTCCGCGCCCGGGTCGGGCGCGGCCAGTCGGCGGAAGGTCCGCACCAGGTAGGTGAGCGGGGCCGGCGGTCCGGTCACCGCTCCGCCCCCGTGATGGCCGCCGGGGTCGCCGTCGCCGCGGGGACCCCGGCGATGTCGACGTAAGTGTCTTTGAGCAGGGGCTGCCAGGTGTGCGGGTCGATGTTGTCCGAGCTGGTCAGGACGTTGGGGTGGGTTCCGGCCCGGTCCGGATGGAACGAGAGGTACACATGCCCGGCCGGGACGTCCTCGCTGATGGCCACGGGGCAGGTGAGCTCGCCCAGTTCGTTGCGCAGCACCGCCTCGGCCCCCGGGGCGAGTCCGAGCCGGCCGGCGTCGGCCGGGTTGACGTAGACGTGGTTGCGCTCGGGCCAGTCCTCGGCGCCCGTGGCGGTCGAGGAGTTGAACATCGCGGTGTTGTGGCGGCGCACGGCGTTGCCGGCGCCCATAGCGCCGCGCCCGGTGATCAGTACGAAGCCCCGGCCCCGCTCCTGGAAGGGCACCAGCCGTTCGGGGGCCGGCAGATGGAAGCGGGCTCGGCGCCGGTCGGCGCTGAACACCCCTGAGAACAGCGGGACTTCGTTGTCGGTCCCCTGGTCACCGTCGGGCACGCCGTCTCCGTCACTGTCGGCCGGGAGCGGCACATAGCGGCGTTCGCCCTGCCACTGGACGCCCTCGCCCGAGCGGATGCGGTCCCAGGTGATCGGCTCGCCGTCGGCGTCGGTGAACTCGTTGTAGAAGCCTCGCGAGGCCTGCTGGATCTCCTGCCAGACCGCCTCGCCCGAGGGTTCGCCGTCGGGCCCGGCCGGGTACCGGAAGGCCGTGTCCAGCGCGGGTCCGGACAGGTCGCGGTTGCCCTCGGCGACCCACGACTCGACGTCCTCGGCGGACGGGTCGCCCTCGGTCGCGGGCGGCTGTTGGTCCCCGAGCCGGTCGGCGATCCGCCGGGCGACCGAGCAGACGATGCGGACATCGCCCCATGCCTCGAACGGCGGCTCTTCCACCGGTTCCATGGACTGCAGCCGGCGTTCGCCGTTGAGGAAGATCCCCGACGTCTCGTGCTTGGTCCGGCACGGCAGGATGATGTCCGCGTACTCCAGGATCTCCGGGTTGTAGTAGGAGTCCACGTACACGATGCACAGGTCCATCATCTTCTCGCGCCAGCGCCGGAGGTTGGGGAAGTTCCGCGCCGGGTTGGTGCCGAAGACGACGAGGGTGCGCAGCCGTTCCGAGGTGGCGAACGAGGCCACGGGAAGCCCCGGCCGGGGGCTGATCCGCCACGGCGGCAGGTCCCACGCGTCCGCCATGACGGCCCGGTGGTCGGGGTTGTCGACCCGCATGCGGAACGGCAGCATGCGGCCGGAGAAGCCGAGCGCCAGTTCGCTGGAGGCGTTGGACTGGCCCGCCAGCCGGACGTGACCGCGTCCCGGCTCGCCGATCGCGCCGGTCAGCACGTGCAGGTTGAGAATGGACGCCACTCCGGCACTGCCGACGGTCTGGTTGATGCCCACCGAACTCGTGGACACCACCCGGCGCCGGGCCCACAGATCGCCGGCCCGCTCGACCCTGGCGCGCATCTCGGCGGGGTCCATGCCGGCGGGGGTGATCCGCGGCACGACCTCGTCGACGCTGAACGGTCCCTGCCCGAGGAAGTCGAGGAAGCTCTTGGCGCTGTCCGGATCGACGTGCCGTTCGACGTAACTCCGGTTCCACGCCCCGGTGTCGAGGAGCCGACGGGCGAACATCAGGTTCAGCAGGACGTCGCTGCCGCTGCGCACCGGCAGATGGATGTTGTCCGGGTTGTCGGCCAGCAGCTGCGTGACGGTGTCGGTGCGCCGCGGGTCGACGACCACCTTCACGGCGTCGCGATTGCGGCGGATGTAACGCTGGAACACGGTCGGATGGTTGACGGCCGGGTTGTGGCCGTAGAAGAACATGGCCTCGGCCGACCGGTAGTCGTCGTAGCAGGAGAACGGCCCCTCGTTGCCGAACACCAGCTCGTGTCCGCCCGCGTTGTTGGCCAGGCACTGCTCGGCGTTGGAGCAGATGTTGTTGGTGCCCAGATGCCCCTGGAAGAACTTCTTGGTGACCCACAGCGCTTCCATGGTCATCTGGCCGACGCCGTAGAACGCCAGGGCGTCACGCCCGAAGTCCTGCCGGTCGGCGAGGATGCTGTCGGCGACCATGTCGATGGCGTAGTCCCAGGAGACGCGCTCCCAGCCGTACGGGGACCTGAGCATCGGGCTGGTGAACCGGGCGACCTGCTTGGGGTCCGCTCCCAGATGCTTCTGGAAGTAGTGCGCGCCCTTGACGCACACGCCGAGGCTGCCGGTGGCGCGCACCTTGCGGTCCTCGGTGACGGTGACCTGGTCCACGACACCGCAGAAGGTGCACAGGGTCTGCCTGGCCCGTCCGGGGGAAGTGGGGGAACCGGGCGAACTGGGGGAACTGGGGGAACTGGGGGAACTGGGGGTAGCCTGCGCGGGATCAGCCACTGCCGGCCTCCATCAGGTCCCTGGCCAGGGCCGGGCTGCCCAGCGTCCAGCCGCCGTCCACGACGAACTCCTGGCCGGTGATGTAGCGGCTCTCGGGCGAGGCGAGATGGGCGGCGAGCGCGGCCACCTCCGCCGCCGTGCCCAGCCTCCCGAGCGGGACGTGCCGGGCCACGGCGGCCTTCCACTGGGCGGACCGCTCGGCCGTGGAGCCGCAGTCGACGAAGCCGGGCAGCACGGTGTTGCAGGTGATGCGGTACCGGGCGAGTTCGGCCGCCATGGCCCGCCCGAAGCTCGCCAGCGCGCCCTTGGCCGCCGCGTACCCCGACAGGCCGGGCACGCCGACCCGCGAGGCGGCCGAGCCGATGTTGACGACCGCGCCGCCGCCGGCCTTCATCATCCGGAAGGACACCGCACGGCAGACGTTCATGACGCCCACCAGATTGGTGTCGAGCAGCCGGTCCACGGCCTTCGGGTCCGCGGTCAGCAGCGGTCCCTCCTCCACGGTGCCGAAGCAGTTGACCACCGCCGTGCACGGGCCCTCGGTGCGCCATGCCCACGCGAAGAACTCCTTGCACGACTCGGGCTCCGTCGCGTCGACCAACGCCCCCGGCACACCCAGGCGTGTCGCCGCGTCCGTGGACCCGTGGCAGCCCACGACCACCTCGTGCCCGCGGGAGCGCAGGGCCCGCACCACCTCGGACCCGATGCCGCCGGGGCCGATGACCGCCGCCCTCACACCATGCTCCGGCCGGTGGTGGCCAGCGCTTCGTCGCGCTCGGCCTTCTTGCGGACGAGGTTGCGGTAGATGGACTTGAAGTGCCTGGTCTTGCGCAGGGAGAACTCCCGGTTGTAGAAGCTGCGATAGATACCGATGGTGCCCTCCTCCAGTTCCTCGGGCGTCATGTGCTTGGGCTGGTAGACCGCGTCGAAGACGGTGTAGTGCGACCAGGGGCGGTCGGTGAGGATCCGGCCCTCCCGCTCCATGTCGCCCCGCAGCGGTGTGCCGGGGAACAGGGTGACGCAGGAGGCCTGGATGCCGGCCAGGTAGTTGTCCTTCATGAAGGCGGCGGTCTCCTCGAAGGAGTCCTTGGTGTCGGTGTCCAGACCGAGGGTGAAGGCGCCGTACACGCCGATTCCGTGGTCCTGGATGGCCTTCGTGGCGTCCACGTACGTGCTGAGCGCGCGCAGCTTCCAGTTGCGCTCGTCGATGCCGGTCAGGGTCTCCGTCGAGACGCTCTCGAAGCCGATCAGCATCATCATGCAGCCGCTGTCATGCATCAGTTCGAGGATCTCGGGGTCCTTGTAGAAGGACACGTCGGACTGGCCGCTCCACTTGATGCCGAGGGGGATCAGGCGCTTGAGCAGTTCCCGGGTGCGGCCCCGGTCGACCACGAAGTTGTCGTCGGAGAAGAGGACGTAGGGGTTGTCGAAGCGTTCCCGGACGAGTTCGACCTCGGCGATGACCTGGTCGACGCTCTTGAGGCCGAGCTTGTCGCGGTAGCGGATGGTGGCCGCGCAGAACCGGCAGGTGTGCGGGCAGCCGCGTGAGGTCTCCACCCATACGCTCGGGTAGTAGCGCTGCTGTGCCAGCTCCCAGCGGGGGCGCGGCGCCTGTGTGAGGTCGGCCCGGCCGCGCTGGCGGTACATCGGCTTCAGCTCGCCCTGTTCGAAGTCGTGCAGCACCTGGGGCCACAGCGCCTCCGCCTCGCCCACGCACACGGCGTCGACGTGCCGCGCCACCTCCTTGGGGAGCAGGTTGGCGTGCAGCCCGCCCGCCACCACGGGCACACCGCGCGCGCGGAAGGCGGCGGCGATCTCGTACATCCGGTCGGCCTGGGCGGTCATCCCGGTGACCGCCACCAGGTCCGCCTCGGCGTCGAAGTCGACCGGCTCGATGTTCTCGTCGACGTACCGGACGTCGTACTCGGGCGGGGTGAGCGATCCGACGATGATCAGCCCGGTGGCGAAGCCGGTCCAGGTGTAGTCGAAGAACTGGAACTCGCGGGATTCCCGCTTGAACTGCTGGTGCTTCGGGTTCCGTCCGAAGAACGTGGCCCGCGGTGATATGAGCAGGAGTTTCTTGGCACGCGGCATGGCTGGCTGGTCCCTTTCGGTCGTTCCTCAGGGCGCGGCGACAAGCCGTCGGCACACGGCCACGAACTCACCGACGGTGTCGATGTCGAACAGCTCCGCCTCGTCGATCTCGATGCCGAGTTCGTTCTCGACCGTGACGATGATTTCGAGCAGGACGATCGAGTCGACGTTCTGCAGTCCGCTGACGGGTGCGTCGGCACGCACCGTCTAGACAGCAGAGTGAGGGCGAACTCCCGGATGTCCGTGGCGGCCAGCACCACCCGGTCACCCGGCCGCACCCCGAGCCCGGCCCAGCGGCGGGCCAGGTCCTCGGTGGTGCGGGCCAGTTCGGCGAAGGAGAGCGGTTCGGGGCCGGAGTCGAGAAAGGTCAGGCCCCGGCCGGGACTGTCGAGTCCGGCCAGTACCTCCGACATGGTGCGCGGTTCGGTCACGGAGCTGCCTCCCTGGGGCGCGGTCCGGGTCCGGTGCGGGAATGCCTTCGGTCGCGGGGCGTACGCCCTACGGCTGCGCGGGCGGTGTACGGCCCTCGACGCGGCCGAGGACTGCGGGGCGGGGGTCGGTGCCCTCGGGGGTGCGGCGGTGCAGGCCTATGACGGCGACGGTGGAGGGGGCGTCCGGGGTGCCCGACCGGTGGAGGGCGGAACGGACGACGTACTCGTCGCCGGCGCTGAAGGGGGCCTTGAACAACACCGTCACCCGTTCGGTGAGGTGGGCGCCGGCGGCGATGCCCGCGTCGCGCAGCAGCAGCGTCTGGTGGCTCTCCATCAGGGCGACGTATTCGCCGGTGTAGACGAACTGGTTGACGTCGGTGTGGTGCAGCCCGAAGACACCTTCGTGTTCGGCGTCCGTGCGGACCGCGTCCTCGGGTACGGCGTTCAGCGACTCCGCGGTGGGATGCGGTTCGCTCAGCGGCTGGACGGGCAGGTGCCGCAGCTCCTCCAGCGGTTCGGAGACCAGCCGTGCGGCGGGTGCCGCCTTCGGGCGCAGCATGGCGAAGACGATCCGCGCGCTCGCGCAGGGCACGGGGTCGGGCTCCGCGATTTCCCGGTAGCGGCGTACGTCGCCGGTCCCGGGGGGTGAGGAGAAGGTGTGCAGCGATTCGTACCCGAGCCGGGTGAGCCGTGAGCCCAGGCCGTGGCCGGACAGTTCGCAGTGGCTCAATTCCACTCGGTGGTGCAGAGGTCCGGCCACGGCGAGCGGTAAGGATTTACGCCGGAAGTCGACGGAGGACACCACGGTGATGACCCCCCGGGCCCGCACCGCGGCCACGTCGATACCGCGGGCGAACTCCTCGTAGCTCAGCCGCATGCATGAGGCGAGGACCGTCGCGGTCTTCAGACGGAATCGCGCGTCCAGGTCGGGAAAGTCGAGAGGCGTGACACTTTCCGCCACCAGATTCTGCGACTCCAGGGACTGTTCGGAGACGGGCATGGTGCTCCTTGGACACGGGTCTGGAGGTAGCCGAAAACATGCGGTGCGGGCCGGTAAGGCCCCGCCGCCGCCTCATTCTGCTGACCCGTCAGGTTGTTGGCTACCCCCTCGCAAGCACAGCGGAAAATCCACCCCACAAGGAAAGAAAAACGGAATCCCCATTCCCGTTACCGTGGGTAATGTCCACCAGGCAGACGCAGATGACATACAGGGCGCTCGATCACGACCTGCAATCGGGCGCCGGCCCGGCACTCGCACAACACGGGAAAGCCGCCCCCCACACGTCTCAGATCGCGAGACGAACCCCCGACCTCGACTGTGAGCACGCTGTGCACGGGCGGGATCGTCGCCACCAACACCCCTGCGGCGCGACCCAAATAGAGACAGAAATGCAGCGTGCACTCATCCGCGTCGATGAAAAATACCGACGAAATCATTTCGAGATTTCAAAATTCCCGGCGGACCGCCCCATAAGGGCGGGTTCCCCTCCGAAGCGACGACTCCACGTTCTTTCAGAGCACCGACGGCAACGGGTACGCCGACGGTGCACAGCACGGCTTCGCCCTGGTGGGGACGGTCTCCCGACCTCTCCCAACGGGCTCCCCGAGCTGGATGACCAACGAGATCCAGCGCTGTCGGGTGATCACCTGCCGCCGATCACGCCATCGTGGCCGCTCATGCCCCGCTTTCATTTCGCCGAACTCGATCGAGTCAGGCCCGCATAGCGGTGTGCGAGTCCGCCGGGAAGCAGGTATTCGGCCAGTAGGTTGCCGGCACGGTGGGACGGCAGTCCCATGTCGTGCAGGAGTTCGTCCGCGCAGTGGATGTCGTAGGGGCCGAAGTCGTAGCCGCCGGAGCCCGGCAGCACCTGTTCCTGCCAGGCCAGGCGAGCGTCGATGGCCTCCCGCATTTCCCGCTCGCTCGGGGTGGTGCGCAGCGTCGCCCGGAAATGGCAGGTCAGCCAGTGCGCGGTGAGTTCCACGCCCATGATGTTGTTGAAGACCTGGCGGAAACCGACGAACCCGAGCCGGTCGGCGCCGGGAGGCACGATGCCTCGGTAGAGCCGCAGCCGCCCGGCGGAATCGTGCACTCCTACTCTCGGATCCAGGAACGGGAAGACTTTGTGGTGCCCCGTGGCGAACACGATGACGTCCGCCGCCACTTCCTCGCCGGTCGCCAGTCGCAGCCCCATGTCGGTGTACGCCTCGACAGCACTGATCCTGGGGGCGATCAGACCACGGCGGACGGCCCGCACATAGCCGCGTGGCATCACTCCAGCGTGAGCCAGGTGGAAGGGAAGCGCGTGAGCGGGCCGCAGGTCTTTCGGCAGCCGGTACAGCCCGGTGGACAACAGCGTGTCGCGGGTGATGAGCCACCACAGGGCTCGTTTGGCCCGCTCGTCGAGGCGGTCGACCGGACGGACGCAGGCCGGATCGTGGTAGCGGGGCAGGAGCGCCTCACCGAGCCGGGTGAACAGGATCCACTTGTAGCCGACCAGACCGAGCAGGAACCGCTCGGGGACCATCCAGTTCACCTTGCGCTGTACGAGGGTGACCGAGGCCGCCTCGTGTGCGGCGCGCGTGGCCAGGTCCAACGCGGACTTGCCGCCGCCCACGACGACCACGCGCCGGTCGGCGAACGCCCCCGCCCGCACCTCGTTGGAGTGCAGCACGGTCCCGCGGAACGATTCACGCCCTGGCAGCTCGGGCAACTGGGCATGATGATGAGCCCCGGTGGCGACAACGACGTAGTCGAATGTCTCGCGATGAACCTCCGCCGCCTTGTCCCCAGCGGGCCGAGAGTCGATCGACCAGCCGGAGGCGCCCATCCGCCCGGGACCGTCCACCGGCCTGATGGAGATCACCTCGGTGCCGTGGCGAACGCGGTCCAGCACGCCGAAGGTCTCGGCGTAGTCCTCCAGATAGCGTTGCGTGTCCGCCACGCCGGCGAAGTGCAGGCGGTTGGGCAGGTCCGCGAACTCGAAGATGCGCAGCGCGGACTGGTTGGCCAGCCCGTCGTAGCAGCCGCCTGATGACCAGATTCCGCCGACCTGCTGGTACTTGTCGTAGACCGTGACGTCGAAGCCGTTCTCCAGCAGCACCTTGGCGGTGGCGATTCCCCCGGGGCCGGCCCCGACCACACACGCTCTCATCAACTGCCACTCCCCCTTGGGCGACCGACGCAGTCAGCTCGCTCATCATCCCGGTCGCGGACCCCTGTGCCCAGCGCATGGGCGGATGCACCACGACCCCTTCACTCAGATCTCGGATCCCGGCGCTCGCCGAGACGCTGCTGGAGGACGAAGGTCTCCAGATCTACGGGGCCGAGACCTGGGCGGAGTTCACCGGCGCCGGCGACCACGACCAGGACCTGCACCGCGACCACCTGCGCCATACCCTCCTGGTCCCCAGCAGCGCGCCAGGTTGCGACGGCAGCGGCAGCCCATCGACCTCACGCCCTGGCGCCCTGGCGCGAGCCCCACTGACGGGCCGAGGTCCGTGACGCCATCGACGGCTTCGACCCGCGCATCTCATTGTGCTCCCGTACACGGCATGTCATATATGACGTACGAAGTGGCACCGCTGAACATAGAAAGCACCCCGGGCGTGTCAAGACGCCGACCAGACCAATCTCCGGGACCCGGAGGAGAGGCCACAACTCCCCATAGAAGTGCGATGAATCGCGCGCGCAGCGTTGACGGCTTACCCGGACGGCTCTACGTTGCCACGCCATACGACGTACTCCATACGCCATATATGACATGCCGTTGAGCCATCCGACCCACCCACGGGCAGCGCTCCACGGGCGGTGCGGACGGGCGGGCCGCCAGCACGATGTCAGGAGGCTGCGCATGACCGGTACTCAGGTGCGTCCACGCCCGGAGGGGGCGCCGCCCGACAGCCGACGCTCCGCGAGTGCGCAGGAGGCCGACCGGGCACGCAGGAGGCGACGGCGCAGAGAGGCGCTCACCGCGTACCTCTTCCTGGCGCCGTGGTTCGGCGGGCTGCTGTTCATCACCGCGGGGCCGTTGCTGGCCTCGCTGTACCTGTCGTTCACCGACTACAGCCTCATCGGAGGCTCCGACTGGATCGGCCTGAGCAACTACACCCGGATGTTCACCGACGACCCGCGGTTCCTGAAGGCGCTGCAGAACACCACGGTCTACGTCTTCGTCTCGGTGCCCCTGCAACTGGCCTTCGCGCTGCTGCTGGCGCTGCTGCTGGACCGGGGCGTACGGGGCCTCGCCGTCTACCGCTCGGTGTATTACCTGCCCTCGCTGCTCGGCAGCAGCGTGGCCATCGCCATTCTGTGGCGGAAGGTCTTCGGGGACGACGGCCTCTTCAACCACTTCCTGGGCCTGTTCGGCGTCGACGGGCGCAGCTGGATCGGCGATCCGTCCACCGCGCTGGGGACGCTCATCGTGCTGAACGTGTGGACCTTCGGCTCACCCATGGTGATCTTCCTGGCCGGTCTGCGGCAGATCCCGGTCAACTACTACGAGGCGGCCGGCATCGACGGGGCGGGCAAGGTACGGCAGTTCTTCCACATCACGGTGCCGCTGCTGACCCCCGTCATCTTCTTCAACCTGATCCTGCAACTGATCGGCGCCTTCCAGTCCTTCACCCAGGCGTTCGTGGTCAGCGGCGGAAACGGAAGCCCTTCGGACTCGACGCTCTTCTACACGATGTACGTGTACACCAAGGGCTTCAACTCCTTCGAGATGGGCTACGCCTCGGCGATGGCCTGGTTCCTGGTGATCATCATCGCCTGCCTGACCGCACTGAACTTCCTGCTGTCGAAGTATTGGGTGTTCTACGGTGACAACTGAGGTGAGAACCGACAACGCCGCCCGGGCCGGGCTGAACGACACGCGGCTGGCCAGGGCTCTGCTCGCGCTGCGGGGGAAGAAGCTCCTGATCCACCTCGGCCTGATCCTCTTCGGCCTGGTGATGCTCTACCCGCTGCTGTGGATGATCTCCAGCTCCCTCAAACCGGAGGGGCTCATCTTCCGCGAGCAGGGGCTGATCCCCACCAGCGTCACCGGGCAGAACTTCGTCGACGGCTGGAACGCGCTGAGCAGCCCCTTCAGCCACTACCTGGTCAACTCACTGATCATCACGGGCGGCGCCGTGCTGGGGAATCTGACGGCCTGTTCCCTGGCCGCGTACGCCTTCGCGCGCATGGAGTTCCCGCTGAAGCGCTTCTGGTTCGCGCTCATGCTGGGCTCCATCATGCTGCCGTTGCAGGTGGTGATCGTGCCGCAGTACATCCTCTTCAAGCAGTTGGACTGGATCAACACGTTCTATCCGTTGATCGTCCCGAAGTTCCTCGCCACCGACGCCTTCTTCGTCTTCCTGATGGTGCAGTTCATCCGGACGCTGCCGCGCGATCTGGACGAGGCGGCGCGGATCGACGGGGCCGGCCACTGGCGGATCTTCAGCCGGATCATCATTCCGCTGTCGCTGCCGGCGCTGGCCACCACCGCCATCTTCACCTTCATCTGGACCTGGAACGACTTCCTCAGCCAGCTGATCTTCCTGACCGACCCGGACAAACACACCGTGCCGGTGGCCCTGCGCACCTTCCTCGACTCGACGGGCCAGTCGGCCTGGGGGCCGATGTTCGCGATGTCGGTGCTCTCCCTCGGCCCCATCTTCGGCTTCTTCCTGGCGGGCCAGAAGTACCTGGTCCGCGGGGTCGCCGTCACCGGCCTGAAATAGCACTGGAGCAGCCCGCCTTCCCAATGATCTCGACCCAACGGAACGTACCGAAGGAGAGATTTCCGTGCCGCATCGACAGAGAACGGCAAGGCTCTGCGTGGCGCTCGCCGCCACAGGTGCCCTCGTCACCACCGCTGCCTGCGGAGGCGACTCGGGGTCCGGCGACGACGGCAAGGTCACGCTCAAGGTCAGCTGGTGGGGCGAGGCCAGCCGGCACAAGATCACTGAGCAGGCCATCGACCTCTTCGAGAAGCAGAATCCGGATGTCACGGTCGAGTCGTCGTACTCCACCTGGGACTCCTACTACGACCAGCTGACCACCAAGGTCGCCGCCGGGGACGCCCCGGACGTCTTCGCCATCGAGATCCGCAAGCTCGGCGAGTTCGGGCGCAAGAACACGCTCGCCGATCTGAAAGGGCGGGTGAACACCGGCGATCTGGATCCGAAGCTGCTCTCCAGCGGCAAGGTGGACGGCACCCAGTACGCCATCCCCACCGGCGCCAACGCCTGGGCCGTGATGGCCAACACCGCCGTCTTCGAGAAGGCCGGGGTGGACCTCCCCGATGACTCGTCCTGGACCTGGAAGGACTACGAGGACGTCAGCACCCAGCTCACCGAGGCCGGCGGCAGCGGCATCTACGGAACCCAGATCAACTTCAACGACGCCTTCCTGAACGTCTTCGCCGCCCAGCGCGGCGAATCGCTCTACGACAACGGCAAGATAGGCATCTCGACCGGCACCCTCGCCGACTGGTACCAGCTCAGCGCGGACATGATCAAGACCAAGGGCTCCCCCGACGCCGCCCTGAGCAACGAGCTGGACGCCAACAGCATCGAGCAGTCCCTCATCGGCACCAACAAGGGCGGCATGGGGATGTGGTGGACCAACCAGCTCAGCGCCGCCGGCACCGCCTCCGGCGAGAAGATCGAGCTGCTGCAGATGCCGCAGGCACCGGGGGCGACGAGCAGCGGCATGTTCCTCCAGCCGGCGATGTTCTGGGCCGTCGGCGCACACAGCAAGCAGCAGCAGGCGGCGGGCAAGCTCATCGACTTCCTCGTCAACGACCCGCAGGCGGGCAAGATCCTGGGCAGCGACCGCGGCCTGCCGATGAACAGCAAGGTCCTCAAGGAGATCCGCAGCGACCTGCCCCCAGCCGACCAGGCGTCGCTCGACTACGTCGACAAGGTCCGCGACAAGCTGGCCGATCCGCCCGCCGCCTATCCGGACGGCGCCGCCGACATCCCGGACATGCTGAAGCGCTACGGCCAGGACGTCGTCTCCGGCAACAAGAGCCCAGACGCCGCCGCCGAGGGGTTCCTGAAGGAAGCGAACAGCACGCTCGGCTGAGTCCCGTCCCGCTGACGCCCGGCGTGCCGTGCCCGGCCCGACCGGCCCGACCGGCCCGACCGGCCGGGCCGGCCGGGCCGCTGACGGCCCCGGCACGCCGTCGCGCGCAGGGTGAACCGCCTGAATCCGAAGAGCCGCATCCGAAGACCCGCATACGAAGACCCACTTTCGAGGAGCCGCCTGTGGAATCGCGTGGGAAACGCCGCTACGCCGTCGTCGGGCTCGGCCACCGCGCGCAGATGTACGTCGACGCGCTGCTCGGTGACTGGAGCGACACCGGAGAGATCGTCGCGCTGTGCGACACCAACCGGACGCGGATGGACTTCTACAACCAGCGCATCGCCGCGACGGGCCGGGGGCCCGTGCCGTGCTTCGGCCCGGACGGCTTCACCGCGATGCTCAAGGGCGCCGACGCGGTGGTGGTGACCTCGGTGGACGCCACCCACGCCCCCTACGTGTGCGCCGCCCTGGACGCCGGCGTGGACGTCGTGGTGGAGAAGCCGCTCACCACCGACGCGGAGGGCTGCGCGGCGATCGCGGCCGCGGCCGAGCGCGGCACCGCCGGGATCATCGTCACCTTCAACTACCGCTATTCGCCCCGGAACACGGCGCTGCGGCGGCTCCTCGCCGACGGCGCCGTCGGCGAGGTGACCTCCGTGCACTTCGAGTGGATGCTGGACACCATCCACGGCGCGGACTACTTCCGACGCTGGCACCGGGACCGGACGCGCTCCGGCGGGCTGCTGGTGCACAAGTCCACCCACCACTTCGACCTGGTGAACTGGTGGCTGGACGCCGGCCCCGAGCTGGTCTTCGCCCAGGCGGACCTGCTCTTCTACGGCGGTGAGAACGCCCGCCGACACGGCCTGGGCCCGCGGCCCGCACGCGGCACCGGCGCGCCCTCGGCCGGCACCGACCCCTTCCTGCTGGACATGTCCCGCGACGAACGGCTCGCGCGGCTCTACCTCGACGCCGAGCATGAGGACGGCTACCAGCGGGACCAGGACGTGTTCGGCGACGGAGTGACCATCGACGACACGATGGCGGTGCTGGTCCGCTACGACAACCGCGCGATGCTGACCTACTCGCTGCACGCCCACGCACCCTTCGAGGGGTACCGCGTGGCGGTGAACGGCACCGAGGGCCGGGCCGAGCTGGAGGTCTGCGAACGTGCCTGGACGCCGCCACACGCCGCCGTCGACCCCTCGGCGCGCGGCAAGGAGCACGCCGAGGGAGCGTGGGAACGACTGACCCTGCAACGGCACTGGTCCCCGCGGGAGGAGATCGCCCTCCATGACGGAGGTGACGGCGGGCAGGTGGGCGGCGGGCACGGCGGTGGGGACCGGCTGCTGCTCGACGACGTCTTCCGCGGCCCCATCCGGGACCCCCTGAGTCGGCAGGCGGGATACCGCGACGGCATCCGCAGCGTGCTCGTGGGCGTCGCGGCGAGCACCTCGGCCGACACCAACCGACCGGTGAGGCTGGTGGAGAACGGCACCCGCCTCGGATGACCACCCGATGCGCCGGTGGACAGCCGAACGTCCAGCAGGCCCTGTCCATACGAGTACGTCACATACGACCTACGGTAGACGAGACTTGAGAGCTGTTGCCGCATGAATGCGCCCGTGCCCGGCACCGAACCGGCCGTCCCCATCCCCTCCAGGACCCAGTTCGTCCTCGAACACCTGACGCAGGCCATCCTCACCGGCCGGCTGCCGCCGGGACAGCCGCTCATCGAGATCGAGCTGGCCGGGCGGTTCGGGGTGTCCAAGACCCCTGTGCGCGAAGCACTCAAGACGCTGGCCGGACGCGGACTGGTGGTGATGAACGAGTACCGGGGCGCGGCAGTGCGCGCCGTGGACGCGACCATGGCCCGCTCCGTCTACGACGTGCGGCTGATGCTCGAACCGGAGGCGCTGCGCCGCGGCGTTCTCGCGCACTCGGGCTTCCACGGCGCCCAGGAGGCCCTGGACCGCGCCGACGCCGCCGAGGACCGAGCCGACCGCTCCCTGGCCAACCGGGATTTCCACCGCGCGCTCTACCGCCCATGCGGCAACCCGCTCCTGGTGCGCATACTCGACGATCTGCGCGACCAGGCGGCGCTGGTCTCGGTGGTGGCCTGGGAGTCCACCCCCAGCTGGGAGCGGGAGGCGGAGGAGCACCGGCGGATCCTCACCCGCGCTCTGGAGGGCGACGCGAGCGGCGCCGCACACCTGCTGTACGACCACATCGCGGAGTTCGTACGCCGGGCCTTCCCGCGGTCCGCGACGGGCGAGAGACGGGAGCCGGACATCGCAACCGGATCTGAGTCGGCCGATCGGTAGCGGGCCCGTTCGCAGAGGCCTCGCGCGAGCCGTCGTCGACGCGGACAGGGAAGAGCCTGCCGGGCGGCGAGTGGGTGCGGGTCAGGAGCTTGTGGTCGCGGGCCGGGAGGTCGCCGGTCGAAGGCGGACGCAGCAGTGGCCGGGGCCGGGCTCCAGGCATGCCTGGAGCCCGTCTTCTTCGAACCCCAGCAGGACGCCGCGAAGCAGGTGGAGGTTCATGCCGCAGACCGTCTGGGTGTGCAGGCGGGCCAGCGCATGGAAGGGGCAGTTGCCCAGCACGATGGCGTCACCGTCGTGGCGGGGCTCGAACCCGTACCGCTCAAGCAGGTCGAACACACCTGTCGCGCCTGGGCTGTTCTCGCCCGCGAGCTGTTCGCCGAGATCATTTACGGGACATCCCTTAGCAGGCACCTGCCGCAACCGTCATAGGGGCGCTCGATCATGTTCAGGTCCGTACCGCGCAGGCTTCTCCGTTTCGAGCACGCAGAGTACGGAGATTTCGCGGCCACCCCCAGGACGATCTTGCTCAGCCCAGGAAGCTCAGTCGAACCTCACGGTCGACATTAGAGATATTGGTGTCCACCAGGCAGACCGACTGCCAGGTCCCCAGCTCCAGCCGCCCGTCGATGACCGGCAGGGTGGCGTGGGGCGGGACGAGGGCGGGGAGGACGTGGTCGCGGCCGTGGCCGGAGGGGCCGTGGCGGTGCTGCCAGCGGTCGTCGGCCGGGAGGAGGGTGCGCAGGGCGGCGAGGAGGTCGTCGTCGCTGCCGGCGCCGGTCTCGATGATCGCGACTCCGGCTGTGGCGTGCGGGACGAAGACGTTGAGGAGACCGTCCCGGCCGGCGGCGGCCTCGCGGAGGAACGCCTCGCAGTCTTGGGTGAGGTCGACGACCCGCTCGCGGGAGCCGGAGGCGACGTTCAGGACTCGGGTGGTGAAGGCATCGGACATGGTTCCATCGTCGCGCACCACGAGTCCGCCGTGCGGGAGCGACCGCCCGCACTACCAGCGGCCCACTCGGTGATACGCGGCGTCCACTGCGCGAGACACCTTGACCGTGCGCGGATCAGCTGGCTAACTTCGCCGCATGTTGCGTTCAGTCCTGCTCACTTCGCGCGGTCATATCGACCTGCTGCGGGTGGCCTCCGCCGCGTGTTGTCGCGGCTGCTGACGCCCTTTCACTCTTCTTCGGCCCACTGCGCGCCGCCCCACCCGCACGTCTGAGCCCTGTCCTCAGTCCCGGTCTCCACTCCTCTCCGGTTCTCGCTCACCGTCCGCACCTGTGAGCCTGCTTCCCTGAACCGGCTTCGCCGAGCGATCCGTTGACCGGCGTGCGACGCGGTGGTGCCGTACGGCCGCCCCCCTTCACCTCACCAGCGCTCTTCTCCCCATGGAGCTCTCATGAGCATCAGCCATGCCCCGCCCGGCTCCTCCGAAGCTGATATTCCGGGTACACCCAAGGGCGGAAACGGTTCTCCCGAATCTCCCGAACGCGAAGGCGAACCCCAACACGACCCCCGACCCGACCCTCAACCCGAACCCCACCGCGAACCCGAGCAAGCACCCGCCGCCGATCTCGATCTCGAACCCATCGTCCCCACTTCCTCCCGCCGCACCCGCCTCCCCCGCTGGCTGCGGCGCACCTCCGGCCCCGTCCTCCTGCTCGTGCTGTGGCAGATCCTGAGCGCGCCTGGTGGGGGAGTTGTGGCAGCGGCGCGGCTGCGCCGTGCTGCTCGTCACGCACGACGTCGAGGAGGCCGTGCTGCTCGCCGACCGCGTCCTGGTGATGGACGAGGGCGTCATCGCCTACGAGACACGAGTCGACCTGGACCGCCCCCGGGACATCACCGACCCCCGCTTCGCCGAACTGCGCGGCCGACTCCTCGCACGACTGGGCGTCGACACCACGGCCGAAGCCGCCTGACCAGCAGGCCGGGCTGTCGCTCGGTGATGTCGAGGTCAAGTACCTCCAGCCGGCCGACGCGCTGGCCGCGTTCACGTCCGGCAAGGTCGACGCGTGGGCGGAGTGGGACCCGTACACCTCGCAGGTGCTCAAGGCCGGGCAGGGGCGGGTGCTGACCACCGGGGACGGGGTCACCAACGGGCTCACCTTCCAGGTGGCGGCGCCGACCGCGCTCGAGGACGCGAAGAAGTCGGCGGCCGTCAAGGACTACCTGGAGCGGCTGCGGCGGGCCTACACGTGGGTGTACTCGCACGAGGACGAGTGGGCGAAGGTCTGGGCGAAGGAGACCGGGCTGCCCGAGGATGTGGCGCTGGCCGCGGTGAAGCGTACGTACACCACCCGGATCCCGGTCGCCGTGGACGAGCCGATCATCGCCTCCGAGCAGGAGATCGCCGACACCTTCACCGAGCTGAAGCTCATCCCGGACAAGGTCGACTTCGGCGACTTCACCGACTCCCGGTTCAACTGCGACCTCCCGCCCTCGACCACCGCACCCTGCCTCTCGGAAGGGTCCTGACATGACTGTCCGTCTCCACTGGTTCCTGCCGACGGGCGGCGACGTCCGTACGCTCGTCGACCGGCACGCGTACGCGCCCGACAACGTGCGCGGCGGCCGGTCGCCGCCCGGTGTGCGGCCGCCGGAACCTGATCGAGGAGTACCACGCGCGCGGCGTCGGGCACTTCGCGCTCTCCGGCTATCCGCATCTGGCGGAGGCGTACTGGTTCGGGGAGGGCGTGATCCCGGAGCTGGCGGCGCGCGGCCTGCCGGCGGGCGCGGCCCGCGCGACCGGGGCGCCGCTCCTCGTGGCGAGTGGGCGATGACGATCGCCGGCCCGGGCTCTCGGGAAGATCCAGGACCCGCCTTCCGTTAGTAGAAACGTGAACAACACGCGCGAGGTCGAGGTACTCGTCATAGGCGCTGGTCAGGCCGGCCTGTCCAGCGCCTATCACCTGCGGCGCGCCGGTTTCGAACCGGGGCGTGACTTCGTGGTGCTGGACCACTCCCCCGGGCCGGGCGGCGCCTGGCAGTTCCGCTGGCCGTCGCTGACGTACGGCAAGGTGCACGGGATGCACGCGCTCCCGGGTATGGAGCTGACGGGCGCCGATCCTGCGCGGCCGTCCTCCGAGGTCGTCAGGGATTACTTCGAGGCCTACGAAAGCACCTTCGACCTGCGAGTACGGCGTCCGGTCGAGGTCCTCGCGGTGCGTGCGGGCGAGGGCGGACGGCTGCTCGTGGAGACCTCGGACGGTATGTGGTCGACGCGGGCACTGATCAACGCGACGGGCACCTGGGACCGGCCGTTCTGGCCGCGCTACCCCGGTCAGGAGACGTTCCGGGGGCGGCAGTTGCACACCGCCCAGTACGCCGGGCCGGAGGAGTTCGCGGGGCTGCGGGTGGTCGTGGTGGGCGGGGGCGCGTCCGGCACGCAGCATCTGCTGGAGATCGCCCCGTACGCGGCCGCGACCACGTGGGTGACGAGGCGTCCGCCCGTCTTCCGCGAGGGGCCGTTCGACCAGGAGGTGGGACGGGAAGCCGTCGCCCTCGTGGAGGAGCGGGTCCGGCAGGGGCTGCCGCCGAAGAGCGTGGTGTCGGTGACCGGGCTGCCGCTCAACGACGCCATCCGGCAGGGCATTGCGGACGGCGTCCTGGACCGGCTGCCGATGTTCGACCGGATCACACCCGACGGGGTGGAGTGGGCCGACGGCCGCCACGTGGACGCCGACGTCGTCCTCTGGGCGAACGGCTTCCGCGCCGCCATCGACCATCTGGCCCCGCTGCGGCTGCGCGAACCCGGCGGCGGCATCCGCGTCGACGGCACCCGCGCGGTCACTGATCCGCGCATCCACCTGGTCGGCTACGGCCCGTCGGCAAGCACCATCGGCGCCAATCGCGCCGGACGCTCGGCGGTGCGGGACATCAGGCGGTTGTTGGCGGACGAACCGGTCGCCGCCGCCTAATGGGAGCTGTCGGGTCGTAGAGACTCGTGCCGTAGCCGCCAGTAGGTGAGCACTTTCGCCGCCGGAAGCATCCGACTTCTGAGGTCAGACCGTGCCCCTGCTGGTCGGCCGGGAGGCCAGACCGTTGATGGGGTGGCGTGCCCGCCGGGCAGTGGGGCGTGAGCACTGGATCCATTAGGCCGCGTGCCGTGCCTTCCGCAGGCTGCAAGGAGCGAAGTACCTGACCAGGAGGACGAGTTGTTGCTGATCGGTGATGACTGGGCCGAAGACCACCATGACGTCGAGGTCCAGGACGAGGCGGGCCGGAAACTGGCCGCGGCGAGGCTGCCCGAGGGCGTGGAGGGGATCGCGAAGCTGCACGAGCTCGTCGCGAAGCACGGCGGCGAGGAGCTGGATCCGGCCGGGGTGGTGGTCGGGATCGAGACCGACCGCGGCTCATGGGTGCAGGCTTTGATCGCCTCCGGCTACCAGGTCTACGCCATCAACCCGCGGCAGGTCGCCCGGTTCAAGGAACGCTATGCCTCCTCCGGCGCCAAGAGCGACAAGGGCGACGCGCACGCGCTGGCCGACATGGTCCGCATCGACCGGCCCCAGCTGCGGCCCGTGGCCGGGGACAGTGAGCAGGCGCAGGCCGTCAAGGTCGTCGCCCGCGCCCACCAGACCTTGATCTGGGAACGCACCCGCACCTTCCAGCGGCTGCGCAGCACCCTGCGCGAGTACTTCCCCGCCGCCCTGAACGCCTACGCGGATCTCACGCTGACCAGCACGGACGCGCTGGAACTGCTGATCAAGGCGCCCACCCCGCAGTCCGGGGCGAAGCTGACCCGCACCCAGATCACCGCCGTCCTGACCCGCGCCTGCCGGCACAACCGGGACGCCAAAGCAGCCACGATCCAGACCGCGCTGCGCGAGACGCAGCTCGGCCTGCCCGAACCGGTCACCGCCGCCTACGCGGCCACCACCACCGCCCACGCCCGGCTGCTGATCGCGCTGAACGAGCAGATAGCCGAGCTGGAAGGACAGGTGAAGACCCATTTTCTGAAGCACCCGGACGCTGAGATCTACCTCTCGATGCCCGGCATCGCGCACGTCACCGGCGCCCGGGTGCTCGCCGAGTTCGGAGACGACCCCACCCGCTACACCAGCGCGAAGGCCCGCAAGAACTACGCCGGCACCAGTCCCATCACGCGGGCCTCCGGCAAGAGCCACACCGTCCAGGCCCGCTACGTCCGCAACAACCGGCTTGCCGACGCGCTGCAGACCCAGGCGTTCTCCGCCCTGCGCGCCTCGCCCGGCGCCCGCCGTTACTACGACAAACAACGCGCCCGCGAGGCCGGCTACAACCCGGCCCTCCGCCAGGTCGGCAACCGCCTCGTCGGCATCATTCACGGCTGCCTCAAGACCCGCACCCTCTACGACGAAGCGACCGCCTGGTCGCACCACGCCCACACCCCTGCTCCTTGACCTCAAACGACATGGGGTGTCTGACCTCTCGTACGCGAACGTGCTGCTACCTCAGCCGACAGCGGCCCGCGAAGGTGACGCGCTGCTCGCGCTCGCCGCCGCCGACGGCTTCTTCCGGTTCTGGTTGAACTCCGCGACATTGCGCAGATGCTCCTCGTAGCTCGCCGTGAAGCGGGTGTCGCCCGGCTTGACCGTGACGAAGTACAGCCAGTCGCCCGGCGCCGGATTGACCGCGGCGCGCATCGCCTCCTCGCCCGGATTGGCGATCGGTGTGGGCGGCAGCCCCATGCGCTGGTACGAGTTGTAGGGGCTGTTGATCTTCGTGTCGTCGGCGGTGGTGTCCAGCGTGGAGCGGTTCAGCGCGTAGTTGATGGTGGAGTCCATCTGCAGCGGCATGCCGCGTTCCAGCCGGTTGAAGACGACCCGGGCGACCCTGCCCATGTCCGCCTTGGTGGCCGCCTCGGCCTGGATGATGCTCGCGATGGTGACCGCCTGGTAGACGTTCATCGCGTTGCGCTGGGCCCCCGCCGTGACCTGACCGCCGTTGAACTTCTTGTGCGCCGTCTCGACCATGAACGTCAGCAGGGACTCCGGGGTCGCCTTCTCCGCCAAGGGGTACGTCGCTGGGAAGAGGTACCCCTCCGGGTTGCCCTCGGCATCGGCCGGGAGGATCAGCTTGGCCTTGACCAGGGACTTCTTGGTGGATCCGGCGGGCAGGTCGAGGGCTTTGTCGACGGCTTCGTAGACCTGGGCAGAGCGCCAGCCCTCCGGGATCACCAGTGACGTGGGGCGCTCGGCCGCGCCGTCACCGCTCTCCACGCTCAGCAGCGGCACCGCCACGGCGGTGGCCGCCACGACGGCCCCGGCCGCGATGAGGGCGGCCCGGCCCCGGCGCGTCAGTCGAATCGTGCTCCGTGGCGGAGTGTTCATCTGCATGCGGGCACGGTAACCCGCATATCACCTCAAACCCGGCATATCTTCATCTTGTCGGTTCCAGTTTCGGCTCCGGCTCCGGCTTCGACATCTGGACCACCTCCCGGCCCGGTTTCAGCCGCGCGTCCCGCCGTACGAGCTCCGCGTAGCGGCCGTCCCGTCCGAGCAGTTCCTCGTGCGTGCCGCGCTCGACCGCGCGGCCGGAGTCGAGGACCACGATCTGGTCGGCGTCCCGGACGGTGGAGAGCCGGTGGGCGATGGTGACGGTGGTGCGGTTGGCGGAGAGCGCGTCGATGGCCTCCTGCACAGCCTGCTCGGTACGGGTGTCCAGGGCGCTGGTCGCCTCGTCGAGGATGAGGACCGGCGGGTCGCGCAGGATGGTGCGGGCGATGGCGAGGCGCTGCTTCTCACCACCGGAGAACCGGTGGCCGCGTTCGCCGACGACCGTGTCGTAGCCGTCGGGCAGGGCCGCGATGTGGTCGTGGATCTGGGCCGCCCGCGCCGCCCCGTACAGCTCCTCGTCGGTGGCGTCCGGCTTGGCGAAGCGCAGGTTGTCGGCGACCGAGGCGTGGAAGAGGTACGTCTCCTGCGAGACGACGCCGATGCCACGGGCCAGCGTGTCGAAGTCCAGGTCGCGCACGTCGACCCCGTCGAGCGTGACCCGGCCACCGGTGACGTCGTACAGCCTCGGCACCAGGCAGCCGAGGGTGGACTTACCGGCGCCGGTCGGGCCGACGACGGCGAGGCTGCCGCCGGCCGGGACGGTGAGATCGATGGCGTCGAGGATCGGGTGCCCCGTGCCGGCGCCGGCGTCGCCATCGGCGTCGTCACCGTCGTAGCGGAACTCGACGTTCTCGAAGCGGACTTCGCCCTTCACCTCATCGAGGTGGACCGGGTCGTCGGGCTCGGTGATGTCGATGGGCAGGTCGAGGTACTCGAAGATGCGCTGGAAGAGGGCGAGCGAGGCCTGTATCTGGACTCCGGTGGACAGCAGGCTCACGGTCGGCCGGAACAGGCCCTGCTGGAGCGAGACGAAGGCGACGAGCGTGCCGATGGATACGGACGGGCCGCCGAACTGGAGTGCGAGCCCGGCGGTCCAGTAGATGATGGCGGGCATGGCGGCCATGACGACGGTGATGACGGCCATCCGCCAGCGCCCCGCCATGTTCGCCCTGACCTCCAGTTCGACGAGTTCCTCGGACTCCTCGGCGAAGGACTGGGTGAGGGAGTCGGAGCGGCCCATCGTGCGGCCGAGCAGGATGCCGCTGACGGAGAGCGACTCCGTGACCGTGGCGGCCATCGCTGCCATCTGCATCTGACGCCGGGTGGTGATCCTCTTGCGTTCGGCGCCGACCCGCCGACTGATCCACACGAACAGCGGCAGCAGGAGCAGCGAGACCGCGGTGAGCCGCCAGTCCAGGGCGACCATGGCGACGATCGTGGCGACCACACCGGTGAGGTTGGAGACCAGGGAGGTGGCCGTCGAGGTGACGGTCGCCTGCATGCCGCCGATGTCGTTGGCGATGCGGGACTGGACCTCGCCGGTGCGGGTCCGGGTGAAGAAGGCGAGCGACATGCGCTGGAGCCGGTCGTACACGGCGGTGCGCAGGTCATGCATGACGCGCTGGCCGACGGTCGTGGAGATCAGCGTCTGCAGGACGCCGAAGATGCTGGTGAGCACCGCGCTGAGGATCATGCCGAGCGCCAGCAGGCTCAGCAGGCCGGTGCGGCCCTCCGGAATCGCGGTGTCGAGGATCTCCTTGAGGAGGAACGGCGTGGCCACCGACGCCAGCGACGCGGCGCCGACGAGCAGGCCGACGATCGCGAGCCGGCCGCGATAGGGCCGGAAGAGCTTCAGGATGCGGCGCACCTGCCGGGGCTGTTCCTGCGCGTCGTCGGCCGATGCCCAGGTGGGGTCATGATCGGGATGCATGGGCTCCTACGGGAGGTGAGGTGAGAGGGACTGACGGAGCCTAGCTCATTGTTACCTATACTCACAATGCACATGGTCCTGATATTGTTCCCATATGACCAGCCCTGACGCCGACGGCCTGCTCGCCGAGCAGTTGCTGCGGCTCACCCGCCGTGTGCACCGCATCCAGAAGCACCACCTCCAGCAGAGCGGGCTGGAGATCACTCCGGCCCAGTCCCGGCTGCTGCGTACGGTCGCGCACTACGACTCGCCGCCACGCATGGCCGATCTGGCGGAGCGGCTGGAGGTCGTGCCCCGGGCCGTGACGACCCTGGTCGACGGACTGGAGGCGAGCGGCCGAGTGCGCCGGGTGCCCGATCCCACCAACCGGCGGGTGATCCGCATCGAGGTCACGGACGAGGGCCGGAAGGTGCTGCGGGAGCTGCACCACGCGCGACGGTCGGCAGCCGAGGAGATCCTGGCGCCGTTGTCGGAGGAGCAGCGGGGGGTGCTGGGCGGGTTGCTCGACACGTTGGTCGACGGGACGGCGCCGGGGGCGGAGCGGCGCTGCTGAATCGATTCCCTTGGGCACATCGATTCGTTCCCTTGGGCACGCGAAGAGGCTCGGCCCTTTGGGCACGCGAAAAGGCTCGCACGCGGGCACGCGGAAGGGGCCCGGCGCATTCAGCTGCGCCGGGCCCCTTCGTGTCAGGTCGTGCCGGTCAACTCACCTCGGAAGCAGGCTCCTTGACCTCGGCCTCGAACCGCGGGGGAACGTCCGCCTTCGCGGGAGTCCCGGCGGCCTTGGGCCCGCCCACGCCGGGCTTGCTCTCACCCTCGGCCTCGTCGCCTTCGTCTTCCTCAACGAACTGGATCTCCCCGTCCAGCATCTTCTTGGCCCGGTCGGTGTCCAGCGCGCCTTCCCACTTCGACACCGCGAAGACGGCGACGCAGTTGCCGAGCAGGTTCGTGACGACGCGCATCGAGTCCATGATGCGGTCGACGCCGAGCAGCAGGGCGACGGCGCCGGCGGGGATGGCGCCGAGCGAGGAGGCGGTCGCCGAGAGGGCGAGGAAGGCGGAGCCGGGGATGCCGGCCATGCCCTTGCTGGTCAGCATGAGGACCAGGACGACGGTGATCTGCTGGCTGAGGCTGAGGTCCACGCCCACGGCCTGCGCGATGAACAGCGTGCCGATGGAGAGGTAGATGGACGCGCCGTCGAGGTTGAAGGAGTAGCCGGTGGGCAGCACCAGTCCCACGGCGTCGTCACGGGCGCCCGCCTGGCGCAGCTTCTGCATCATGCGAGGCAGGACGCTCTCGCTGGAGGCGGTGCCCAGCGCGAGCAGCAACTCCTCACGGGTGTAGCGGACGAACTTCCACAGGCTCAGGCCGGTCACCAGCTTCAGCGCGACGCTCAGCAGCACCAGGAACACTATGGCCACGGCGTAGCAGAGGATGATCAGCTTGGCGTAGGTCTTCATGACGCCGAGGCCGTACTCGCCCACCAGGTGGACCATCGCGCCGAACACGGCGAGCGGGGCCAGCTTCATGACGAAGCCGACGATGGCGAAGATGACTTCCTGCGCCTGCTCGATGGCGGGCAGGATCTTGGGCACCTTGGTGTGGCCGAGGTGCAGCAGCGCGGCGCCGGTGAGGCAGGCGAGCACGAGGACCTGGAGCAGCGAGTTCTCGGCGAACGCGCCGATCGCGCTCTGCGGCAGCGCGTTCAGGATGAACTCGCTGGTCGAGGGCAGCGAGCCGCCGGCGGTCTTCGCCTCGACCGCCGAGGTGTCGAGCTTCGAGGGGTCGACGTTCATGCCCGAGCCGGGGCCGAACACGTTGGCGGCTATCAGGCCGATGAGCAGCGCTGCCGTTGAGGCGACCTCGAACCAGATCAGGGCCTTGAGCCCGATCCGGCCGAAGGCCTTCAGGTTGCCGGCCTTGGCGATGCCGACGACGACCACGCAGAACACCAGGGGCGAGATGACTGTCTTGATGAGACGAATGAAACCGTCGCCGAGCGGTTGGAAGGTCGTGGCCGTGTCCGGCCACAACCTTCCGACGACGATTCCGAGTACGAGCGCAACACCGACTTGCGCGAAAAGTGAGGTACGCAGCATGCGTGCGACGCGTCGCGGCAGGGACGGTACGGACTGCGGCACGGGCACTCCTCCGAAGGAACTTTCTGATATGCGGAAAAGCGCTTCCGCGCCGATCACTATCGGGGAGATGTCGCTCGTGGGGAAGACCGCCGTGTTTCAGCGATGTAAATCATCGAACAGACGGCACATCGTGCGCATATGACGTCAACAGCCGCTTCGGTCCTCCGTCAGCACTCCCTGTACGGCGACCAGCGAACGGTCGTAGCAGCCGTCCGATCCACGCACCCGATAGCGCTCACTCGTCGTCCCGACCGCATGCCGCTGGTCACGCGGCACATTCGCTGTGTACGTGGCGTCACCCGTGTATGTGTCGTCCAGCCGGGACCACGCGACGCGCCGTCCGCCGCGCGACTCGGTGACCGCCTCCCGGTCACCGAGCGTGAGCACGGTCCGCAACCGGTCGCCCGCACCGATCGCCGTCGTCCCGTCCATCGTGTACGACCGCTGGGTGCGCGTCGTCCGCGCCGGTCCGTGCCCGTCGACGGCGACCGTCTCGTCGTCGCCCCATGTCGCCTTGAGCGCATCGGGGTTCTCGCCGTCCGACCAGGCGTGTACGGAGGTGTTGGCAAGGCTCCTGTGGACGGTGGTCGTCACCCGGCCGTGCGAGGTGTCGACATAGCCGGCGACCGTCAGCCGGTGACCGCCCTCGGTGTCGAGCCGGCGCTCCGTACCGGGCGTGTACGTGGACGAGTTGGTGAGGTCACCCGCATCGGCCTTCGTCAGACCGCCGGTGACGTGCTCGCTCTTCTCGTCCTGCCAGACCAGGACGTTGACCGGGGCGCTCCAGCCCGTCTGCCCCTCGGGCACCCCGACGACGGAGATCTCGATCCGGTGCGGGCGGCCGTCGTTGAGGAGGCCCGCGAAGGGGGTGAGGTCGTAGCGGATGGGCTGGATGTCGAAGGCGCGGGGTCCCGGAACCACGTACCAGAGGAAGGGGTTGGACCAGCCGCCCGTCCACACGGTCGGGAACGGCGCGGCGATTCCGGCCAGTTGCCCGTCCACCTCGATCCGCACCTCGCGGTAGGGCCCGTCGTCCGCCTTGCAGGAATACGGCGCCGCCTCGGGCACCGTCAGATACCAGTACTCCTCGCAGCCGCCGCCCGATCCGGTGGCGTACACCTCGGCGATGACGCGCTCGCTGTTGCGCGGAGTGGTGAGGATGTTGCCGTCCTGGAGGGTGAGGACGCGGTCGGGGGTGCTCTTGGCCGTCTTCGCGTCGGTCCTGCCCGCGTAGAAGGTCAGCGTGACCCTGACGTCGAGGATGCCGGTGTACGTGTCGTCGACGACGTTGCCGATCAGCATCTCCACGGGCTGCGCGGTGCGGAAGGTGTCGCTGTAGCGCGTGACATCCTTCTCGACGGACCACTCGATGCCGTCGGGCGAGGGCTGCGGGGTGGACGTACGGAACACCTCGACGCCACCGATGTGCAGATACCCGAGGCGGTCGAACTGACGGCCCTTCACCTTTCCGTCGAGGCGCAGGACGACCTTGCTCCAGTTCCCGCCGCAGCCTCCCGGGGGCGCGTAAGTGCCCTTGTACGGCGCGAAGTCCCTGAACTGCGCCTCGGCGACCTTCACTTCACACGACTTGGTGTGCTCGGGCCTGGTGACGGGTGGGGCGGCGGTGATCGGGTCGTGCCAGTCGGTACCGAACTCGGCTGGGACGTCGGCGGATCGGGTGGGCTGGGCGGGGGTGGCGGCCGATGGGGCGGGGGTGGCTGCGGATTGGGCGGGAGTGGCCCCGAGGAGGGTGCTCACCAGGAGGGCCGCCCCGGTGAGCATGGACATGATGATCCGGCTTCTCATGGGCGGTGTTCTACGGGGAGTCGGCGCCCACCGCAATAGGTCTCCGGCCACAAGAGTGCGCGGGAGTATCTGGCGCCTCAGGCCTTCAACTCCGCCTTGTCCCCCATGACGATCACCGGGTGCTGGTCCGGGTCCAGGGTCCGCAGCAGATACTCCATGCCCGATTTGGACAGGCTGACGCAGGCCGAGGTACCGCTGCCGTGGTCCATGTGCAGCCAGATGCTGCCGCCCTTGGACTGCCCCTCGGGACGGGTCGGGTCGATCGGCGAGGTGCCCTTGACCCGGTTGTAGTCGATGGCGATGACGTAGTCGAAGTCGTGCCAGTGCGACTTGGCCCAGTAGTGCGGCGCCTGGAACGACGCCGACTCGCTGTACGGGAGCTTGGCGCCCGGGTCGGCGAGGACGCCTCCCGTGTCGGTGAGCGTGAACACGCCGACGGGACTGCGCTTGTCGCCCTCCCGATGGTCGGTGGTCCAGCCCTTCTTGCCGTTGTGACCCTGCCAGCTGCGGGTCTTCTTCCAGGTGGAACCGCTCTTCGTGTACAGCACGATCGTGGCGTCGGCGTCGTTCCTGCCTTCGCCGTAGACGGCCACCACCTGGCGGGACTCGGCGGGGATCTGCTTCTGGAGGCGGTCGCCGACGTCCGGGACACGGGTCGGGTCGACAGTCCGCGCATCGGCGCCCCCGGCCTCGCCCCCGGAGTTCGTACCGCTCGCCTCGGCCTCGGCTCCGTTGTCCGAGCCGCCCGAACCGCCGCACGCCGCCAGGGACATCACCAGGGCACCGCACACCATCGTCGCGAGCCGGACACGCACCGCGCCCCTCACCTTGTCCGCGCCGCTCGTGCCACCGGTTCGCCCCCACCTCGTACCGCCTATTCGCATGCGGTCCATCGTCGCACCGCCCACCGGGTCCACACGCCGGCCATCCCGTCCGCACGGCCCCGCACACGTGGTCCAGGCCGAAACTTTGCCCGGCGACGGAAAACCGTTTGCCTCCGACCACGCTGCGACGCGAACCTTTCACGGCCGGTCGCCGGGCTTCACCGCCCCTTTTCTCCCCACTTTCCCCACTTCTCCCCCACCCTGACACAAGCCGCTGGGACGTCATGCAGATTCAAGACCTTCCGTACCAAGACCCTGGTGTGCCGGATGTGCGCTCGGGTCCGAGATTCCTGTGGTGGCTCGGCCGGAATCAGCTCGGCGGGCAGTTCAAGGCCCTGGCCTGGGGGCTGTTGCACTTCACGTCCGTGGCCGGACTGCCGTTCTGCGTCGGCTTCGCGATCCAGGCCGTGGTCGACCGCTCCGGCGCCCGGCTCGCCCTCGCGGGCGGGCTGCTGGCGCTGTGCGGCTTCACCATCGCGCTGGGCGACACCTTCCTGCACCGGTCCGCGGTCACCAACTGGATCACCGCGGCCGCGCGCGTCCAGCAGCTGCTGGCCCGCAAGACGGCCCAGCTCGGCTCGGCGCTGACCCGGCGGGTGGCGGCCGGTGAGGTCGTCGCGGTGTCCACGGGCGACGTCGAGAAGATCGGCTGGTTCGTGGAGGCCGTCTCCCGGTTCACCGCGGCGGCCCTCACGGTGGTGCTGGTCTGTATCAGCCTGGTCGTGTACCAGCCGGCCCTCGGCATCATCGTCGCCGTGGGCGTGCCGGTCCTCGCCCTCGCCGTACTTCCCCTGCTGCCCCGGGCGACCCGTCGCGCCGACTTCCAGCGCGAGAAGGCGGGCCGCGCCACCGAACTGGCCTCCGACACCGTCGCGGGCCTGCGCGTCCTGCGCGGCATCGGCGGCGAGGACCTCTTCCTGGACCGCTACCGCCGGGCCTCCCAGGAGGTCCGCCACGCCGCCGTACGCAGCGCCCGAATGTGGGCGCTGATCTCCGGTATCCAGGTGCTGCTGCCGGGGCTGCTGATGATCGCGGTGGTCTGGCACGGCGTGGGTCTCGCCCGCGAGGGCCGGATCACGGTCGGCGAGCTGGTCACCGTGTACAGCGCGGTCATGCTGCTGACGTATCCCCTCAGGCACTTCGAGGAGATCGCGATGGCGTACTCCTTCTCCCGTCCGTCCGCCAAGCGGGCCGCCGGGGTGCTGTCGCTGGAACGGGCCACGGACACCGAGGGCTCCCGCGAGGCCGCCGTACCCGCCGGGGACCTGTACGACCCGGCGACCGGGCTGCTCGCGCCCGCCGGATGTCTCACCGCGGTGGTGTGCGGCGACCCGGACGCGGCCGGGCGGCTGGCGGAACGGCTGGGCGGCCACGCCGCCGAGGAGGGCACCGCCGTGCTCCTCGACGGCGTACCGCTCGACGAACTGCCGCTCGACTCCGCCCGCACGGCCGTCCTCGTCCAGGACAAGGACCCGGTGCTGCTCTCCGGGACGCTGCGCGAACTCCTCGATGTACCCGCCTCGGGCGAGGTCACCGCCGAGGAGGCGCTGGCCGCCGCCCAGTGCGGTGACGTGCTGGAGGCGCTGGTGCAGGGGTCGCTGGACGCCGAGGACCCGCTGGACGCGCGGATCACCGAACGCGGCCGGTCCCTGTCCGGCGGCCAGCGCCAGCGGCTCGCACTGGCCCGGTCCCTGATCACCGACCCGGGCGTGCTGGTCCTGGACGAGCCGACCTCCGCGGTCGACTCGCACACCGAGGCCCGGGTCGCCGACGGCATCCGGTCCCTGCGGTCGGGCCGCACCACGGTCGTCCTCACCTCCTCGCCCCTCCTGCTGGATCTGGCCGAGCGGGTCGTGCTGGTGCACGAGGGCGAGGTCGCGGCGGTCGGCGTGCACCGCGACCTGATCCACAAGGACCTCCGGTACCGGGCCGTCGTCACCCGCGAGACCGACGAGGAGGCCGCCCTGGCCGACGGGTCGCACTCCCGCAAGACCGCCCTGGACGACGTGCTGGACGAACTGGAAGAAATCGAGGAGACCGCATGATCGGCGTGGCGCCACCGGCGTACGACCCGGCCACCCCGACGACGGCGAACACCCTGCCCGTCGGCGCCCCCGCGACCGTACGCGCCTACGTGGCCGAACTGTTCCGCCGGCACCGCCGGGCCTTCGTCCTGCTCATCGTGGTCAACACGGTCGCCGTGGTCGCCTCGATGGCCGGCCCCTACCTGCTGGGCGCACTCGTCGAGCGGGTCTCGGACGAGGCCCGCGAACTCCATCTGGAACTCACAGCGGCGGTGTTCGTCGTCGCCCTCGTCGTCCAGGCCGTCTTCGTACGGGAGGTGCGGCTTCGCGGCGCCATGCTCGGCGAGCGGATGCTGGCCGACCTGCGCGAGGACTTCCTCGTACGGTCGGTCGGGCTGCCGCCGGGCGTCCTGGAGCGCGCCGGAACGGGTGACCTGCTCTCCCGCATCACCACCGACATCGACCGGCTCGCCAACGCGATGCGCGAGGCCGTGCCGCAGCTGGCGATCGGTGTGGTGTGGGTGGTGCTGCTCATCGGCGGGCTCGCCGTGACCGCGCCCCCGCTGGCCCTCACCGTACTGCTGGCCCTGCCCCTGCTGGTGGCCGGCTGCCGCTGGTACTTCAAGCGCGCGCCCTCCGCCTACCGCTCGGAGTCCGCCGGTTACGCCGCTGTCGCCGCCGCGCTCGCGGAGACCGTGGACGCCGGCCGCACCGTCGAGGCCTACCGCCTCGGCGAGCGCCGCATCGACCTGTCGAACCAGCGGGTACAGGAGTGGACCGCGTGGGAGCGGTACACGCTTTGGCTGCGGTCGGTGCTCTTCCCGGTCCTCAACCTCACGCACACCACGGTCCTCGGCTCCGTCCTGATCCTCGGCGGGGTGTTCGTCCTGCAGGGCTGGATCGGGCTCGGCCAGCTGACCACGGGCGCGCTCATCGCCCAGATGCTCGTCGACCCGATCAACCTGATCCTGCGCTGGTACGACGAGCTGCAGGTCGCCGAGGTGTCGCTGGCCCGCCTGGTCGGCGTACGGGACATAGAGCCGGACGCGGGCGACCCGACCGTGGCCCCCGACGGTCGCCACGTCCACGCCGACCAGGTGCGGTTCGGGTACCGCGAGGGTGTCGACGTCCTGCGCGAGGTCTCCCTGGAGGTCGCGCCAGGCACCCGCCTCGCCCTCGTCGGCCCGTCCGGCGCGGGCAAGTCGACCCTGGGCAGGCTCCTCGCCGGGATCTACGCGCCCCGCGACGGCCGGGTCACCCTGGGGGGCGCCGAGCTGTCGCGGATGCCCGCGGAGGACGTCCGCTCCCATGTGGCGCTCGTCAACCAGGAGCACCATGTGTTCGTCGGCTCCCTGCGCGACAACCTGCTCCTCGCCCGTACGGGTGCGCAGGACGCCGAGCTGTGGGCGGCGCTGGGCGCGGTGGACGCCGATGCCTGGGCGCGGGCGCTGGACGGTGGCCTGGACACCGAGGTCGGCTCCGGCGGGCTCGCGCTCACCCCGGCGCAGGCCCAGCAGATCGCGCTGGCCCGGCTGGTCCTCGCCGACCCGCACACGCTGGTCCTGGACGAGGCGACCTCGCTCCTCGACCCCCGTGCCGCCCGCCATCTGGAGCGCTCCCTCGCCCGTGTCCTCGACGGCCGCACCGTCGTCGCCATCGCCCACCGGCTGCACACCGCCCACGACGCGGACGTCATCGCCGTCGTCGAGAACGGCCGGATCAGCGAACTCGGCAGCCACGACCAACTGGTCGAGGCCGACGGCGCCTACGCCGCCCTGTGGAGGTCCTGGCACAGCTGACCGAGACGGGCCCGCGGCGGGCACCACCGGCCGGCATGACGCCACCGCCGTCCTGAGCACCGCCGACCGGCACGGGGCGCCCGCCGGGCGGGCGGCTGACCGGGGCGGATCCGTTCCCTCCGGGGGCGGCCCCGCCCCCGGCATCAGTCCGCCGGTGCCCGGGGCACCCCGACCGGCACGAGATGCCCGCCGGGCGGGCGGCTGACCGAGGCGAACCCGGTCCCTGGGGGGCGCCGCCTGACGGCACGGGACCGCCGACGCCCGAGACACCGCCGACCAGCACCGGGCCACCGTTGAGTGGGCAGCGGACCCAGGCGGAGCCGGCAACGGCGCGGGCGCCGCGCCGGACGGCACGAGACCGCCGACGTCCTGGTCACCGCCGACCGGCACCGGCCCACCGTCGCATCCGTGGCTGACCGACGTGGGGTCGCCGCCGCCGCATGCTCGGCGGCGGTCGCCGGTGCGGCCCCGGCCGACGCCATGGGCACCGGGGCGGGGGAAGCAGCCGGTGTCCTGCCGATGGGCGGGGATCGCGCCCGGCCCGGAGGACGGGCGCCGACGGGATCGGGCGGCCGGGTCCCTGCCGTTGCGCGGTGCCGAACGTGAGTGGAAGGCTGGAGGTGGGCAGTGATTCGGGGGACGCCCGTGAGCCGCCCGGTTCGCGGGGTTCGGGCCGCCGCCCAGCGGTCCGCGCGCCCACCGTCGCCGAGCGGTGGCAGCGGCCCGTCCCACCACTGGAGGTACCCGTGGACACAGCCGGCGGCTGGGGAGACGACGTCTACCAGCCAGACGGATCCGAGATCCAGGACGACGCGGGGCTGCTGGACGCCGAGGACACCCTGGTCACCGACGGTGTCGCCGACCCCCTCGACCGGGGTTGGTCGCCACCGGAGCGGCCATGGGCGGTGGAGCACACCGGTGTGACCGCCGCGGAGCGCCTGCGTGGCGAATCCCTGGACCAACGCCTCGGCGAGGAACTCCCGGACATCGGCTACCCCGCCGGGGACGGCATCGGCGACTCCCAGGACACCGACGGCGAGCCCCTGGACAACGAGGTCGGCGCCCTGCGCTCCGGCCGCCTTGTCGCCCCCGACGAGGGCGCGCACGATGACGAGGAGAGCGGGCTGATCGCCACCGACGTCGGCATCGACGGAGCCGCCTCGTCCGCCGAGGAGGCGGCGATGCACATCGTGGACGAGGACTCGCTGTCCGGTTGACCCGGCGGTGTTCCGTGCCGGGTTGCCGCCACGCCTCGGCGGACTCCCTGCCGGGCCTGACGCCACAGGAGGAGTGGTCACGCCCGAGGCCGGTGGACTCCACGTCGGCCCGAGCCCGGCGGCCGGGGTCGAGTGCCGCGTCAGATGAAGTTGAGCGCGGCCGCGGCGCCCACTCCCCCGAGCACCATGAACACCGGCATCAGTACCCTCAGCTCCACCCAGCTGCCGGCCCGGAACCGCATCGCCTTCGGCGGGCCCAAGGGATACCACCGCTTGCGCCCGATCGGTATCGGCCACAGGACCGGGCAGCCGGACACGGTAAGCGAGTCCCCGACGTCGTGCACCAGCGCGCCCAGGACGATCGGCAACCCGAGCCACAGGTACTCCTGGCCCGGCTGTGTGAACAGCCAGTCCGCCCCGTTGCCCGGCTTGTCCAGGACACCCGCGAGGATCCAGGCGCTGGTCGCCGCCAGCAGCCACACCAGCACATCGCTGCTCGAACCGCGGGCCGCCCGCCACAGCAGACCCTCGATGGCCAGCACCATGTGCACGAAGAGGATGGCCAGCACCGCCCAGCGGCCACCCGTGATCGCGATGACGGAGGCGCCTGCGCCGAGCAGCACCGCCCACAGCCAGGTGTGCGTCAGTGTGCGGTGCCCACCCGAGCGGCGCGGGTCGCCCTGCTTCTTCGTCGCCTTGTAGACAGCGTACGAGAGCTTGTCGACGATCTCGCAGACCCAGCGCGACAGGGGACCGAAGGACCGCGAGATCGTGGCCGCCTTGTGGTCCAGGTCCGGGGCGAGCGCGGCGCCCGCGCAGATCAGCGCGCCGACCAGGAGGACCGGCCAGGGCATCGTGTGCCCGGCGGCGGCCGCTGCCGCCCCTACGCCGAGCCAGGCCGCGGCTCCCGACAGTGAGTGTGCTGGTCCCATCATGGCGGTGCCCCGTCCCATTCCGTCCGTGCCGCTGTCCAGTCGCCTTGTGCCGCTGTCCAGTTGTCCAGGTGCGCTGACGCTCCGTCGGCGCCACAGCGTAGCGTTCGCGATCTTCGGTCCGGCATCCGATTCCCCCCTCAGGCACACGGGCAGGCAAGATGGGGGCGTGACCCTCATCGATCAGCTGCCGCGGACCGCCGACCCCGACGCCCTCTACGAAGCCTTCGAGTCGTGGGCCCAGGAACGCGGTCTCACCCTCTATCCGCACCAGGAGGAGGCGCTTATCGAGGTGGTCTCCGGCGCGAACGTGATCGTCTCGACGCCCACCGGCTCCGGCAAGAGCATGATCGCGGCGGGCGCGCACTTCGCGGCCCTCGCCCGGGACGAGGTCACCTTCTACACGGCCCCGATCAAGGCACTGGTCTCGGAGAAGTTCTTCGAGCTGTGCAAGATCTTCGGCACCGAGAACGTCGGCATGCTCACCGGCGACGCGTCCGTGAACTCCGACGCCCCCATCATCTGCTGCACCGCCGAGGTGCTCGCGTCCATCGCGCTGCGCGACGGCAAGCACGCCGACGTCGGCCAGGTCGTCATGGACGAGTTCCACTTCTACGCGGAGGCGGACCGCGGCTGGGCCTGGCAGATTCCGATCCTGGAGCTGCCGCAGGCCCAGTTCATCCTGATGTCGGCGACCCTCGGCGACGTCTCGATGTTCGAGAAGGACCTCACGCGGCGCACCGGCCGCCCCACCTCCGTGGTCCGCTCGGCGACCCGCCCGGTGCCGCTCTCCTACGAATACGTGCTGACGCCGCTGACGGAGACGCTCACGGAGCTGCTCGCCACCAAGCAGGCTCCTGTCTACATCGTGCACTTCACTCAGGCGCAGGCCGTGGAGCGCGCGCAGGCGCTGATGAGCATCAACATGTGTACGCGGGAGGAGAAGGACCAGATCGCCGAGCTGATCGGCAGCTTCCGCTTCACCACCAAGTTCGGCCGCAACCTCTCGCGTTACGTGCGACACGGCATCGGTGTGCATCACGCCGGCATGCTGCCCAAGTACCGGCGTCTGGTGGAGAAGCTGGCCCAGGCCGGTCTGCTGAAGGTCATCTGCGGCACGGACACGCTCGGCGTCGGCGTCAACGTCCCCATTCGCACGGTGTTGTTCACCGCTCTCACGAAGTACGACGGCACCCGGGTGCGGACGCTGCGGGCCCGCGAGTTCCACCAGATCGCGGGCCGCGCCGGGCGGGCAGGCTTCGACACGGCGGGCTTCGTGGTGGCGCAGGCGCCCGAGCATGTCATCGAGAACGAGAAGTCGCTCGCCAAGGCGGGCGACGATCCGAAGAAGCGCCGCAAGGTGGTCCGCAAGAAGGCGCCGGAGGGATTCGTCGGCTGGACCGACAACACCTTCGAGAAGCTCATCGCCTCCGACCCGGAGCCGCTCACCTCCCGTTTCCGGGTCACCCACACGATGCTGCTGTCGGTGATCGCACGGCCCGGCAATGCCTTCCAGGCGATGCGGCATCTGCTGGAGGACAACCACGAGCCGCGCAAGCAGCAGTTGCGGCACATCCGCCGCGCGATCGCCATCTACCGGTCGCTCCTCGACGGCGGCATCGTCGAAAAGCTCGACCAGCCGGACGCCGAGGGCCGCATCGTCCGTCTGACGGTGGACCTCCAGCAGGACTTCGCGCTCAACCAGCCGCTGTCCACCTTCGCGCTGGCCTCGTTCGAACTGCTCGACCCGGAGTCGCCGTCCTACGCCCTGGACATGGTGTCCGTCGTCGAGTCGACGCTGGACGACCCGCGGCAGATCCTCGCCGCCCAGCAGAACAAGGCGCGCGGTGAGGCCGTGGCCGCGATGAAGGCGGACGGCATCGAGTACGAGGAGCGCATGGAGCGGCTCCAGGACGTCGGCTACCCCAAGCCGCTGGAGGAGCTGCTCTCCCACGCGTACAACACCTACCGCAAGAGCCATCCGTGGGTCGGCGACCATCCGCTGTCGCCGAAGTCCGTGATCCGGGACATGTACGAACGGGCCATGTCGTTCACGGAGTTGGTGTCCTACTACGAGCTGGCCCGCACCGAGGGCATTGTGCTGCGCTACCTCGCCGGCGCCTTCAAGGCCCTCGATCACACCGTCCCCGACGACCTGAAGTCGGACGATCTGGAGGATCTGATCGCCTGGCTCGGCGAGATGGTGCGGCAGGTCGACTCCAGCCTCCTCGACGAGTGGGAACAGTTGGCCAACCCCGAGGTGATGACGGCAGAGGAGGCTCAGGAGCGGGCCGACCAGGTCAAGCCGGTCACCTCCAACGCGCGTGCCTTCCGCGTCCTCGTCCGCAACGCCATGTTCCGCCGCGTCGAGCTCGCCGCCCTCGATCATGTGAACGAGCTGGGCGAGATGGACGCCGAGACCGGCTGGGACGCCGATCGGTGGGGTGAGGCCATGGACAAGTACTGGGACGAGTACGAGGACCTCGGTACCGGTCCCGATGCCCGCGGCCCCAGGCTGCTGATGATCGAGGAGGAGCCGCAGAACGGGCTGTGGCGCGTCCGCCAGACCTTCGCCGACCCGAACGGCGATCATGACTGGGGCATCAGCGCGGAGATCGACCTCGCGGCTTCCGACACCGAGGGACGCGCCGTGGTCAAGGTCACCGACGTCGGCCAGCTGTGAACACCGGAGAGGCCAGTACATGACGACCAACCCCGCCGAGCGGCTCGTCGACCTGCTCGACCTGGAGCAGATCGAGGTCAACATCTTCCGCGGTCGCAGCCCGCAGGAGTCCCTGCAAAGGGTCTTCGGCGGCCAGGTCGCCGGCCAGGCCCTGGTCGCGGCCGGGCGCACCACGGAGGGTGACCGGCCGGTGCATTCGCTGCACGCGTACTTCCTGCGTCCCGGCCGTCCGGGAGTGCCGATCGTGTACCAGGTCGAGCGGGTCCGCGACGGGCGGTCGTTCACCACGCGCCGGGTCACCGCCGTGCAGCAGGGCCGCACGATCTTCAATCTGACCGCCTCCTTTCACAAGCCTGAAAAGGGGAGCTTCGAGCACCAGCTGCCGCCGTCCAGGAAGGTGCCGGACCCCGAGTCGCTGCCGACCGTGACGCAGGAGATCACCGAGCATCTGGGCACGCTCCCCGAGCAGTTGGAGCGCATGGCCCGACGTCAGCCCTTCGACATCCGGTACGTGGACCGGCTGCGCTGGACCCCCGATGAGGTCGAGAACGCCGAGCCGCGCAGCGCGGTGTGGATGCGGGCCGTCGGTCCCCTGGGCGACGACCCGCTGGTGCACACCTGCGCGCTGACGTACGCCAGCGACATGACCCTCCTGGACGCCGTCCGCATCCCGGTCGAGCCCCTCTGGGGACCGCGCGGTTTCGACATGGCGTCGCTGGACCACGCCATGTGGTTCCACCGGCCGTTCCGCGCCGACCAGTGGTTCCTGTACGACCAGGAGTCCCCGATCGCGGTGGGCGGACGCGGTCTGGCCCGAGGCCGCATCTACGACCTGGAGGGCCGTCTGCTGGTGTCGGTCGTCCAGGAGGGCCTGTTCCGCAAGCTCGGCAGCTGACCGGGGTCACTCGGCGCCGATCGGTGGATCAGTGGTGTCTGCGCCGGAGCCAGCTGAACAGGCCTCGTCGCCCCTCGGGGCCCGTGGTCGTCGTCGGCCGCTGTTTCTCGGAACGCCGTACTCCCTCGGGCAGTTGCGGCGCCGACCGGGCTGCCACTACCAGGGGTGTCTCGTGGCTGGTGGTAGCGGCCGCCACCGGCAACTGTCGACGGGGCCTCGGCGCGAGCCGGTGTGCGCGTGCCTTGGCGAGGGACTCCTGGAGGTCCGTCCGCAACCAGTCGATCTCGTCCGGGTCGTCCGCTGTCACGATCCGTTCGGTGATCCGGGCGGCGGGCGAGTCGGGTGAGCCGTGGTCGGTCCGTGGGGGCCGGTGGCGGTTCAAGTAGGCCCGTTCGTAGGGGTCCTGGACGATCTCCGCGACCTGGAGCGGATCGAGGAGGGAGGCCGGGGCGGCGGCGCGCGTCCAGGGGTCGTCGGCCTGCCGCAGCAGGAGTCCGAGATGGCGTCCTCGCCAGTTCCGTGGACGCAGGTCCAGCCCCGCGTCGAGCTGGTTCCTGAGCTCCTCGGGGATCCGGCCCTTCAGCCACTTGGCGTTCTTCTGGTCGGTTGCGAACTGCCGTAGTTCTTCCGCCAGGTAAAGCCAGACCACGGCGCGGTAGCGGTTCAGGTAGAACTTGACCGGCGTGGCCATCCCAAGCCGTGCGAGACGCATGAAGCGGGTGGCCGGCACGCCCAGGATCTCGGCGGCCGCCATGGAGCCCACGGCCTCGACGCGCTTCCGCAGTACTTCCGGGAAGCCCTCCTCGGCGCGGAGCCGGTCGATCTCCGCCTGTGTGATCCGCCGGCCTCCGCCTCCGCCTCCGTCATCGACGATCGTTCGTACACATCCCAGTTGTACGGCGAGGTCCAGCTCGGCTCGCTTCAGGCCCAGTTCGCGTGCGGCGCGGCTCGGCGCGAGGCTGCGGCCGGTCGCCCCGGCCGGTGCCGGGACGACGGTCGGCGCGGCGGGCGTGCTGGACTCGGTGGGCGTGGCCTGCGTGGCGGATTGCGTGATGGTGTCGCCGGACATGGTGCTTCTCCCCCGTGCGGTGCTGTGCTCGCGCTGGTCTCGCGCTCGCCTCGGGAAAAACCGTAGCCCGTTTGCCGAAAGTCGTGGCGGGCCTGTGGATAACTCTGCCCGCGACAGCGAAAGGGCAGGTCAGCGGTCCATGACGGCGGAGCGCTCAGGCTGTCGGACATCGACGCGGAGGTGTTCTCCGACGCGGTTCACCAGCCGGGTCATCTCGTAGGCGATCTGACCGATGTCCGCCTCCGCGGCGCTGAGGACACACAGACAGCTGCCCGGGCCGGCCGCGATGACGAAGAGCACCGCGTCGTCGAACTCGATCATCGTCTGCCGTACGTCACCGGCGCCGAAATGGCGGCCCGAGCCCTTGGCCAGGCTGTGCAGCCCGGACGAGACCGCGGCGAGGTGCTCGGAATCCTCGCGCCGCAGGCCGGTGCTCGCCGCCGTGACCAGTCCGTCGTTGGACAGCACCAGTGCGTGCCGTATGGGTTCGACGCGCTCGGTCAGGTCGTCCAGGAGCCAACCGAGTCCCGCGTTCTGCACCATTGTTCGTACTCCCCGTTTCGTCGTTCCCCCTGTCAAGGAGGATCCGACGATTCAGCCTTCCCCACTGTCGGCATGGGAGCAAGCAGGATCGGGACATGGCAAGGAAGATGACCGACAAGGTATGGCGGGCCCTCGTCCGGCCAGAATCGCGCGCCGGCGCATCGACGACCGTCCTCGCTGACAGGTGCACTCAGCTCACGTCTGCCAGTTCCGGCCGGTCGGCGACGACGGGCTCTTCAACGCCGGATATGACCGTGTCAAGGGCCGGAATCCGGCCAGGGGCGAGCGTGTCGCCGCCGGTTCAGCTCACGGAGTCGAGCAACCGGGCGGTGTACATCCGTCCGGCGTATTCGACGAGCCGTATCAGCACTTCCTTCCCGGAGTCGCGGTCCCGGGCGTCGCATAGGACCACGGGAGTGCCCTGGTCCAGGTCGAGGGCGCGGGAGACGTCGTGGGCGCCGTACGCGCGGGCTCCCGCGAAGCAGTTCACGGCGACCACGAACGGGATGTGCCGGTGCTCGAAGTAGTCCACGGCCGGGAAGCAGTCCTGGAGTCGCCGCGTGTCGGCGAGCACGACGGCACCCAACGCCCCCTGCGCCAACTCGTCCCAGAGGAACCAGAACCGGTCCTGCCCGGGTGTGCCGAACAGATAGAGCGAGAGCCCGGACCTGATGGTGATGCGGCCGAAGTCCATGGCGACGGTGGTGGTGACCTTGTGGTCCACCCCGTCGGTGTCGTCCACCGACTGGCCCACCTCGCTCAGGAGTTCCTCGGTGCGCAGCGGCCTGATCTCGCTGACCGCACCGACCAGGGTGGTCTTGCCCACGCCGAATCCACCGGCGACCAGGATCTTCAATGCCAGGGCGCCCGTGTCGCCGTCTTCATCGGAGGGTTCGGAGACCATCGATCACTTCTCTCGGGAGTGCCGGTCACGGTGCACGTCAGTACAGCTGCGCGGAGTCAGCATCATGGCAACCGCCACTCGTCCGTGTGGCGTTGGACCGATATTTCCTGGCACCGACCGTGTGGTGCCCGTTCGGTGCCAGGTTGGATGCACAAGTCGTCACGGGACGGGCCCGGGTGCTTGTTCATCCACGACTCCCTTCGGTCCTTCGATCACAACGCCCTCAGTCCTTCGATCACCTCTCGCAGGATCCGCTCGTCCGGCAGTCTCGCGGGCGGCACGGGGCGGCTGACGGTGACGCGGGCCAGTTCCAGGAGGTCGCCGAGGAGCACCCGCACCACACCGACGGGCAGGTCCGCGCCGGCGGCGAGTTCGGCGACCGACTGGGTTTCGTCACGGCACAGTTCGATGAGCGCCCGATGTTCCGGGCCGAGCGAGGTGTCGTCATCGGCGCCGGGTGCGCCGGTGCCGAGCGACACCAGGGCGATCAGGTCGAAGCGGACCCCGCTCGGGCCGGGCTTGGTACGGCCGCCCGTCATCGCGTAGGGACGGACGAGCGGCCCGGCCTCGTTGTCGTACCACTGGCTGCCCGGCGGTTCGTGCCGACCACCTGTGCTGTCCTCGGCCATGAGCAGGGCCCGTTCCCGGCTCATCCGGCCGCTGGCGGGCGTGCGCCGGCGCGGGGCGCCGCGTGGAGATGCTCGCCGACGCGCTTCACCAACCGCGCCATCTCGTACCCCACCAACCCGATGTCGGCGGTGACGGCGGTGAGGACGGCGAGGCAGGAACCGTCCCCTGCGGCCGCCACGAACAGGAAGCCGTCGTCCATCTCCACCATCGTCTGGCGTACGCCGCCGACGCCGAAATGGCGGCCCGTGCCCTTGGCCAGGCTGTGGAAGCCGGAGGCGACGGCGGCGAGGTGCTCGGCGTCCTCACGTTTGAGGTCGCCGGAGGCGCCGACCGCGAGCCCGTCGTTGGACAGCACCACGGCGTGCCGTACCGCGTGCACGCGCAGTACCAAGTCGTCCAGGAGCCAGTCGAGTTCGCCGGTCCGCTCGGTGGCCCTGGTGCCCGGGTTCTGGATCATGCGGGGTCTCCTTCACTGCTGTCGCCGCCCGTCGTGGGGCCGTGGTCGGCGTCTCGGCCAGGTGTCCTGCCGCCGCCTCGCGCCCAACCGTCGCGGTAGGCCGCCATGCGGTCGCGTACGAGTTCGGGTGTGCGTTCGTCGGCTGTCCGCGGGGTCACCGCCGCGGCTGGTTGCCCGGCCGACCGGTCTCGGAGCTGGGGTGCGAGGTTCGCCTGGCGTACGCGGCGCGGGAGTTCGTCGGTGCGTTCGGGTTCCGGTGGGGGGCGGTGCGGCCGCAGGGTGGTGACGCCGGGCGGGGTTTCGGTCGGTCCGCCGGCCCTGGTTTCGCTCGCGGAGGCGACGGGAGCCATCAGCGCTCGCCGGTCGGCGGACTGTTCGACGCGTTCCTGTTGTGGGGTGGCGGGCACGCGCGCGTACTCCCGTTCCTCGGGTCGCGGCCGAGCCTCGGCGGCCGCCACGGGGGAACGTTCCGGCACACCGCCCTGCAGCAGCGCGGTGGGAAGGAGGACCACCGCCGTGGTGCCGCCGTAGGGCGAGGTCCGCAGATGGACCTTGATGTTTTGGCGGGCGGCGAGTCGGCTCACCACGAACAGGCCGAGTCGGTCGCTGTCGAAGAGGTCGAGGGCTTCGGACTGCTCGATCCGGCGGTTGGCCTCGGCGAGGGTCTCCTTGCCCATGCCGAGCCCCCGGTCCTCGACCTCCACCGCGTAGCCGTTGCCGACCGGTTCGCCGGTGATCCGCACGCGTGTGTGGGGCGGCGAGAACTGGGCCGCGTTCTCGACCAGTTCGGCCAGGAGGTGGGTGAGGTCGGCGACGGCTGCGCCGACGATCTGTGCCTCGGGGAGTTGTCGTACCTCCACGCGCGCGTAGTCCTCGATTTCGGAGACGGCCGCGCGGACCACGTTCGTCAATGGGACAGGCATGCGCCAGGCTCGCCCGGGGGCGGCTCCGGAGAGGATGATCAGGCTCTCGGCGTGGCGGCGCATCCGGGTGGTGAGGTGGTCGAGCCGGAAGAGGTCGCTGAGTTCGTCGGGGTCGTCGGACCGTCGTTCCATGCTGTCGAGCAGGGTCAGTTGGCGGTGCACGAGGACCTGGCTGCGGCGGGCGAGGTTGACGAACACCCCGGAGATGCCGCTGGCCAGTTCGGCGCGCTCGACGGCCGCGCGGAGGGCCGCCCGGTGCACGGTTGCGAGCGCCTCCGCGACCTGGCCGGTCTCGTCCTCCGCGACCGGTCCGGGCGGGGCCTCGGTGTTGACGTCGATCTCCTCACCGGCACGCAGTCTGCGCATGGCGTGGGGCAGTTTGCGGCGGGCGATCTCCAGGGCGCCGTTGCGCAGGCTCACCAGCTCGACGACCAGGCCACGGCCGATGCGTACGGAGATGACGAGAGAGGCGGCGACGGCGACGAGACCGAAGAACACCGCGGCTCCGGCGGGGGTGAGCAGGGCGCGGGTGAACGGGTCGGCCCGGTCGGAGCCTTCGCGTCCGGCGTCGGCCTCGATGGCGCGCATGTCGTCCTGCACGCGCGCGTGCGCGGACTGCCAGGCGGGCTCGGGAGCGGCGTGGAGGGCCTGGCCTCCGGAGTTGCTCGCGAGCACCTCGTCCTCGATGGCGCGCAGATCGGCGTAAGCGCTTTCTCCGGCAAGCTCCCGCCAGGCGGCGCGTTCGGTTCCGCGCAGGTCCGCGACGGCGGCTTCGGTCAGGGTGCGGCGGGTGTCGACGGCGCCGGTGAACAGGCGCAGCCGCTCATGATCCAGGGTGCCGGCGAGACGGGCGCCGGCCAGGAGCGCGTTCTCCTGGGCCAGGGCCTCGGCCGCGCGGGAGAACTCCAGCAGCACGCGCGCGTCGGAGCCGGGGCCGACGTCCTGGATGCCGGTCAGCGCGCCGCCCACGCCGAAGGCCGTGGAGATGGTCGTGGTGTACCGCTCGTACGTCTTTGCCCATCCGGTGCGGCGGTCGAGCACCGCGGCCCGCAGGGCCCGCAGTTGTTCGGCGCCGGTGACGAAGCCGGCGAGGCGTTCGGCCACCACGGCGGGCAGGCCGCTGCCGTCGGCGATGGTGTGCCGGTCCCCCACGCGCAGCGCGGCAACGGCCCCGTCCGTGCGCCGCGACAGACTCCGCAGCGTGCTCTCCCGCTCCGTGGAGGGCCTGGTCGCGTACCGCACGGCGGCCACGCGCTCGGCTTGGAGTGCGGCGACGGCGTCGGCGACCGGGGCGCGTACGGAGGCCTCCACGCGCTGCGACTGCCGGAAGCGGGCCACGTCCTGGGCGGTGGTGACGGTGGCGTACGCCCACAGGGTGAGCAGGGACACGACGGGCACCATCAGCAGGCAGACGATCTTGGCCCGGACGGTGCGGGGGCGTATGTGCCATCGGCCGGCGCGCGCGGGCGGTCCGGTTGTCGGGGCCTCGGTCTCGTCGAGGTCGAGGCGCTCGTCGGCCGGAGGTCCCGCGTGGGCGCGGCGACCACGTATCGCGGGCTGGGGCGGCACCTCGGTGCCGCCAGTCGGGGTCCTGCGGGGTGTACGCATGGCCTCCTCGATCGCGGTGGTGCGGGGCGGCCTCGAAGGCCGCCCCGCGCGGCTAGTGGGCGGCGGCGTTCTCGACGGGTCGCTGGGCCGACGCCGTTGCCTCGCGCTCCCCGGCCGTCGGCGACAGGGCGACGAACGCCGAGGTGAGGAACAGGTAGGACCCGAGGCCGACGGCGAGGGGGAAGATGAACTGCATCGCCGTGGCCCCGGGCAGGACGTCGGCGGACGGAGTGACCTCCACGCGCACCGCCCACATCGCGGTGTAGTGCATGCTGCTCACCGCTCCGCCCATGACCAGGGAGGCGACGGTGACCGCGATGGGCGACTCGATGTTGAGCGCCGCCCAGAGGGCCGCGGTCGCCGCGGCCACGGCGATCGCGACGGAGAGCGCGACGAGCGCCAGGTCGTAGGTAACGTCGCCGTGCAGCCGCACGGCCGCCATCCCCAGGTAGTGCATGCTCGCGACGCCCAGGCCGGTGGTGAGCCCGCCCAGGAAGAGCGCCCGGGCGCGGTCCCGGCCGTAGCCGACGGCGAAGACCCCGGCGCAGACCACGATCATGGCGACGAGGAGGCTAAGGATCGTCAGTGGCACGTTGTAGCGGATCTCGGTGCCGCTGACGCCGAAGCCGAGCATCGCCACGAAGTGCATGGTCCAGATGCCGGTGCCGATCGCCGACGCCGCGGTGAGGAGCCAGTTGCGGCGGGATCTGCCGGCGGCGCCGAGCGCGCGGACCGTGCAGCGCAGACCGAGGGCGGCGCCGATGCAGGCCATCGCGTACGACAGCACGGGGGTCAGCCAGCCGAAGGTGGCGTGGTCCAGGTGTCCCATGGCTCCGGGACGCTACTGGGGGCACGGGAGCACAAAGGGGGCGCATTTCGAAAGGTGCTGCAATGTGTCGCATATATGCACTGGAACGATCGCCTCCGGCTCGAACGTGCACGTCACTTCCGCCCTCGCGCCGGTGAGAGATCATGCGGAGCATGAGCGACGACCACACACACGTCCAGGAGTTCTTCACACCGCGGGCCGCCGACTGGGACGCCCGGTTCCCCGACGACGGGCCCGCGTTCGCCGCCGCGGTCGCCGAACTCGGCCTGCGCGAGGGTGACCGCGTACTCGACGCCGGGTGCGGCACCGGACGGGCTCTGCCGCCGTTGCGCACCGTGGTGGGGCCCTCCGGAGTGGTGCTCGGGGCCGATCTGACACCCGCCATGCTGGAGGCCGCCGCACGGGCCGGACGGGAGCGCGACGGGCAGTTGCTGGTCGCCGACGTGTCCCGTCTGCCGTTGCGTACGGAGTCGCTGGACGCGGTGTTCGCCGCGGGTCTCATCGCGCACCTTCCGAACCCCGCGGAGAACCTGCGGGAGCTGGCTCGGGTGGTGCGCCAGGGCGGGACACTGGCGCTCTTCCATCCGATCGGCCGAGCCGCGCTCGCCGCCCGCCAAGGGCGGCAGATCACCCCGGACGACCTGCGCGCCGAGGCGAATCTCGGTCCGCTGCTTGCCTGTTCGGGCTGGCGCATGACCTTGTACGTCGACGAGGACGCCCGCTTCCTCGCGCTAGCCGTGCGCGCTTGACCGAGCCCGAACCCGCTCCGGAAACCGCCGCAGAGTCCGGAACATACCGTTCGCGGCGCTTCATCACGCCGGCCCTCTTCTGCGGCCGCAGCTCCGTCTCTACGTTGAGTAGGAACACGCGAACGATCTGAGGTGCCGAGGCGGGGGAAAGGTAGTCCATATGTTCGACAGGCTCAGCAAGTCCTTCGGTAGATTCCTGAACTCGATGCGCGCGGAGACGACCACGCGGGAGGCGAAGCGCACACACAACCTGTTCGAGGCGGCCGCCGCCTACATCTCGGCGTGCGCCGAGGACGATCAGGACCAGATCGACGAGGCCGTGACCTGGGTGTCGCCGGAGGCGCTGTCGTTCGGCGTGAGCGAGCTGGCGTGCCGGGCGGTCATCGCGCTCGCACGGGAGCGCGACGAGTCGCCGCAGACGGTGGCACGATCACTTCTGGGGCTGCCCGCCGCCTGAACGAGTGAGGGCCGTCGGTCGATCCCCCCCTGCCCATCGGATACTCGCAGCTCCGGATGGGGTTCACTCTCGTGACAAGCGCCCGCCGGGCGCATTAGGGTGCGCCGACGGACGAGCGAGAGCGATGGGAGGCCGTCATGGCCGGGACGGACGACGACGCCGTCACCGCCGGGGACGACGACGCACTGTATGTGCTAACGGCGGTGCTGCTCACGCCCGCGAACTTCCCCAGCGTGCTGGGCGACGACTATCCGGAGGCCTGCGCGGCCCTCGGCCTCGCCCCACTCGCCGACGGGTACGGGATCGTGCTGGGCCAGGACGGCGACGGCGCTCGGTGGACGGTGGTGGTCGACGACGTGTCCCTGGTCGCCGTGGCCATCGCGTCGTGGGACTGCGGTATGGAGTACGACCTGTCGCCCGACGAGAACTCGGTCGTGGCGGCACTGCCCGGCTGGCCGCTCGCGGTGGCCGTCGCGGCGCCGGATGTGCCCGCGCCGCACGACCCCGACCCGGAGGTCTCGGACCGGCCGCCGCTGAGCCCGCCGGACACCGGCACCTGGGGTCCCGCCCAGCGGCGTCTGGGCGCCGACGAGATCGCTCTGCAGTGGTCGATGTGGCGGGAGCAGCTCGCCGACGACGCGTTCGCCGGACGGGACGGCACGAGCGAGACGGCGACCGTTGACACGGCGGAGGCAGCAAGCACCCCCTCCGCCGCCGCCGGGAAGGACGAAGCCGCCCCGCGCACAGGTATCCGGCGGGTTCTCGCCGAGGCGCGCGCGTACGTGGAGTCGCCGCCACCGCTCGGGCGCGTCCGCTCCTCGTTCGCCCCGGGTGACGCCCGGACCCTTCGCGCCGACGGCCCCGGCTGGTCGATGGTGGCCAGGACCGACGACATCGCCTTCGTCCTGCTCGACGATGAGCCCGGCGAAGTGCTGCCGGTGGGGCGGGGCCCGGAACTGCCCGGCCTGCTGGAGTCCCTCGACAAGATCGCGGTACGCCCCAACTGAGCCCATTCGTATCGCCGATGTCCATGTGTCTCACCGGCCCGCTTCCGCGGGCCGGTGGCACGTCAGCGGCCGATCTCCTTACGGCCGGCCCGGCGCAGCCTGCGCCGCTGCGAGGGGTCCAGCGCGAGGTACGCGGCGGTGGGGATCCCCAGGACTATCAGGAGATTGGCCCAGAAGGGGAAGGGCAGCAGGATCAGCAGGACAATCCCGATGGCCGCACCCCCCGCGACGATCTTCGTACTCTTCGACATCTCCGTCGCCTCCTTCGCGGCCACTGCCGCTCTCTGTCCTGAAAACGGGCTCGAGCTCCCCGCAGTTCCGGACCCCGACCCTGACGCATCCCTGAGTCGAACCCCCGTACAACCCTGAGATGCCCCGACCACTCACCGGGAAAAGTGTCCTACGTCACCATCTTCGACGCGTACTCAAGGTTTGAGGTGATGTAACCTCAGCGATCCTAGCTGAGTAGTCAAATTTGAGGAGTGCAGTATCTCTGTGCCGACGAACCTCGTGGCAACCCCCGCCGAGATCTTGGAGTCGGCCCGCTGCCGCACCGTCTTCCTGGTCGGGGACCCGGCCCGTAGCGGCCGCATCGCTTTCTGGCAGTCGGACGGCTCGGCGCCGCCGCTGGTCGCGCACGGCTCGGCCGAGGAGCTGACGGTGATCCTGCCCGGCGACGAGGGCGTCGAGCAGGTGATCGTGCCCGCCGTGTCGCTCCCGGTGCGCGCCGCGCTGCCGGTGCTCACGCGCGCGCGTGGCGCGACGGACGCGCACCGGTCGACGGCGTTCTGGGGTGCGGCCGCGGTGCTGGCGCTCCAACTCGCCGCGCGGGGACTGCTGCTGCCCGGTGTGACGGCGAGCGGCCATGACGCCTGGCGGGCGGGCCCGCTCCGGGCCGAGGATCTGGACCGGGTCCGCGAGCTGGCCGCCGCGATGCCACCCGAGGCGCACGCGACGCCGGTGGACGGCGCCGTACCGCCACGCCTGCCCGAACCGGAGCGGCTGCTGCGTGGCTTCCTCGACGCGGTCATGGACTCGCTGCCCCGCTCCCCCGCCGCGAGCGTCGCGGCAGGCGGCCCGGTCTTCGCCGTACGAGAGCCGCAGTACGTGCCCGAGCAGCGCGCCTGGGCCGCCGAGGTCGCCGCCGGGCACGATGCGGGGGTCCAGGTCTCACTGCGGGTGGAGGTCCCGGCGCTGGCGTCGGCCGGGGCCGACGAGGCGGACGGGGTGGCATTGTCGTTCCGTGCCGTCCCGCAGGTGCACAGTGTGAGCGACCCGGCGCTGGTCGCGGACGCCTCCGCCGTGTGGGCCGGCGCCGCGGATCTCGGCCCGCGCGCGCGGATGGACGCCCTGCTGGCGCTGCGCCGCGCGGCCCGCGCCTGGGCCCCGCTCGCACCGCTGCTCTCGGCCGCCGCGCCGGACGCCGTGGCACTCGCCGACGAGGAGGTCACCGAGCTGCTCGGAGAGGGCGCCCGGATGCTGGCGGCGGCCGGCATCGATGTGCACTGGCCCAAAGAACTGGCCCGCGAGTTGACCGCCCGCGCGGTCATCGGCCCGCCGGACGGCGAACAGGCTCCGGACAGGGCCGCCTCGGACACCCGGTCGTTCCTGTCCGCCGACGCCCTGCTCGCCTTCGACTGGTGGTTCGCGCTGGGCGACCAGCGGCTCACCCGACAGGAACTGGATCTGCTCGCGGAGGCGAACCGCCCGATGGTGCGGCTGCGCGACCAGTGGGTCCTGGTCGACCCGGAGGAGATCCGGCACGCCCGTGCGCAGCAGGACCGCAAAGTCTCGCCCGTCGACGCCCTCAGCGCCGCTCTGACGGGCTCCACGGAGGTCGACGGCCGAATGGTCGAGGTACTGCCCACCGGGTGGCTGGCGACGCTGCGGGAGCGTCTGGCGGACCCGGAGGGGCAGGAGCCGGTCGGGCAGCCGTCCGGACTCGCCGCGACACTGCGGGACTACCAGTTGCGGGGCCTCGCCTGGCTGGCCCGGATGACCTCCCTGGGGCTGGGCGGCTGTCTGGCCGACGACATGGGGCTCGGCAAGACGATCACTCTGATCGCCCTGCATCTGCACCGGCAGTCCGATGCGTCTTCTTCGGGCCCGACGCTCGTGGTCTGTCCGGCCTCGCTGATGGGCAACTGGCAGCGGGAGATCGAGAAGTTCGCGCCCGGTGTGCCGGTGCGGCGCTTCCACGGCTCCCGGCGCAGCCTGGACGGGCTCGCCGACGGGGAGTTCGTCCTCACCACGTACGGCACGATGCGGCTCGACGCGGCACAGCTCGCCCATGTGCCCTGGGGCATGGTCGTGGCGGACGAGGCGCAGCACGTGAAGAACTCTTACTCCACCACAGCGAGGGAACTGCGCACCATCGGGGCACGCGCGCGCGTGGCGCTCACCGGCACGCCCGTGGAGAACAACCTGTCCGAGCTGTGGGCGATCCTCGACTGGACGACTCCGGGCCTGCTCGGCAGGCTCGGCACCTTCCGCACCCGCTACGCACAGGCGGTCGAGGGCAGCCGGGATCCCGCCGCGGCGGAGCGCCTGTCCCGTCTCGTACGGCCGTTCCTGCTGCGCCGCCGCAAGTCGGACCCGGGCATCGCGCCGGAACTCCCGCCGAAGACGGAGACCGACCATGCCGTGTCGCTGACCAGAGAACAGGTGGGGCTGTACGAGGCGTTGGTCCGCGAAACCATGGCGGCGATCGCCGCGGCGGACGGCATGGAACGGCGTGGACTGATCATGAAGCTCCTGACGGGGCTGAAGCAGATCTGCAACCACCCGGCGCAGTTCCTCAAGGAGGAGCGGCCTCGGATCCCCGGCAGATCGGGGAAGTTGGAGCTGCTGGACGAACTGCTGGACACCATCCTCTCCGAGGGGGCGAGCGTTCTGGTGTTCACGCAGTACGTGCGGATGGCGCGGCTCCTGGAGCGCCATCTGGCCGCACGCGGTGTGCCGACACGCTTCCTGCACGGGGGAACGCCGATCCCCGAGCGCGAGGCGATGGTCGATCGCTTCCAGGACGGCGAAGTGCCGGTCTTCCTGTTGTCCTTGAAGGCCGCCGGCACGGGCCTGAACCTGACGCGGGCCGAGCACGTCGTGCACTACGACCGCTGGTGGAACCCGGCCGTAGAGGCGCAGGCCACGGACCGGGCGTACCGCATCGGTCAGACGCGGCCGGTGCAGGTGCACCGGCTGATCACGGAGGGCACCATCGAGGACCGCATCGCGGACATGCTGCTGCGTAAGCGGGAGTTGGCCGAGGCGGTGCTCGGTGCCGGTGACACGGCGCTCACCGAGCTGTCCGACGCCGAACTGGCCGATCTCGTGGAGCTTCGAGGGGACGCGTGATGACGGAACGCACCGGAAATGACGACGAACGTACGTTCGCGGCGCTGGCGCCCGTACACGGGCGGGGTTTCGCGCAGACGTGGTGGGGCCGGGCCTGGTTGAAGGCGCTGGAGGACGCGGCGCTGGACGGGGAGCAGGTGAAGGCGGGGCGCAGGCTCGCGCGCGCGGGAGCCGTGGGCGCGGTGTCGGTGCGCCCCGGGCGGGTCACGGCCGTCGTCCAGGATCGCGACGGCACCGGCCATCGCGCCGATGTCCTGCTCCAGGAGCTGTCCGAGGACCACTGGGACCGCTTCCTGGGTATGGCGGTCGAGCGGGCCGGGCACATCGCCGCCCTGCTCGACCGCGAGATGCCGACCCATCTGGTCGAGGACGCCGCGACAGCCGGAGTCGAACTGCTGCCCGGGCTGGGTGATCTGGAGGCGTCGTGCGACTGCGGCGCCTGGGACCACTGCGGGCACACCGCGGCCCTCTGCTACCAGGTGGCACGACTGCTGGACCAGGACCCCTTCGTCCTGCTGCTGGTGCGGGGCCGCGCGGAGCACACTCTCCTGGACGAGCTCCAGATGCGCGGCACAGCCCCGGCGGCGGATGAGCGGATGGCACCGGAAGGTCTCCAGAGCGGCCTGGACGCCGCCGAGGCGTACGCGGCCGGGGACATCCTTCCCCCGCTCCCCGAGCCGCCTCTGCTCCCCGCGGAGCCCGCTCTGGCGCCGTCTCTGGGCACGGAGGCCCCGCCGGCGCCCGGCGTGGACGCGGCCGCGCTGGAGTTCCTGATGGCACAGACCGCCCGGGAGGCGTACCGGATGCTGGCTGAGGCTCTCCGGCACGGTCATGGGCAACAGCCATTGGACGACGAGTTGACGCTCCGCCAGGACGCGGTGCGGCTGGCCGCCGGTGATCCTGGGCCGAGCATCGAGGGGCGGCTCTCCCAGGGGGCCGGGAACGACCGGGAAGGGCTGGCACTCGCGGTCCGCGCCTGGCGGTACGGCGGGGTGGCCGCGCTCGCCGTACTCGACGAGGAATGGCACGTACAGGCGGAATCGCTCGCCCGCGCGCGTGCGGCTCTGGACGCGGCCTGGGACGCGGACGAGCGGCCCCCGCTGCGTTTCGCGCACAACCGCTGGACCGTGATCGGCGGCTCGTCCCAGCTGCGCCTCGGCGGGGACGGCCGCTGGTGGCCCTACCGCAAGGAGCGGGGCCGCTGGGCACCTGCGGGTCCGGCGGCCCACGATCCGGCCACGGCGCTGGCATCGGCCGACACCGACGCGGACGCCTGAGGCTTGCCCTGGGCGGGCCCGGATGCCGTACGCGCGCGTGAGTGTCATGCCGTGCAACGGTCCACGCGCGCGTGCGGCCCACTTACGCCAACGGCTCGGCTAGCTTGCGCTCGCCGGCCATGTGGGCGGCGAGGCCGCAGGTCACCTTGTCGATGCCGATGTCTTGTTCAGGGCATTCCGGCGCCGACCGGGGCCGGGAAGAGCGAGTCGAAGTCGCTGGGAAACTCGCTCGGCAGCTCGCTGGGGAACCCCGAAGGCAGTGATGGGAGGTCGCTGGGCAGCTGGGACGGGAGGCTGAGGGACGGGGTGGGCGTAGGGCTCGTGCCGCCGCTCGTCCCGCCCGGCGGTTTCTCGTCCGGCGCTCCATCGCCCCCGGACTCCACCAGCACCACGGCGGTGACGACACCCACGGCGATGATCATGGCCAGCACGATGAGCAGGACGTTGCGTCGCCCGCCGGGCGGAGGACCTTCGGGCGGATCGGGTGGCTGCCGGCCCCCGCCCTGCCCCGGGGGCTGGTAACCACTGCTGCCCTGCGACGGCGGTCCGAAGCCTCCGGGCGGTGGTGTGTAGACCCCGGTCGGGTCGCCCGGCGGCGGTCCGAACCCGCCGCCGTTCGACGGCGGTGGGCCATCCGGCGGCCGAGGAGGCTGGGACGGTATCGGCGGTATGCCCATACCGACCAGAGTCGCCGCGATCCGGTCAAGAGGCGAGCCCCATGCGGGAGTTGATACGACTCATGCCATGGATCGCATGATTCCGGAGATTTCCGCGCGGAACAGGCCGACGAAGGAAGACGAAGAAACAGGAGTCGGCCAGTACGGGCGGAGGCCCCTGCCGCCGCGACGGAAAGGGCCTCCCACGCGCGCGTGATCAGCCGCGCGCACCCAGCAGGTGGTCCATCGCCAGCTGGTCGAGCTGCTCGAACGCCATGCCACGAGCGGCGGCGGCCTCGGCGTCGAAGTCCTCGAAGGCCGTACGGTCGGCGAGCAGGGCCTTGAGGCCGTCGGCGGCCGTGGGCTGCGCCAACTGGTCCAGACGCGCGGCGCGCAGGGCCTCCTGGACCGCCGGGTCCGCGCGGAAGGCGGCCGCACGCTCCTTGAGGATGAGGTAGTTGCGCATGCAGCCCGCGGCCGAAGCCCACACGCCGTCGAAGTCCTCGGTGCGCGGCGGCTTGAAGTCGAAGTGCTTCGGGCCCGCGTAACCGGCGCTCTCCAGGAGGTCGACCAGCCAGAACGCCGAGCGCAGGTCGCCCGCGCCGAAGCGGAGGTCCTGGTCGTACTTGATGCCGGACTGGCCGTTGAGGTCGATGTGGAAGAGCTTGCCCGCCCACAGGGCCTGGGCGATGCCGTGCGGGAAGTTCAGCCCGGCCATCTGCTCGTGACCGACCTCGGGGTTGACGCCGTACAGCTCGGGGCGCTCCAGGCGCTCGATGAAGGCCAGGGCGTGGCCGACCGTGGGGAGCAGGATGTCGCCGCGCGGCTCGTTGGGCTTGGGCTCGATGGCGAACTTCAGGTCGTAGCCCTGGGAGATCACGTACTCGCCGAGGAGGTCGAAGGCCTCCTTCATCCGGTCGAGCGCGTCCCGGACGTCCTTGGCGGCACCGGACTCGGCGCCCTCGCGGCCGCCCCAGGCGACGTAGATCTTGGCACCCAGTTCGACCGCCAGGTCGATGTTGCGGATCGTCTTGCGCAGCGCGTACCGGCGTACGTCGCGGTCGTTGGCGGTGAACGCGCCGTCCTTGAAGACGGGGTGCGTGAAGAGGTTGGTGGTGGCCATCGGCACGGTCATGCCGGTCGTGTCGAGGGCCGCGCGGAAGCGCTTGATGTGCCCCTCGCGCTCACTGTCCGAGGACCCGAAGGGGATCAGGTCGTCGTCGTGGAAGGTCACACCGTAGGCGCCCAGTTCCGCCAGACGCTGCACGGACTCAACGGGGTCGAGGGCACGCCGCGTGGCGTCGCCGAACGGGTCCCTTCCCTGCCAGCCGACGGTCCACAGGCCGAAGGTGAACCTGTCGTCGGGGGTGGGCTGGTAGTTCATGCCGCGGCTCCTTGTGCTCCGACTATTTCGTCATGGCGATTTACAAATTAGTATGCGGACGCGTCTCTGGGAAGACAAGATGTCGCCGGACGGAGACGCCGGCCGCGTCAGCGGCAGTCACGAGCCGTGTGAGAGGGAGAGCCCGATGTCAGCAGCCGAGGGTCCACTCGTCGTCGGTGTGGACTCGTCCACACAGTCCACCAAGGCCCTGGTCGTCGACGTGTCGACCGGACGGGTGGTGGCGAGCGGGCAGGCGTCGCACACCGTGTCCTCAGGGGTGGGCCGCGAGAGTGATCCCCGGCAGTGGTGGGACGCGCTGTGCGAGGCGCTGCACCAGTGCGGGGAGGCGGCACGCGAGGCCGCGGCGGTGTCGATCGGCAGCCAGCAGCACGGCCTCGTCACCCTGGACGCCCAGGGCGAGCCGGTCCGCCCGGCCCTGCTGTGGAACGACGTGCGCTCGGCGCCGCAGGCGAGCCGCCTGGTGGAGGAACTGGGTGGCGCGAAGGCCTGGGCCGAGCGCGCCGGCAGTGTGCCGGGCCCGTCCTTCACCGTGACGAAGTGGGCGTGGCTGGCCGAGAACGAGCCCGAGGCCGTCCGCGCGACCGCCGCCGTACGTCTGCCACACGACTACCTCACCGAGCGGCTCACCGGTCAGGGCACGACCGATCGCGGCGACGCCTCCGGGACGGGGTGGTGGGCCTCGGCGACCGAGGCGTACGACGCGGAGGTCCTCGCCCATGTGGGCCTGGACCCGGCGCTGCTGCCCCGCGTGGTCCGGCCGGGCGAGGTCGCCGGAACCGTGCGGGACGCCCATGGCCTGCCGTTCTCCAAGGGCACCCTGGTCGCCGCCGGCACGGGTGACAACGCGGCCGCCGCGCTGGGGCTCGGGCTGCGCTCCGGCACCCCGGTGCTGAGCCTCGGCACCTCGGGCACGGTGTACGCCGTCTCCGAGCGTCGCCCCGTCGATCCGACCGGCACGGTGGCGGGCTTCGCCGACGCGCACGGGGACTGGCTGCCGCTGGCCTGCACGCTGAACTGCACGCAGGCCGTCGACCGCATCGCCGCGCTGCTGGGCCTGGACCGGGAGGCCGTGGAGCCGGGCGCGGGCGTCACTCTGCTCCCCTACCTGGACGGCGAGCGCACCCCGGCCCTGCCTCATGCCTCGGGCCTGTTGCACGGGCTGCGCCACGACACGACCGGCGGACAGCTGCTTCAGGCCGCGTACGACGGTGCCGTGCACTCACTGCTCGGCGCCCTCGATCTGGTGCTCGACGCGGACGCGGACACCTCCACGCCGCTGCTGCTCATCGGTGGCGGCGCGCGGGGCACCGCGTGGCAGCAGACCGTACGACGGCTGTCGGGGCGGGCCGTGCAGGTTCCCGAGGCCAAGGAACTGGTCGCGTTGGGTGCCGCCGCGCAGGCCGCCGGGCTGCTCACCGGCGAGGACCCGGCGGCGGTCGCCCGGCGCTGGGGCACCGCCCACGGGCCGGTGCTGGAGGCCGTGGAGCGGGACGAGGAGACCCTGGCCAGGATCTCCGGAGTGCTTTCCGACGCGGCTCCGCTGCTGGAACGCGGGCCGGGCGGCAGCTGACGAGGCAACGGGTGCCGAGGAGGCGGAAGGTCCGAGGAGGCAGGAGGGTGTCCGAAGTGGGAAAATCCGATTCCGGCATGATCTACAGGACACCCACCAGGGCACACCGACAGGAGCCGAGGGAGGCATGACCGCACCACTGCACGAGGCCCGCCCGAGCGGTCCCGGTCGAGGCCTGCCCGACAACCAGCAGGGAATGCGCCGCCGCAACCTCTCCCGCGTCCTGCACACCGTCAACGCGGAGGGCCCGCTGTCCCGGGCCGCCGTCGCCTCGCGCATCGGCCTGACCCGGGCCGCCGTGTCGACGCTGGTGGATGAGCTGATCCGCTCGGGGCTCCTGGAGGAGTTGGGGCCCGAGCGACCCGGCCGGGTCGGGCGACCCGGTTCGGCGCTCGCCCTCAGCGGGCGCGGTCCCGCCGGAATCGGGGCGGAGATCGGTGTCGACCATCTCGCGGTGTGTGCCGTGGATCTGCGTGGTGAGGTACGGGCGCGGGCCGTGCGGCACGGCACCAACCGCGGCCGGTCGCCCGAGCCGGTCATCGACGAGCTGACCGCTCTCGTCCGGCAGGTCATAGCCGAGGCGGCGGGCGAGGGCCTGTGGCCGGCGGGCCTCGCGGTCGCCGTGCCCGGGCTGGTGGCGCGCGACGCCCGGACCGTGGTCCGCGCCCCCAACCTCGACTGGCACGGCACCGACCTCGGTGCCCTGCTGCCCGGCGATCTCCCGCTGACCGTGGACAACGAGGCCAATTTCGGCAGCCTCGCCGAACTCTGGCTCGGCGACAGCACTCCGCCCGACTTCCTGCACGTCTCGGCGGAGATCGGCATCGGTGGCGCCGTGGTCGTGGACGGCCGGCTGCTGCGCGGCACGCGCGGTTTCGCGGGCGAGTTGGGGCATGTGCCCGTTCGGCCGGAGGGCCCCGACTGTGCGTGCGGGGGACGCGGCTGTCTGGAGCAGTACGCCGGTGAGGAGGCCGTGCTGCGGGCGGCCGGGCTGGAACCGGGCGAGGCCCGTGTCGAGTTCCTCGCCGAGCGGGCGGCCGCCGGTGACAAGGATGTACACCGGGCCCTGCGGGGCGCCGGTACCGCGCTCGGCATCGCGCTGACCGGCGCGGTCAATCTGCTGGACCCGCAGACCGTCGTCCTGGGCGGCGCGCTGGCCGCCCTCGCGCCCTGGCTGCTTCCCTCGCTGGAACGGGAGTTGGCGCGACGGACAGCCGGGCCGGCGTGTGCCGTGACTGTGTCGCGGCTGGGCTCCGAGGGGCCGCTGCTCGGTGCGGCGCATTCGGTGGTGCGGGGGGTGCTGGACGATCCGGCGACGGCCGGAGTGCGTGCGTGAGCGGGAGATCCCGCCTCCCGGTTCATGGGGCGATGCACAGGATCGCGCCGTCACTCGCCTCTTGTGGGTGACGAACTCCCTCTTGTGGGTGACGAAGTTATCCACAACGGCCTGCCTGTCCACCGATTTCCACGGGCTCAGACGGCCCGATCGGTAATCGCCGTACCGTGATCCACGTGAGGCGCAGCCATTCGACCTGCGGATGCGTCTTCGCATACGACACCCGAGGCCCTGTCGACATGATCGACACGGTCGACCTCGTCCCTTGGCGGAACGGAGCTGTGCGGCCATGAGCGACATGGAGCGAGCCAGACGGTTGCCGAGCAGGCGACGGCTGCTGCAGGGCACCGCCCTCGCCGCGATCCCCTACGCGCTGCTCCCGAACCCCCGGGCCGGCGCCCACTCACCGCCCACCGACTACACGCACGCCCGGTGGGAGCCCGCGAGTCCGGCCAACTACACCGCGGCCGACCGCCCGACCGGCCGGCCCGTCGACCTGGTGATCATCCACGTGACCCAAACGACGTACAAGAACACCCTGCCCGTCTTCTGGAACCCGGCGAAGCAGGTGTCCGCGCACTACGTGCTCCGGTCCGCCGACGGGCGGGTCACCCAGTGTGTCCGGGAGCGTGACATCGCCTGGCACGCGGGCAACTGGGACTACAACGCGCGGAGCATAGGCATCGAGCACGAGGGCTGGGTGGACCGGCCCGAGTACTTCACCGGTGCCATGTACGCGCAGTCGGCGGCACTGACCGCGGCGATCTGCGACAGGCATGGCATACCGAAGGACCGCGCCCACATCATCGGCCACCACGAGGTACCGGGCACCGACCACACCGATCCCGGGCCGCATTGGGACTGGGCCCGCTACATACGACTGGTCAACGCCGTCTCAGGCTGAGGCGGGACGGCGGGCACCCGGTGGCGT
>NZ_JAEMUX010000039.1 GCF_016598475.1 Streptomyces adelaidensis
CCCTAGGACGCCTCCCGGTAGACCGCCGCCTCCTCCAGGTCCAGCCTCCGCAGCAGCGTGCGCAGCATCTCGTCGTCGATGTACCGCCCGTCGCGCAGCTTCACGAAGACGTGGCGTTCGGCGCCGATCATCTCCCGCGAGAGTCGGCTGTAGGTGTCGTCGACGCTCTCCCCGGTCACCGGGTTCACCGCGCCGAGCCGCTCCCAGACGGCGTTGCGGCGCCGTTCCAGGACCGTGTGGAGACGGTCGACGAGCGGCGGCGGCAACTCGTTGCGTTCGTTCGCGAGAAGTTCGTCCAGGCGCGCCTCGGCGGCCCGGGAGGCCTGGGCCTGGGCGTTGGCCTCGGCGAGGGTCTCGGCCCGCTGATCACGTCCCGGCAGCTTCAGCAGCCGGATCAGCGGCGGCAGGGTGAGCCCCTGGATGACGAGCGTCCCGATGACGGTCGTGAAGGTCAGGAAGAGGATCAGGTTCCGCTCGGGGAAATCGTCCCCGTCGTTCACGGTGAGCGGGATCGAGAAGGCGATGGCCAGCGAGACGACGCCGCGCATCCCGGCCCAGGCGACGACGAACGGCCCCTTCCAGGTGGGGTTGTCCTCCCGTCCGCGGATACGTTCGGACAGCAGCCGTGGCAGGAAGGTCGCCGGGTACACCCACACGAACCGGGACGCGACCACGACGAGGAAGACCGCCACGGCGTACCAGCCGGCGCGCAGCCCCTCGTACTCGCCAAGGCCTTCGAGGACGACCGGCAGCTGGAGTCCGATGAGGGCGAAGACCGCGGATTCCAGCAGGAAGGCGACCATCTTCCACACGGCCTCCTCCTGGAGACGGGTGGCGAAGTCGACCTGCCAGTTGCGGTGGCCGAGGTACAGGCCGACCACGACCACGGCGAGCACCCCGGAGGCGTGCACCCACTCGGCGAGGCCGTAGGCCACGAAGGGGATCAGCAGGGAGAGGGTGTTCTTGAGCAGCGCTTCCTCGAGGTGGGTGCGCAGCCAGTGGATGGGCACCATCAGCAGCAGCCCCACGGCGACTCCGCCGACCGCCGCCACCAGGAACTCGACGATCGCGCCGGTCCAGCTCGCGCCCTCGCCGATGGTGGCGGCGAGGGCCACCCGGTAGGCGGTGATCGCGGTCGCGTCGTTCACCAGGGACTCGCCCTGCAGGATCGTGGTGATCCGCGACGGCAGCCCGACCCGCCGGGCCACCGCCGTCGCGGCGACCGCGTCCGGCGGCGCCACCACCGCGCCGAGCACCAGCGCGGCGGGCAGCGGCAGCCCCGGCACGATCAGGTACGCGGCCCAGCCGACGGCGAGGGTGGCGAAGAGCACGTAGCCGACCGACAGCAGCGCCACGGGCCGCAGTTGGGCCCGCAGATCGAGGTACGAGCTGTCGCCGGCGGCCGTGTACAGCAGCGGGGGCAGTATCAGCGGCAGGACGATCTCGGGGTCCAGCTCGTAGTGCGGCACTCCGGGCAGGTACGACACCACGAGCCCCACGGCGACCAGGAGCAGCGGGGCGGGCACCGGCGTACGCCGGGCGGCCCCCGCGACTATCACGCTCCCGGCGACCAGCAACAGCAGGGGCAAAAAGTGCATCGCTTCCCGCGCCTTCGTTTCCGCGCGAGGTTCCGCGCACCCGTCGTAACCTGGCAATCATGAAACAGTGCACGCACGCGGACGCGCTGCCGCACCCCGAGCCCGTCGCCATCAGCGAGACCTGCCCGGAGTGCCTGGCCGCCGGGAGCCATCCGGTGCAGTTGCGGATGTGCCTGGAGTGCGGGCACGTGGGCTGCTGCGACTCCTCGCCGATGCGGCACGCGACCGAGCACCACAAGGAGAGCGGCCATCCCATCATGCGCACCTTCGAAGCGGGCGAATCCTGGCGCTGGTGCTTCGTCGACCACGTACTCGTATGACCGCCCGGAGCCGATCGGACACGAACACGACCACGAACACGTCCATGACGAACACGTCCATGACGAACACGTCCATGACGAACACGTCCATGACGAACATGTCCACGACCTCGTACGACGGAACCATGTCACCGTGTGACACGTCGACGTACTCGTGTGACAAGGTTCGGCAGGCGGACGCCTGGGTACGTCAATCCGGCGCGCGCTCTTCCTATTTGAGGCCCGCAGACCTCTAGCCACCGAGCGTATTCATAGGCTTACTATGAGTGACAGCATGGGGTGGGGTCCCCAGGACCCCGAGGACACGGCACTTGGGAGCGCGATAGCGTCACCGCTGAACCAGTAGCGCGTTACCCCCGGGGGGCGACCCTCGGCCCCTGAAAGAGCTTGTACCACCTTGGAGGTGAGGGTGTCCCAGATCGCAGGCGAGCCCGGGACCCAGGACTTCGTGGAAGTCCGGCTGCCGGCCGCGGGTGCCTACCTGTCGGTGCTGCGTACGGCGACGGCCGGCCTCGCGGCCCGTTTGGACTTCACCCTCGACGAGATCGAGGATTTGCGCATCGCGGTCGACGAGGCCTGCGCGATCCTGCTTCAGCAGGCCGTGCCCGGCTCGGTGCTCAGCTGTGTCTTCCGCCTCATCGACGATTCGCTGGAGGTCACGGTCTCGGCCCCCACCACGGACGGCCACGCCCCGGCACGTGACACCTTCGCCTGGACCGTGCTGTCGGCCCTGGCGGGCAAGGTGTCCTCGGCCGTCGCCGACGACAAAACCGTTTCGATCAGCCTCTACAAACAGCGCGGCGCGGGACCCGGGCCGGCGTGAGGAACGGGGACGGTCCGGTGCGGGACGAAGAACGCGGCACACGGGAACTTCCCGCGGACGATGCCGAAGGTCCGGGCGGGCCGGCGCATCTGGCGGACGGCGTCGACGGCATCCCCGAACAGGCCCGGCCGCACCCGGAGGACGACTCCTCGGCGGTGGCCGGAGCGTCTCGGTGGGCGGAGCCGGCCGAAGGCGAGGAGCGCGAGACGCCCTCCGACGGGCAACCGGATCCGGAGGGCGCCGTACGGAGCACCACGTCCTCACGAGGACGGACTGGGGCCTCTCCCGCTCTAGCACAGTCGAGAGCTGGGGGAACGGTGACGGCGGGCGGGACTATGAGCGAGCACGAGCGGCACGACGAGGCGGGCCCGACGGGCGCGCGGAGCGTGCGGAGCACACAGCACAACCCTCAGGACCGCAGTGGGGCACGCGCCCTGTTCGTAGAGCTGCGCGCCCTGGACGAGGGCAGTGCCGAGTACGCGGAGCTGCGCAATCGGCTGGTCCGGATGCATCTGCCGCTCGTCGAGCATCTCGCGCGCCGGTTTCGCAATCGGGGCGAGCCGCTGGACGACCTGACCCAGGTCGCCACCATCGGCCTGATCAAGTCGGTCGACCGCTTCGACCCGGACCGCGGCGTGGAGTTCTCCACGTACGCGACCCCGACGGTCGTCGGCGAGATCAAGCGGCACTTCCGTGACAAGGGCTGGGCGGTGCGGGTGCCGCGCCGGCTCCAGGAGCTGCGGCTGGCGCTGACCACGGCCACCGCCGAGCTGTCGCAGCAGCACGGCCGCTCCCCGACCGTGCACGAGCTGGCCGAGAAGCTGGCCATCTCGGAGGAAGAGGTCCTGGAGGGCCTGGAGTCGGCCAACGCGTACTCCACGCTGTCCCTGGACGTCCCCGACACCGACGACGAGTCGCCGGCCGTCGCGGACACCCTCGGCGCCGAGGACGAGGCCCTGGAGGGCGTCGAGTACCGCGAGTCCCTCAAACCGCTCCTCGAGGACCTCCCGCCCCGCGAGAAGCGCATCCTGCTCCTGCGGTTCTTCGGCAACATGACCCAGTCGCAGATCGCGCAGGAGGTCGGCATCTCGCAGATGCACGTGTCGCGGCTGCTGGCGCGGACCCTGGCCCAGCTGCGGGAGAAGCTGCTCGTGGAGGAGTAGCCGCTCCGGCGCGGCTACGGCTTCGTCTCCTCCGCCCGACCCGGCCCTTGGATACCGAGGGCCTGGGTCGTAGCGGGATTGATCAGCAGGACCAGCGTGGCGACCGCGATCACGGCCAGCACGATCCCAGCCGGAATCGCCACGCTGTCGGCCCGCAGCAGGTTGTAGGCCACCGGCAGCGCCATGATCTGCGTGATGACGGCGGGCCCCCGGCTCCAGCTCCGCCGCAGCAGCAGCCCGCGGGCGGCGATCAGCGGCAGCAGGGCCAGCGCGATGAGGGTGATGCCCCCGGTGACGCCGGTGCCGAGCTCGTCCGAGTCGCCGGTGAAGCCCAAGACGAGCATGGCGCCGCCCCCCACGAGCAGGGCCACCCCCTCCAGCGCGGCCAGCGCCGCCGCAGCGGTCAGCCGCCCGGGGCGGGGCTCGGCGTCGGAGGTGTCCGGCGTGGGGTTCTGCTCAGGGCTCACCCCTGAAGGGTAGCCTTCGCCCCCCGGCGCATCCCGCCCCCCGTACCGGGCACACGCGCCGAGCGGGAGCCACCCCCGCGCACCCCCACGTGCTCATCGTCACTACACGATCTCCCCCTTGATCCGCACCTGGATGTGGGCCGAGTACCACCCAGTAGGTACCCTGCAACCCATGCGTGCACTTCTCGTGGTCAATCCGGCGGCAACCACCACAAGCGCACGTACGCGCGATGTGCTGATCCACGCGCTCGCGAGCGAGATGAAGCTGGAAGCGGTCACCACCGAGTACCGCGGCCACGCCAGGGACCTCGCCCGCCGGGCCGCGGAGGGCAAGGGCGACATCGAACTGGTCGTCGCGCTCGGCGGCGACGGCACGGTCAACGAGGTCGTCAACGGCCTGCTGCACCACGGCCCCGATCCCGTCCGCCTCCCCCGCCTCGCCGTGGTCCCCGGCGGCTCCACCAATGTCTTCGCCCGCGCCCTGGGTCTGCCCAACGACGCCGTGGAGGCCACCGGCGCCCTGCTGGACGCCCTGCGCGAGGAACGCGAACGCACGATCGGCCTGGGTATGGCCTCGGGCACCCCTGGCACGGAGGACGAGGCGGTGCCGTCGCGCTGGTTCACCTTCTGCGCCGGCCTCGGATTCGACGCGGGTGTGATCGGCCGGGTCGAGCAACAACGGGAACGCGGACGGAAATCCACACACGCCCTTTACCTGCGTCAGGCATTCCGGCAGTTTCTGGAAGAGCCCCACCGCAGACTCGGCACGATCACTTTGGAACAGGCGGGCGCGGATCCGATTTCCGATCTTGTGCTGTCCATAGTCTGCAACACGTCCCCGTGGACGTTTCTGGGCAATCGCCCGGTGTACGCGTCGCCTAAGGCCTCGTTCGATAAAGGCCTCGACGTACTCGGTCTCAGCCGTATGTCGACGCCCGCGCTCGCCCGTTATGGCACACAGTTGCTCACTTCGTCCCCCGAGCGCGGACCCCGCGGCAAGCACGCCACCGCCCTGCACGACTTGACCGACTTCACCTTGCATTCGAAGGTCCCCCTCCCCCTCCAGATGGACGGCGACCACCTCGGACTGCGTACGAGCGTGACGTTCACAGGCGTACGCCGTGCACTGCGTGTGATTGTGTGAGCGGAACGGGCAAAAGTCCTTCCACTCGAACGTTTAGGCCAGGGTCCACCCCATGGAAGTACGGCTGTGACACAGTCGACACCGAGGAATCAAAAAAAACTTTCCGGTAGGGGTTGTATCCGCCGCTGAGGTTTGCGAGTCTCTACGTGGCGCTCAGGACAGCCCGCAACATCGGCTCCACGAGAGCGCCGGAACCCCTCCTCAAATCACAGGACCACACCAGTCCGTCTGGTGATCGGCCCTTCACTTGTTGAGGGATTCGTGAAAGCGTTCACATTCACAAGCAACGTGCATGTAATACCAAGGAGAGGTAGCAGCCATGGACTGGCGTCACAACGCCGTTTGCCGCGAGGAAGACCCCGAGCTCTTCTTCCCCATCGGCAACACCGGTCCTGCGCTGCTGCAGATCGAGGAAGCCAAGGCTGTCTGCCGTCGCTGCCCGGTTATCGAGCAGTGTCTGCAGTGGGCGCTTGAGTCCGGCCAGGACTCCGGCGTCTGGGGTGGTCTCAGCGAGGACGAGCGCCGCGCCATGAAGCGCCGCGCCGCCCGCAACCGAGCCCGTCAGGCATCCGCCTGATAGCCCACCCAGCAACAGCCTGAGCTTGGCGGCGCGTACAGCGAGTACGCTTCTCCCGCCCCCGAGCCGCAGCGCGCAGTGCCCCCGGTGCGCTTAATAAGCCACGAGCCCGAGCCCCGGACCACACGATGGTCCGGGGCTCGATGCTGTTCCTGGTACGGCACTTGCGGCCCCGCCAGGGGTGCCGCCGTCATGTTCCGCCGCTACTTCTGGGTGCGCACCGGGAGATCGAGGATCACCTGGGTGCCGCGCTCGGGGGCCGGGACCATGTCGAAGGTGCCGCTCAACTCGCCCTCCACCAGCGTCCGTACGATCTGCAGGCCGAGGTTGCCCGAGCGGTGCGGGTCGAAACCCTCGGGCAGGCCCACGCCGTTGTCCTGAACGGTGACGAGGAGGCGGCTCTCCTTGGTGGGGCCGCCGCGCACGGCCGAGACCTCGACGGTGCCGGTCTCACCCTCGCCGAAGCCGTGTTCGAGGGCGTTCTGCAGGATCTCGGTGAGGACCATGGAGAGCGGGGTCGCGACCTCCGCGTCCAGGATGCCGAAGCGTCCGGTGCGCCGGGCGGTGACCTTGCCGGGTGAGATCTCGGCGACCATGGCGAGCACCCGGTCGGCGATCTCGTCGAACTCCACCCGTTCGTCCAGATTCTGAGACAGCGTCTCATGCACGATCGCGATCGACCCGACCCGCCGTACCGCTTCTTCGAGTGCCTCGCGGCCACGCTCGGAATCGATGCGCCGGGCTTGGAGGCGCAGCAGCGCGGCGACCGTCTGGAGGTTGTTCTTCACCCGGTGGTGGATCTCCCGGATGGTCGCGTCCTTGGTGATCAACTCGCGCTCGCGGCGACGCAGTTCCGTCACGTCCCGCAGCAGTACGAGCGAACCGATGCGCGGGCCCTTGGGCTTGAGGGGGATCGCGCGGAACTGGATCACCCCGTCGTCGGACTCGATCTCGAACTCGCGCGGCGCCCACCCGCTGGCCACCTTGGCCAGCGCCTCGTCCACCGGCCCTCGGGAGGGGGCGAGTTCGGCGGTCGTCAGGCCCAGGTGGCAGCCGACGAGGTCGGCGGCGAGGCCGAGGCGGTGGTACGCGGAGAGGGCGTTCGGGGAGGCGTACTGGACGACTCCGTCGGCATCGAGCCTGATCAGGCCGTCGCCGACGCGCGGCGAGGCGTCCATGTCGACCTGCTGGTCGGGGAACGGGAACGCGCCCGCGGCGATCATCTGGGCCAGGTCGGAGGCGCTCTGGAGGTAGGTGAGCTCCAGCCGGCTCGGGGTGCGCACGGTCAGCAGATTGGTGTTGCGCGCGATGACACCGAGGACGCGCCCCTCTCTCCGTACAGGGATGGACTCGACCCGTACGGGCACCTCCTCACGCCACTCGGGGTCGCCCTCGCGGACGATGCGGCCCTCGTCGAGGGCGACGTCGAGGAGCGGGCGTCGGCCGCGCGGGACCAGGTGGCCGACCATGTCGTCCTGGTACGAGGTGGGGCCCGTGTTGGGGCGCATCTGGGCCACCGACACATAGCGGGTGCCGTCGCGGGTGGGGACCCAGAGGACGAGGTCGGCGAAGGAGAGGTCGGAGAGAAGCTGCCACTCCGACACCAGCAGATGCAGCCACTCCAGGTCGGAGTCGCTGAGAGCGGTGTGCTGGCGGACCAGTTCGTTCATGGAGGGCACGGGTGCGAGCGTACCTGGCGGTACGGACAGGGCCTGAAAACACCCGCGGGCCGCGGCGCCTGAGAGGGACCCTCAGCCCTCCCGGCACCGCAGCCCGGAGCAACATCGGCCGTGGGGTGTGCGGTCCCAGTCGGCCGAAGGATGAGGATCCGGAGCAGTCAGGGCAGAGAGCGCCGGTTCCTCGGTCCGCCTTCCTGTGCGGGGAAAGCGGAGGCTTGTTGTCGTTCGTGTGTGCCCATCCGCGGCCGGGGCCGCTGATCGATCACTTGCCCTACCACGCATTGTTGACTAGACCACTGCTTGTGTCCATGCGTTGGCGGATGTTTGTTGTTGTTCCATTGTCCGACATTCGCCGACGGCTCACCGCAGAGTAGCCCGCTTCGACCCGGGGCCGGGCCGGAATGCCGCGGCACGGTGGCGGCGGCGGTGCCGGCGGGCATGCTCCGACCCCTGTGGAGGCGTGGACCGCCCTGGTAGATTGGTCTAAACCACATGAGGGGTGTGCTTGGCCCTACCCCTTACGTCCCCTTTCCAGATCGGCAGGCCAGCGTGGAAGTTGTCATCGTTCCGGATGCCAAGGCGGGTGGCGAACTCATAGCCGAGGCGATGGCGGGGTTGCTCCGGCGCAAGCCCGCCGCGCTGCTCGGGGTGGCCACGGGGTCGACCCCGCTGCCCATCTACACGGCGCTGGCATCGAAGGTGCGCTCCGGTGCCGTGGACGCCTCGGGGGCGCGGGTCGCGCAGCTCGACGAGTATGTGGGGCTGCCGGCCGAGCATCCCGAGTCGTACCGCTCGGTGCTGCGGCGAGAGGTGCTGGAGCCGTTGGGGCTCGGCATGGACGCGTTCATGGGGCCCGACGGGACCGCTGAGGACGTGGCGGGGGCGTGCGAGGCGTACGACAGGGCGCTGGCCGGGGCCGGGGGTGTGGAACTGCAGTTGCTCGGCATCGGGACCGACGGGCACATCGGGTTCAACGAGCCGTGCTCGTCGCTCGCCTCGCGGACGCGGATCAAGACGCTGACCGAGCAGACCCGGATCGACAACGCACGGTTCTTCGACGGCGACATCGGGCAGGTGCCCCACCACGTCATCACCCAGGGCATCGGCACGATCCTGGAGGCACGGCACCTGGTGCTGCTGGCCACGGGCGAGGGGAAGGCGGACGCCGTCGCGGCGACCGTGGAGGGGCCGGTGGCCGCCGTGTGTCCGGCCTCGGCGTTGCAGCTCCATCCGCACGCGACCGTGGTGGTGGACGAGGGGGCCGCCTCGAAGCTGAAGCTGGCGGACTACTTCCGGCACACGTACAGCAACAAGCCTGCCTGGCAGGGGATTTAGGGCACGGGGGCGCCTGTCCGGACACCCGACTGGGGTCGGTGTCCGGATGGATGTCCGGACACCCGTTTCAGGGCGCTGGTGATACGCGTCGGCGCCACGGCCCGTTGTGAGGACCGTGGCGCCGATGCGTTTCGGGGAGAACCCCCGTCTCCCCCCGACAGCGCTAGCGCACCCCCGCGATCACTTCGGCCGCCGCCCTCCCGCAGACCCGCGCCGCCCCGTGTGTCGCGACGTGGAAGCAGGCGCGGGGCAGGGACTGCGGGATGCCCATCTCCACGACGATCGTGTCGGGGCGGGTGGTGAGGAGGGTGTCGAGGGCGGTCGTCATCCAGGGGTGACGGTGTTCGTCGCGGACGACGGCGACGATACGGCGAGTGCCGGCGACGGCCAGGGCCGAGGCGCCGGCGCTGTCGCCCGCGAAGGTGCCCGTCTCGGTGCCGGGGAGCAGACGGGCCAGTTCCGCGCCCACGCCCCAGGGGGTCTCGTCGCCCACAGCGATGTTCGCCACCGGGGTGAAGGCGGCGACGTACAGGGGCAGGGTGGGCGGTGTGTAGGGCTCGGAGCGGGTGACGGTGAGGGCGCGCCGGGCCGCGACCAGGCCGATGTCCTCGCTCACCGGCCCATCGGCACCGCCGCGCACCGCCCCGGCGGCCGACCGCGTCCACCTCGCCAGGGCCCGGACCCGGTTCGCCGCGTCCGCGAGGCGTTCTTCCGGCAGCTCGCCGGAGCGTACGGCGGCCACGAGGGCGTCGCGCAGACGGCGGACGGTCTCGTCGTCGGCGAGGCCGCCGCCGACACAGATGGCGTCCGCCCCGGCGGCGAGAGCGAGGACGCTGCCGTGTTCGATCCCGTAGGTGCCGGCGATGGCTCGCATCTCCATGCCGTCGGTGACGATGAGGCCGTCGTAGCCGAGTTCGCGGCGGAGGAGGTCCGTGAGAATGGGGCGGGACAACGTTGCCGGAAGGTCGCAGTCCAGGGCGGGGACGAGGATGTGGGCGCTCATGATCCCGCGCGAACCGGCGGCGATGGCGGCCCGGAAGGGGGCCAGTTCGCGGGACTCCACCAGCGAGCGCTCCGCGTCGATCCGGGGCAGGGCGAGGTGGGAGTCGACCGCGGTGTCGCCGTGGCCCGGGAAGTGCTTGGTGCAGGCGGCGACTCCCGCGGCCTGGAGGCCGGTGACGTAGGCCGCCGTGTGGCGGGCGACCAGGTCGGGGTCGGCGCCGAAGGAGCGTACGCCGATGACAGGGTTCCCCGGATTGGAGTTGACGTCGGCCGAGGGGGCCCAGTTGAAGTCGACGCCGCAGTCCGCCAGGCGGCGCCCGAGCGCGAAGGCGACCTCTCGGGTCAGGTCCACGTCGTCGACCGCGCCCAGGGCGTGGTTGCCGGGGAAGGAGGAGCCGGTGCGGACCTCCAGGCGGGTGACGTCGCCGCCCTCCTCGTCTATCGCGACCAGGACGTCCTCGTGCTCGGCACGCAACTGGGCGGTGAGGGCGGTCAGCTGTTCGGGGGAGGCGATGTTGCGGCCGAAGAGACCGACGGAGGCGAGGCCCTCACCCAAGCGGCGCAGCAGCCAGTCGGGGGCGGTGGTGCCCGTGAAACCGGGCTGGAGGACCGTGAGCGCGTCCCGCGTGAGCGTGTCCGCGCCAGTGGCGAATGTCGTCATCGGTGGGGGTTATCCCTTCACGGCGCCCGCGGTGAGACCCGCGGCCATCTTGCGCTGGACGAGGAGGAAGAGGACGACGATCGGCACGGCCATCAGGGTGGAGCCGGCCATCATCGGGGCGTATTCGGTGCCGTGCTTGGTGGTGAAGTTGCCGAGCCAGACGGTCGCGGTCTGGTTCTGCTGGCTCATCAGCATCAGGGCGTAGAGGTACTCGTTCCACGCCTGGATGAAGCCGTAGACGGAGGTCGCCACCATGCCGGGCGCGAGCAGCGGGAAGACCACGCGGAGGAAGGCGGTGGTGCGGGAGCAGCCGTCGACCATGGCCGCCTCCTCCAGTTCGCGCGGGATGTTGACGATGAAGCCGCGCAGGGTCCACACGGTGAACGGGAGGATGAAGGTCAGGTAGGTGATGATCAGACCGGTGAGGCGGTCGTACTGGCCGAGGTCGTTCAGCAGCAGGAAGACCGGGATGATCATCGCGACCAGCGGGACCATCTGCACCGCCAGGATGCCGACGATGACGACTTTCCGGCCCCGGAAGGCGAAGCGGGAGATGGCGAGGGCGGCCAGCATGCCGACGAAGATGCCGATCACGACGACGGTGAGGGAGACGACGAGGCTGCGGCCGACCGGGCCCCAGAAGTCGGCGATGTTCAGCGCCCGGCTGAAGTTGGAGAGGGTCAGACCGGTCGGCAGCAGGCTGGGGTCGGGGTCGATCGCGTCCTTCGCCGGCTTGAACGCGGTGTTCAGCATCCAGTAGACGGGGAAGCCCGCGGTGACGAAGACGAACAGGCCGAGCAGGTTCCAGCCGACCTTCGACTTCCGGTGACCACCCGTGGCGGCGGTACTCGTGCCGCTCATGCTGCTCATGCCGCTCATTCGACGTCTCCGATCTTCAGCATCTGACGCATGTAGACCCCGATCACGCCGAGCAGCAACAGCACGGTCAGCAGGGCGATCGCCGAGCCCTGCGCGTAGTCGTTGACCACGAACGCCTTGTCGTACGAGTACGTGGTGAGCAGCTGGAACTCGGCCTCCGGGTGTCCGCCCCGCATCACGAAGACCTGCGGGAAGACGCCCATGTCCCAGATGACCGAGAGCGTCGTGAGCATCACGATGATCGGCTTGAGGATGGGGAGCGTGACGAAGCGGAACACCTTCCACGCGCCGGCGCCGTCCAGCCGGGCGGCCTCCTCCAGCTCCTTGGGGACCTGGGTGAGTCCGGCGCTGAGGGTGATGACGACGAACGGCACCGCGCCCCACACCACGAGGAGGGTGATGACGGCGAGGCCCTCGGGCCCGCTGGCGAACCAGTTGTGGCCGATCATGTCGACGCCGGGGATTCTGCTGAGGAGCGCGTTGAAGATGCCGTAGTCGGAGTCGAAGAGCCACTTGAAGACGGTGGTGGCCACGATGATCGGCATGCCCCAACTCGCCACGAGCGCGATGTTGATGAGCGTCTTCACCCAGCCGGAGACCCGCTGGAGCAGCAGGGCGATCAGCATGCCGATGACCATCGTGAAGACCACGCAGGTAACGGCGAAGACGATGGTCCGGACGACGACGGCCCAGAACTCGCTGTCACCGAGCACCTCGGTGAAGTTGTCGAGGCCGACCGACTCCGCCGGCTGGAAGCCCCACAGCTGGGACTGGCCGAACTTCTGGAAGGACAGGACGACCAGCCGGACCAGCGGATAGCCGAGGACGAGCGCGAGGATCAGCAGGCAGGGCGCGAGGAGCGCCCAGGGCACGGCGGATCCGCTCAGGGTCCGCTTTCTGCCCGGCGGTTGTGGGGCCACCAGCGGTGGCGGGGGCGCCGACCGCGCGGGCGGCAACTTGGCGGGGGTGGTGGTGTCTGCGGCACTCATCGCGCGCTCCTCAGCGGTCCCTCAGGTCGTACGAAGGCGAAGCCCGCACGGGCCGCACGGAGGCGAGGCCCTGACAGCCGTACGAGGGCGAGGCCCCGGACGGCCGCACAACGGGTAAGCCCCGAACGGTCGTACGAGAAGTGGGGCCCCGCCATCGAGCGGCGGGGCCCCACCGGTGGTCACTCGGTGTTGATGACCTTGTCGATCTCGGCGTCCGCTTCCTTCGCGGCCTCCTCGACCGACTGCTTGCCGGTGCCGATGGACTGCAGCATGGTCTGCAGGATCTGGGCCTTCTCGACCTGGCCCCAGCCGGGGGCCATCGGGACGAACCAGTTGGACTCGGCCGCGGTGGCGGGGACCGCCGTGGCCGGGTCGTCCTTGAGGGTCGCGAGGTCGGTCTTGTTGTTGGGCAGGTTGCCCTTCTCGATCAGGCCCTTCTGGCCGGAGGAGCCGGCGAAGGCGTTGATCCACTCGGCGGCGACGGCCTGCGCGTCGGACTTCACCGGGACGGCGAGGTCGGAGCCGCCGAGGAAGACGGGGAGGTTCTTGCCGGACGGGCCGGGCATCACGAAGTTCTCGACGTTGCCTTCGAGCTTGCCGGTCTTGTCGTTCTCCTTGGCCGCGGCGGTCGCGCCCTCCCAGGCGGGAGCGAAGATCATGCCGGACTTGCCCTGGCCGTAGACGATGTAACGGTCGGACTCGTCCTTGGTCTTGTCGCCGTGCATGTACTTGTCGACGACGTTCTTGAACGCGGTCAGACCCTCGATGGACTCCGGGGAGGAGAGGTTGGCCTTCCACTCGCCGCCGGACTCGACCGCTATGGAGCCGCCGGCGTCGTAGACGAAGGACATGGCCGCGTACCAGTCGCGGGTGGGCTGGTACCAGGCGCTGAACTTGTCGCCCTGCTTCTTCTGCACCTTGTCGAGGGCGGCGGTGAGTTCGGTGTACGTCTTCGGGACGGACTTGACGCCCGCCGCGGCGAAGAGGTCCTTGCGCCAGTTGGCGACGCGGCCACCGGCGTAGTAGGGGACGCCGTAGGTCTTGCCGTCGTAGGTGACGGAGGCCTTGAGGCCGTCCAGCCAGGCGTCGGAGTTGTCGAACTTCGCCGGGTCGACGGGGGCGAAGGCACCCTTGACCATGTAGGCGAGCATCTCGGTGTTGCCCATCTCGACCACGTCGGGGGTCTTGTCCGTGGCGAGGACGGCGTCGAGCTTGGCGTTCTTGTCGGGCCAGCCGTAGTACTCGTGCTTGATCTTGATGCCGGGGTGCTTCTTGGTGACCGCCGCGTCGGCGGCCTTGACCAGCTCCGGCCAGTTGTTCTGGGCGTCGACCGTGAGCCAGACCGTCAGCTCCTTGGTGTCCGCACCGGTGTCCGAGCTTCCGCTCTCGCCGCCCCCGCACGCCGCGATGGAGACCATCATGCCCGCGATACCGATCGCGGTCGCCAGCTTCCTCTTCACGCCACCCTCCTCAGGGATGCATACCTCAGGGATGCCACAAACCCCCCTGCTCCCCGCGGTGACAGACGTACCGCCCATGGGGCCGGGACCTGGACCAATGGTGTAGACCAGTAGGCCGGAGCTTGGCTCAGACCATTTGCCGTGTCAAGGGCGCGAGAGCCCGCTCCGACCAGCCGTTATGCGACCTATATATGCAAGAACCTTTATGTAAGAAGGCCGCGAAAACCGAGCGAGTGAGCCACACTCTTCGGGTAGACCACTGGCGCCTCCTGGAGTGGACCAGCGAAGACCTCGCCGTGGACTAGACCAGCGGGGCCTGCGAAGGTATACAGAGGAATCACGCCACGAGGAGCCGGGAAGGCGGAGCATGAGCACCGATGTCAGCAGTGCGGAGAACGAGAACGGGGCGACAGTCCGTACCGCACGCGTGCCCAAGTACTACCGTCTGAAGAAGCATCTGCTCGACATGACCGAGACACTGCCGCCCGGCACTCCGGTACCGCCCGAGCGCACGCTCGCCGCCGAGTTCGACACCTCGCGCACGACCGTGCGCCAGGCGCTGCAGGAGCTGGTCGTCGAGGGGCGCCTTGAGCGCATCCAGGGCAAGGGCACGTTCGTCGCCAAGCCGAAGGTCTCCCAGGCACTGCAACTCACCTCGTACACCGAGGACATGCGGGCCCAGGGCCTCGAACCCACCTCGCAGCTGCTGGACATCGGCTACATCACCGCCGACGACACCCTCGCCGGCCTGCTCGACATCACGGCGGGCGGCCGGGTCCTGCGGATCGAGCGCCTGCGGATGGCGAACGGCGAGCCGATGGCGATCGAGACGACCCACCTGTCCGCGAAGCGCTTCCCCGCGCTGCGCAGGTCGCTCGTCAAGTACACCTCCCTCTACACCGCGCTCGCCGAGGTGTACGACGTCCGTCTCGCCGAGGCCGAGGAGACCATCGAGACCTCGCTGGCCACTCCGCGCGAGGCCGGCCTGCTGGGCACGGACGTGGGCCTGCCGATGCTGATGCTCTCCCGGCACTCGCTGGACAAGGACGGGCAGCCGGTGGAGTGGGTGCGGTCGGTGTACCGGGGCGACCGGTACAAGTTCGTGGCGCGGCTCAAGCGGCCGCAGGACTGAGCCACTTGGGTCTTCCCCGAGGCGAGTCACAGGTGGTGCACGCGGTGTAGCGCAACCCCCTCCCCGCTCCTGCTCCACGGTCCTTGCGTCGCCGCATGGACACGGGAGCCCCCGCCGTGCGTACCGCGAACGTCCGAACCATCGCCGTCTGGACCGTCGTCGCCCTGGTCGCGAGGGCCGGCCGGACCGTGCTCGCGCCGGCCCGGAGCGAGCACGTGTCGGCGGCCAGTGGGGTCTCCCCGGCTCGAACGTAGTTGAGAGCTGGGGAAGGTCGCCGCCGCGCTGGGCTCGTACGCGATCGCCTATCGCTTCTATGCCAGGTTCATCGCGTACCAGGTCCTCAAGGTCGACGACAGCCGGGCCACGCCGGCCGAACGCCTCGACAACGGCATCGACTTCCATCCCACCGACCGCCGGGTGCTGCTCGGCCACCAGTTCGCGACGATCGCGGGCGCGGTCCAGGACATGGTGGTGCTGTTCTTCTCCACCTGCCGGGACGGCAGGTGGCTGGGGCAGATGGCCCGGGAGGAGATCGGCCCGTTCGGCGGGGCCGCCGCTGCTCGCAGCCTTCGCCATCATGATCATCCTGCTGGGCGTGCCGGCGCTGGTCGTCGTCAGCGCCCTCGCGCAGTCGCCGTGGGGCACCTCCTCCATCGCGATGACCGTCCCGATCGCCCTGCTGATGGGCGTCTGTCTGCGGGTCCTGAGGCCCGGGCGGGTCGCCGAGGTGTCGCTGATCGGCGTCGGCCTGCCGCTGCTCGCCCTGGTCGCGGGCCGCTGGGTCGCGGAGTCCTCATGGGCGGACACCTTCACCCTCGCGCCCTCCACCCTCGTCATCTGGCTGGTGACGTACGGGTTTCGTCCGTGGCCGTGAGGGCGCTGATCGCGGCCTCGATCATCGACCGGGGTCTGTACTTCGCGATGAACGCGCCCGCCGGGGTCATCGGGGACACCGTGCAGAACGCCGTTACGCGGAACATCCGCGCACCCACGCCCCGGACGCGCCGGTGCCGTCCCGTCGAGAGTCCGAGCGGATGCGGACGGATCGGCAGGAGGCGGACCCCCGGCAGGGGTTCCGCCGCTGCTGAACACACAACCTCCGCATCCGTTATCCGGACAGGGGGTTCCATACGACGGAACCGTCCCTTACATTTCCTGCGCGTTGAGCAGGTGATCAGTGAGGGGACGGAGCCAGGACATGTCAGAAGCGCCTGAAGTGAGACCAACGGTGGTGACACCTGTCAGGGTGGTCATCGCCCTATGCCTGTTCGCCCCGTTCGTGGCGATGCTCTGGGTCGGCTCGTACGCCAAGACGGACCCGGCGTTCATCGGCATCCCGTTCTTCTACTGGTACCAGATGGCCTGGGTGCTCATCTCCACGGCGCTCACCTGCACGGCGTACGTGCTGTGGCAGCGTGACCAGCGGACCCGCAAGGCGCGGCAGCAGGCTGGGGGTGCGGCGAAGTGAAGGACGGCGTGAACGGCGTGGCACTCGCCGTCTTCATCTTCTTCTTCCTGGCCGTCACGGTCATGGGCTTCCTGGCCGCGCGCTGGCGCAAGGCCGAGAACGACAGCCTCGACGAATGGGGCCTGGGCGGACGGTCGTTCGGCACCTGGGTCACCTGGTTCCTGCTCGGCGGCGACCTCTACACGGCGTACACCTTCGTCGCCGTACCCGCGGCGATCTACGCGGCGGGCGCGGCCGGCTTCTTCGCGGTGCCCTACACGATCCTGATCTACCCGCTGATCTTCACGTTCCTGCCCCGCCTGTGGTCGGTCTCGCACAAGCACGGCTATGTGACGACCTCGGACTTCGTGCGCGGCCGCTTCGGCTCCAAAGGCCTGTCGCTGGCGGTGGCCCTGACCGGCATCCTGGCGACCATGCCGTACATCGCGCTCCAGCTCGTCGGTATCCAGGCGGTTCTCGACGTGATGGGCGTCGGCGGCGGCGAGGACACCAACTGGTTCATCAAGGACCTGCCGCTGCTGATCGCGTTCGGTGTGCTGGCCGCGTACACGTACTCGTCGGGTCTGCGTGCCCCGGCGCTGATCGCGTTCGTGAAGGACACCCTGATCTACATCGTCATCGCGGTGGCGATCATCTACATCCCGATCAAGCTCGGCGGCTTCGACGAGATCTTCGCCAAGGCCAGCGAGGCGTACGGGCAGACCAACCCGGCGACGGGCGCACCGCGCGGTGCCCTCGTCCCGGGCGAGGCCAACCAGTGGACGTACGCGACCCTGGCCCTCGGCTCGGCCCTCGCGCTCTTCATGTACCCGCACTCGATCACGGCGACGCTGTCCTCGAAGAGCCGTGAGGTGATCCGCCGCAACACCACGATCCTCCCCCTGTACTCCCTGATGCTGGGCCTGCTCGCCCTGCTCGGCTTCATGGCGATCGCGGCCGGGATCAAGGTGCAGAACGGGCAGCTCGCCATTCCGCAGCTCTTCGAGACGATGTTCCCGGACTGGTTCGCGGGTGTCGCCTTCGCGGCCATCGGCATCGGCGCGCTCGTCCCGGCGGCGATCATGTCCATCGCGGCCGCGAACCTCTTCACCCGCAACATCTACAAGGACTTCATCCGGCCGGACGCCACGCCCGCGCAGGAGACCAAGGTCTCCAAGCTGGTGTCGCTGCTGGTGAAGGTAGGAGCCCTGGTCTTCGTCCTGACGATGGACAAGACAGTCGCCATCAACTTCCAGCTCCTGGGCGGCATCTGGATCCTCCAGACCTTCCCGGCCCTGGTCGGCGGCCTCTTCACCCGCTGGTTCCACCGCTGGGCCCTCCTCGCCGGCTGGGCGGTCGGCATGCTCTACGGCACGATGGCCGCGTACGGCGTGGCCTCCCCCACGCAGAAGCACTTCGGCGGCTCCTCGGCGGAGATCCCCGGCATCGGCGAGATCGGCTACATCGGCCTCACCGCCTTCGTCCTGAACGTGGTGATCACAGTCGTCCTGACGTTCGTCCTGCGGGCGGCCAAGGCCCCCGACGGCATCGACGAGACCAGGCCGGAGGACTACACGGCGGACGCGGGAGACGCGGGCGTCCAGGTCGAACTGCCGCCGGCCACGGCGGGTACGAGCCACTAGGTGTCGTGGTTCCCCGCGCCCTGAAGGGGCGCGGGGAACCACGCGCGCAACCACGGATCACCCGGACCCGCCACAGAACCAGGAACCCGGCACCCCGAGCTCTCACCCCCCACCCGGGCTACGCTGGCCGTGTGACCGCCCGTGCACCGATCGTCCTCGACAGCGACCCCGGCATCGACGACGCCGTGGCCCTCCAGTACCTGCTGGGAACAGGGCTGTGGGACCTCAAGGCGTACACATCGACCGGCGGCAACCTTCCAGCCGACGCGACCTACGCCAACGCCCGCGCCCTCGCCCGCGCCCTGCGCATCGACGCCGACATCCCGGTGCACCGAGGCGCGGTCCGCCCCCTGTCCCGCCTCCCCTACCGTGAGGCATCCGCCTTCCACGGCCCGGCAGGCCTCGGTGACGAGACACTGCCCGACTCGACGGCCCCGCACCCGACGGAGTCCTCAGCGCAGGCACTGCTCCGCCTCTCCCGTGTGTACGAGGGCGAGCTGACGGTGTGCGCCACGGGCCCGCTCACGAACGTGGCCATCGCGGTGCTGGAGGACCCGCACTTCGCCCGCCGCGTGAAGAAGTTCGTGTTCATGGGCGGCGCCGCACAGGTGCCGGGGAACTTCACGCCGGTCGCCGAGTTCAACCTCTGGGCCGACCCGGACGCCGCCGAGGTGGTCCTCTCCTCCGGCATCCCGTTCACCATGGTCGATCTGGACGCCTCGCACCGCTGGCTGTTCCGCCCGGCCGACCTCGCGGCGCTGGAGGCCGCGGGCCCGGGCACGGCCCTCGCCGCCCGGCTGATGCGCACGTACATGGACGCGTACACCCGCCACGGCGGCGACGGCACCTGCCCGTTGCACGATCCGCTGGCCGTGGGGGTCTGCGGGGACGAGGCGTTCGTCGAGGCCGCCGAGGGTGCCGTCGTCGTGGAGTGCGCGAGCGAACTCACCCGGGGCCAGACCGTGTTCGTGCCGGCCGGCGCCCGACGCGTCTACTACTCCGAGTCCCCCGCCCTGACCGCCCGCCTCCGCGCCACCGGCCGCGTGTCCCTGGGCCCGGGCACGCGGGACTTCAGCAAGGACTTCGTGGCGACGCTGCCGCGCTGGGCGGCGGTGGGCTGAGCGGGGGCGCTGCCGGGGCCCGGCCGGAGCCTTGCCGGAGCCTTGCCGAGGCCTGGCGACCGCCGCCTGGGCACGCGCGGCCGCACACGAGCCACGCCGGCCGGGCCGATCATCTGACAAGCCGTCGCCCCTGTGGAAAACCGCCGTCACGCCTCCCGGCCCCTGACGCAGACTGCGGCCATGGACCACGAACGCCTGCGCTTCACCCGCACACCGGAGCACGACCAAAAACCCCGTTCCGTGCCTCGACGACCTCACGCACCTCACCTACGAGTTGACGCTCTGACACGCTCCGAAGTCGACGAGACACAACATCTGGTGGTGTCCCCGCAGCCCGACACAAGATGTATGCTCATGCTCGCTGTCGCCGCAGGGGAATCCGGTGCAAATCCGGAACTGTCCCGCAACGGTGTACTTGCGTGCGTTCGCACGCCTGCTGAGTCCGAGGACCTGCCGACAGTGCGCCCGGCCGTCCCGGTCCGGGTGTCCTGACGTCCGGGCCTCGCGGAATGGGCCGGTGGACGCGACGCCCCGTGCGCTCGTGTGCTGCCGCCTGCCTTCCGCAAGGCCCCTTGCCGAGCGAGGGAGAGCCCCCACGTGACCATCGCGCCAGCCGAACCGGTTTCAGCCGACCTGGCTTCAGCCACCCCGGCGACGGAGACCGACGGTCCCCGTACCGCGTTGCTGCGGACCCTGACCGAGCTGACCGTCGACCTCCCCGACGCCGACCCCGGCCGGGTCGCCGCCGCCGCGCTGCGTGGCCGGTCCGCCCGGGCCGACGAGACGGAGCTGCGCGAGCTGGCCACGGAGGCGGCCGCCGGCCTCATCTCCGAGGACCCCGCCTACTCGAAGCTGGCCGCCCGGCTGCTGGCCATCGGCATCCGTGCCGAGGCCGCCTCCCAGGGCGTCACGACGTTCACCGAGTCCATCGCCGTGGGCCACCGGGAAGGCCTCGTCGCCGACCGCACCGCGGAGTTCACCCGGCTGCACGCCGGGCGCCTCGACGCCCTCGTCGACGCCGCCGGCGACGACCGCTTCGGCTACTTCGGTCTGCGCACCCTGCACAGCCGTTACCTGCTCCGGCACCCCATCACCCGCAAGGTCATCGAGACGCCCCAGCACTTCATGCTGCGTGTCGCCGCCGGCCTCGCCGAGGACGAGACCGCGCGCGCCGTCGACGAAGTGGCCGCGCTCTACGGGCTCATGAGCCGCCTCGACTACCTGCCCTCCTCCCCCACGCTCTTCAACTCCGGTACGCGACACCCCCAGATGTCGTCCTGCTACCTGCTCGATTCCCCCCTGGACGAGCTGGACTCCATCTACGACCGCTACCACCAGGTGGCCCGCCTCTCGAAGCACGCCGGCGGCATCGGCCTGTCGTACTCCCGCATCCGCTCCCGCGGTTCGCTGATCCGGGGCACCAACGGGCACTCCAACGGCATCGTGCCGTTCCTGAAGACCCTGGACGCCTCGGTGGCCGCGGTGAACCAGGGCGGCCGACGCAAGGGCGCGGCCGCGGTCTACCTGGAGACCTGGCACTCCGACATCGAGGAGTTCCTCGAGCTGCGCGACAACACCGGTGAGGACGCCCGGCGTACGCACAACCTGAACCTGGCGCACTGGATCCCGGACGAGTTCATGCGCCGCGTCAACGCCGACCAGCAGTGGTCCCTGTTCTCCCCGGCGGACGTGCCCGAGCTGGTCGACCTGTGGGGCGAGGAGTTCGAGGCGGCGTACCGCGAGGCGGAGACGAACGGCCTGGCGAAGAAGACCATCCCGGCCCGTGACCTCTACGGCCGCATGATGCGCACCCTCGCACAGACCGGCAACGGCTGGATGACCTTCAAGGACGCGGCCAACCGCACGGCCAACCAGACGGCCGAGCCGGGCCATGTCGTCCACTCCTCCAACCTCTGCACGGAGATCCTGGAGGTCACGGACGACGGGGAGACGGCGGTCTGCAACCTGGGTTCGGTGAACCTGGGCGCGTTCGTCACCGGCGGGGAAATGGACTGGGAGCGGCTGGACGAGACCGTCCGCACCGCCGTCACCTTCCTCGACCGCGTGGTCGACATCAACTTCTACCCGACCGAGCAGGCGGGCCGTTCCAACGCCAGGTGGCGCCCGGTCGGCCTCGGCGCGATGGGCCTCCAGGACGTCTTCTTCAAGCTCCGTCTGCCCTTCGACTCCCCGGAGGCGAAGGCCCTGTCCACCCGTATCGCCGAGCGCATCATGCTCGCCGCGTACGAGGCCTCGGCCGACCTCGCCGAGCGCGACGGCCCGCTGCCGGCCTGGGAGAAGACGCGTACGGCCCGTGGTGTGCTGCACCCCGACCACTACGGCGTCGAGTTCACCTGGCCGGAGCGCTGGGCGGCCCTGCGCGAGCGGATCGCCACGACGGGCATGCGCAACTCGCTGCTGCTCGCCATCGCGCCGACGGCCACCATCGCCTCGATCGCCGGGGTCTACGAGTGCATCGAGCCGCAGGTCTCCAACCTGTTCAAGCGCGAGACCCTGTCCGGCGAGTTCCTCCAGGTCAACTCGTACCTGGTGAAGGAGCTGAAGGAGCTGGGCGTCTGGGACGCCCGCACCCGTGAGGCGCTGCGCGACTCGGGCGGCTCGGTGCAGGACTTCGCGTGGATCCCGGCCGACGTAAGGGCGCTGTACCGCACGGCGTGGGAGATCCCGCAGCGCGGCCTGATCGACATGGCCGCCGACCGCACGCCGTACCTGGACCAGGCGCAGTCGCTGAACCTGTTCCTGGAGACGCCGACCATCGGCAAGCTCTCCTCGATGTACGCGTACGCCTGGAAGTCGGGGCTGAAGACCACGTACTACCTGCGCTCGCGTCCGGCGACCCGTATCGCCCGCGCCGCCCAGGGCCAGGCACCGGCCCAGACGCAGGCGCGGCCCGAGAAGACCGTCCCCCTCCAGCAGGTGACCTCAGAAGAGGCCCTCGCCTGCTCCCTTGAGAACCCCGAGTCCTGCGAGGCCTGCCAGTAATGAGCTCCACCGAGAAGAACCTCCTCGACCCGGGCTTCGAGCTGACTCTCCGCCCGATGCGCTACCCGGACTTCTACGAGCGCTACCGGGACGCCATCAAGAACACCTGGACCGTGGAGGAGGTCGACCTCCACTCGGACGTCACCGACCTCGCGAAGCTGTCCGAGGGCGAGCAGCACATGATCGGCCGGCTGGTCGCCTTCTTCGCGACGGGCGACTCGATCGTCGCGAACAACCTGGTGCTGACCCTCTACAAGCACATCAACTCCCCCGAGGCGCGCCTGTATCTGAGCAGGCAGCTCTTCGAGGAGGCGGTGCACGTCCAGTTCTACTTGACGCTGCTCGACACCTATCTGCCCGACCCGCAGGACAGGGCGGCGGCTTTCGACGCCGTCGAGAGCATCCCCTCCATCCGCGAGAAGGCAGAGTTCTGCTTCAAGTGGATCAACGAGGTCGAGAAGCTGGACCGCCTGGAGACGAAGGCCGACCGCCGCCGCTTCCTGCTCAACCTGATCTGCTTCGCCGCGTGCATCGAGGGCCTGTTCTTCTACGGCGCCTTCGCGTACGTCTACTGGTTCCGCAGCCGGGGCCTGCTGCACGGCCTGGCGACCGGCACCAACTGGGTGTTCCGCGACGAGACGATGCACATGAGCTTCGCCTTCGAGGTGGTCGACACCGTCCGCAAGGAGGAGCCGGAGCTCTTCGACGACCAGCTTCAGCAGCAGGTGACCGACATGCTGCGGGAGGCCGTCGAGGCCGAGCTGCAGTTCGGGCGCGACCTGTGCGGTGACGGCCTGCCGGGCATGAACACCGAGTCGATGCGGCAGTACCTGGAGTGCGTCGCCGACCAGCGCCTGACGCGCCTCGGCTTCGCGCCGGTCTACGGCTCCGAGAACCCGTTCTCCTTCATGGAGCTGCAGGGCGTGCAGGAGCTGACCAACTTCTTCGAGCGGCGCCCGTCCGCGTACCAGGTCGCGGTGGAGGGCACCGTCGACCTGGACGAGGACTTCTAGACCGCCGAGGTCACTTGAGTGTGACCGCGTCCCCGGCCGACGTGACCCGTGCCGTCGTCGTCGTGCCGGGGAAGTACCAGCGCCAGCTGCCCGCCGACGTGGCGGTCACCTTGGTGCTGAGCTTGCCGGCGCCGCCCGTCTTCACCGTCTTGACCGGGGTGTAGCGGGTGGCGCCCTTCTTCTTGAACTGGAGCTGGACCGGCTGCCCGGTGAACCCGCCGTACTTCAGGGTCTCCCAGTTGGCCCGGGTCAGGCTGCCGGTGACAGTGACCTTCGCGCCCTTGGCGACCTTCGCCGGCTTGACGACCGTGGTGAGGGTCGAGGCACGCTTGACCTTGTAGCGGGCGATGTTGTCGGAGATCCAGTAGTCGCCGTCGTTCGCCTTGACGGTGGCGTTGACCTGCCAGACGCCGGCCGCGGCGTTGGTGTCGCCCTCGGTGCTCTGCGGGATCCACTCGGGATCGACCGTCATGGTGGCCGTGCACACCGAGGTGGTCCTGCTCTTCTTGACGCACTTGGTGCCGGTCCAGTCGAAGAAGCTGCCCGCGTTGTCGGCGTTGAAGGTGCTGACGCGGGTGAGCCCCTTCACGCCCGAGTTGTCCCTGACCGTGATGGCGACCGGGAACGTGATCGTCTTCGACGTCCCCACGATGACGTTCTTGCCGCCCTTGACGACCGCCTTCGTGACGCGGACGTCGCCCTTGCCCTCCGCGTGGGCCCCCGTCGCCGCCAGCAGCACCAGGGCCGCCGCCCCGCCCGCCACGGCCAGGGTCCGGCCGTGCGCGGGGCGCGTTCTGTGTCTCATGATCCTCCCCTTGGGTCGAGGAGAGGCTACACAGGAGAGCTGCTGCTGTCGTACAGATATGCGATCAGGCGGCGCGAGCGGTGCGGTGCGCAGGGGAGGCGGCTCCCCGGGCGCCTGCGTGCGGGTGCCGCCCCGGCCCGGACCCGTCGACGGCCGCGGCGCGCCGCTCCGCCGCCCTGAGCTGCCGGTCGATGCGCCGGTCGCGCATGACGCCGATGATCGAGGGCAGCACGACCAGGGCCAGCATGCCGAGGACGGTCAGTGTTCCGATGAGTGCCTGCAGCTGTGTCGTTTCCATGGACACCACTGTCGTGCCGAACACTCCTTACAAATAGTGGCAGGACTGCCGCACCCCCTCGAATCACTGCCACTTCCGAGGCACACTGGCAGCATGCTGAAGAACGTGGCCGCCGTCCTCCTGGACGGTGTGCATCCTTTCGAACTGGGTGTCGTCTGCGAGGTCTTCGGCCTCGACCGCAGCGACGAGGGCCTGCCGGTGTACGACTTCGCGGTCGCGTCGGCGGAGGGCCCGACCCTGCGGACGCACGCCGGGTTCACGATCTCCACCTCGTACGGCCTGGACCGGCTCGACGAAGCCGACCTCGTCGTCGTACCGGCGGGCGAGAGTTTTGTACGGCGGATCTACCCGGCCGAGCTACTGGACGCGCTGCGCCGGGCCGCCGACCGGGGCGCCCGGGTGCTGAGCGTGTGCTCGGGTGTGTTCGTGCTCGGCGCGGCGGGGCTGCTGGACGGGCGGCCCTGCGCGGTGCACTGGCGGCACGCCGAGGAGCTGTCCCGGCAGTATCCGCGTGCGGTGGTCGAGCCGGACGTGCTGTACGTGGACGCGGACCCGGTGATCACCTCGGCGGGCACGGCGGCCGGCATCGACGCCTGTCTGCACATCGTCCGCAAGGAGCAGGGTCCGGAGGTCGCCAACAAGATCGCCCGGCGGATGATCGTGCCGCCGCACCGGGACGGCGGTCAGGCCCAGTACATCGAGCGGCCACTGCCGCGTTCGCGGTGCGACACGGTCGGGGAGGTGCTGGCCTGGATGGAGCGCCACCTCGACGAGGAGGTCACCGTCGAACAGCTCGCCGCCCGCGCCCATATGTCCCCGCGCACGTTCGCCCGCCGCTTCCAGCAGGAGACCGGGACCACCCCGTACCGCTGGATCCTGCGCCAACGGGTGCTGCTGGCCCAGCGGTTGCTGGAGGCGACGGACGAGACGGTGGATGCGATCGCGTGGCGCACCGGCTTCGGCACCGCCGCCGCTCTGCGCCATCACTTCGTACGGTCACTGGGCACAACCCCTCAGGCGTACCGCCGGACGTTCCGTGGTCCGGAGGCGGCCTGAGGGGTGGACCCGGCGCGCGTGACAGGTGACCGGAAGCCTCGCGGGGCTCGAGCCCCGGCCGTCGCTCCCCGGCTCAGTCGTTCGCGACGACGGCGTACCGGGGCTCGTTCTCGGCCATCTGCCGCAGCGCGTCCTTGCGGTCGCGCTTGGAGAGCCGGTCGACGTACAGGTAGCCGTACAGGTGGTCGGTCTCGTGCTGCAGGCAGCGCGCGAAGTAGCCGGTGCCGCGCACCTTGATCGGGTTGCCCTTCTCGTCCTGCCCGGTGACCTCGGCGTAGTCGGGGCGGGCGAGCGGCATGTACGCGGTCGGCACCGACAGGCAGCCCTCGTTGCTGTCGTCCAACCGGCGCTGCTCGGCGGGAAGTTCGACGAGCTTCGGGTTGCAGACCACGCCGACGTGCCGGTTGCCCTCGTCGTCCGGGCAGTCGTACACGAACACCTTCAGATCGACGCCGATCTGGTTGGCGGCCAGGCCCACGCCCTCGGCCGCGTGCTGGCTGGCGAACATGTCGTCCACCAGCTTCGCCAGTTCGTCGCCGAACTCCGTGATGTCCTTGCACTCCTTGTGCAGCACGGGGTTCCCGACGACCGTGATCGGCCGCGACGTGCCACGCTCCCGGTAGGCCTGCTCGCGCTCCTCGCAGTCCTCCGTGTCGACGACGAACCCCTCGTCATCGACGGGGAGCACGCCCACGTGCTGCTGATCGGTGTCCTGCTGGGCCATGACAGACGTACGCCTTCCTCAGAAAAACAGGGGGTGAAGTTGCTGATACAGGGTACGGGGCGAACGGCGCCCCTCCAGGGGCACGGGGAACCACGCGAACGGGCACGACGAGCCCGCGGCCGGAAATCGACCGTGCGCGCCGCTAACAGACCTCTTCCAGATCCCGCCAGTCACGAGAATCCGGGCTGTCCGCGACCCACCCGTCCAGCAGCCCCCGGACCAGCGAGGCCGGCGCGGCAATCCCGCACTCCCGTTCGGGCGCCCACAACTGCCCGTCCGTGACGTGCCCGAGCGGCCCGGGATGCCCCGGCTCGCTGTGGTCGTGGGGATCGAGATGGTCCCCGTCGCCCTCGTCCGAGGGCATCCGGGACTCCGAACACAGCCGGCACAGCAACCGCACCGAGGACGACCAGTCCTCCGCGGCGAACCCGGCGTCGGCCGCGAGCCGCTCCAGCGCGTTGCGGTCGGCCTCCGTCGCGGCCTCCAGCAGCACCACCCAGGTGGGCACCGGCGACGGCGCCCACAGCTCGATCTCGTCGAACACGGGGTACGCGTGACCGGCGGCCGTGGTCCGCTCCCCGTGCGGCACCCCGTCGTGCAGGACGACCTCGCCCCAGCGCCGCCCGGAGGACGGCAGCGGGATGGAGAGCACCTCGATGCGGGCGGGGTCGAGCCGCCGCCCCCACACGACCTCGGCCTCGCCCTCCGGCGAGAGCCGTACGGCCGCGCTGCCCAGGTTCATGCCCACCGGCTCACCGGATTCCCCGGCGCCCCCGGACCTCGGCCGGGCCGCGCCCCCGGGCACCCGCAGCCCGTACGCCTGCCAGGCCCGGCGGGCCAGCGGCCAGTCCTGCAGGGCGGTCGCGGCGATGCCCACGTTCCACCAGTCGGGCGCCCCGGTCTCCCGGTCGAGCAGCGCGACCGCCCGCAGACCGGCCGCCCGTGCCTGCTCCCAGTCGTGCCGGAACTTGTGCAGCAGGGCGAGGTTGAACCAGGACTCGGACAGCCACGGTTCCAGGTCCGCGGCACGTGTCAGCAGCGCGCCCGCGTCCTCGTACCGACCGTCGCCGATCAGCGTGAACGCACGATCGGTGGCCTGCCGCCAAGAGGCGGAGGGCCGATGCCGTCCCTTGCCGAAGATCCTCACGATTCCCGCCTGCCAGTTACGGTTCCCGCCTGTCAGTTCTATTGGAGTGGGCTGGCCGTCGCCCCCGGTACACCCCTCTCCCTCGCATCCAACCACGGACGGCTGGAGGGCCGCTCATTACCCATGGGTTACCCCACCACGGGCAAGGTCAGACCGCCCACCCGTCGCCCGCCACAACCCTGGCCGAGGGCGAGCGCCCATGCGCCGTCCCGATGCTTCGACAGCACCCTGGCGAGCGATTCCACGACCTCCGGCTGATAGTCCCGTGCCGTCCCCAGCCCTAGTTCCTCCAGCGCCCCTCCGGGCCCTGCTTCCCATGCTTTCTCCTCATATGCGTTCACGCCCCGCACGATCCCCGCGCCGACCGGCTGCTCACGGTACGGATTCCGCCTGCCACTCCACCACGGCGACCTCGGCATCCACCCCGGCGCTGCTGAGCGGCCGGGAGCCCGGCGGTGGCCCCGACCGGCACGGGGCCACCGCCGGGCTCAGCCGGCCGATGTCGTGCATCAGCGCCGCGTACTCCAGCACGGCCGGTTCCGGTTCGCCGAGCCCCAGCTCCCACCCCACCTCCCGGCTGAAATGTCGACGGCCTGGACGAGCGCGCGGATGGTCGCCTGGTGCGCGGGCCGTTCCCGGTGGTACTGCGCGAACACCCAGCAGGAGACATACATCGGCAGCAGGACGAGGAGCGCGGCGAGGGGCCCGTACGGGCTGTGCCACAGCACAGCTGTGATCGGCCCGGCGAGCCCGTGCACGGTGTCGGGCCCGAGCGGGCACGGGAAGAGGCCGTGCGATGCGCCCGGTACGGGCAACCCGCTCAGCCGAGCGCCAGGATGCCGCCGTCGAGCATGGTGAGCACCACGCAGAACACCAGCACCGCGGCTGCGGCCCGGCGGCGGCCCGCACCGCGAGGGTCAGCTGGGCCCGCCCGCCAGACCTGGCGCAGCCCTCGCGGCCGCTGCTCGCAGCTGTACGGGACAGGCCACGGCACCGGCGACCACACAGGCGACGTACACACGTGTCCATGCCGGTACCGCCCCCATCGCACCCCTCCCGCGCTCGGGCTCCGGAGCCCAGGGCGGGCCCTGCCGGGCAGGGGCGGGTACGGGCTGAATCCAGGGGGCCACGATGCAGCCAGCCTGACGGAAGCAGTCAGCGCGGCCGCCAGGCCCGTCGTTCAGTGCGCCACGTCGGCCGCGAGCACCTTGTTGAGTTGCTCCACCGTCGCCGGGGACTCGCGCTGGAAGGCGGCGATGTCGAGGCCGTCGTCGCCCATGACGGTCAAGAGGGTGCGCTCGCCGACGGCGACGACGATGACGTGTCCGGCGGCGCACCGGATGACGACCTCGCGGAGGGCGCCGGTGCCGGACTGGTCGGCCATGCGGCGGCCGACGCCGAGGGTGGCGGCCGCGAGCGCGGCGACGGACTCGGCGTGGACCGTGTCGACGTCGGCCACGACAAGGAGCCCGTCCACGGTGGACAGGACGCTCTCGGCGACGCCCATCACCCGTTCACGCAGCGAGGCCAGGATGCCGGTGAGCGATTCGGTCGGTGCGTGTGCGGTCATGGGAACGTGCTCCTTGGTCCAGACATCTGCGGTGGGTGTGCGGTCCGAGCGGCTCAGTCGGACAGGTTCCGGTCGGACTCGGGGAGCTCCCGCAGCCCGCGACGGACGCGCCGCAGCATTTCGACTGAGGGTTGGTCGGCGATCAGTTCCTCGGCCGACAGCAGGGAGATGGGCGGGAAGGGAGGCGGCGACGCCGGGGTGTCCGACGCGTCGTCACAGGTGTTCGGGGGAACGGGTGCCGCGCCCCGCACGGGTAACGCGGGAAGGGAGGCCGCGCCCCGCACGGGTAACGTCGTCCGTGCCACGGCAGCGGGGCCGGGATCGTACTCGGGATCGGACTCAGGCTCAGGCTCGGGCTCGCGCTGGGGCTCGGTGGACGGTGGGGCTTTTGCAGGTGGTGCCGGGCGCTCGTCCACCGCTGCTCGCGGGGTCGAACGCCGCCGGAGGCGGGCCGCCTTGCTACGGCGGCGCCGCTTCCGGGCCGGGTCTTTGTCGGGGCTCACTACCCGCCCTTCGCTCCGAGGTCTCCGAAGGGAGACCCCTCGCCGGGCCTGCGTCTGGGCAGGGGACCGGCTCTCGGTGACGGTTCGTCGGATGCCTGCTGTCCCTGTTGCCCCTGCTGTCCCTGAAGGACCCGGGGTGCGGTGCTGGGCCGACCGTCGAATGTGGTTCCGGTCTCCCACCGGACGGCCTGGAGCGTCTCCAGCCGGATCAGGTCCAGCATCACCGCGTAGAGTCCGCGCCCCCGGGCGAAGGCGAGGTCGCGGGGGGTACGGCGCCCGTTGACGCTCTCGATGAGGTCCTGGTGACGTCGGGTCAGTCCGCGGCGGCCGGGCTTCGGGTGGCCGCCGTCGGCCGCCGGCGTATCGCTGTCGGCTTCGGGGGCACCGCGGCCGGTCGCCGGTTGGGCGATGGCCGGTTGGCCGGTAGCCGGTGTACCGACGATCGCTTCGCCGATGATGACCGGTTCAGATCGGACGCGGTCGACAGCGATCGCACCCGACCTGACCGGATCACCCATGCCCGGTTCGGACCGAACCCGGCCGCCGGCAACCGGCTCGGGCCGGAGTGAGTCACCGATGACCGGTTCGGGCCGGACCCGAGCCAGTTCGCCCGCGGGACCCCACAGCCGGGTCAGCAGCGCCATCCGCCGGGTGGTCTCCTCGGCCAGCGGCCGCGGCTCGACACCGGGACGGGCGAGGAGGGTCGGTTCCCGTTCGGTCAGCTCCCAGCCGCCGGGCGGGCTGAGCGCCATCGCGAAGGCCCCGTCGAACACCGCCGCCGTACAGACGACCTCCAGTTCGGCGGCGCCGATCAGCCCGGCGGCCACCAGATGCAGGTCCAGCCGGTCCGCGTCGGGTTCCGCCGCACGGGCCGCCAGCCAGGCGTCGTCCTCGATCCGGCCCGAGGCGAGCAGCGCGGACGTCGCGGTCGGCGCGCCCGGTGTCTCGATCGCGCCGATCAGGCCGTCGCGCAGGTGAATCGTGCCACCTGGAACGCCGGAGACCCGGACTGTGCCGGTATAGCCCTCTTGGTGCAGTGCTTGCAGGAGCGCGGGGACGTTGCGCGCCGAGGGTGTCTTCACGCCAGCACCTCGCGGGCCCGGTCGCCGAGGGTGCGCAGCGCCAGGGCCATGTTGGCCCGGTCCCGGTCGAGACCGGCGGCCAGCAGCAGCGGGTCACCGGCCGACCGGTGCACGGAGAGCAGCACCTGAAGGCGTCGCCTGCTGGTCATGACCACGCTCTCCAACTCCCCCTCGGCCCCCGCATCGCCGAGCCGCTCGGAGATGAGGGTGGCGAGGTCGGCGCCCTCCGTGCCGGTGCCGGCCTGGGCGACGTCTCCCGCCGCGCCGTAGGTGAGACCGGTGACGGCGTCGATCAGCGCGACGCCGGTGACGCCCGGAGAGTCGAGAAGCCGGTCCAGGGAGGCCTGGAGCGCCGGCCGCTTTTCCCCTAGTCCCCCCATTCACCCTCCACGTTCACGCGCCGCGCAGTACTTTGAACGCCAACTTCCGTAACACGCAACAAAGTTGATGTTTGTGACCGGTGGGTCACTCGTGTCGATCGTAGTTGGCCGGACAGTGACCGGTCAGCAGCACTGAGGAATTGGGGCAGCAATATGAACATCGAGACCGCACTCAAGGAAGCCATGACCGTGGACGGTGCGATCGGTGTCGCGCTGGTCGACTACGAGAGCGGTATGTCGCTCGGCACCCTCGGCGGCGGGCAGCAACTCGATCTGGAACTCGCGGCGGCCGGGAACACCGAGGTCGTGCGCTCCAAGATGCGCACGCTGTCGTCGCTGGACATGAACGACGTGATCGAGGACATCCTGATCACGCTCGGCCGGCAGTACCACCTGATCCGCCCGCTGGGCAGCAGCAAGGGATCGCTCTTCCTCTACCTGGCGCTGGACCGCTCCCGCAGCAACCTCGCGCTGGCCCGCCACGCGCTGAAGCGCATCGAGAACGGCCTTGAGGTCTGAAGACTGAGGGCTGCGGCCCGAGGACTGAGGGCTGAGGACTGAGGGCTGAGGGCTGACGACTGAGGGCTGAGGGCTGAGGTCCGATCCCGTTCCCACCGACTCACGAACTGAGCCCGTTCCCCGAACGGCCGAACGGCCATTCCCGAAACGGGCTCAGTCAGAGTTTCAGCTCTCCTGCGGTGCCACCGGCGAGGCCGTCACATCGTGCTCGGGCACGGCCTGCCCCGAACGGATCAGATCGATCCGCCCCATCACCTTGGCCCGCAGATCGGTGGGCACGTCGTCCTGCCCACAGCACCGCTTGACCAGCTTCTTGACGGCCTGTTCGAGCCCGTACTTCTCCAGGCACGGCGAGCACTCCTCGAAGTGGTGCTCGAACTTGGTGCAGTCGGTGTCGGGCATCTCCCGGTCGAGGAACTCGTAGAGATGATCGAGGATCTCGCTGCAATCCGTCTCATGCGGCTCTCCGCAGCTCATGAGCCCGAACCTTTCACTTCGTTCGACTCTCCGGCGCCGGCCGGGACCAGTCCACGGTCACGGGCGTAGTCCTCAAGCATGCCGCGCAGTTGACGGCGACCGCGGTGCAGCCGGGACATCACCGTACCGATGGGTGTCCCCATGATGTCGGCGATCTCCTTGTACGCAAAGCCCTCGACATCGGCGAGATAGACGGCGATGCGGAACTCCTCGGGAATCGCCTGCAGCGCTTCCTTCACGTCCGAGTCGGGCAGGTGATCGAGCGCCTGCGACTCGGCGGAGCGCAGCCCGGTCGACATGTGCGACTCGGCGCGCGCCAGCTGCCAGTCCTCGATCTCCTCGGCCGCACTGCGCTGGGGTTCGCGCTGCTTCTTGCGGTACGAGTTGATGAAGGTGTTCGTGAGGATGCGGTACAGCCAGGCCTTCAGGTTGGTGCCCTCGCGGAACTGGTGGAAGGACGCGTACGCCTTCGCGTACGTCTCCTGCACCAGATCCTCGGCATCGGCCGGGTTGCGCGTCATGCGCAGCGCGGCCGAGTACATCTGGTCGAGGAATTCCAGAGCGTCCCGCTCGAAACGGGCGCTGCGGTCCGCGGCGGTCTCCGTGCCCTCGGGCTGCTCCGCCTGGCCGCGCTCGGTCCCTGCGTCGGTCCCAGTGACCGGACCCACCTCCTCCAGCGTCTGGGCGGCATCGAAACCGGTGCCACCAGAATCGGAGGATAGACGACGATCCGTGCCCGCCGCCGCCCGAACAGGGCCGCTCTTCGCCGCGTGCAGCACCGTCCAGTCCAGGTCAGCACGGCTGCTGCGGCTCGGGCAGATGGTCGAACCCATGCGGCGGACTTCCTCTCGTACGGCGGTCAGCACGGTCTCGCGCTGTCTGATCCGCACAACAGAGCCCCGCCGCACAACATTCCCCGGCCGGTGCCGAAGCCGTCATCCGAGTGACGCGATCCACTCCACGACACCGTCGGTGATCACCTTCAGCGCCTCCTCCTGCCCGAGGGGCGCCCGCTTCGGCACGACGAACCCGTGATCCCCGTACGGCACCTCGACAAGCCGGTACGAGCCCGCCGCCCCGTCAGCCCCAGCCGGGAACTCCTCGGGCCGCCCGAACGGGTCGTTCCCGCCCTGCACGACGAGCGTGGGCACCCCGGCCGCGAGCAGCTCGTCGGCCCGCGACTTCTCCGGCCTGCCCGGCGGATGCAGCGGAAAGCTCAACGCGAGTACGGCCGCCGCGCCCAGCTCCGTCGCCGTACGACAGGCGACCCGGGCCCCGGCGCTCCGCCCGCCCGCGATCACTGGCAGCCCCGGCTTCGCCAGCGCGGGCCACAGCCCCCGCCAGCCGGTGTCCAGCGTCCTCGGCGCGGGCGCGAGCTTCTTCCCCGCCACCCGCCACGGCTGCTCGACCAGGGCGACGGTCACCCCGTGCGCCGGCAGGACGGCGGCGAGGGCCCGCAGGTCCCGGGCCTCGACACCACCGCCGGCGCCATGGCTGACGGCGAGGACCCACTCGGCCGCCTTCCGGGCCTCGCACCAGGTGATGCGGGCCGTACCGGCGTCGGTGTCGACCTCTTCGCTGACTGCCTCGATCTCGGTCACATCAGAAGAGTGTGCCCTCCTCGGGCCCCTCCAGCTCCGTCAGCAGCTCCGGGCTGTTGTTGCGGACGTTGCTGACGGCCGTGGAGACGGGGTAGGCGCGCATCAGCCCGGCGGGCGGCGGTTCGAGCAGCCCGCGCAGCTCGGCGAGGTCCGTGCGGGCCGGATCGAGCCAGCTTTCCCAGCGGTCGGGCGTGAGCATCAGCGGCATCCGGGGGTGAATCTCGGCCAATGTGTGCGGCCCGTCCTCCGGGGCCACGGCCAGCGGGGTCGCCTCGGCCTCCGTCGTGATCACCGAGCAGGTGACCCACCAGGCCTGCGGATGGTCGTCCGGCAGCGTGCGGTCCCGCCAGAACTCGTACAGCCCGGCCATCGCGAAGACAGACCCGTCGGCGGGGAGCACGAAGTACGGCTGCTTGCGCGGCCGTTTCTTCTTTCCCTCGGCCTCCAGGTCGCGCTCCCCCTTGCCGGTGACCCACTCGAAGTAGCCGTCGGCGGGCAGGATGCAGCGCCGGGTGGCGAAGGCACGGCGGTACGACGGCTTCTCGTGGACGGTCTCCGCCCGCGCGTTGATCATCCGGGCGGCGCCCTCGGGGGTCTTGGACCAGGAAGGGACCAGACCCCACTTCAGTTTGCGCAGCTGGCGAACCGGCCTCTTGCCGTCGGCGTCCTTGAGAGGGCGGTCGAGAACCGCGTAGACCTCCTTGGTGGGAGCCACGTTGTAGTCGGGCTCCAGAGTCTCTTCCGGCTCCCACTTCTCGATCTCAAAGATTCCTGCGAGATCCTCGGGCCTACGACTCGACGCATACCGTCCGCACATGGGTGCCACACTGCCAGGCCCACCCGTCACCCGACCACCGCCCCCCAACGATGGCGCTACGCGCCAGCCCCTGTCGATCACGACCCGGAGGAGCCCCCACTCACCATGGAAAGCACCGCAGTCACCTCGCTGGCCAGTCTGTGGGACGAGGTCTTCGGCACCCAGCCCGACCCCGACATCTGGGTCGTCATAGCCACCGCCGTCGCGGCGCTCGCGGCGATCGTCCCGCACGGCGTCTGGCGGCTCTCGCGCAACGCCATCACCATCGCGCACGAGGGCGGCCACGGCCTGCTCGCACTGCTCACCGGCCGCACCCTGACCGGCATCCGCCTGCACTCCGACACGAGCGGCCTCACGGTCAGCCGCGGCAAGCCCACCGGCCTCGGCATGATCCTCACCGCCGCCTCGGGCTACACCGCTCCCCCGCTCCTCGGCCTGGGCGGCGCCGCCCTCCTCGGCTCCGGGCGCATCACCCTCCTCCTCTGGCTCGCCACGATCCTGCTGGTCGCCATGCTGGTGATGATCCGCAACGCCTACGGCGCCCTCACGGTCGTCCTCACCGGCGGCACCTTCGTGATCGTCTCCTGGCTCGCCGGCCCCCAGGTCCAGGCGGCCTTCGCGTACGCGGTCGTCTGGTTCCTCCTCCTGGGCGGCGTACGCCCGGCCTTCGAGCTCCAGGCCAAGCGCCGCCGAGGCGGAGCCGGCGACTCCGACGCGGACCAACTCTCCCGCCTGACCCACCTACCGGCGACGGTGTGGCTGCTGATGTTCCACGTGGTGTCGGTGTGCGCATTGCTAGGGGGCGGCCGATGGCTACTGGGTATGTAGAGCCGACCTGTGTTCAGGGGCGCGGGAACTGCGCGACCAGCCACAACGGACCCCCAGCCGACAAGCGACCCACGTCAACCGGCTGAACCTGGCGGAGCCAACCCCACTAAAGTGGGCCCATGGCCCTGAACGCACAGCCCGCCCTCTGGCCCGCCCCCCTCGCGAGCGGATCCGTCGACGCGACGGTCCACGTGCCGGGGTCGAAGTCCGTCACCAACCGCGCCCTCGTGCTCGCCGCCCTCGCGAGCGAGCCCGGCTGGCTGCGCCGCCCCCTCCGCTCCCGCGACACCCTCCTGATGGCGGGCGCGCTGCGCGCGATGGGCGTCGGCATCGAGGAGACCGTGTCGTCCAGCTCCTCCGGCGCGGGCACCCCGGGTGGTTCCGGCGAGGCCTGGCGCGTCCTCCCCACCGGCCTGCAAGGCCCCGCCACGGTCGACGTCGGCAACGCCGGCACGGTCATGCGCTTCCTCCCCCCGGTGGCCGCCCTGGCCGACGGCCCCATCCGCTTCGACGGCGACCCGCGGTCGTACGAGCGCCCCCTGCACGGTGTGATCGACGCCCTGCGCGTCCTCGGCGCGCGGATCGACGACGACGGCCGTGGCGCCCTCCCGCTGACGGTGCACGGCAGCGGCGGCCTGGACGGCGGCCCGGTGGCGATCGACGCGTCCTCGTCCTCGCAGTTCGTGTCGGCGCTCCTGCTCTCCGCCCCGCGCTTCAACCAGGGCGTCGAGGTCCGGCACACCGGTTCGACGCTCCCGTCCATGCCGCACATCCGGATGACCGTCGACATGCTGCGGTCGGTCGGCGCGCAGGTGGACACCCCGGAGTCGGGCGGCGAGCCGAACGTCTGGCGGGTCACGCCGGGCGCGCTGCTCGGCCGCGACCTGACGATCGAGCCGGACCTGTCGAACGCCCAGCCGTTCCTGGCGGCCGCCCTGGTCACCGGCGGCAAGGTCGTCATCCCGGACTGGCCCGCGCGCACCACCCAGCCGGGTGACCAGCTCCGCGAGATCTTCACGGAGATGGGCGGCAGCTGCGAGCTGACCGAGTACGGGCTGGTCTTCACCGGTTCGGGCGGGATCCACGGCATCGACGTGGACCTCGGCGAGGTCGGCGAGCTCACCCCCGGCATCGCGGCGGTCGCCGCCCTCGCCGACTCCCCCTCGACCCTGCGCGGCGTCGCCCATCTGCGGCTGCACGAGACGGACCGGCTGGCCGCGCTCACCAAGGAGATCAACGAACTCGGCGGCGACGTCACCGAGACCGCCGACGGCCTCCACATCCGCCCGCGGCCCCTGCACGACGGTGTCTTCCACACGTACGACGACCACCGCATGGCCACCGCCGGTGCGATCATCGGCCTGGCCGTGGAAGGCGTGCGGATCGAGAACGTGGCGACGACGGCCAAGACCCTCCCGGACTTCCCCGACCTGTGGACCGGGATGCTCGGGAAGAACTGACGGGCGGACCGGGATCATGCGCCGTTACGGCAAACACACCGACGAGGACGACATCCCCAGCCGCCCGAACCGCAAGGGCAACCGTCCCCGTACACACATCCGACCGAAACACGAGGACGCCGCCGACGGCATGGTCCTCACCGTCGACCGGGGCCGGCTGACCTGCCTCGTCGAGGACCGCGTGGTCATGGCGATGAAGGCCCGTGAACTGGGCCGCAAGGCCGCCGTCGTCGGCGACACCGTCGCCCTCGTCGGCGACCTCTCCGGCACGAAGGACACCCTCGCCCGGATCGTCCGCATCGCCGGCCGTACGTCGGTGCTGCGCCGCACGGCCGATGACGACGACCCGTACGAGCGCGTCGTCGTCGCCAACGCCGACCAGCTCGCGGTCGTCACCGCCCTCGCCGACCCCGAGCCCCGCCCCCGCCTCATCGACCGCTGTCTGGTCGCGGCCTACGACGGCGGCCTCACGCCCCTCCTCGTCCTGACCAAGTCGGACCTGGCCTCAGCCGACAAGCTCCTGGAGCTCTACGGCGACCTGGACATCCCGTACGTCGTGACGAGCCGCGAGGAGCTGGAGACGGGCGGCGCCGCCGACCGCGTACGTGAGCATCTCTCCGGCAAGGTCACCGCGTTCGTCGGCCACTCGGGCGTGGGCAAGACGACCCTCGTCAACGCGCTGGTCCCGGCGGACCGACGCCGTTCGACGGGCCATGTGAACGCGGTGACGGGCCGCGGCCGGCACACCACGACCTCGGCGCTCGCCCTCCCCCTGGCGGACTCCGGCGGCGGCTGGGTGGTGGACACGCCGGGCGTACGCTCGTTCGGTCTCGCCCACATCGACCCGTCCCGGGTCATCAACGCCTTCCCGGACCTGATTCCGGGCACCGAGGGTTGTCCGCGTGCGTGCAGTCACGACGAACCGGACTGCGCGCTGGACCAGTGGGTGACCGACGGTCACGCGGACCCGGCCCGCCTTTACTCTCTGCGTCGGCTCCTCTCGACGCGCGAACGGCGGGAAGGCGACTGACCTCCGCGTTGTTTGCACCCCTCTCCACCCGGTAAGTGCATAATCGCACCAAGTCGGATCCAGGCCAGAGAAGATCACACGAAGCGGTCACGGAACGTGGGGACACGGGAGGACGAGACATGGCGTGGCTGCTTGTTGTCGTGGCCGGACTTCTGGAGACCGGCTTCGCCGTCTGTCTCAAGCTCTCGCACGGATTCACCAGACTCTGGCCGACGGTCGCCTTCTGCGTCTTCGCGCTCGGCAGCTTCGGCCTGCTGACCCTGTCACTGAAGAAGCTCGACGTCGGCCCCGCCTACGCCGTCTGGACGGGCATCGGCGCGGCCGGGACCGCGATCTACGGAATGATCTTCCTCGGCGACATCGTGTCCACCCTGAAGATCGTCTCGATCAGTCTGGTGATCGTGGGGGTCGTGGGACTGCAACTGTCGGGTTCGGCACAGTAGTTGCCCGCGATGCGCAGGGCCGACGGCGGGCCCTTGGTCAGCCGAGGGGCCGACGGTGCAGCGCGGTCCGTACGAGATCCGTGACTCCGCCCTCGCCCGGGGGCGCGGCGACGCAGGAGAGGGCGAGGCGGACGGCGTATTCGCAGGAGCGGGCCAGCTCCACCGTGTCCGACTTGGGGGTGCCGGGCGCGGACAGCACGGCGACGGCCCGCTCCCGGACGAGCGCCACGAAGTCGGCGGGCGCGGGCAGCGGCCCGTCCGCGCGGCGCTGCGCGGGCACCGCGGAGGCCGAGAGCACCGCCGAGAGCGTCGGCGCGGGCAGGCGCTCGCTCCAGCAGCCGGTCAGCATGGCCCGTACGAGTGCGTTGTTCCGGGAGGCCGCCACGGTCCACTCCGCGGTTGCGGCCAGCCGGTCCCGGGGATCCGCGGGTGTGGCCAGCGCCCGTTCGACGCCCGCCAGATAGCCGTCCGCCTCCCTCCGCACCAGAGCCCTGGCGAGCCCCTCCTTGCTGCCGAACTCGTTGTACAGCGTCTGCCGTGACACTCCGGCCACCGCCGCCACGTCCACCATGCGCACGGCGGACCACGGCCGGCGCACCAGCGCCGTATAGGCGGCGTCCAACAAGGATTCCCGCGCTGCAGGCATCATCGCCTCCCTGAGGGCGAGCGGGCGATTCTGGCCCTCACATTTGACGCGCGGCAACGCACTGTCAAGGGTTCGCGGCAGCGCCAAGGGGCGCGCATCAGCCAACCTGCGCGACGCTCCCGCCGCCCCTTTCACGACCCGCCCCGCTCGTACCGCGGGCCGTCGTACCGCTCGGACGGCACGGTCGGCGGGGCGCGGCACGGTCAGCGGGGGCGGCACGAGTGGGCGTGCGGCGCGAGTGGGCGTGCGCGGCGGGAGTGGGCAGGCGGCGCGAGTGGGCGTGCGCCGCACGCATGGGCCCCGGCGGCACTTGGTGAGCGCCGGGCCGCGCACCGCCCCGACCGGCCGGCCCGGCACCGGCCGCCCCCGCGCCCAACCGACCCCCGGCCCCCTGTAGCCCCGCACCGACCTCGGCAGATAGCGTTCGCAGCATGGCCGACCACCTCGACGACCTCCGCTTCGCCCACGTCCTCGCGGACGCCGCCGACGCGACCACCATGGCCCGCTTCAAGGCCCTCGACCTGAAGGTCGAGACGAAGCCGGACATGACGCCGGTGAGCGAGGCCGACAAGGCCGCCGAGGAACTGGTCCGCGGCCATCTCCAACGCTCCCGCCCCCGCGACGCGATCCTCGGCGAGGAGTACGGCGTCGAGGGCACGGGCCCCCGCCGCTGGGTCATCGACCCGATCGACGGCACCAAGAACTACGTCCGGGGCGTCCCTGTCTGGGCCACCCTGATCTCCCTGACGGAGGCGTCGGAGGGCGGCTACCAGCCCGTCGTCGGCGTGGTCTCCGCCCCCGCCCTGGGCCGCCGCTGGTGGGCGGCGAAGGACCACGGCGCCTTCACCGGCCGCAGTCTCACCTCGGCCTCCCGCCTGAGCGTCTCCAGCGTCTCCAGGCTGTCGGACGCCTCCTTCGCGTACTCCTCCCTCAGCGGCTGGGAGGACCGCGGCCACCTGAACGGCTTCCTGGACCTGACCCGCGAAGTGTGGCGCACGCGCGCGTACGGCGACTTCTGGCCGTACATGATGGTCGCCGAAGGCTCGGTGGACATCTGCGCCGAGCCCGAGCTGTCCCTCTGGGACATGGCCGCCAACGCGATCATCGTCACCGAGGCGGGCGGCAGCTTCACCGGCCTCGACGGCCGCCCCGGCCCGCACAGCGGCAACGCGGCGGCCTCGAACGGCCTGCTCCACGACGAACTGCTGGGATACCTGAACGAGCGCTACTGAACCGGCCTCCAGATACGGACCGATGCGCACGGGCCCCGGAGTGATCCCGGGGCGCCCCCGAACTGACCACGCACGCCCCCTTGTTGACCTCCGCTTTACCTGCCACATTGAGAGTTCCCCACTTGTGAACTTGTGCAGTGCCTACGGGGTGCCGCCGGCGCCGGGCCTGCCCAATCTGTCTCCGGGATTCCCTAGGAGGTGGCTGAACTCCATGCTCGTCCGCGACGCCATGAGCACAGTGGTCCTCACCATCGGCCCCGATCACACCCTCCGCCAGGCCGCCGCGCTGATGTCGGCACGCCGGATCGGCGCGGCCGTGGTCCTCGACCCCGACGCCGGCGGACTCGGCATACTGACCGAACGCGACGTCCTCAACTCCGTCGGCCTGGGCGAGAGCCCGGACACCGAACGGGCCCATGACCACACCACCACCGACGTCGTCTTCGCCGCGCCGTCCTGGACCCTGGAAGAGGCGGCCCGCGCCATGACCCACGGCGGCTTCCGCCATCTGATCGTCCTCGACCAGGGCGCCGCCATCGGCATCGTCTCGGTCCGCGACATCATCCGCTGCTGGTCCCCGGCCCGACAGCACGTGACGGCGTAGACCGGCCCGGCCACGCGTAGACGGACCCGCGCGCGGACGGGCCGGCACCTCTCCCGAGGTCCCGGCCCGTCCTCAACGGCAAGCGGTCCAACCCCGGTCGGCCGCACAGGGCCTGGACGGCGGCCTCCAGGCGCTCGCCGAAGCCTGCCCGATCTTACATTGGACAAAATCCAAGTCAAGGTGAGATCTAAAGTCACACCTATTCGGGATCTGTTTCACGTTGCTGTTAGTCTGACCGGTATGAGTGACCTTCTGGAGCGGCTGCGCGGACGCGGATGGCGTATGACCGCGCAGCGGCGTGTCGTGGCCGAGGTCCTCGACGGCGAACACGTCCATCTGACGGCCGACGAGGTGCACACGCGGGCTGTCGCCAAACTGCCCGAGATCTCCCGGGCGACCGTCTACAACACCCTGGGCGAGCTGGTCTCCCTCGGCGAGGTGCTGGAGGTCGCCACGGACAAGCGGGCCAAGCGGTACGACCCCAACGCGCACCGCCCCCATCACCACCTGGTCTGCGCCCAGTGCGGCACCATCCGCGACGTTCACCCCACGGGCAACCCTCTCGCCGACCTCCCCTCCTCGGAGCGCTTCGGCTTCACCGTCTCGAACGTAGAGGTGACCTACCGAGGCGTCTGCCCGAACTGCGCGGCGGCCTGACCCTCACTTGAGAAGTGCCCGGCGCCCTGGCGGCACCGGGCACTTCTCTTTTCCCGCATGGCAAAACACCGGAGGCCCGGAACCTTGTCGGTTCCGGGCCTCCGGCCTTCAGTAGCGGGGACAGGATTTGAACCTGCGACCTCTGGGTTATGAGCCCAGCGAGCTACCGAGCTGCTCCACCCCGCGTCGATGAACTGAACAGTACGTCACCGCTGCCGACCAGCGCAAATCGCTTACGTCGGCCCCGCCGGCCCGGCTACGCGGACAGCTCGTCCCGCAGCGCGTCCCGCAGCCGCGCCGCCCGCTCGGCCACCTCCGCGGGCCCGAGCGACACCGCCCGGTCCGCCCAGCGCTTCCCCTCCACCAGCTCGCCACGACGCGCGTAGACGAGGGCCAATCGCAGCGCCGCCCGTCCATGCCCCGCGTCGGCGGCCCGGGCCCACCACAGCGCGGCCTCCGGCTCGCTGCCCTCCCGGGCCAGCAGGAGCCCCAGGTTGAAGGCCCCGTTCCGAGACCCGGCCTCGGCCGCGACCCGGTACCACCGCGCGGCCTCCACCACATCACCCCGCCCGGCGGCCAGCATCCCGACCCGCACCTGCGCCCGCCGGTGCCCCTGGGACGCGGCCCGCTCGTACCACTCCTCGCACTCGTTCTTCTCCCGCACGGGCTCCCCCAGCTCGTGCGCGGGCGCGGGCGGCCGGCGCGCGTCGAGCACGGCGGCCAGCCGATACGCGGCCTCCGCGCTGCCCCCGCCGGCGGCGCACCGCAGATGCCGCTCGGCGGCCCGCTCGTCGCCGTCCCGCAGCCGCGCGATGGCGACCTGGAGCGCCGCCTCGGTATGCCCGGCGGCGGCCGCCCGCTCGTACCAGACGAGCGCCTTCGCGTCATCGCCCCGCCCGGCGAAGAGGATGCCCAGGTTGAAGGCGGCGTCCACGCTGCCCGCCTCGGCGGCCTTGGAGAACCACGGCTCGGCCCCGGAGGCGTCGCCGACCTGGAGCAGCAGAATGGCCAGCGCGTTCGCGGCCTCCCGGTGCCCGGCGTACGCGGCCCGCCGGTACCACTGCTCGGCCTGCGCGGTGCGCCCCTGCTCGGCGCAGAGCAGCCCGAGGTTGTACGCGCCGTTGACGTCACCGGCGTCCATCGCGGCCCGGTACCACCGCTCGGCGGTCTGTGTCTCGCCGCGCTCGGCGTGCAGCGCGCCCAGCGCGTTCGCCGCGTTGCCGTCGCCGTCCTGGGCGGCCCGCAGCCACCACACGGCTGCGCTCTCCGTGTCACCGGCGTCCCGCAGCAGGAACCCGAGGGCGCACGCGGCGCGCGGCTCACCGTCCTTGGCGGACGTCAGGTACCAGCGCCCGGCCTCCTTGAGCTCCCCGCGCCGCTCCAGGATCGACCCAAGATGCAGCGCGGCCCGCCGGTGCCCGCGCGCGGCGGCCTGGCGGTACCACTGCTCGGCCTCCTCGGCGAGGGTCGCCCCGACACCGTGGTCAACGCCGGGCTCCCCTGCGCGCACGGCGGGACGGCCCTCCCTAGCGGCCTCCCGGACCGCTTCGCGGCTCGCGCCCCCGATCTCGAACGCCGCGCGTGCGATTCTGCGGCCCTCACGCGCGGCCGCACGTTCCTCCTGCTCGGCGAGCCGGCCCAGCGCCCGCGCAAGCCGGTACGCGGCCTCGCGATGGCCGCGCTCGGCGGCGGCCCTCATCCATCGCTCGGCGGCGGGGTCGCTGCGGTGCTCCAGCAGGTCGGCGAGGGCGTACGCGCCCAGCGCGTGGCCCTGTTCGGCGGACTGGCGCAGCCAGTACTCGGCGGCCGGTTCGTCGCCGCGCTCGCGGTGGTGGCGGCCGAGGGCGTGCGCGGCGGCGGCGGAGCCTGCGACGGCGGCGATCCGCCACCATCCGGCGGCATCGTCGGCGTAGCCGCGCTGGTGCAGCAGGACACCCAGGTTGTTGGCCGCCGCACGGTCCCCGGCGGCGGTGGCGGCACGCAGATGGGGCTCGGCTCCGTCGAGGTCGCCGCGGCGCAGCAGCATGGCGCCGAGGACGCTCATCGCCTCGGCGTCACCAGCCTCGGCGGCGAGCCGCCGGCGGGCCTCCTCGACGGCGTCGCCCGTCTCGTCCTGGTCCGCCGACTGCGCGGACTCGACCGACGGCTCGGCCTCGGCGGGCAGCACAAAATCGACAGGCAGCGCAAAGTCGGCAGGCTGCGCAAACCGCCCTGTCTCCAACAGAGTTGCCTTGTCCCCCATAACGTCCATCGTCGCACCACCCGCAACCTGGGTACACCTGGTATACCGCAGCCATTGAGGTCACTACAGCGTTTTGTCGACATGCCCACAGAGCGATAAGTCAAACACAGATTTCCCAACCGTCACCCGCAACACGTCGAAGGCCCGGATCCTTTAGAGGATCCGGGCCTTCAACTTCAGTAGCGGGGACAGGATTTGAACCTGCGACCTCTGGGTTATGAGCCCAGCGAGCTACCGAGCTGCTCCACCCCGCGCCGTTGTGTTGCAACCGTACCACGGCGCGGGGTGGAGCTCTGAATCAGCCGCTTCCGGAGCCTTCGTCGGCGCTCTGGTCGCTGTCCTCACTGCCACTGCCGCTGGTCCCGTCGGCCTTGGACTGTGCCTCCTCGGCCCGCTTCAGCGCGTCCTCCAGGTCCTGTTGGGCCCGGCCGTACGCCTCCCAGTCGCCGTCCTTGAGGGCCTGCTGGCCCTCCTCGAACGCCTTCTGGGCCTCCTCCAGGGCCTGTTGGACCGTCGGGTCGCCGGATGCCGGCGGCTCGTCGGTGTCCTCGTCCCCGTCGTCCACCGGTGGCTCGGTGGGCGAACCCTCGGTCTCGAACACCTTGTTGAGCGCCTCGTCGAGGGTGTCCTCGAAGGCGGTGTTGCCGCCGTAGGTGACCAGGACCTTGCGCAGCAGCGGGTACTTGAGGCCGCCGCCTCGCACATAGACCGGTTCGACGTAGAGCAGTCCGCCGTCGAGCGGGACCGTCAGGAGGTTGCCGTACTCGACCTGTGAGTCACCTCTCTTGAGGAGACTGATGGTCTCGGCGATGTCCTGTTCGGAGTTGAACTGGCTCTGGACCTGTTTGGGTCCGTCGATGGGTTCGCTGGTCGGCAGTTTGAGGACTCTGATCTTGCCGTAGTCCTTGGTGCCCGCCTCGGCGTTGACCGACACGAAGGCACTGAGGTTGTCCCGGCCGTTCGGGGTGAGCGTCGTGGTCAGCGAGAACGCCTGTCCCGACTGGCCCGGCAGCTTCATGCTCAGGTAGTACGGCGGGACCGCGTTGCCCGAGGTGTTGGTCGGGTCGTCCGGGACCTGCCACACCTCGCTGCCGCTGAGGAACGTCTCGGCGTCCTTCACGTGGTAGCGCGTCAGCAGTTCGCGCTGGACCTTGAAGAGGTCCTGCGGGTACCGCAGATGGGCCAGCAGCGAGTCCGAGATGGCGTTCTTCGACTCCACCGTGCCCGGGAACGCCTTCATCCAGGTCTTCAGCACCGGGTCCTGGGTGTCCCACTGATAGAGCTTGACCTGACCGGTGTACGCGTCGACGGTTGCCTTCACCGAGTTGCGGATGTAGTTGACCTGGTTCTGCTGGGCCACCACCGCGCGCTGGCTGTTGTCCGCGGTCAGCGAGTCGGCCGTCGTGTCGCCCAGGGTGGTGCGGGAGGCGTACGGGTAGCCGTTGGTGGTGGTGTACGCGTCGACGATCCACTGGATCTTTCCGTCGACGACGGCCGGGTAGGCGTCGCCGTCGATCGTCAGCCAGGGGGCGACCGCCTCGACGCGCTCCTTGGGCGTGCGGTTGTACAGGATCCGCGAGCCCTCTCCGATGGCGCCGGAGTAGAGGATCTGCGGCTCGTTGAACGCTACCGCGTACGCGGCCCGGTTGACCGGGTTGGCGAGGTTGATACCGCTCTTGCCCTTGTAGCTGGTGGTCTTCTCACCGCTGTCGTCGGAGTAGTCGATCTCCTTCTGGGGACCGCCGACGATCGAGTACTGGGTGGTCTTCTCGCCGTAATAGACCCGCTGCTGGTACTGGCCCAGGTCGCCCTTGGACGGCAGGTCGGACTCCGTGAACACCGGGCGGCCGCCGGAGGTGGCCTCGGTGCCCTTGGCGGCGACCACACCGTAGCCGTGGGTGTAGCGGAAGTGGTCGTTGATCCAGTTGTTCTTCGGGATGCCGGCGAGGTTCAGCTCGCGCAGACCGATGACGGTGTCCTGCTCCGAGCCGTCCTCGCCGCTGTACCGGTCGACGTCCAGGTTGGTGGGGAACGCGTAGTAGTTCCTCATCTGCTGGAGCTGTTGGAACGTCGGCGAGACGATGTTCGGGTCGAGCATGCGGATGCTCGCCGTGGTGTCGGCGTCCGCACGGAGCTTGGCCTTGTCAGTGGTGTCGCTGACGCCCGAGTACTCCTCGACCTCGGTCCCGTCGATGCCGTAGGCCTGACGGGTCGCCTCCAGGTTCTTCTCGACGTACGGCGCTTCCTTGGCCTGCTCGTTCGGCTGGACCTGGAACTTCTGGACGATCGCCGGGTACAGCCCGCCGATGAGGATCGCGGAGAGCACCATCAGGCCGAAGCCGATGAGGGGCAGCTGCCAGGTACGCCGCCAGATGGTGGCGAAGAAGAGCAGGGCGCAGATGACGGCGATGCAGAACAGGATCGTCTTGGCCGGCAGATACGCGTTCGCGTCGACGTACCTCAGGCCCGTCCAGTTGCCCGTCGCCTTGAAGTCGCTGGACTTCACCGCGAGGCCGTACCGGTCGAGCCAGTACGCGACCGCCTTCAGGGCGACGAAGATGCCGATGAGCACCGACAGGTGGCCGGTGGCCGCGGCGGTGGCACGGGCACCCGGGGAGGTGACCCGCAGGCCGCCGTACAGGTAGTGCGTGAGCGCGGCGGCGAGCACCGAGAGCACGGCGGCGGCGAAGCCGAAGCCGAGCAGGAAGCGGTACCAGGGCAGGTCGAAGGCGTAGAAGGCGACGTCCAGGTCGAACTGGGGGTCCTTCTGGCCGAACGACACTCCGTTGACCCACATCAGCCAGGTGCGCCACTGCCCGGAGGCGGAAGCGCCGGCGATGAGGCCCACCAGGGAGGTGATCCCGAGGAGCAGCCACTTCTTGTAGGGCGCGATGCCCATGCGGTACCGGTCGAGGCTCTGCTGCTCCATCGACATGGCGCTCAGCGGCGGGCGCAGCCGGTGCGCCAGCCAGATGTTGAATCCGACCGAGGCCGACATCAGCAGACCGAAGACGAAGAAGAGCCCGATCTTCGTCCACAGCGTGGTGGTAAAGACGGACGAGTACTTCACCGAGCGGTACCAGAGCCAGTCCGTCCAGAACCCGGCGAACATGACGAACGCCATGCCGAGGACGGCAAGGACGCCCAGGGTCATGAGCAGCGTCCGGACACGTCGGGACGGTCGGCCCACTCTGATCCGCGGCCCTGTCGGGCCTCCGCCGCGGTCCGGCATCTGGAAAGCCAAGGTGCGCACCTCGAAGTTCGCTGTCGATACGTCAGGCCCGCGTCTACGGACCCTCCACCGGGCCCCGTGATCGCAGGGGCCTCACCTATGCAACTTACTCACGCTTTACTCGGTTCCCGCTTCCGGGAACGAACGAGGCAGGATTGTGACCATGTCCAACACTCCCATGGCAGCGAACCCCCTCACTCAGGCTGTGCTCGAGATCGACGAGTACGCCTCGGGCCTCGGCTGGGACCAGCCCGCTCGCCTCTTCGCCCTCGTGGATACCGCGCGTCTGCGGACCCAGGAACCGGCCCTCGCGGCCCAGCTCGGCCTTCAGGACGGGTCCCAGACCACCGGTCTCACCCCCATCGAGCAGGACGAGATCCCCGCCGGCAAGGCGCTGGACGAGTTCCTCGGCACCATCGCCTGGCCCGACTCGGTGGTCGGCTGCGCGCTGACCGTGGAGCGGCTGATGCTGCCGCCGTCCGCCGAGGCCTCCGTCCCGGAGAACCTCGACGGGGCCCGCCTCACCAAGTGGGTCGCCTCCCACCCTGACCGTCAGGAGGTCCGCATGACCGTCGCCGTCCTCCGCGACGGTTCACGGGACTCGGCCCTGCGCCTGCGCGAGAAGGACACCCCGACCGAGGTCCTCACCGGCCCCGAACTGGTGCCGGGCCTGGCGGATGCCCTGTCCGCGACGTTCGTGGGCTGATCGGCAGAGCCTTCCGACAGCGGCCTTCGACAGGGACTTCGGTACGGCGGTGGGGGCGTCCCCGGGCTTCGGGGGCGCGCCCACGCGCGCGTGCACGTCGATCGCGGCTGTGCGGGTCAGCCCTTGGTGGTGCACTTCGGCAGGTCGGCGGTGTCGCCGGAGCGGATGTCCGCCAGGGCACCGAGCGCGTCGTCGATGGTGTCGACCTTGACGAGGGTGAGTCCGTCGGGGGTGTCGTCGGCGGCCGCCGCACAGTTGTCCTTGGGCGTCAGGAAGTACTCGGCGCCCTTGCTGCGCGCGCCGACCGTCTTCATCTCGATGCCGCCGATGGGGCCGACCTTGCCCTCGTCGTCGATGGTGCCGGTGCCGGCCACGAACTTGCCGCCCGTCAGATTGCCCGGTGTCAGCTTGTCGTAGATGCCGAGGGAGAACATCAGCCCGGCGCTCGGGCCGCCGACGTCGGCGAGCTTGATGTCGATGGTGAACGGGAAGGTGTGGTCGGTGCCGGCGGAGATCCCGACGATCGCCCGCGCCTCGCCCGAGTCGTCGGACTTGGCCGTGGTGATCGTGACCTTCTCGGTCTCGGTCGCCGTCCTGTTCTTCTTCTCGGCGGCCGCCTGCGCCTTGACGGGCACGATGACGAAGTCGACGTCCTCGCCCGGCTTGTGCTTGGTGACCAGCTTCGCGACGTCCTCGGGTGCCTTGACCGTCGTACCGTCGACCGACTTGATGACGTCACCGGCGTGCAGCTTGCCCTCGGCCGGGGTGCCCTTGAGGACGGTGGAGACGATCACCCAGGACTTCACCGGGATGTCCAGCTCCTCCAGGGCCGCGACCTTGGCGCTCTCCTGGGACTGGCTGAACTCCTCGGCGTTCTCCTGCGTCGACTGCTCCTCGGTCTTGCCGTCCGGGTACAGCGTGTCGTGCGGGACGACCTTGTTGTCGTGTGCCAGCCAGCCATAGACGGCCTCGACGAGGTTCATCTTGTAGTCGGCGCTGGTGACGCGGACCGTGGTCATGTTGAGGTGCCCGGTCGTGGCGTACGTCTTGCGTCCGGAGATCTGCAGCACCGGCTCGCCCTCGTGCTCCCCCAGTGTGTTTACCGTCGGCCCCGGCGACATCTCCGCATAAGGCACGGGAATGAACACCCCCGCGCACAGGAGCGCGATCAGCATCAGGGTGGAGGCGAGCATCGTCGCAGTGCGGCGTGGCATGGAACGACAGTACGGGACAGGTCTGTCAGTGCACTGTCGGGGCCGTCCGTCCGGGGCGGGGGTGGGGGCCACCGTGCGGAGCCGCCGCTAGCCGCCGGTGTGGGACCTCTCCATGGCCTCACGGAAACGCGTGTACCCCGCGAGTTCGGTGCCGTCCTCGATGCTCTTGCGGTTCCGGCCTGCCCACCCGCCCCACAGTCCGGCGCCGATCGCAGCCACAAGCGGAACCAGCAACCAGGCGAGAGCCGCCATGCCGACCTCCCAACCCCGATGAAGCGACCGCAACTGACTGATCAGCAGATTATCCGCCCGCACCGTCAACGCTCGCGCCGGGGGGCGGGTTACGCAACCGGAACGCGTATGGACGCATTCCGGTCACGGTCTCAACAGGCTCCGACCCATTCCTCCGTACCGTCGGAGAACTTCTGGTGCTTCCAGATGGGCACTTCGTGCTTGAGATCGTCGATGAGCCTGCGGCACGCCTCGAAGGCCTCGCCCCGGTGCGGACACGACACAGCGACGACCACGGCGAGGTCTCCGACCTTCAGCTTCCCCACCCGGTGCACGGCCGCGAGCGCCCGCACCGGATACTCCGCGACCACCTTCTCCGCGATCCGCCGCATCTCCGCCTCGGCGGTCGGATGACACGAATAGCCGAGTTCGTCGACATCGGCTCCTCCGTCGTGATTCCGCACGGTCCCCACGAACAGCGCGGTCCCCCCGGCCGCGTCGTCCCCGACCGCCCGGAACACCTCGTCGACGGAGAGCGCGCTCTCCCGGACACCGATCAGCTTGATGGGCTCATCGGCCCCCAGCTCCCCGGGGTGATCGTCAGTCACTGCCATACCTCCATCGTGCCCCACCCGGTCCTCTGGACGCTCTCAGAGCCGCCGCCGGGCCTTCCGAGCCCGCCGCACCAAGGCCGCCGTACCCAGCAGCGCGACCGTCGCACCGGCTGCACCCGCGGCCGTCGCGTCCTTGCGGCCAAGCCGTCGACCGGCCAGGGTGTGCCGCCCGGCGACCTCCTCCAGGAGCTCCGCGAGGACCTCCTCGTTCGTCCACTGGGGCCGCCACCCGGCCTCGTGCAGTCGGCTCCCGCTCACGACCCACGGGTACATCGTGTAGGCCAGGTCCCCGGCCGGCGACGGCGTCAGCCCGATCCGGTGCAGCCGGGCGGCGGCGCCCAGGGCTACCGCGGACGGCAGCTCCATGCGCCGGATCCCGCTGAGCTCCTCGACCTCCTCCTGCTCCAGCCACCCCTCGCAGCCGACGGCCAGCTCCCCGTCGACCTTCTCCAGTACGGCGTACTCCAGCGCACTGCACAGATCCTCGACGTGACAGAACTGCCAGGCGGGCCGCGACCCGGCCACCACCAGCAGCCGAGGCGACTCGAAGTACCTGGTCAGCGCCGTGTCCGTACCCCCGATGAGGGTGGCCGGTCGGACGACGGTGACATTGAGGCCCGGATGGGCGCGCGGCGCCCGGCGCGCGAGCCGCTCGATCTCCAGCAGGTCACCGACCCCGGTCGCCTCGGCGGTCGCCCGCAACTCCGCGTCCTCCGAGAGCGGCAGCTCGTTGTCGGGCAGCGCCCCGTAGACCATCGCCGAGGTGCACAGCACGACCCGGTGCACCCCGGCCGCGGCGGCCGCCGTGAGCACGGTCTGCGTGCCGCGCACGTTGAACGCGCTGCGGGCCGCCGAGTCCGTGCCCAGGTCGAGGTCGACCGCGAGGTGCACCACGACGTCCGCCCCGCGGAGCTTCTCCGCGATGGCCGGATCCCGTACGTCCAGGATGTGCCACTGGGCGGCCGCGCACTCGCCACGCCGCTCGTCGATGGCGATGACCTGCCGGATCTCGTCGGACTCGGCCAGTCGCTCGGTGAGCAGCGCACCGACGCCGGACGCGGCGCCGGTGACCGCGACGACGGGCCCGCGCACAACGGGACTGGTTGATTGGTTTCGCGCTGCGCGAACCTGCGGATCTGGGGAACTCACCGGGCGTCTCCAGCGGTTGTCTTCAGTACGAACGCGGGTGACGCGTACGTACCAGGTGGCATCCATCCTGCCGCAGGCCATCGGTCGGCGGAGCACCGAGGCCCGAACGCGCCGCGGTGTCTACCCTGGGTGGTGTTCGGGCAGCCGTGCCGTCGGAAGAACCGATGGCCCTATCAGCCGAGGAATCCCGTGAGTGACACCCCATTCGGATTCGGCCTTCCGCCGGAGGAGCCGGACGACGGCGACGAGGGCAAGAAGAAGGACCAGGAGAGCGGTGGTGGTCAGGGACCGGCCAACCCGTTCGGCTTCGGGTTTCCCGGGGCCGGCGGACCCGGCGCCGACAATCCGTTCGCCGCGATGTTCGGTTCCATGAACCCCACCGACCTGGGCGCCGCCTTCCAGCAGCTGGGCCAGATGCTCTCGTACGAGGGCGGCCCGGTGAACTGGGACATGGCCAAGCAGATCGCCCGCCAGACGGTCTCCCAGGGGACCGCCGACGGCACTAAGGACGCGAGTGTCGGCCCCGCCGAGCGCACCGCGGTCGAGGAGGCCGTCCGCCTGGCCGACCTCTGGCTGGACGACGCGACGTCCCTGCCGTCCGGCGCCGGCAGCGCCGTGGCGTGGAGCCGCGCGGAGTGGGTGGAGGCGACCCTGCCCGCCTGGAAGGAGCTCGTCGACCCGGTGGCCGAGCGCGTCGGCGGCGCCATGGGCGACATCCTGCCGGAGGAGATGCAGGCCATGGCCGGCCCGCTGATCGGCATGATGAAGTCGATGGGCGGCGCCATGTTCGGGCAGCAGATCGGGCAGGCCGTGGGCGTGCTCGCGGGCGAGGTCGTCGGCTCCACCGACGTCGGCCTGCCGCTCGGCCCGGCCGGCAAGGCCGCGCTGCTGCCGCTGAACGTGGAGGCGTTCGGCAAGGACCTGGGCGTGGGCAAGGACGAGGTGCGGCTCTACCTGGCGCTGCGCGAGGCCGCCCACCAGCGGCTCTTCGCCCATGTGCCGTGGCTGCGCTCGCACCTGTTCGGCGCGGTCGAGGGCTACGCGCGCGGGATCAAGGTCGACACGGCCAAGCTGGAGGACGTGGTCGGCCAGTTCGACCCGCAGAATCCCGAGGAACTGCAGCAGGCCCTCCAGCAGGGCATGTTCCAGCCGGAGGACACCCCGGAGCAGAAGGCCGCCCTGGCCCGTCTGGAGACGGCTCTGGCGCTGGTCGAGGGCTGGGTGGACGCGGTGGTGCACGCCGCCGCGAAGCCGCGGCTGTCGTCCGCCGACGCCCTCCGCGAGACGCTGCGCCGCCGCCGCGCCACCGGCGGCCCGGCCGAGCAGACCTTCGCCACACTGATCGGCCTGGAGCTGCGCCCGCGCCGCCTGCGTGACGCCTCCCGTCTGTGGGCGTCCCTCACGGACGCGCGCGGCGTCGACGGCCGCGACGCCCTGTGGGCCCACCCGGACATGCTGCCCACCGCCTCCGACCTGGACGACCCGGACGGCTTCGTGCACCGCGAGCAGCTGGACTTCTCCGAGCTGGACAAGATGCTCGGCGAGGCCGCGTCCGGTTCCACCGAGAAGCCCGACCCGAAGAAGCCCGACCTGAAGAAGAAGGACGACGACACCGAGTGAGCCTGCACGACGACGCGGTCCTCGTACTGAAGAGCTACGAGGACCAGGCCGAGCTGCGCCAGGCGTACCTCGACCACCTGGCGGCCCACCCGGACGGCATGTGGAAGGCCTGCGGCGACGGGCACATCACGGCCAGCGGCCTGGTGATCGATCCCGAGCACGGCCGGGTGCTGCTCACCCTGCATAAAAAGTTGCGCATGTGGCTCCAGATGGGTGGTCACTGCGAGCCCGAGGACACGACCCTCGCGGGCTCGGCCCTGCGCGAGGCGACGGAGGAGTCCGGCATCGCGGGCCTGACGCTCCTGCGGGGCGGTCCGGTCCGCCTCGACCGCCACCACACCCCGTGCGCCTGGCATCTGGACGTCCAGTACGCGGCCCTCGCCCCGGCCGGAGCCGTGGAGGCCATCAGCGACGAGTCGCTCGACCTGCGCTGGTTCCCGTACGACGAGGTGGCGACCGTGGCCGACGAGTCGGTCGTACGGCTGCTGGAGGCCACACGGGCACAGCTCTGAGCCGCTCTTCCGTGTGGCGTCGGCCCTCGATCGGCGTGGAGCCGAGGGGCTGTGGGGAGGCCCCCGCCGGGGGGACGGACGCGGTAAGGGGCGACCGCAATGGCGGTCGCCCCTTACACCTGCTCGGAACACCTGCTCGGAACTGATCCCACGCGGGTGATCAGTTGCGGCTGCCCCCGAGCGAGTTGCCGCTCAGCCCGCCGGAGCCCACGCCGAACTGTCCGAGCACCCCCGACGTGCGCAGATGTTGCGGCGGCAGCAGCTCGCTGGGCTGGACCAGGACGTGCCCGGTGCCCCCGAAGTGCATCTCCCAGCCCTCACCGGTGGAGCCCCTGCGGCGCCACACGGCGGAGGTGGAGGTCGGCGCCTGGAGCTGGGTACGCAGCGAGGTGGACCAGGCGATGACGGCGTCCGAGTCGACGCAGATGTTCTTCTCGGGGGTCACTTCGAGGGCCAGCGGCTCGCCGGAGGTCATCAGGACGATCTTGCCGCCACCGGACAGCTCCAGGTTGTACGCCCCTGCCGAGGCCACCTCGACGGCGCTGTCCACGGCGACGATGCCGACGTTCAGCGAGCCGTCGAAGGCGAGGACGGCGGAGGAGTCGACGGTGATGCCGCGGCCGACCTCCATGATGTGCAGGTACTGCGCGAAGTTGGCGAGATACACGATCCCGTTGCCCTTGCAGCGCATGAGTTCGAGCCGCTCACCGGTCATCCGCTCGGCGTTGCGCCAGCTGCGATTGCGGTACTGACTGTCGAAGTCGACCTGTCCCTCGAAGGCGACCATGGCGCCCTGGCGGGCCAGGACGGGACTGCTGCCGATGGTCACGTCGGTCTTGAGCAGCTGCGGATTCTGCAGTGTGTAGCGCTCGGTGTGATTCACCGGGATGTGCGCGAAGAGTGTGCTGTGCATGGTGTGCTGTTCTCCTCTCAGCCCCGGTCAGCCACGGATCTTGAAACGGTCGCCGGTGTCCTCGCTCGGCTGGACGACCACGAAGCCCTGCCCCTTGAACCCGATCTGGAAGGCCTCCCCGCTGCCCCGGCCGATGAGCGCGCCGGCCTTGATGGTGCGGCGGGCCTTCATGTCGAGGCCGTCGGTCCAGGCGATCAGCGCGTCCGGGTCGACGTAGGTCTCCCGTTCGCCGCAGTCGAGGGAGATCGGCACGCCCCGGCTGACCAGGGCGACCCATCCGGTGCCGCGGATCACGAGGTTGGTCAGGCCGGAGCCGGAGAGCTTGGCGAGGCCCTTGACCGGCTCGATGGTGAGCTGGAGGGAGGCGTCGCAGGCCAGCAGGGTGGGGCCGTTGACGGACAGCGCCTCGTTGTTCAGGTGCAGGATCAGGACGTCACCGCCGTAGTCGGCGAGGTACAGGTCCCCGTCGCCCCGGCAGAGCATCAGCTTGCCGCCCTCGCCGCTGACCATCTCCTCCGCGCTCCGGCGCAGGGTGGCGGGCGGCCCGTCGAACTGTACGTAGCCGTCGTACGCGATCATCGAGCCGGCCTTGGCCAGGAGGTCCTGGCCGGTGGCCATGGTGACCTTGAGCGTCTTAGAGCTGTGCACTCCCATACGGATGCCGGTGGACGCGGAGCGGTGGGCGTTGAGTGTCTGGAGGTCCATGCTCTGCCTCACACCTCGAAGGGCTGGACGACGACGAAGTTGCCGGGGGCACCGCGGAACTGGAGGTTGACGGCCTCCTGGGTCTGCCGGGCGTACCCCGAGCGGCGCAACCTCAGCGAGGTCGTGGTGACGGCCTGCGCGCCGGCGGACCAGGCGATGACGGCGTTGCCGTCGACGTAGGTGGCCGGGCCGACGGGCAGGACGACGGGAATGCCGCGCGTCTTGACGACGACTGCTCCCGTGCCGGAGAAGAGCATGCTGAACAGTCCGCCGCCGGGCAGACCGGCGCCCTCGATACGGCGGATCTCGGTGTCGAGCGCCTCGTCGAAGGCGAGGACACCGCGCGCGCTGGTGTAGAGCTGCTCGTTCTCCAGGCGGATGACGAACAGGTGGCTGCCCTCGTCGGCCAGGAACACCTCGCCGTCTCCGGAACAGCGCATCAGGGCCATGCCCTGGCCGGTGAGCTGCCCCGTCAACTTGCCGAGCAGGCCGGAACCCTTGTGGGCGAAGTCGATGTCGCCCTGGTAGGCGACCATGCTGCCCTGCTTGGCCAGGATGTTGGCGCCCTTGGTGAGCGTCGTCCGCACGAGCTGCGGGTTCTGCTCGGTCCAACGGTCACCGACGGGTGCCTCGGAGTACTTCGTCAGGACGACGCGCAGCCCCGCCTCCGGGGGCACGGGCGCGAGCGCCGTGGCGCCTGCGAAGGGCTGAGCCTGTCCCGGGAAGGCCGCGGGGGCACCCGGTGGCGTGAACGGGCCGCCCTGGGGCGCAGCACCGGGAGGCGTGAAAGGCCCACCCTGCGGCGGGGCGCCGGGCGGGGTGAAGGGGCCGCCCTGCGGCCCAGGTGCGGGTGCGGGCGGGGCCGGGGGCGGGAAGGCGCCGCCGGGCGGGGTGTTCAGCGGCGCGACGATGGTCGGCGCGGCATGCACGGCGGGCGAGGGCGCCGGAGCCGGTGCGGGCACCGGGGCGGCAGGCGCGCCGAACGCGGGCGGGGCGAAGCCGGGCGCGCCGTCGCCCTGCGGCTGCTGCGGTACGGGGGCGGGCTCCTCCTCGGCGACCTCGCCGCCGAAGTTCTTCAGCAGCGCGTCGAGGCCGCCGTCGAAACCCTGTCCGACGGCCGCGAACCGCCATACGTCCTTCACATAGAAGTCGCCCAGCATCACGGCGCGCTCGGTGGAGAACTCGGAGCCGTCGAACGGGTACCGGGCCACCTCCTCGCCGCCCGCGACGATACGGACGTAACCGGGCGCGATCTGCGACATCTGCCCGTCGCCGTCGATCGTCGCCGTGAAGGACAGCTTCTGGATCTGCGACGGGATCCTGTCGAGCGTGACGCGGAAGGACTCCGTGTCACCCGACTGGGCCCCCAGGAGCTGGATCGACTCCTCAGGGGTCTTCGGCTGGTTGAAGAAGATGAAGTAACGGTCGTCCGAGAGCCGCTCGTCGGCATCCAGGCCGAAGCAGCTGATGTCGAAGCTCAGCCCGGGGGCGGAGATCTGCACGCCCACGTACAGATCCGTACCCGCGGTGAGATCACTGATCTTGGCCTTGTGGCCGCGTTGGAATTCCCTGCCCATGCGTAACGACCGTCCCCCATCCCGAAAGTGAGTACGCCTGCGAGCGCGTCGCGCCAGGCTAACCGCAAAGTCCTGAGGCGTACGAGGCTGGTACAGAGCCGGTACAAAAACGCGACTTCGCCTACCAAGCTCCACGAAAGGGCACGCGCGCGTGAGGGGACCGTTTCGCATCGCTCGGCCTCAGGCCCGCAGGTCGCGACCGGTCTCCGGGTGGCCGGCCGCGCGGTGGTGTCACTCGTCGCGCGCGGCCGGCGGATGCGGCAGCCGGTCGGCGGCAACCACCCCTTCGAGGTAGCCGCGAGCGCGCTCGGTACGTGGATAGGCCTCCAGCAGCTGCCAGAAACGTGGCCCATGACCGGGTACGAGGAGGTGTGCGAGTTCGTGGAGGAGGACGTAGTCGACGACGTACTCGGGCATGCCCTGCAGCCGGTGCGAAAGGCGGATGCTGCCCTCGGCCGGGGTGCACGATCCCCAGCGGGTGTTCTGGTTGGTGACCCAGCGGACCGAGGTCGGCCGGGCCCGACCGCCGAAGTACTGGTCCGAGAGCCGGGCGGCGCGCTCCGCCAGCTCGGCGTCGCCGAGGAGCCGTTTGCTTTCCTGCGCGGCCAGCTTGTCGAGCATGACGCTCACCCAGCGCTGCTCCTCCGCCTCGGACATCCGAGCGGGGATGAGCACGACGGTGCGATCGCCCTCTCGATACGCGGAGACCGTTCTGCGCCGTCGCGCGCTCCTGCGGACCTCGATCGCGCTCGCCCCCGAGCCGCTTGGCGGCTGGCTCGTCGTGCTGCGCTGTGGCTTTCCGGCGCGGTGCAGTGGGTCGGCGGGCACGCCCCGACGTTACCCGCTGCACACGGGGGAAGTCCCGCCTCTGGGACGGTTCGATATCGATCCGCACTCCGAGCGCCTGATTTGTACGACGAATGCCGTCACCTGTGGACAACTCTCGACACCCTCCGTCGCGGTCCGTACATGCTGGCACTCGTCGGCGGACCAGGCACTCGCACCGTCGACACACGGGGACCTATTTCTGGCTACGGGGGCCGATCATGCATCCGATGGTGAAGCCCGCGCTCCGGCGCGGCTGGCGGGATCTCAACACTGTGCAGTTCGGTCTGGCGCCGGCGCACGCCATGGTGCTGGGACCGATGGACACGGCGACTGGCAGCTTCCTCGCACTGCTCGACGGCACACGCGGGCTGCCGCTTCTGCGCGACGAGGGGCGCCGCATGGGCTTGCCGGACGGTCATGTGGACGGGCTGGTGGACCGGCTGGCCCGGTCCGGTCTGCTGGACGACGCGACGGGCGGCGGCCCGGCCGCGGACGACCTGCGCGGCAAACCCGCGGTCCTGGACCGACTGCGCCCGGACGCCGCCACGCTCTCGCTGGTCGCCTGCGCGCCGGGCGATGCCATGCAGCTTCTGGCCGCCCGCCGCTCACTGAGAGTGCAGGTACGGGGCGCGGGGCGGGTCGGGGCGGTGCTCGCCTCCTTGTTGTCGGGTGCCGGTGTCGGTGAGGTCGATGTGCGCGATGTCGGCCGGGTCGAGCCCTGGGACGTGACGCCGGGTGGTCTGCCCGCCGAGTCGATCGGCGAGCGCAGGGACATGGCCGCGCGCCGGGCCGCACGCCACGCGGCGCCCGACCGCCCGCCCCGGCGCCGTCGCGGACCTCAGGCGCCCGCGGACCCGGCCGAGGACAGGCCGGTGAACCGTCTCCGCGAGGAGCCCGGCCACTCGCTGGTCATCCTTGCGCCACGCGACGGAGTCGATGTCCACGCCCCCAAGCCCGGTGCCGCCGAACCGCTCATCGCCTCGGGCACACCTCATCTCTATGCCGGGGTCGTGGAGGGAACGGGGATCGTGGGCCCACTGGTCCTGCCTGGTGAGACGGGTTGCGCCGGCTGCCTCGATCAGGGGCGCGCCGACCGCGACGAGACCTGGCCGCGGCTGGTCACACAGTGGCGTTGCGGCCGCCCTCGCCAGGTCGAGGCCTGCGATCTGGCTCTGGCCACGACCGTCGCCGGACTGGCGGCGGGCCATGCGCTCGCCTTCCTCGACGGGCAGCTGCCGTCCAGCGCGGGCGCCCGTTGGGAGGTCTCACTTCCTGGGTTCGACTGGCACGCACGCCCGGTGTGGCCGCATCCGGAATGTCCCTGCTCGGCCGCTGAAAAGGGTGCCGTCGGAAAAGGTAATGGGGAACACACCGCTAAGGACGGGGAGCCGCACGAGACAATGGCGGGGCATCAGCGGTCAACGAGGTTGTCCCGCAAGGTACACGCGGCACGGCCTGCTGGGACTTGGAGGGCGCATGTCTGATCTTCCCCGGAAGGCGGTCACCCGGACCGCCAAGCTCGCCGCGCTTCCGCTCGGCATAGCAGGTCGGGCCACCTGGGGACTCGGCAAGCGAATCGTCGGCGAGTCGGCGGAGCTCGTGGGCCGGGAACTCCAGCAGCGCACGGCGGAACAGCTGTTCAAGGTCCTGGGCGAGCTGAAGGGCGGCGCGATGAAGTTCGGGCAGGCCCTGTCCGTCTTCGAGTCGGCGCTCCCCGAGGAGGTCGCGGGTCCCTACCGGGCGGCGCTGACGAAGCTCCAGGACGCGGCGCCACCGATGCCGACCCGGACGGTGCACTCCGTGCTGGAGGAGCGCATCGGGCAGGACTGGCAGGACCTGTTCCTGGAGTTCGAGGAGAAGCCGGCCGCCGCGGCCTCGATCGGCCAGGTGCACCGCGCGGTGTGGCACGACGGCCGTGCGGTCGCCGTCAAGGTGCAGTACCCGGGCGCGGGCGAGGCCCTCCTCTCCGATCTCGGCCAACTCAGCCGGTTCGCCCGGCTCCTGGGCCCGCTGATCCCCGGGATGGACATCAAGCCGCTCATCTCGGAGCTGCGCGACCGGGTCTCCGAAGAGCTCGACTACGGCTTGGAGGCCCAGGCCCAGCAGGCGCACGCGGAGGAGTTCGCGGGCGATCCGGACGTCGTGGTCCCGGCCGTGGTGCACCAGTGCGAGCAGGTGTTGGTCACGGAGTGGATGGACGGCACCCCACTCTCGGAAGTGATCACCGACGGCTCACAGGAGCAGCGCGACCGGGCGGGCCAACTGCTGACCCGTTTCCTCTTCTCCGGCCCGGCCCGCACCGGCCTCCTCCACGCCGACCCGCATCCGGGCAACTTCCGCCTCCTGCCGGACGACAAGCACGGCTGGCGCCTCGGCGTCCTCGACTTCGGCACGGTGGACCGCCTGCCGGGAGGCCTGCCGACCCCCATCGGTGAGGCCCTGCGCCTGACCATCGAGGGCGAGGCTGAGGCGGTCTACGAGATGCTCCGGGCGGAAGGCTTCGTGAAGGAGTCGATAGACCTGGACCCGGACGCGGTCCTCGACTATCTGCACCCCATCATCGAACCGGTCCGGGCGGACGAGTTCGCCTTCGCCCGCGGCTGGATGCGCAGCCAGGCCGCCCGCATAGCCGACCCTCGCTCTCCCGCCCACCAATTGGGCAAACAGCTGAACCTGCCCCCGTCCTACCTGCTCATCCACCGGGTGACCCTGAGCACCATCGGCGTCCTGTGCCAACTCGGCGCGACGGTCCGCATGCGCGATGAACTGGAGGAGTGGCTGCCGGGGTTCGTCCTGGAAGAGGAGGAGAACGAGGCGGCCGCAGAGGCCTGAGCGGGTCACCACCAGGTCGAGTCCAGCCGGCCCTCGATCGCTCTGAGGTTCTCCCGGGCGCAGGTCCCGCAGAAGTAGTGCCGTCTGCCTTTCTCCACGGAGTAGATCCACAGTGGCTGGGGCGCTTCGGCGGCGGTCCCGCAGCGGGCGCACACGAGGGTCTGGGGTTGTGCGGCGCAGCCGCTGTTGTCGCCGTCCCCGGAAAGGCTCGTCACGCGGCGACGATATCGCCGCGGCCGACCGATCCGTGGTCACCACACACCGCGGGGGCCGGTCCCTTCGGACCGGCCCCCGCGGGGAGCCACTGCTATCGGTGGTTCTTCTGATGTGCCTGTTTCGGCCCGTTCATGACGGTTGCCGCGTGGCGGCTACTGCATGACCGCCATGGCGAGCGCACGGCGGGCGCGCATCGAGGCGCGCTCGGCCCGGCGCTGCATCCGGCGGGCCGCCACCAGGCGCATGCCCCGGCGTTCCTGCTCGGCCTGGTGCAGGCGCTCGTGCATATGCGCACGAGCCAGGGCTTCTGGCATGAGATGCATTTCTCGGGTCCTGTTCTGATGCGAGGCGTTCGCCCCGGTGGTGGTGAAGTCTGGAATCGCGGAGCCGGCGGGCTCGCTCGTGGACGGCTTCATCGGGGCCTGCTTCTTGGGGTCGTGCGTGAGGGGGCGGTCGATCGTTCCGGTGATGTTCATGCCGTGACCGGGTTCTTGCGCGGGCGACCACGAGGCCGCTTGCGGGCCACAACGACACCCTGGACGAAGAGCTCGCCACCCCAGACGCCCCAGGGCTCACGCCGCTCCTTGGCGCCGGCGAGGCAGGCCTCCATCAGCGGGCAGGTGCGGCAGAGGGACTTGGCGTACTCGACATCGGCCGGCGACTCGGCGAAGAAGACCTCCGGGTCGTAGGAGCGGCAGGGGACGGGTACGCCGAGGTTCTCGATGGCGTCGTCGAGCGCGGTGAGCGCGGTGAGCGGGATCAAGGTGGAGTCCTCCGTGAGGCCGGGCGGGGGGATCGTTTCGGAAGGCGGTACGGACGGGGCGTGCGCTTCGAGTTGCACGGTTGGGCTTCCTCGTCTGGTCGTTTCCGGCCTGTTGGCCGAATGGCGGCTGGTACCGGGTTCTTTTCTTGTCCCGAGGCCCCTTCGCTCTGCAGCCCCCGGTCGGGGACAAACAGAAGGGCCGCGGATCCCGGGTGGGGTTCCGCGGCCCTGAAGGCGCCGGCCTGATCGTCGATCAGGCTGGATCACTCCAGGGTTCAGGCCCACGGAAGGCCCACATCAGGTGGTGCTGCGTCGTCTGCTTCCGGAATCCGGCACCGGCCGCCGCAAGTGCATAGGCATGTGCCTGTGCCGTTACTGCTGCTCCCAGTGCCTTGGTCGGTCGCTCATTGCGCTCACGGACGGGGAGACCCGCCAGAGACACGGAGGACGCCGGACGGCCACCACTGATGGCGGACAGACCGGTGCCCAGGTTCGAGACGCCGGGCATGCACAGGGAGACGGCCGAGCGATCGGTCATTTTGGCCGTGCTGATGAAGCTGGTGTTGATGCTGATCACTGGACTCGCCTCCTCTCGGCGTCTTTGGGGACCGGTGCGAACCGATCCGACGAATATGAAGTACATCACGAAACCGGGGCCTTCGAGAAGGCCGCCGTTCCCGTGGCTAAGAACCTATGGGGATTCCTGGGGCATGCGCAAACTATTTTTTCGACGAGTTCGTATCAGTCGTTCTCGTCCTCGCCTCCAGGCTCCCGACCTGCGCAGATGTCGAGAACATCGGCGCCGTACCGCTGAAGCTTGCGGGCCCAGACGCCGGGGACGCGACCGAGTTCAACCGGAGTGCTCGGCCCCGCTTCCGCGATGGCCATCAGGGTCCGGTCGGTGAAGACACAGAAGTCCGGCTGGCCGCTGCGTCCGGCCTGGACGGCCCGCCACTCGCGCAGCCGCTCGTAGAGGCCCTCGTCCATGTCGGAGGGGCAGTCCTCGCAGCGCATCAGTTTCATCTCGCCGGCGTCCCGCAGGGTGCGGCCACAGACACGGCAGCGGGCCGGGGTCCGGCCGGTGCGGCGTGGAGCCGACTCGGTGCCGCCGCTCGCGAAGCCACCAGACCTGCCGGCCGCCGAACCCGGTTCGACGCCGCCGGAGCCGCTCGCGCCGCTCCGGCCCGCCGTGGCGGTGGAGCCGGGGCGCAGGCCGTTGAGGAAACGGCTGGGGCGGCGGTTGGGACGGCTTCCGGGCGAGCGGGACAGGGCCCAGGAGACGGAGAGCTGTTGCCGGGCGCGGGTGACGCCCACATAGAGGAGTCGTCTTTCCTCCTCGACCTGTTCGTCCGTCCTGGCGTAGCTGATCGGCATCATGCCCTCGGCGACACCGACCAGGAAGACGGCGTCCCATTCCAGGCCCTTCGCCGAGTGCAGCGAGGCGAGGGTGACCCCCTGGACGGTCGGGGCGTGCTGGGCGTTGGCCCGTTCGTCCAGTTCCGCCACCAGGTCGGCGAGCGTGACGTCGGGCTTGGCGGCGGTGAAGTCCTGGGCCAGGTTCACCAGGGCCGCCAGTGACTCCCAGCGTTCCCTGACCGCGCCGGAGCCCGCAGGCGGTTCGCCGGTCCAGCCCTCGCCGGACAGCACGGCACGTACCTGTGAGGGGAGGTCGACGACGTCATCGAGGAGGGTGTCGTTGCCGCCGAAGCGGGCAGCGGCTCTCAGCGCGGACCTCGCCTTGCGCACCTCGGGGCGATCGAAGAACCGCTCGGCGCCGCGCAACTGGTAGGGCACTCCGGCGTCGGCGAGGGCCTGTTCATAGGTCTCGGACTGGGAGTTCGTCCGGAACAGGATGGCGATCTCGCTCGCGGGGACCCCGGAGGCAATGAGGTCGCGGATGCGGCGGGCGGCGCCCTCGGCCTCGGCGGGCTCATCGGTGTACTCGGTGTAGCGGGGCTCCGGGCCAGGGGGCCGCTGGGAGATCAGTTCGAGACGATGGTCGGCGGCGCGGCCGCGGGCCTGGGACAGCAGGCCGTTGGCGAGGTGGACGACCTGGGGGGTGGAGCGGTAGTCGCGGACGAGCTTGACGACGGTGGCCCCGGGGTGACGGTGACGGAAGTCGAGCAGATGGTCGGGAGTTGCACCGGTGAACGAATAGATCGTCTGGCTGGCGTCGCCCACGACGCACAGGTCGTCGCGGTCGTCCAGCCACAGTTCCAGGAGGCGCTGCTGGAGGGGGCTGACGTCCTGGTACTCGTCGACCACGAAGTGCTGGTACTGGGAGCGGATCTGCTCGGCGATGTCGTGGCGGTCCTGGAGGATGCCGACCGTGAGCAGGAGGACGTCCTCGAAGTCGATGACGGCGCGCTCGCGCTTGAGGTCCTCGTACGTCGCGTAGATCTGGGCGATCTCGGCAGGGTCCCGGGGGGCCTCGCGGCCGTACTTGGCGGTTGCGGCAGCGTAGTCGGCTGGGACGGTCCTGGTGACCTTGGACCACTCGATCTCGGCGGCGGCGTCCCGTAGTTCGTTGCGATCGAGACGGATGCGGCAGGCGGCCGCCGCGTCCGCGACGAGTTGGATCTTACGGTCGACGATGCGCGGCATGCCGCCGCCGACGGCCTTCGGCCAGAAGTACTGGAGCTGGCGCAGCGCGGCCGAGTGGAACGTCCTGGCCTGGACGCCTGCGGCGCCGAGCTGGCGGAGGCGGCCGCGCATCTCTCCGGCGGCGCGGTTGGTGAAGGTGACGGCGAGCACGCTGGCGGGCTGGAGCATCCCGGCGCGGACCCCGTAGGCGATGCGGTGGGTGATCGCCCGGGTTTTGCCCGTGCCGGCGCCCGCCAGCACGCACACCGGACCGTGCAGGGCGGTCGCCACCGCGCGCTGCTCGGGGTCGAGCCCTTCGAGCACCGCGTCGGCCGAGTCGGGGACACGTGGGAAGAGGGTGGAGTGCGTTGCTGCTGTCACATGGCCATGCTGCCAGGTCGCCGGAGACGGCTGAGCAAGTTGTCCACAGGCAGGCACTCGCAGTCGTACTAATGCGGCAGGCGCCCCTGTGTTCCGTGCGGCGAGCGGACCCGCGCGGTGGTGGACACCACCCGTGTAGGGGAATGGAGGGCCTGTCGCGTACGTTCCACTCACTGCGGATACGCACCCCCTCGAACCGTGAAGGAGCGCCAGGGACATGGCGGGCACTGTGACGATGTACAGCACCACGTGGTGCGGCTACTGCCGCCGGCTGAAGGGCCAGATGGACCGCGAGGGCATCACGTACAACGAGATCAACATCGAGCAGGACCCGGAGTCGGCGGCGTTCGTGGAGAAGGCGAACGGTGGGAACCAGACGGTTCCCACCGTCCTCTTCCCGGACGGTTCGACGCTCACGAACCCCTCGCTGGCGCAGGTCAAGCAGAAGATCGGCGCGTAGGGCGGGGCGGACAGCCCCTAGCCGGTGCGACCTCGGGTCGGCAGGGGTTTGCCGTACCAGAGTTCGATCAGTCGGGCCGCGATCGAGATGCCATAGGGAGGCAGGACCTCCTCGGACTCGAACGCGGCCCGCAGCTCTTCGCGGGAGAACCAGCGGGCCTCGTGGATCTCGTCGCCGTCGACGTTCACGGTGGTCGAGGTGGCGCGGGCCATGAAGCCCAGCATGAGGCTGGAGGGGAAGGGCCAGGGCTGGCTGGCGATGTACTCGACCTGGCCGACGGTGATGCCGACCTCCTCGTGGACCTCGCGGCGCACGGACTGCTCGATGGACTCGCCGGGCTCCACGAAGCCCGCGAGCGTGGAGAAGCGGCCCTCGGGCCAGTGGACCTGGCGGCCGAGCAGGATGCGGTCCTCGTCGTCCGTGACAGCCATGATCACCGCCGGGTCGGTGCGCGGGTAGTGCTCGGCTCCGCAGGCCTGGCAGCGACGGATGTGGCCGGCTGCCGCGATGATCGTGCGCTCGCCGCAGCGGGAGCAGAAGCGGTGGGTGCGCTGCCAGTTCTCCAGGCCGACCGCGTGCGCCATGAGGCCGGTGTCGCGCGGTGACAGCAGCATGCCCGCCTCGCGCAGTCCGGCCGGGCGCGCGGACTGGTCCATACGCCCGGGGAGGGCGTCCTTCTGGAGTGCGAAGTAGCTCACACCGTCCGCGTCGGTGCCCAGGAAGTAGCGGTGCGCCTCGGTGAGCGGGGCCTCGAAGGAGGGGGTCATGACGAGTTCGGTGGTGCCGTCCGTCGTCTCGTCGATGAGGACCTGTCCGCCGGAGACCACGAAGCAGCGGGTCGTGGGGTGGCTCCACGCCGCCGCGAGCCAGGCCTCGTCGAGCCGGTGGTGGGCGGCTCGGTCGATGCCGCTCGGGGCGGTGAGTGCGATGGGTCGGTCGGCGGTGTGGTCGGTCCAGGTGGTCACGGGTGCTTCCAACTCCCCCGATGAAACGGTTTGTTTGGGCGGGTGGTGCGGCTGGGCGTACGGCGGGCGGGTGCGCTGGGACGTGGGGGCCTTCTTCAGTGTGCCTCTTGGGAGCTTTGGGCCAGTTCGTCCCAGAGGTACGCGCTGGTCTCGACGCCCTTGAGGAGCAGATCGAGTTCGACCTTCTCGTTGGGGGCGTGCCAGCCGTCGGAAGGGACGGAGATGCCCAGGAAGAGCACGGGCGCGTCAAGGACTTCCTGAAGATCGGCGGCGGGCCCTGAGCCGCCCTCGCGTGTGTAGCGGATCGGCTGCTGGAAGGCACGGCCCATCGCGCGCACGACGGACTGCAGGGCCGGGTGGTCCAGGGGTGTCAGACAAGGGCGGGTGGCCCCGCTGAACGTGATCTCGTACCGGATGCCGGCGGGGATCTGCTCGGCGGTCCAGACGCGGACGGCCTTTTCGATGTGGTCCGGGTCCTGGCCGGCGACCAGCCGGAAGGACAGCTTCACCATGGCCGAGGCGGGGACGACCGTCTTGCTGCCCGCGCCCTGGTAGCCGCCGCCGATGCCGTTGACCTCGGCGGTCGGGCGGGCCCAGACGCGCTCCAGGGTGGTGTGCCCGGCCTCTCCGTGCGTCGCTGTCGACCTGGCCGTGCGCAGCCATCGCTCCTCGTCGAAGGGCAGTTCGGCGAAGAGTTCGCGCTCGCGGCCGGTGAGCTCGACGATGCCGTCGTAGAAGCCGGGGATCGCCACGCGCGCGTGCTCGTCGTGCAGGGCGGCGACGAGGCGGGCGACGGCGGTGGCCGGGTTCGGTACGGCGCCGCCGAAGGAGCCGGAGTGGATGTCCTGGTCGGGGCCCTGCAAGTGGATCTCGCACTCGGTCAGGCCGCGCATGCCGGTGCACACCGTGGGCGTGTCCTCGGCCCACATGCCGGTGTCCGAGACGACCACCACGTCGGCGGCGAGCCGCTCGGCGCGCTCCTCGACGAGGGCGCGGAAGTGCGGGGAACCGGACTCCTCCTCGCCCTCGATCAGCATCTTCAGGTGGACGGCGGGCGCGGAACGGCCGGTGGTGGCGAGATGGGCGCGGACGCCGAGTGTGTGGAAGAACACCTGGCCCTTGTCGTCGGCCGCCCCGCGCGCGTGGAGGCGATTCCCGCGGATCACGGGCTCGAACGGTTCGGTGTCCCAGCCGTCCGCACGGGCCGCGGGCTGCACGTCGTGGTGTCCGTAGACCAGGACCTTGAGGGCCCCGGGGTCTTCGGAGGGCCACTCCGCGAAGACGGCGGGGGCGCCCGGCGTCTCCCAGACCTCGGCGGTGGGAAAGCCCGTCTCCTTGAGCTTGGCCGCCAGCCAGTCGGCGCTGCGCCGAACGTCCGTCGCGTGCTCGGGCTGGGCCGACACCGACGGGATGCGCAGCCACTCCACGAGGTCGTCGAGGAAGGAGGCGCGATGGCTCTCGATGTACGCACGGACGGTGTTGACGGCACTGTCAACGGGCTGGCTCATGCTCACGAGCCTATCCGCCCGCACCGACATGCTCTTCCGGCGGTTGGTCCGTGAACACTTCCGGTCCGTCCGCCGACGACTCGGGCCCGCCGGCACCCACGTCCGGCCCGTCGGCGCCGGGCTCCTCCAGGAGCAGCCGTTCCAAGGCGTCCCGGTCGGGCAGTTCCTCGGGCCGTACGACTTCCCCGGTACGGACGTAGAGGAAAGCGGCCCCCACGGACTCCAGGGGGACGCCCTGCTGCTCGGCCCAGGCGAGCCGGTAGAGCGCGAGCTGGAGCGGGTCGGCGGTGCGGGCGCGGCTGGTCTTCCAGTCGATGATGTCGTACGTCGTCGTCCCGTCGCCGTCGCTCTCCCGGTAGACGGCGTCGATGCGGCCGCGTACGACGCGTCCGGCGATGCCGAGCTGGAAGGGTGCCTCGACGCGGTACGGCGTGCGGTGCGCGTACGGGGTGAGTTCGAAGGCGTCCTTGAGGGCCTCCAGGTCCCGTTCGTCGGCGATCTCGGCCTCGCTGCCGGGCAGCTCGTCGGGCTCCAGCATGGGCAGGCGCAGCTCTTCGAAGCGGGCCTCGACCCAGGCGTGGAAGCGGGTGCCGCGCCGCGCCGCGGGCTGTGGGGGGCGCGGCATGGGACGGGCGAGTTCCTGCGCGAAACCGGCCGGGTCGGCGGCCAGCCGTACCAGCTGCGAGGCGGTCAGGGACGCGGGCAGGGGTACGTCGGTGACTTTCGCGCGGGCGCGCAGGAGCTCACCGGTGAGGGCGTCGAGGTCGCGGTCCCAGGACGCGATGGTGCGGGCCTCCTCGGGGGTGAGTCCGGAGGTGGCGGGGCGCCTTCGGGGGTGCGGCACGGCAGGCGTAGGCCCGTCCTGTCCGGGGTGGGGCACGCGCGCGTGGGAGGCCTGTGCGGGTCGGTCGGCCGACCAGGAGTCCCAGTCGGACGCGCCCTCCTCGTCGAGGCCCTCGGGGACGTCCGCCGGGAAGACGTCCTCCCCGAAGGGGACGTCGTCCGGGAAGTCCTCGTCCCCGGGGGGGACCTCTTCGTCGTCCGGCGGAGGCGGCCAGTCCGGGTCGTCGTAGGAATAAGGGTGGGAGGCCGGGTCGTGAGCGGCCCCCGGACGCGTGTCCTCGTGGGAGGCGGCTCGCTCCAGGTGGGCCAGTACGGTCTCGGCGGCCGCGCGGCGGCGGAGCAGGGCCTTGCCGTCGAGCGGGAGGGGCCAGGCATGGTCAGCGGCCGCCTCGTGCAGGGCGGGGTTCTCGGCGCCCTCCTCCGGTTCGTCGGCCCAGACCTCGATCTCGCCGTGCCCGGCGCCGCAGTGGGCGTACAGGGCCGTGAGGAAGTCGGAGGGTCCGCGCGGGCGCTTCTGGGACGGGCCCCACCAGTGGCCGGAACCGAGGAGCAGGGAGCGGGGGCGGGTGAACGTGACGTAGCCGAGGCGGAGTTCCTCGGTGTGCTGGTGGTCCTTCATGGCCTCCTGGAAGGCCTTCAGGCCCCGTGAGTCCCACGCCTCGACGTCGGGGAGCGTGTCGGCGTCGCCACGCAGTTCGTGCGGCAGGACCTTGCCCTGGGCTGTCCATTTCTCGCGGCCCTGGGTGCTGGGGAAGGTCCCGGTGACCAGGCCGGGGACGACGACGACGTCCCACTCCAGGCCCTTGGACTTGTGGGCGGTGAGCACCTTGACGGTGTTCTCGCCGCCCGGCAGGGCGTTGTCGAGACCCTTCTCGTACTGGGCGGCCGTCCGCAGGAAGCCGAGGAAGGCGAGCAGGGTGGCCTCCCGGTCGCTGTTGGCGGCGAAGGAGGCGGCGATGTCCAGGAAGTTGGACAGGGTCTCGCGGCGGCGGGCGGCGAGCGCGTGCGGGGACGCGGAGAGTTCCACCTCCAGGCCGGTGACGGCGAGCACCCGGTGGAGGACGTCCATGAGCGGGTCGGCGAGCGAGCGGCGCAGGTCGCGCAGTTCGGCGGCGAGGCGGGCGAACCGTACGCGCGCGTCCGTCGAGAACGGCAGCCCGTCGTCCTCCCCCTCGGCTTCGATCGGCAGCTCCAGGAACGTGTCCAGTGCGTCCGCCAGTGAGATCACCTCGGACGGGTCGACGCCCTCGACTGCGGCAGCGAGCCGGCGGTCCGGGTCGTCGTCGCCGGCCACGCGCGCGTGGGACACGAGCAGCCTGGCCCGGCGCCCCAGGAGCGCGAGGTCGCGCGGGCCGATCCGCCAGCGCGGCCCTGTGAGGAGGCGGACGAGGGACGCGTTGGCGCCGGGATCCTGGAGGACCTCGCAGACGGCGACGAGGTCGGCGACCTCGGGGAGGTGGAGCAGCCCGGAGAGGCCGACGACCTCCACCGGGATGTCGCGGGCGACGAGCGCGCCCTGGATCTCGGCGAAGTCGGTGGCCGTACGGCACAGGACGGCGATCTCGCCGGGTTCCTTGCCGGTGCGCACGAGGTGGGCGATCGAATCGCCGATCCAGTCGAGCTCCTCGGCGTGCGTGCGCAGCAGGGCGCAGCGGACCACGCCGTCGCGTTCGGCGCCGGGGGCGGGCCGGAGCGCCTCCACGCCCGCGTGCATGGCCCGCAGGGGCTCCGCCAGGCCGTTGGCCAGGTCGAGGAGGCGGCCGCCGCTGCGGCGGTTCTCACTGAGCGCCTGGCGGGTCGCCGGGCGGCCGTCGGGGAGGGCGAAGTGCTCGGGGAAGTCGTCGAGGTTGGCGACGGACGCGCCGCGCCAGCCGTAGATCGCCTGGCAGGGGTCGCCTACCGCCGTCACGGGGTGGCCGGTGCCACCCCCGAACAGACCCGCCAGCAGCACGCGTTGGGCCACGGAGGTGTCCTGGTACTCGTCGAGCAGGACCACCCGGAACTGGTCCCGCAGGATGGCCCCGACCTCGGGGAGCCGGGCGAGGCCGGCGGACAGGGCGATCTGGTCGCCGAAGTCGAGGAGGTCCCGCTCACGCTTGGCCGCGCGGTAGCGGACCACCAGCTCGGCGAGCTCCCGCCGGGCGGCGGCCGCCTCGGGGACCTTGCGAAGGTCTGCGTTGGTGAGCTTGGCGCCCTCCAGTTCGCGCAGCAGTTCGGCGTCGTACGCGCGCAGTTCCTCGGGGCGTACGAGGTGTTCGGCGAGTTCGGAGTCGAGGATCAGAAGGTCACTGACCAGGTCCGGAAAGGAGCGGGTGAGCGAGGGATACGGGCCTGGGGACTCGCGCAGGACGCGCGCGGCGAGTTGGTAGCGGGTGGCGTCGGCGAGGAGCCGGGAGGTGGGTTCCAGGCCGATGCGCAGTCCGTGGTCGGTCAGGAGACGGCCGGCGAACGCGTGGTACGTGGAGATGACCGGCTCGCCCGGCGGGTTGTCCGGGTCGATCACGTCCGGGTCGGTGATGCCCGCCCTGACCAGGGCCTTGCGTACGCGCTCGGCGAGTTCGCCCGCCGCCTTGTTGGTGAACGTCAGGCCGAGCACCTGTTCGGGAGCGACCTGTCCGGTGCCGACCAGCCACACCACGCGCGCGGCCATCACCGTGGTCTTGCCCGACCCGGCTCCGGCCACGATCACCTGCGGGGCGGGCGGCGCGACGATGCAGGCCGTCTGCTCCGGGGTGAAGGGGATGCCGAGGACCTCTTTGAGCTGCTCGGGATCGCTGATACGGGCGGACATCTCAGAGAGGCTAGCGTCGGCCACTGACATTGATGCCGGATCGCCCTCCGGGTGGGGAGACGCGCTGGTCAGCACGGGTGGTGCTGTGGATCACTCCCGTCGCGGCCCGGGGCCGCCCCCGCGTTCCGGGCCCGCCGCGCGCCTGTCACTCGACCACGTGACGACCTTCCGGGCGGGCACTGCACGATGCCCGAAACGCGCAATGTGCGCAGTGTTGTCCAGTGGTCGGGGAGAAACGTTCGTCCAGGACCTTTCCGGCAGCCGTGGCGAGGAGGTCGCCCACCCACTCCCCTTCCAGCGGCTCCTGGGCCTGCACCTTGGGAAGCGTCTCGCCGCCGTTCTTCTTGGCGGCGCCCTGCCTCAGCTGGACGAGTTCGGCGCCGCCCGGCTCGGGGCGTACGTCTCCGAAGGGCTCGTCGACGGCACCCTCACGGACCGCGAGCTGGTACACGGCGAGCTGGGGGTGGCGGGCCACCTCGGCGGCACTCACCGGCTGCTTGCCCGTCTTGAAGTCGACGACATAGGCGCGGCCCTCGGTGTCGGCCTCGACGCGGTCCATGGAGCCTCGGATGCGCACCTCGTAGTCGCCCGCTCCGAGGGTGACGTCGAAGTCGTGCTCGCTGGCCACCGGGGCGCGGCCGGTGCGGACGCCGTTTGAGTCGACGTGCCACTTCAGGAAGCGTTCGAGCGCCACGCGCGCGTGCTGCTTCTCCTGCTCCGACTTCCAGGGCGCGTCGAAGGCCAGCGCGTTCCACACGGAGTCGAGGCGCTCCATGAGGACGTCGAGGTCGGCGGGGGTGCGTCCGGAGGCGACCTCGTCGGCCAGGACGTGGACGACGTTGCCGAAGCCCTGGGCTGCGGTTGCCGGCGCGTCGGCCTTCACCTCGCGGCCCAGGAACCACTGCAAGGCACAGGTGTTGGCGAGCTGGTCGAGGGCGCTGCCGGAGAGCACGACGGGCTGATCGCGGTCTCTGAGCGGGACCTTGCTCTCGGTGGGCTCGAACATGCCCCACCAGCGGTACGGGTGCGCCGAAGGCACGAGCGGGCGGCCGTCCTCGTCGCTCAGCGCGGCCAGCCGGGCCAGGCGCAGGGCTGCGGCCTCACGGAGGGTGTCCGACACACGCGGGTCCACGGTCGTGGCGCGCAGTTCGGCGACAAGGGCGGCCACCGACAGCGGGCGACCGGGGCGGCCGGTGACGTCCTTCGGCTCGACGCCGAGTTCGGTGAGGAAGCGGGAAGGCTGGTCCCCGTCGTCAGCCGGGGCCTTCACGGCGGTGACCACGAGGCGCTCACGCGCGCGCGTGGCAGCCACGTAGAACAGTCGTCGTTCCTCCGCGAGCAGCGCGCCCGGCGTGAGCGGTTCGGCGAGACCGTCACGGCCGATGCGGTCCGCCTCCAGGAGCGAGCCGCGGCGGCGCAGGTCCGGCCAAAGTCCCTCCTGGGCACCGGCGACGACGACCAGGCGCCACTGGAGGCCCTTGGAGCGGTGCGCGGTCATCAGGCGTACGGCGTCGGGGCGGACGGCCCGTCCGGTGAGCGTGTCGGCGGCGATGTCCTCGGCCTCGATCTCGGCCAGGAAGTTCAGGGCGCCGAGACCGCCGGTGCGCTCCTCCGCGCGGGCCGCCGTGGCGAACAGTGCGCACACGGCGTCGAGGTCACGGTCCGCGTTGCGTCCGGCGGCCCCACCGCGCCGGGCGGCCCGCTCCAGGCGCCTGGGCCACGGCGTGCCGTCCCACAGCTCCCAAAGCGCCTCCTCGGCCGTGCCGCCGCCCGCGAGGCGCTCACGGGCCTTCCGCAGCAGCGCACCGAGCCGTTGCGCGCCCCGCGCGTACGCCGGGTCGTGCGCCACCAGCCGCTCCGGCTCCGCCAGCGCCCGCGCCAGCAGGTCGTCCGAGGGCGGCGGTACGGGGTTGCCCCCGGCCCGCTCCTCCTCGCGCAGCGCCCGGCCGAGGCGCCGAAGATCGGCGGTGTCCATGCCGGCGAGGGGCGAGGTCAGGAGGGTGAGCGCGGTTTCGGTGTCGAGCCAGCAGGGCTCGGACTCGGATGCGCCGGACGAGCCGTCGGACTCCTCGGCCGAGGACGATGGAGTCGCTTCGTCGCCCTCGGCCGAGGACTGCGGAGTCACGTCGTCCAGCTCGGCCCGTGCCACCGCCCGCAGAGCCGTCAGCAGTGGCTGTACGGCCGGTTCGTGGCGCAGGGGCAGGTCGTCGCCGTCGATCTCCAGGGGGACGCCTGAGGCGGTGAGAGAGCGCCGTATCGAGGGGATCGTGCGGGCGCCGGCGCGCACCAGGACTGCCATCTCGCTCCAGGGGACGCCGTCCTCCAGATGGGCCCGGCGCAGGATGTCCGCGATGTTGTCCAGCTCGGTACCCGGCGTCGGGTACGTGTAGACCTCGACGCGGCCCCCGTCCCGCGCCGGCCTGAGCTCGCGGTGAGCCCGTACCTTCTCCGCGGGGAGGCGGGTGAGCGGCATGCGCTGGGTGACCAGGCGGGTGGCCGCGAGCAGGGCGGCGCCCGAACGGCGGGAGGTCCTGAGGACGGCGACCGGGGCCTGGCGGCCGTCCGCGCGCGGGAACGCGGCGGGGAATTCCAGAATGCCGTTCACATCGGCGCCCCGGAAGGTGTAGATCGACTGGTCGGGGTCGCCGAAGGCGACCAGGGTGCGGCCGCCGCCCGCGAGGGCCATCAGCAGGCGCACCTGGGCCGGGTCCGTGTCCTGGTACTCGTCGACGTAGACCGCGTCGTACCGCGCGGCCAGCCGCTCGGCGACGCCGGGGCGGCCGGCGAGGAGCACCGCGCGGTGGACCAGTTCCGCGTAGTCGAGCACTCCTTGCAGGTCGAGGACGTCGAGGTACTCGGCGAGAAAGGCGGAGGCCGCGAGCCAGTCCGGACGGCCTATGCGCGCGGCGAAGGCCCGCAGGTCCTCGGGTGCCAGACCCAGTTCACGGCTGCGGGCCAGGACCGCGCGGACCTCGTCGGCGAAGCCGCGCGTGGTGAGGCAGGCGCGCAGATCGTCCGGCCAGCGCACGTGTGCGAGTCCCAGGCGCTCCAGGGCGGGCTGGCCCGCGAGCAGTTCACGGACCGCCACGTCCTGTTCGGGGCCGGACAGCAGCCGCAGCGGTTCGACGAACAGGTCGCTGTCCTGGTGGGCGCGTACCAGCGCGTAACAGAAGGAGTGGAAGGTGGTGGCCTGCGGGGCGCGCGCGGCGCCCATGCGGAGCGCCATACGGTCGCGCAGTTCCACGGCCGCCTTGCGGCTGAAGGTCAGGACCAGGACACGCGCGGGGTCCGCGCCACCGGCGACGCGGGCCGCCACTGACTCGACGAGCGTGGTCGTCTTGCCGGTGCCCGGACCCGCGAGCACGAGCAAAGGGCCCCTCTCGTGGTCAACCACACCGCGCTGCTCGGCGTCCAGACGAGGGGGGTCCGTCCGTGCCGGTCGGGTACGCACCAGCCGGTAAGCGCCACGGCTCCCCTGTCGCACCTGGGTGTGCGACAGGCGCCTGGTGGAGAAAGAGGAGCTCACGTGGTTCGCCGGTCCTGGTGGGTGTGCGAGATGTCACTGCCGGCGCGGCGCGCCGTCGTCGAGGGGTGGTCGGGAAAAGAGTGGGAGGCCCGCCGCTCGTCGAGGGCGGTGGCCACGGGGTGAGAGGGACACGTGGAGCCGACGCTACGCCGACGATTGATGCGGAAGCAGGGCTTCCTCCTGTTCCCTCCCGACTCGCACGGCACGTGCGTCCCTCGCCCCACGAACGTACGGCATACCACCGACGTGCCCCGTTTCACCCGTACGGCCCAGGGGTCGCACCACGGTCCGACGGATGCCCGAAGCTGGCAGCTGTGACCCTCCGCGCGTCAGCCGCCGTCCCAGCGCGCCCGTTTCATGTCGACGCGCGGCACATGGCCTTCGGCGGCCCGGCTCGCCTCACGCAGAGGGGTGCCCTCCGCGCGGTAGCGGTCCAGGGCTCTCAGCTCGTGGCCGGGCAGCAGGACCCCGTCGGCACGGACGACCCGCCACCAGGGGACCGCGCCTCCGTAGAGGGCCATCACACGGCCCACCTGGCGCGGGCCGCCCTCCCCCAGCCATTCGGCGACGTCCCCGTACGTCATGACCCGCCCGGACGGGATCAGGTCGGTGACCTCCAGGACCCGCTCGGCGTACTCCGGCAGGGCGTCCGCCGGAAGGCTCTCCTCGCTCATCCGCCCCATCCTGCCCGACCCCACCGACAATGGGACGTGGTGGCCGACGCGTGCGTCCTTCGCCCCGGGGGCGGTCTTCGGGCAGACTGTGCGCCCCCGCGTTGCACCCTGATGCCCCGGTGTGCCCACCGGGCATGCCACCATCGTGCGGGCGGTGACTGGTGATACGAGACCAAGAAGAGACGATGAAGCAGCAGAGCGTGCACCCCGATGACGCGGCGGGCACCTCTGACGCCTCGTCGCGCCCGGACACCGCCGACCGGGACGACAAGGCCGGCGAGAACGCCTCGAAGAAGGACTCCGGCACTGCCCCGGCTTCTGCCTCCTCGGACTCTGACGCCTCCTCGGCCGAAACACCCTCCCCCAGGACGCGCGGAGACGAGAAGACGCACGAGAACGAGAAGCCCCAGGTCAGGTGGGACGAGGAGGATCTGGAGGACGCCCACTCCGAGGAGGTGGAGGGCGACGAACCGTTGCTCCCCGCGCGCGTGCACCGTCCCTCCGACCTCATGCGGCTGTCGGTCGGCATCCTCGGGATCATTCTCCTGCTGGCGATCGCCGCGTTCGCCCACGGCACCACGTCGGGACTCGAACAGGACATCAACAAGGGCACGGGGCAGGCGCCCGATCTCCTGATCAAGCTCGCGGGCCTCGGGTCGAGCATCGCGATCCTGCTGGTGCCGGTCGCCTTCGCGATCGAGCGGCTGATCAAGCGGGACGGGCTGCGTATCGCCGACGGCGTGCTCGCGGCGGTCCTGGCCCACGGGGTGACGCTGGCGACCGATCTGTGGGTCGCCCGGGCCGCCCCGGGCTCGATCCAGGAGGCGCTCACCCAGCCCTCCCCCGGCGACATCCACGCCCTCACCGACCCCGTGCACGGCTATCTCGCGCCGGTCATCGCGTACATGACCGCCGTCGGCATGTCGCGCAGACCGCGCTGGCGGGCCGTGCTGTGGATCGTGCTGCTGCTCGACGCCTTCTCGATGCTGGTCACCGGCTACACGACACCGTTCTCGATCATCCTGACGGTGCTGATCGGCTGGACCGTCGCCTACGGAACGCTGTACGCGGTCGGCTCACCGAACGTACGCCCGACGGGCCGGACCCTGATGGCCGGCCTCAGGCGGGTCGGCTTCAAGCCGGTCAGCGCGGCCCGTGAGGAGGTCCCGGACACGGCGGAGGGCGGCGACCGGGGCCGCCGGTACTTCGTGACCCTGGAGGACGGCCCGCCTCTGGACGTCACCGTCGTCGACCGGGAGCAGCAGGCACAGGGCTTCTTCTACCGCGTCTGGCGGCGGCTGACGCTGCGCGGCATCACGACGCGCCGCAGCCTCCAGTCGCTGCGCCAGGCCCTGGAGCAGGAGGCCCTCCTCGCGTACGCGGCCATCGCGGCCGGCGCCAACGCGCCCAAGCTGATCGCGACCTCGGAGCTCGGGCCGGACGCCGTGATGCTCGTCTACGAGCACACGGGCGGGCACACGCTGGACTCCCTGGCGGACGACGAGGTCACCGACGAGCTGATGTCCGACACCTGGCACCAGGTGAAGGCGCTGCAGTCGCGGCGTATCGCGCACCGCAGGCTGGTGGGCGACGCGGTTCTGGTGGATCGTTCCGGCACGGTGATCCTGACCGATATGCGGGTCGGCGAGATCGCGGCCGGTGACCTGGTGCTGCGCATGGACGTTTCCCAGTTGCTGACGACGCTGGGCCTGCGGGTGGGCGCCGAGCGCGCGGTGGCCTCGGCGGTGAGCGTGCTCGGGCCCGACGCGGTGGCCGACTGCCTGCCGTTGCTGCAGCCCATCGCGCTGTCGCGCTCCACGCGCGCGACCCTGCGCAGACTGGCCCGGGAACGCGCCGAGCGCGAACGCCAGGCGGTCCTTGAGGCGTCCCAGCTGGCCAAGCAGGCGCGCGCTGAGGAGCACAAGGAGGCCGCCGAGCCCGGCAAGGCCGACAAGAAGGCCGTACGGGCCGAGCAGCGGGCCGAGAAGCGGGCGATCGACGATGCCCTGGAGGAGGCCCGGGAGGAGGACCTGCTCACCCAGATCCGCCGGCAGGTGTTGCTGATCAGGCCTCAGGCACCGGTCGAACCCGCCCGTCTCGAGCGGGTCAAACCGCGTACGCTGATCAGCCTCATCGCCGGTGCCATCGGCGCGTACTACCTGCTGACCCAGCTCACCCATACCCAGTTCGGGCCGCTCATCGAGAACGCCGAGTGGGGCTGGGTCGCCGCGGCCGCGTTCTTCTCGGCGCTGAGCTACGGCGCGGCAGCGATGAGCCTGCTGGGCTTCGTGCCGGAGCGGGTGCCGTTCCTGCGGACGGTGGCGGCGCAGGTCGCTGGGTCGTTCGTGAAGATCGTGGCACCCGCGGCTGTCGGCGGTGTGGCCCTCAACACGCGCTTTCTGCAGCGCGCGGGGGTGCGGCCGGGCCTCGCGGTGGCGAGTGTCGGTGCGTCGCAGCTGTTCGGGCTGGGCTGCCACATCCTGATGCTGCTCGCTTTCGGTTACCTGACCGGAATCGAGAAGACACCGTCCCTGTCGCCGTCCCGCACTGTCATCGCGGGTCTGCTGACGGTCGCGGTGCTCGTCCTGGTGGTGACCTCGATCCCGTTCCTGCGCAAGTTCGTCGTCACGCGCGTGCGGTCGCTCTTCGCCGGCGTCGTACCGCGCATGCTCGACGTGCTGCAACGGCCGCAGAAGCTGGTCACCGGCATCGGCGGCATGCTGCTGCTCACCGGATGCTTCGTGATGTGCCTGGACGCCTCGATCCGCGCCTTCGGCAACGACGGCGTTTCGATCAGCATCGCCAGCGTCGCCGTCGTCTTCCTCGCGGGCAACGCGCTGGGGTCCGCGGCGCCGACGCCGGGCGGTGTGGGCGCCGTCGAGGCCACCCTGACGTTCGGTCTGACCGCCGTGGGGCTCCCCTTGGAGGTCGCCGCGCCCGCGGTGCTGCTGTTCCGACTGCTGACCCTGTGGTTGCCCGTGCTGCCGGGATGGCTGGCCTTCAACCAGTTGTCACGCAAGGGCGCGCTCTAGATCTAGCC